>CACWHK010000078.1 GCA_902760755.1 uncultured Lachnospiraceae bacterium | reverse complement strand
ATCTCATTCACGCCGTCAGTTTCGATCTTACCCTTCTGGGTACCGCATCCCATAACGGTGCTGATGGTCATTCCTCCTGAAGAGACCTCCTCCAGCACGGACTTCAGGATCTCCAGCTTCTCCGGTCGAATGATCGTTACGATTTCTTTCATAGATGAATTCCTCCTTACGCGCAGCGTTCAAATATTCTGACGATATCCTCCTTCTCAAGAGGGAAATATGACCGGTCGGAAATACCGCTGGTCCTGACCGCCTCCGATGCCATCTCCTCAAATCTCTCCGGTCCGATCCCGACCTCGCTGAGTCTTCCGGGAAGTCCGAGCACCTTAAAGAAGTCCTCCGTTCTGTCTATCGCGGCATTTGCCGCATCATAGGGATTCGCAGTCTGTATCCGCCACACATTTTCGGCATACATTGCGAAGCGTTTCACCGTCTTATCGCAAAGGACATACCGCATCCACGCCGGGGTCAGGATCGCCAGCCCCGCTCCGTGCGTCAGATCATAATACGCAGAAAGCTCATGTTCGATGGGATGAACGGACCAGGCCCCGCCCTTCCCCACGGTTAACAGATGATTCAGTCCGACGGTACTCGCCCACATCAGGTTGGATCGGGCTTCATAGTTATCCGGCTCGCTCATTGCGATGGGGCCGTATTTGAAGCAGGTCTTCAGCACCGCCTCACTCAGACGGTCTGTGATATACGCTCCGTCATTCGGCTGAAAATACTGTTCAAACACATGGGAAATGATGTCCGCCGTCCCGGCAGCCGTCTGCGATTCCGGTAAGGTATACAGATACTGCGGATCACAGATGGATAACCTCGGATACAGGATCGGTCCGTTGATCTCCAGCTTTTCATTGGTTTCCTCATTTGTGATCACGGCACCGGAATTCATCTCGGAACCCGTGGCGCAGATGGTCAAGACATCCACCACAGGAAGCGCCTGCGTCATCTTGCTTCTGTCCAGCATAAGGTCCCAGGGATCACCGTCATAATATGCCCCGCAGGAAATATGCTTCGCGGCATCGATACAGCTTCCGCCACCCACCGCCAGGATCACTTCGATCCCTTTCTCCTTACAGATCCGCACTCCCTCCCGAACGGAGGATAATTTCGGATTGGGTTCTATTCCGGGAAGCTCATAGATCTCAAAATCCTGCAGAAGATCCATGACCGTACTGTAAAGCCCTGTTCTTTTTATACTTCCCCCGCCGTACACCAGCAGTATCTTTCTTCCAAGCTTCTCTAATTCTGAAGGCAGGACTTCCACCTGCCCCTTTCCGAAACGGATGTCCGTCGGAACGTGAAATGTAAAATTCTTCATCCCATGCCACATCCTCAACGGGCATTCCGCCCACGGAGAATACAAATATCTGATCATCGGACACTCTTCCCGGTCTTTTCTTAAAGATGATATCGCCCAGATCATAGATGTCCTTTCTCTTGATGATCCCGTCATGAACCATATCCGTGAATTTCGATCCGATGATATTATTCGCACCGAAGGAAGGATAGGGAAATTCCTCTACCCACGCATCATACAGCTGCATATGGTCTACGACTAGCGTCGCCATTTCGGCCAGTTCCCTGCTGTCCATCTCAAAGCAGGAAAGACCGAGGATCAGTGCTCCCTTCTTTACCCATTCCTTCTTCACATAAGGATAGGTCCTGGGATCCGTATTTCCCGAATTTGCAAAAGAGATCACATCACTGTCCCTTACAAGTGCCTCGACGGAATCCACCGCATATACATTCTTCAGCCTGGGATATGTGGCTTTGACATACTCGACAAATGCGTTCAGGGAACCTCTTCCTCTTCCCTTTACCTTCACGGTATCGATATCCGGACAGGTACAGAGGATCGCCTCCAGACTGGTCTTTCCCATAACACCCGGGCCGCAGATCCCCACAACGCGGGCTCCTTTTCGTGCCAGATACCTGGCTCCCACTCCCGGGATCGCGCCTGTTCTGTATGCACTGAGAAGGTTCGCACTCATAAGAGCAAGGGGTGCCCCGGTGTCCTTATCATTCAACATCAGGGTCAGAATGGATCTCGGAAGTCCTTTCTCCTTATTCGCCGAATTCGAACCATACCATTTCATTCCCATCATATCGAAGGAACCGCCGATATAGGCAGGCATCGCCATAAACCTTCGATCATCTCCCCGATCCAGGGGCATGTTGGGAAATACGGATGTGACCGGAAATGATACCTGTGAGCCATGGGAGTTATGGTTTTCTCCTCCCATTACATAATCGCCCGCATTCAGACACCGGACCACTTCCTCCATGGCGTCGATACAACTGTCCATTTTCGTAACTCCGGCCCTGATCATATCCTTCTCATTCAAAAACAAAAACTCGATCCTCGGATAGCACATTCATATCACCTCTTGCTTCGAACTATTTCATGTATGGCTCGTTCCATAACAGCAGCTCCGTTCCCACGCCCAGCTGGGTGGCCTTCTGATAGCAGTCATATCCCCAGGAGAGATCCTCCAGCGGCATTCCGCCGATGGAGCACATTACGATCTCTTCCTCCGAAGTCCGTCCTCCGGAGAGACCGTTTACCATGTCACAGATATTGAGAACCCGATCTCTCGGCACCTTTCCCGTATCTACCAGATGAACGAAATGGATTCCCATGATACACCATTCTCTTTTATTCCCCAGTTCATCCACCGGCCCTCTCGCCTTAAAATTCGACAGATACTTTTCATACATGCCGTAGTTATCAACCACCATGGTGGTATTCAGGAAATCATCATAGTCTCTGTACAGAAAGCTTCCCATGGAGAAAACCGTTGATCCCGGTTTAAACCACGATACATGAAACTCCTCCATATCCTGCCTGGTTACGGACATTGCTTCCGATACAACATCGGAATCCCTGCATGCCTCCTCCAGACTGTCACACAGGATGATCTCTTTGACCTTCGGGTACTTCTCTTCGATAAATTCCTTTAACGCCAGTGCGGTCCTTGAGTTC
>CACWHK010000077.1 GCA_902760755.1 uncultured Lachnospiraceae bacterium | reverse complement strand
TGGAATCCTTTTCTGGGTCTGCGTGATCCTCGGGATCATAGCGCTGGTGGTGTTACTCACACATGTGGTCTGGGGCGATATACCGCTCCTCAGGATCTTTGTAAATACCTTTAAGAATATAGGAACGGAGTCATTGCTGCAATGAATGTAAAGGTGCGTATCCTTCTTTCCATCTGCATATTAACCATTCTGGGTGGGATCTTCATCGTCGGCGACATGATGAACGAGATACACCATAATCCGGAGTATACCGCGCAGAGCCGGGCGGTGGCTACGGATGAGTTTGGTGTGTTTTTCATGGAAAACTGGAACGGACGCGGGCTTCTCTACCGGATCGATACCAACGGAAGTGTTCTTGAGATGACGAATTCCGGATCCGTAAAGATGGATACGGCGGAGGACCTGGCCGTATATAAGGACAGAGTGTATGCCATCTATTCCTCCGAGTGTGAAGATGATGACGGGACCTACCGTACCTACCGGATCGTGGCCTATGACACGGATCTGAAGGAGGTAAGTGTTTCCGATAAGTTTATTCTGGATCATACCATGTCTGTCCGGTCGCTTACGGCCGACAGCCTGAGTGTATATATCTGTGTGATCGCACCGAAGGGAGAATCCGTATCCGTATTCTCCGTACCCGTGGCAGATCTGCACGGAATGGATACTCTGGATGATGCCGTGGATTCCAAGAAGAACGGGAAGGATGAGAAGGTTACCAGAGAGGACTATGACATGCCGGATCCCATCCTGTACCGGGAGCGTACCACGGAGCGGTTCTATGTGGATGCCTGCTATAAGTCTTCGGAGCTTTTCGTTCTTCTGGACGGAGATGTCCCGGAGGGTGTATTTGCACCGGATACCCGTGTGAAGAAGGCAGTGGATGCCATCAGCTTCTCTCCGGTTCAGAAGGGCCGGCTGCATTCGGGGCTGATCATCAAAACCTTCGGCCTTCTGGCCATCTGGCTGATCCTGGTGATCCTTACCGTCCGGGTTACGAAGAACAGGGACCGGATCGTATATCTTTACTCGGCATCCGAGGTTGTATTCTTCCTGATCCTGTTCATAGCCTTCATTTTCATCAAGCAGCAGTTCCAGAAGAACGAGATCCGGAACAATACCCGGTTTGCTCTTATGGTCATGCAGGAGGATATGAAGTATTACAGCGGAGTTGACTATGATTCCGAGGACTTCTACGAGAGCACCAAGTATTATCGCCTGATGGAAAGTCTCTCGGATGTCCTGAATGAAAATGATGAGGTTGAGGTGTTCCATGATGCATTTATCATGAGAAAGAGCACCGGCATGATCCTGACGGATGCCCTCGGACATAACGGTGTACATGCCTCCTATCTGTACGGAGGGATCATGTCCACCCTGCTGGAGGATGTTAAGCAGGAAATGGGCTCCGTATCCTCCACCTTTACTCTGGAGGGAGAGGAGCTGACCGCAGTCGCTTACGAGAGTGAGAATCCTCAGGATGATCTGGTACTGGTTGCGATCTGCAAGGAGAAGAAGAGTTCGGAAAGGTTCCGGGCTTCCATCGCCGGACTGGCGGGACTGTTCATTACGGTTTTCATAGTCGGAAGTGTGTTCCTGTTCATCGCCCTTTACCTGCAGCACATGGATCTGAAGCGGTTTTCTTCCGCGCTACTGGCCCTCGGGGAAAAGAGAGTGGAGTCTCCGTCCACCGTATCCAGGGATATGCGGGAGCTGTGGCAGTGCTACGGAGAGATCGGCAAGCGGATTGAAGAGATCAATTACGAGAAGTACAGGATTTTCGAAGCCTACTACCGGTTTGCGCCGAAGGGCATCGAGAAGATCATGGGCAAGGAATCCATCTTTGATGTGGAGAACGGAGATGTTTCGAGAGTATCCGGCTCCATGGCACTGCTTACGGTGGACAATGCGGTGGACTTCCAAAAGAAGGTCGAGAATCTTTCGGGGCTTCTTACCGGCATGGAGCGTTATGCGAACCAGAGCGAAGCAATCCTTGTTTCCAGAGATCAGGGCCTTTCCAATGTCCGGTTCCTGGTCATGAAGGAACAAAGCGAGATGGTTTCCCAGCTGGTTCAGTTCATTCACACCGGAGGACTGGTGGGAATCGCCGGCTGGTCCGTTCTGATCTACAAGGATGTTCTGACCTACGGTGTGGCAGGCTCCCGTGAGCAGAGCCTCACCTATATCGATTCCGAGTACTCAAGGAAGATGGATGCATATGCAAACTGGTTCCGTGAGCTCGGAGTTCCTCTGGTGGTTACGGAGCGGATCGTAAGATCCGAGGATGTGGGCGAAGCACGCTTCGTGGGCTGTGCCGCATTTGAGGGCGAAGGAAATGAGGTCCGTTTCTATGAGGTTCTGGATGCATATCCGGCAGGGGTTCGCCAGATGATGCTGATCAACCGGACCAAGTTCCAGGAGACGCTGGATATGTTCTATTCCAGAGATTTCTATCTGGCAAGAAATCAGTTCATGGAGATCCTGAAGGACTGCCCGCAGGACGGCGTTACCAGATGGTATATCTTTGAATGTGAGAAGTATATGAATGGCGAGGGGGACTATACCCGGTCGGGATATATCCAGCTCGATAAGAAGGATTAAGCGAAACGAC
>CACWHK010000076.1 GCA_902760755.1 uncultured Lachnospiraceae bacterium | reverse complement strand
TGCCAACAGCATGGGTATCAAGACCATCGTATCATCGGGACGTCATACGGACCCGGCGAAGAAGGCGGCATGGAAGGCCTATGATGTGGACGGCATGGATGTGCCGGGACTGGTAGCCCTTGCCAATGAAGAGAAGGTGGACGGCGTGCTGGTCGGCGTTGCCGATATTCTGGTTCCTTCCTACTGCAAGGTGTGCGAGGCATTGAACCTTCCCTGCTACGCAACCCAGCAGATCGTGGACGTATTTGCCTTCAAGGATATCTTCAAGGCCACCTGCGAGCGTTAC
Organism: uncultured Lachnospiraceae bacterium; assembly: GCA_902760755.1. Classification (GTDB taxonomy): domain Bacteria; phylum Bacillota; class Clostridia; order Lachnospirales; family Lachnospiraceae; genus Eubacterium_Q. The sequence goes on along the minus strand of CACWHK010000076.1, from coordinate 1,770 downwards.
GGCGTGCATGGTATCCCCGAGTTCTATCTTGATGCGGAGATGAAGCGTGAGGATCTGGACAAGATCGTATATCCCGTCATGGTAAAGCCGGTCGATAACGGCGGCGGCGTGGGTATGACCGTAGCCTACAATGAAGAGGAGCTGCGGGAGGGTGTCCGTGTGGCGCTGGAGGCTTCCCATAAGAAGCGTTTTATCGTTGAGAAATACATGCAGTGTGAGGACATGGGCATGTACTATACCTTTAAGGACGGTTATTGCTCCGCGTCCTGTATCTACGACCGGTACACCACCGATGAGCAGCCGGGGCTGTCCCGGGTGTGTCTCGGCGGGACCTATCCGTCGAAGCATCTGGATGCTTATTTCAGCCGGATGCACGAAAATGCAGTGCGGATGTTCAAGGAGATCGGTATCAAAAACGGTATCCTCATGCTGTCCGGTTTCTTTGAAAAGGGGGAATTCTATGTATATGATACGGGCTTCCGTCTCCAGGGTGAGGCTCCGCATCTCCTGATGAAGGCCATTCATGGCTTTGATCAGCGGGAGATGCTGATCCGCTTCGCACTCACGGGATCCGAGGGCAGTGTGGACCTGGCGAAGGATGATGACACCTATCTCCGGGGCAAGAGTGCGGCAACCCTCTGGTTCCTGCTGAAGGAAGGGAAGATCGCCAAGATCGAGGGCCTGGATGCTTGGGAGAAGGATCCCTGCGCCATCGACAATATCCAGCGGCTGCATGAAGGAGATACGGTACTTCACGAATGGATCGGAAATGAGAAGCAGGTACTGACACGGCTGTATCTGGTATGTGATTCCAGGGAACAGCTGGCTGAGCGGCTGAAGCATTACATGGCCACCGTGCATGTATACAATGAAGCCGGGGAGGATATGTGCCTGAAGGGATTTGATGTAGACAAGGCACTTGGGCTGTAGGATGGTGATGCCTGCTGTTCTGAGCCGAAAGTATGCGACGGAATGACAGGATCGCCTGTCGTTCTGATCCGCGGGTGAAGAAGTCTGTCATACGAATCATAGCAATATAGAGGATAATATATGTCAGAAAACAGATTAAAGGATAAGGTCATCGTGATCTCCGGCGGTACCAAGGGCGTTGGCCGGGCTGTGGCAGAGGTCTGTGGCCAGGAAGGCGCGAAGATCGTCATCGGCGGACGCGATGAGAAAGCCGGCAAAAAAATCGTCAAGAATATCAGAACATACGGATCCGATGCCATTTTCGTACATACGGATCTTCTGAAGGTGGACGACTGCAGAAAGCTTTTTGATGAAGCGTATCAGAAGTACGGGAAGATCGACGGTTTCTTTAATTATGCCGGCGTAACCCCGGTTTCTCCGCTAGATACCTGCGATGAAGAGACCTTTGACTGGGTTATGGATGTGAATTTTAAGGCTGCATTTTTCTGCTGCCAGCAGGCGGTGAAATATATGCGGATGAACGGAGGCGGAAGCATCGTCCTTACCGGTTCGGCCCATGCCTGGGGCGGGCAGAAGGATCGGGCGGCCTACGCCTGCAGCAAGGGGGTCCTGCGAACCCTGATGGAGCATATCGCTCATCAGTATGCTTCTGAAATGATCCGTTGCAACTATCTGACCCTGGGCTGGACTCCTACGGAGGGAGAGGTATCCCTTCGGAACTCCCTGGGTGAGACGGAGGCGGAGCTTCGGCAGCGGGCTGCAGAGGTGCTTCCCATGGGACGTATGTGCGAGCGAAGCGATTATGTGGAGGCGCTGGTCTACCTTTTCAGTGATGCCAGC
>CACWHK010000075.1 GCA_902760755.1 uncultured Lachnospiraceae bacterium | reverse complement strand
GCCCCTGCTGTTCCTTCGTCAGCTTCGTGCAGTTACCGAAATCGATCACCGTCAGTTTTTCATCACTGATCATGATATTTCCGTCATGGGGATCTCCATGATAGAAGCCTTCCTCGAAGAGACCTTCCTCGGTCCATTTTCTGGCGTATACATCCAGATATTTCTTTTTCATCTTTAATTCAGCCAGAAGTGCGGTCAGCTTTTCGGCGATGACCTCCGGCTGGAGCTTAGCGTAATACTCGGAATCCGTCGGGATATTCTGATGCTCGGTAAGGATCGTCATATTGTTATAATATGCTTCTCCTCCACTCTTCTTCAGTTTATCTTCGACATACCTTCTGGCCTCCTCGTCCATGCCGTCCACATACTTGATCTTATACAGATCCTTCAACTGCTGTGTCTCGGTCTTTACCCGTTCCAGAAGGGCATCAACGGTTTCTCCCGGTGCCTTTTCCAGAACCATGGAATTCGTGGTGGGCGCGATCAGGGTGTTCATCTTCATGGAAGCGACCTTGTCATCATTTCGCTTCTCCGTCTTATCATAAATCTTTCCAAGCTCTACATTCCGGGCTTCTATGGTAAGATCCAGTTCCTCCTGGATCCGCTCCAGCTGACCCTCGTAAGTCACCTGCATACCGCCCTTTTCATTCTCCTTGATCTCGGGAAGCAGCGGCTTTCCTTCAGCAGCTCTCTTCTCATTCTCCTTCCGTCTCGCTTCCAGATCCGTCTTTCTTGCGCACCGGATCATCAGCTGTTTCTCACGCATCATGCGGTTGGTCACATCCGGCTTCAGAAGCTTTATCGCAACCTCTTCTTCATTTCCGTCCGCACGGGTGAGCTTACAGAGAAATGTCTGTCCCACGGAAGCTGCTCCCAGGGGCTTTACCACCGAGATCTTCTTCACCTGTCCGTGAGAACGCTGAACCATATTATAGAGCTGTGCCTCCACGATCTCTTCGGGGATCGGAGCCAGCTTACTCTTCATATCCTTAACCGCATCCTGCAGTTCCACCGGAAGCCCCTCCAGCGGAAGCCCCTGCATCATCTTCTGGAACAGCGGGCCCGCGCCTTTAAGTAAGCCACCGATATAATTGCCTATACTCTTTGCCTTCACCTTTTCGTTATAGGCCTGACGTGCTTCCTTCTCTTTTTTCTCTATATCTTTCTCATTTTCATCCTTCATCTTTCCGACGGGCTTCGCGTTACGGATCATGGAGGCAAGCATGGAACGCTGATCGATGGTATCCACATTCTTGAAATACTCATCAAATACGATCTTCGTGAAAAGACCCTGTCCGGATTCTCCTGAGGTAAGGGAGTCCTTCACCATATTGGTAAGACGCCGGTTGCCCTCCTCGTAGAGCTCCTTCTTTTTCTCCTTCCTCTCTTCTTTGGTCAGCCCCGGGGCATTCGGATTCGGAAGCGGAGCCTCCGCTCTCTTTTCACCCTCCTTAAACAGTTCCCCGGAATACATGGAAACAGACTGCTGGATCATATCCGAGGTTGCCGCAACCCCCTGATCGATACTCTTTTCCGCATCTGCAAGAGCGGAAAGCTCATCTCCTTCCAGGGACATGATGAGATCCTTCATCCCGTCCAGCTTCACGGTTACATTTCCGTCATCATCCTTAATTTCCAGTCCCTGAACCAGTTTGTCCGCGTGCATAAGATGTGCCGTGGCTGCAGTGGATACCAGGAACTTCATGGAATTATACTTGATGGCACCGAAGAAGCTGTCCGGAGCGGGCCCCAGCATTTCCTGGATCTTTGCATCCACCATGCTCTTGATCTTAAGCGCCGCATCCGTAAGCGCCTGCGTCACCGTCTTGCGGAAGGTTTCCGCCTCCTTCGGCTGCATCATAAAGAGCGGCATCTTATCCAGCATGCCGTTTACAAGCTTCAGATTCATATCTCCGGTGGCAAACATGTCCGCGATGATGTGGGACAGGGCCTCCGCGTTCTTAGCGAGGGCCAGCTGCATACGCTTTCCCGGATCCTGCCGCTTCTCATCAGTTGTCCAGGTATCATAGGAGAAAAGAATATCGCCCAGAAGATTTACGATCTTCTGCTCCTTTTCATCCCATTCGGGTGCCTGATCCTCCTGCTCCTTCGCCTTTTCCTCCGGCTTCTTCTCGTCCTTTTTCTTAGCCTCTTTCTTCTTTACCTCAACCTTCTCCTGTACCTTCTCACGGTTCTTCTCTTCCTGCGTTTTCCTGAGGAGTTCCCGCGACTCCATGGCGTTAATCAGAGCGCCGTGGTTCTTGGAAAAGACAAGATCGTTCTCCGAAAG
>CACWHK010000074.1 GCA_902760755.1 uncultured Lachnospiraceae bacterium | reverse complement strand
TTCTCGCTATAATTGTCCGGATGTGCCATGATGTCCTGCGCACGTCGCAGGATGCCCTCCAGCTCCTCCTCGGTTAGATCCATGGGATCGATCAGATGTTTCATCTCTCATTCCTCCTACTGTTGTTTATCTGTTCGAGTGACGGGATTCTTCGCTTCGCTCAGAATGACAACCTGCCGGTCGGAACACTGCGCTGTCATTCTGCAGCACAATGCACGTCATTCTACGCACCACTCATGCGGTCTGTAGCATCGTACATGTCATTCCGAACCGTAGGCGAAGAATCTAAGGAAACGTACGAACAGGTCCGCCGGAAAACACCGACGAACCTGCAGTAAATCACGAATTCAACAATGTATACATAACCGCCTTCTCAGCATGACGGCGGTTCTCAGCCTGATCCAGAATGTGGACCATATGCTTCTTTTCAATCTCTTCGGAAATCTCAAATCCGACATGCATGGGCATGTCATGGAGAACGATGGCTTTGCTTTCGCCGATAAACTCGGAATTCAGCTGATAAGGCATCATCTTCTTCATCAGCTCCGCCTTCCGCTCCTGATATGCAGGATCGTTAAAGAATTCCATATCCAGCCATGTGTCCGTGTAAAGGACATCCATATCTTCAACATAACGTTTGATCTCTTCGATCGGAAGGGACGGGTCCAGCTCCACGTAATGACCGGTAGCCGCTGCCTCCTCGTAGAAGTCGGGGCCGCAGGCTGTATCATTTACCAGCGGTGTCAGACCGAACAGCGTGCCCTGTCCCATCTTCGCAAAGAACTCAACCAGCGAATTGAATACATTGTTCTTCGCACCGATGTACATAAGACGGATATCCAGCGATCCGAACTTCTCGATCACGGTCAGCATATCCGCAAGCACCTGACAGGGATGATAGGAATTATCGCACCCGTTGATGAAGGGCACGGTAACATTTTCGCCAAAGAGTTCCACGGTCTCGTTCTTCACGAGACGTGCCATGATGATGTCCACGTTCCTGCAGACATATTTGATCTCGGAAATGGGCTCGCCCAAAACGAAATTCGAATCACGCCAGAGCTGATTGAAATACGAACCGCCCATCTCGGTGATGCCTGTCGTAAAGGACAGGAAGGTCCGGGTGGAGGTCTTCTCAAACAGCGTGTAAAGCTTCTTTCCTTCCAGCGCATGAGCATACTTGCCAGGATCCTTCTTCATATCCTGAGCCAGCTCCAGGATGCCTGTCAGCTCCTCTGCCGTGAAGTTCTTGAAATTCAGCATATTTTTCATATTATCTATGTCCTCTCTATCGAGTGAAGAGATCCTTCACTCCGCTTCGCTCCGTTCAGGATGACAGGTTATTTACCTGTAGCCTTTGATCATCTTACGGAAGTAAGGATACAGGCCTCTCTTGTTCGGAGTCCATTCCGGCAGCTGCCAGAAGTCGTAGCCCGAGTAGTTGTTTCCTTCTACCAGGATCGGTCCGTCCTCGGTCACAGCCACATCCCAGCCGACATAGCCCACCTCCGGAGTCACGTGCGCTGCCTTGAGGCAGAGCTTTATGGCTTCCCGCACATACGGCAGCTGGTAACCCACCAGCTTCACGCCGGTATACGGATGTGTGTCGTAATTGATCAGCGGAGAGGTGTGTGCCACTCCGCACATCTTCCCGGTCTTCGGATCGATGGGACAGCCGAGGCCTCCGTTCTCCAGATTATCCACGAACTTCCCTTCATTTCCCATCTTGGCCACACCATAAATATAATGTGCCTTTCCGTCCACCAACAGTGTAACGATCCGGTAGGTATTGATGGAAAGGGGGTACAGCTTCGCAAGATCGTGATGCTGTTTGATCTCCTGCTCCAAAACACCGAAATCCTTCTCCGGCTGGCGGATATAGTCATACATGGCCTCTACAGATGCAAAGTCCGCCTTCTTCAGCTTCTCGATACCCTTGCCACTCTCGCTGGTGGAGGGTTTTGCAAAGATCACGTCCTTATCCTTCATAAACTCCGCGAAGTTCTCGGGAGTCATATCCTCGACGCAGAGGAAATCCCGGTGCAGGAAGTCCTTGTACAGCTTATTGAAGACGTCCTTCCGGTTAAAGATATAGGACTTCGACTCGTCATTTACCATCTCCAGCATCCGCTTGTTCCGAAGACGCGTAATGTAGGTGTTCCGCTGACGGCCGTTCATATCATAAAATGCAAAGATCAGATAATCATGCACCCCGGCTCCGTAGCGGACAAAGCACCACAGCATGTCCAGCACGATCAGAATCCGGTTCTTGCCGCATTTCGCATGGGTCCGGTTCACGACATCCTTAAATCTTTTAAAGCTTCCGCCCATGATGACGCGGAAGAGGTATTTGATCCTTTTCATTCT
>CACWHK010000073.1 GCA_902760755.1 uncultured Lachnospiraceae bacterium | reverse complement strand
GCTTCCAGAGCTCGATGGCGCGTGTCTCATCTCCGTCAAAGCGAAGACCGACTGCGTCATTGATCAGCATTCCGTAATTAGTCTCCCGGAACTTCAGGATGGAGTTCCGTCCCGCATCCAGCACCAGGATCTCATCATCGATGGCCTCGATGGCTACCGGTGTCTGGAAGGTTCCCTTCTGAAGGCCGATGCCTCCGAAGATGTAAAGGAGATTGCCTTCCTTGTCATAGGTGAAGATCCTTCCGCGCTTCCGGTCCAGCAGGGAATACTTTCCCTGTCCCCGGTACACCACATCCACGATCTCGGACGGTCCGCTGTAATCACCGTACTTGGAAACACGGATGTCACCGCCTACATTTCCGTTCTCACCCTTCTGGATGACATCCTTACCCTGGGGATTCAGCCGGCGAACCGCCTGTTTCCCGTCGGAATCGATATTGGAGGCGTAGATGAATCCGCCGCTGTCCACATCGATGCCGGTGAATTCCGTAGGGATGTAGAGCTGGGTGTTGGAGCGTAACCGCCGCCAGAACTTGTCCCAGACGGAGATCTTAACCGGGATGGTTCCGAAGTAACCGGAGAACTCTCCGTCGGATTCGAACAGCAGGATACCTTCGAAAGCACCCTTGGAGATCACGTAGATACGGTCTGCGTAGTCCACCGTAACCTTCAGCGGGATGAATACAAAGTTTTCTTCCAGGATCTCGGACTTCGGTTCATTGACCAGCTTGATAAATTCGCCTTCCGGCGTCAGCTCCACGATCCGCGCGTTGTTGGAATCCGCCACATACAGGTGATTATTCTCCGATACGCACACTCCGTAGGGTGCAGAGAAATGATCCTCCTGCCCGTCTCTCATAAAGCTGTCGATGATCCGGTTTACCTTGGTCATCTTGTTGTCCATGACAACGATCCGATTGTTGCCGGTATCTGCGACATAGACCTCACCGGCATCCGAAATGCACATGTCCTGGGGTTCCTTGAAGGCATCGGTTCCAACGTCCTGGCCGGTAACATTTCCGTCCGGTGTATAAGCCGCAGGAGTCTTTACGATGTCCTTCCAGTAGTTGTAGTTATAGGTGTCGTAGGGAACATCGTCCTCTGCTCGGGCAGTCATGGGCGTGAAAGCCACTGCTGCCGCCAGGGCAAGTACACCGAATATTCTTTTTATGCTTTTCAACTTTTTCATATTCGTTTTCCGTTCCATTCCGACTTATTTTGTTTCAGTCACGGGATTCTTCGTCGCCTTACGGCTCCTCAGAATGACAGGCTTGCTTCACAATGACAGATTCGTTACTCTTTCATACCGGACGTTGTCATCGTTTCCAGTACGTTACTCTGGCAGGCCAGGAAGAAGATGATAGGCACTGCCGCAATGATAAATGTTACCGCTGCGGAGGCGCCGGCTCTGGCCGTACCACCTGCCGCGATCTGCTGCAGCGCGAACTGCAGAGGTTTCAGCTGCTCGTCCCGGAGGAACATGGAACCCGTATTGCCCCACATTTGCTGGAACTGGAAGATAGCCAGTGTCAGCCATGCAGGCTTTACGTTTGGCATCACGATGGTCCAGAAGATCTTATACTCGGAAGCACCGTCCAGCCGCGCCGACTCCATAAGGGAGGTGGGCAGCTGCTCCATGAACTGCTTCATCAGGTAGAGTCCCATACCGTACTGCCATGCCGGCAGGATCAGCGCCAGATACGTGTTGTTGATGTGCAGCCAGCTGATGATCATGTAGTTGGGGATCTGTGTTACGGTCCAGGAGAACATCATGGACAGGATGACCATGTTGAACAATACCTTCTTCCCGGGGAAGTCATGCTTCGCCAGCGGGTAGGCAGCCAGGGAAGCAACCAGCACGTGGCCGAAGGTTCCGAGGCCGGTAATGATGATGGTGTTCAGGATGTATCTCGAGAACGGTACCCAGGATTCACTCATGACATGGAACAGGTCCGAGAAATTCTCCAGGGTCGGGTTCTTTACGAAGACCGATGGAGGATACTGGAAGATCTCATCCAGCGGCTTCAATGCGTTGTTAATGATCATGACCAGCGGCAGTGACATGAAAATGCCGCATATGATCATGATGAAGAAGAGCAATCCGTTTCCGGCTTTGGACCGGTTCAGCTTCTTCTCCTTGTAGGTCTTCTTCATCAGCTGCCGAACCACTGCATCCGGATCGGCATCCGGTACCGGGGGTGGGATCACTATAGCACCGTGAGTGAGAGGCTGTGCAGCCAGCTCTTTCTTGCGTCTGGACATATCACTCACCTACCCTTCTCAGAAGCTTCTGGACCAGCTTGTTGGTTCCCACCATCAGCAGGAACAGCACGGTGGCTATGGCTGAGGCGTAACCCATGTCGAAACGGGTGGAACCGTAATCCAAAAGGTGCGTTACCACGGTGGCGCCGGCGTAGTTGACGGATGGATTTCCGGCCAGATTGATGGAAATGTCCGCAACCGCAAAGGACTGTGTGATCTGCATAACTGCACCGAACATCAGCTGAGGCTTCATGGCCGGAAGGGTCACATACCACAGCTCCTGCCAGCGGTTCTTTACTCCGTCCAGGGCCGCTGCTTCGTAGAGAGATTTATCTACGGTCTGCAGACCCGCAATGAAGGAAAGGAATCCGGTACCCAGGGACAGCCACAGCTGTACCACGATGAGGCAGGGCAGGATCAGGTTCGCATCCTGCATCCAGAGTTTCTGTTCGTTGATGAATCCCAGCTTCAGCAGGATACCGTTCAGGTATCCGTAACGGTCGGAAGACAGGATCAGCTGCCAAATCATGTATGCGTTACCGCAAATGGAGGGCGCATAGAAGATCAGTGTCAGGAAGGTTCTTACCTTCGGTCGGAACTCGTTGATGATCCAGGCGAAGAGCAGGCAAAGCAGGTAACTGATCGGGCCTGTCACAACTGCGAAGATCAGTGTATTCTTCAGGGAGATCAGGAAGATATCATCATTCAGGAACAGCTTGATGTAGTTGTCCCAGCCGTTGAACTTCGG
>CACWHK010000072.1 GCA_902760755.1 uncultured Lachnospiraceae bacterium | reverse complement strand
GATCATGGGCCTGGATTATGGCACGAAGACCGTTGGGGTTGCGCTGTCGGATGCTTTGCTGCTGACGGCGCAGCCTTATGAGACAATCACGCGGGAGAAGCCGGCACAGCTCCGAAAAACCCTGCAGAGGATCGAAGCAATCATCGCAGCGGAAGAGGTGACGGAGATCGTTCTTGGACTTCCGCTTAATATGAATGACACGGAGGGCGAACGGGCAGCGGCAACCAAAGAGTTTCAGGCTATGCTGGAGCGAAGGACACTTCTCCCTGTCCATCTTGTGGATGAACGGCTTACAACGGTTGAGGCGGATCAGATTCTAGAGGAGATGGGAGTGGCACGTTCGGACCGGAAGGAATATATTGATAAGATCGCGGCAGCGATCATACTACAAACATACCTGGACAATTGTCATTCTGAAAAAACGAACGGATAGGATCCTTCGCCCCGAAGGGCTCAGGATGACAGATATGTCATTCTGAGGAGCAAAGCGACGAAGAATCCTTGAATCAGATAGGAGAAAACATTGGTAGACGCAACCATGCCTGTGAAGATCATACCGCTGGGCGGTCTGGAACAGATCGGAATGAACATCACGGCAATCGAATATGATAAGTCCATCATCGTGGTGGACTGCGGACTCTCCTTCCCGGATGATGATATGCTGGGGATCGATCTTGTGATCCCGGATATCACCTATCTGCAGGAGAATAAGGACAGGATCAAGGGCCTGGTGATCACCCACGGACATGAGGATCACATAGGCTCGATCCCTTATATTGAAAAACAACTGAAGATGCCCATCTACGCCACGAAGCTGACCATGGGACTGATTGATTATAAGCTGGAAGAGCACGGAATCTTAAATGATGTGCAGCGGGAAGTGGTAAGCTACGGGCAGACGATCCGCCTCGGACAGATCCGGGTGGAGTTTATCCGGACCAACCATTCCATCGCGGACTCGGCAGCCCTTGCGATCTTCACACCGGCAGGAACCATTGTTCATACCGGAGATTTCAAGGTGGATTACACACCGGTCTTCGGAGGGGTGATCGATCTGCAGCGGTTTGCGGAGCTCGGAAAGGATGGAGTTCTCGCGTTGATGGCGGATTCCACAAATGCCACACGTCAGGGCTTTACTCCCTCCGAGCGGACCGTAGGAAAGACCTTCGACCATATCTTTGACGAGAACCGGGATCACCGGATGATCATAGCGACATTTGCGTCCAATGTGGACCGGGTGCAGCAGATCATCAACTCGGCGTATAAGTATAAGCGAAAGGTGATCGTGCAGGGTAGGAGCATGGAGAATGTTATCTCCATCGCATCGGAGCTGGGGTACCTGTCCATCCCGGAGAACACACTGATTGAGATCGATGCAGCGAAAAACTATCCGGATGAACAGTTGGTTTACATAACGACCGGAAGCCAGGGAGAGAACATGGCGGTCCTTTCCAGGATTGCAGCTTCGATCCATAATAAGATATCCATCAAGCCCGGGGACGTGGTGATCTTTTCCTCCAGTCCGATCCCGGGAAATGAGAAGGCAGTTTACCGCGTGATCAATGAGCTGGAGCAGAAGGGCGCAAAGGTAATTTACCATGATGCTCATGTCTCCGGCCATGCGTGCCAGGAGGAACTGAAGCTGATCTACGCGCTGACGAAGCCGAAGTATGCGATTCCGGTGCATGGAGAGTATCGCCATCTGAAGCGGCATGCGGAACTGGCAAGAGAGATGGGGATCCCGAAGGAGAATATCCGCCTCATCAAGTGTGGAGACGTACTTGCGGTTTCGGAGCAGTCCTTCGAGGTGGTGGGACATGTGCCGGCACAGGGAGTCCTTGTGGATGGTCTGGGTGTCGGAGACGTGGGAAATATCGTGCTTCGGGACCGGCAGCATCTTTCGGAGAACGGCCTCATCGTCGTGGTTCTTACACTGGAGCACAGCACCAGCCAGCTGCTGGCCGGGCCGGACATCATTTCCAGAGGCTTTGTCTATGTGCGTGAAGCCGAGAGCTTACTGGAGGATTGCCGGATGGTGGTGGAGGAAGCCCTGGAGGAGTGCCTGTCCCGCAGCAATGTGGACTGGTCCAGAATCAAGTCGCGGATCCGGGATGCGCTGGGTGAGTTCCTCTGGAAGCGGACGAAGCGAAGTCCCATGATCCTGCCGATCATTTCTGAGGTATAGCATATGGATGAAATCCTGAATGCAACAAGACATGTGAATCAGCTCCTGAAGGAGTCGAAGGAATACAAGCGGTTTATCTTTGCCAGGAACCAGCTTCGCGCAAATGCGGACCTGTACGAACGGCTGAAGAGTATGAAGAACCGCTACAAGGATGTGCAGGCATACTGGGACGGGAATCCCTATGATGAGATCTACCGGATCTGCCAGGAGAATGACGAACTTCTGCACAATTCCGTGGTAAATGAATATCTCCGGGCAGAGAGCGCCTTCAGCCGTCTGATCCGGAACATGGTGGATGAGGTAACAGCCGGATTCCATATCGATTTTGAATGACAT
>CACWHK010000071.1 GCA_902760755.1 uncultured Lachnospiraceae bacterium | reverse complement strand
TTCTTCAGGTAGGAAAGGATCTGGGATTAGAGGACAGCGAGGAGCTTTTGCTGTTAAGACACATGGCTTTATCCCATCATGGACAGTTGGAATACGGATCCCCGGTTCGTCCGGAGACTCTGGAATCCACGGAGGATCCGGCAAATCATATCGGGATCCGGAACGTCCGGGAACGGCTGGAACGGGTTTCGGGAGGAGAGCTGCTGATCCGGTCGGATCCGGGGCACGGGACCGAAGCAATCATCCGTATTCCGAAGGAAAAGAAATCGTAGTTTTTTTACACATTATCATGGCGCTGGAGTGTCCTTTTTGTGTCCATCGCTTTGGTATAATGAGCATGGGGGTTTATATTTTTCAGTATTATTAGAGAATGGCAGAGGGTGACATGAATAATAATAACAAGCTTTATCCTTTTGAAAGAAACAGATACTATCCGGGAAAGATGCTGACATCGGCGGATTTTCAGGCGGAGCAGAACTATCACATCAATAAGGTGAGATTCCTGAACGGACTTATGTACGGGTCAGGGATTGTCTGCGGTCTGGGCGTTTTTTCGCTGGATGATCAGTCCGTGCTGATCGAGAGCGGCGCAGCCATCGACGGCCATGGCAGAGAGATCATCGTGGATTCCTCCACGGTGAAGAAGCTGTCAGCCATCGAAGGCTTTGACCAGCTGACCGGAGACGTGGCGAGACTTTGTGTTCGTTTCAGGGAGCAGGAGATCCACAACGTCTATTCGGTGAACCGTAAGGAGGACGAGAAGGAGTACGAGTATAACCGTATCTCCGAAAGCTACGAGCTGTTCCTTACGGATAAGGATCTGGACCGGGTGGACTATGCACCGGAGACGGAGTTCCTGACGAAGGAAACACTCTTCAAGGGGGAGAATTATATCGGTGAGGTTATGATCCCCGCTACCGTGAGCAAGGGCAAGAACGTGAAGATCGTTCTGGAGATCCGGAAGCTTTCGGCAGAGGATGTCAGTCTTAACTGCAGGGGACTTCTTGAGATGCCTGCCTTTGCTACGGCAGAAGGTGAGCATGAGATCGAGATCGGGATCGAAGGCTTAAGCCTTACCGAGGGAGAGACCTTCCGGAAGGAGTACTGGGTTCGCGTTCAGGACACCCCCGCCATTGTGACGGAGCTGATCCTCCGGAGCGGAACTGCATTTGCATTTGAAAATGACGCAGCGATCAACACATCCTCAAACTTCTCGCTGCGCGTTATGCTGAGCAAGATATCTCCTCTGGAGCTGGTAAGCAATGAGACCGGTAAGCTGAACCTGGAGATGCGGGGCATCGGTCTTATGGATGATGCGGTTCCCCTGGCAGACCTGAAGATCGTCAGGACAGCAAACAATTATCTGATCGATACCATCACCGAGGATACGGTGAAGCATTATATCCTGACTCCGGCGCAGATCCTGATGCGCAGCCAGTACCTCTCCTACTTTGAGATGGAGGTGGATCTGGCGGAGAAGAAGATCGAGCGGCAGGAGACGGTGGCTGCAGGACCCGGCAGCGGACGGACCGAGTTCACCAATATCGCAACGGGAACCCTGGAGGTTCCGCTGGGCAAGAATGCAAGAGCCGGTGATATCCGTTACTCCGGAGAGATCCCTCACGGACTCGGCCCCGGAAATATATATGTGGACATCGGTTACAGCTATGTATCGGAGAATCCCGAGGCGGCAGCCAATCAGAAGTGTACCTTCTACGGCAATCCGGATCTTTTCAGCCGGAAGAATGAACCCATGACGGATGTGGAGACGGCGGTGAAGGTGCTGAACGAAAAGGGAAGCTTCGTGGTGGCTGCAAAGCTGCTCAGAGATGTGGACTATCTGACACTCACCTTCCGCTGGGTAGCGATCCGGTTCCCATCCGGAGATGAGATGGAGCTGACGGAGGACTACTACGACAAGAGCATCTCCGTGGCGACTCCGACCGTGATCATGGGAACGAAGGAGAGTCACTTCTTCAGCGTTCGGTTTAATAACATGAAGGCAACGGGAATCACCTACGAGCTTACGGCTCCCGGAAGCGGAGAGATCAGCTCCGACGGTGTTTACACGGCACCTTCCAGAGAGGGTGTCTATGAGATCCGGATCTTCTGTACGGAGATGCCCGTGATCTGTACCTACGCATATGCAATCGTAAGAAAAAAGATGATCGGTGAATCTGAAAACGGGGGCGGTTCCGCCGGAGAAAGCGGGATCTAGAGGTAATCTATGACGTTCGAATCGCAAAAAGCCAATTATACGGTTGTTTCCACGCTGTTTCGCGGGAAGGCTAACTGCTGCTATGTAGCCCGGCTGTCGGATGATATGGCCGGGCGCAGCTTCACGGTCATAGCAGTAAGGGACCATGATGCGATCCGGATGCTGATGGAAGCCGAAAGTAAGATCACAAATATCGAAAACAGTCAGCTTGTGGATGCCTTCTCCTACGGTAACGACTATCTGCTGGTGTTCCCTTACCGGCAGGAGCGGCCGCTGCAGACCTTCTTTGTGGGAGAAGCCCTCTCCTTAAGTGAGAT
>CACWHK010000070.1 GCA_902760755.1 uncultured Lachnospiraceae bacterium | reverse complement strand
GGATCCGGATGCCGTCATCCTCCTCTTCCTGCGTCGGAAGATTGATATTCATCAGATACGTATCCTGATTGATGCTCAGGTCCTTATATTCCTCCAGAATATTTGCGCTAAAGGAATAAGAAGAGGTATTCGGATTTCCATCGCTCCATCCGTAATATGAATCTCCCGTAGTGGGATAATCCGCAACGCTGATCACCTCAGCCTCAAATTCCTCTCCCATATCCGTGGTACAGGTAAGGATCGTTCCCGGAGCGATCTGATCCAGCTTCATCTCATTCACGGTGCCCTTGATGTAATATCCTTCGGCACTGTTGATGCGAAGGAAGGATTCCATCCCGTTCGTCCCTTCCACCGGGTCTCCCGCATGGGTCACCACACCGTCGATCATGCTGTAGATTTCCTTCATGGAAGCCTTTCGCATCAGCTTGTTGATGGCCAGGTCCGTCTCCTTCAGACTGATGTTCAGTGAACGGATCCGTGATTCCTGTGCCTTGATGGCTTCTGCGCGCGAAAGAGAAGCATCCCCCCCGCCGGAATCTCCGCCATAGTCTCCGGTATCATCCGGCTCCTCCTCC
Source organism: uncultured Lachnospiraceae bacterium (assembly GCA_902760755.1). Taxonomy (GTDB): domain Bacteria; phylum Bacillota; class Clostridia; order Lachnospirales; family Lachnospiraceae; genus Eubacterium_Q. Next base: position 2,107 of record CACWHK010000070.1, on the reverse strand, counting down.
CCTTCGGAAGCTTTGACATACTGTTGGGCACCCTCCTGGACGAATTCCGCCTCTGCAAAGGGATTGACCGGCCTCTCCAGCATGGCGCCATTGATATAATAGTATCCGACACTGGAAGCCGTTCGGTCTTCAAAGCTTGCAATCGTATCTTTTTCGTGGAATTCCAGGATATACCAGTATCCGCCCGGCTTCAGAAGCAGTGAGCCGTCATCGTTATATCCCGCCATTTTATTAAAGAAGGAACCTTTTACCGTCACAGCCCCTCTCGCATTGCTGCAGAGAAAGACCAGAGGATCGTCTTCCGTACCGGTACCGGTAAAAGGTTCTGATTCATAATCCAGAACCTGATAAAACTCCGGCATACCGTCCACGATCCCGTCCAGAAGAGCCGGATCTGCCGCAATGGGCGTCGGTGTCGGTCCCTGGATTGCTTCGTAGGGTGCTTCCTCCGGTCCGGAGGGTTCGGACGGTCCGATTTCTTCATCCCCGGAGATCAGCTCATCGTCTCCAAAGCCTTCATCGGTATCGTAGTCATCGGATTCCGTAGGATATGGCTGTGAGGGATCCACATAACTCTCCGTCGGCGGCTCATAATCGTGGGAAGAAAGATCCTCCCCGGTCAGCTCTTCCTCCAGATCCAGAAGATCCGCCGCCAGAAGGATCGGAAACGCAGCAGCGACAAGACCTCCCGGACTGCCGGCAGGCATTGCACTCGCCGTATCCGTCCCGTAGGCGCCGGCGTCCGTCGAATCCTCTTCCAGTACGGGACCTCCGTTCTTCAGGCTGTACAGACGTCTTTCCGCCTTCTTAAGATCCAGCTCCTGCTGCTGCTTTTTCAGCTGCATGATATTCAGTTCCATATCCACAAGGGTCAGATCAAAAGTCATCAGCTTATCGCCGTTTTTGACCGTGTCCCCTTCCTCCACCAGGAGTTCTTCGATGATCACATCTTTGTCGATCCGGACATTCTGGATGACATTCGTGACCACATTTCCGGTCAGAGAAGAATCGGAGCCGAACCAGAAATAATCGTCGGCGGTGATACTGCTCACCTCCACCACCACGACCTCTTTCTCATTGTTCTTCTTCATATATGAAATTCCATAGTAACCGCCGGCACCGACAAGTGCGATGATCACCAGGAAGACTACGATCCTTCGCAGGGTTCTGCGTAAGCGCATCGTGCTCTCACTCCTTCTCGAGAAGCATGCCGTCACGGATCATGACCACTCTTTTCGCATGTGCGGCGATATCCGCGTCATGGGTGATCATGAGGACCGAGACCCCTTCTTCATTCAGTTTCTGAAACAATTCCATTACCTGCGCGCCGGATTTGCTGTCCAGTGCGCCGGTAGGCTCATCCGCCAGCAGGAGCTTTGGATTGTTGACGATCGCTCTTGCAATGGCCACTCTTTGCATCTGTCCGCCGGACAGCTGGTTCGGCCGGAAATTGACACGATCCGAAAGGCCGACCCGGTCGAGAGCCCGCAGCGCCCGTTCTCTTCGCTCCTTTTTGGGAACATGCGCGTACCCCAACGGCATCTCTACATTCACCAGCGCGGACTGCCTGGGCAGCAGATGGAAGCTCTGGAACACGAACCCGATCTTGTGAAGCCGCAGATCCGACATCTGGTTCTCCGAACACCGGCTGATGTCCTGTCCGTCCAGGAAGAAATTCCCGCTGGATGGTTTGTCCAGACAGCCAATGATGTTCATAAGTGTACTTTTGCCAGACCCTGAGGGTCCCATGATCGCGACATACTCTCCCTCTTCCATACAGAAGCTCACGTCATGAAGGACCGGAACCTCCATTTTTCCCTGTATATAGCTTTTATTGATTCCTCTCATGTCAAGGATCATCTTCTGTCAGTGCCTCCTGCAGGGAACAGGGATCGGGAAAAGCATACATTCGCGTTCTGCTTCGCTGCCTGTTCTCAGATCACATACATTTCTTCGTTGTCATTCCGGAGAAACCCGATCAATCCACCGGCATCAGATCGTCGGGAAAGTCCTGGGAGTCTGTATCCTGATCTTCCCCGTCTTCGACATAGTACCCATCGTCCATTCCTTCCTCGATGATCTCCGGTTCCTCTGTAAACACATCGTC
>CACWHK010000069.1 GCA_902760755.1 uncultured Lachnospiraceae bacterium | reverse complement strand
TGGTAGGAATACGGGGCTATTTTCTCCACTAGATAATCCGTGTTCAGTGTTCTCCGGATTTTCCCGGGGACATTCGGGTCGTATTCGATATGATTCGCGGCGAAGGAATAATAAGAACGATAGCCAAGCACCCGCCAGTCGAGGATGTACCACTGAGAAAACAGATCTGCTTCGTTACGGCTGATCGGTGTTCCGTTCATGATAATTCTGTAAGGACAGTGCTCCGACAGCTTCGTGATTCTCTGTGTCCGGATGGCCTTGAAATTCTTCACGAGATTCGATTCGTCAACGATGAGCATCACTCTTTTTGCCAGAACGAACCGGCAGAGCAATTCAAATATCCGGATACTGCTGGAAAGGGATTCGATTCCGAACACCGCGATCTTGGCAAGGGCATCATCTGAATGTTTCCGGATGTCCTGTTTCAGGTTCTCCTTGACGGAGCAGGGACAGAGCCAGAGAACCGCATCGATCTTTCCGCGATCCAGCCGGGTCTTGATCATTTCCAGCGCGGTCCTCGTCTTGCCAAGTCCCATCTCCATGTACAGGGCACCGATCCGTATAGGAAGAAGCTTTTTTACAGCTTCTTCCTGCCACGGAAAGAGGGAAGTGAGGAGATTCATATGTCCTCCTTACTCGTCTTTCAGATCTTCAAGAACGTCACGGCTGGATTTCAGCACAGCCTCAAGACCGGCGCCTTTCTCCTGCTCTTTTGCCTTCATCGCAGGAACCGTGATCGTGATCCCACTCAGCTCCTCAATGTGGGCCTTCGCCTTGGAGGAGAGACCGAACCCATACAGATTCACAAGGTCTTCAATCTTCCGGAATTCGTTGCCGGGGAGAGTGTACCAGGATGAATAGCTGTCCCAACGTGCGCCCATGTTCCGAACGTTTCCAGTGCAGTCATCCCCGTACGGAAAGCAGATGCCGAATTTATCCTCGGATTCTTTGTAAAAGATGAACCGCAGCTGCCTCGGTGCATACTGTCCGTTGAAAACCATCTCAATGATGTTTGTTCTGGCCTTGACCGGGATGCCGGCCTCCAGAAGCTTCGCGGCGATGTAGGCCTGTGCATCATCCGGAGAGGTGTCCTGATCAGTGACTCCGGTCATCCAGCAGCCATTCCGGCCGCTCCAGTAGTAGGTGGCCGCTTTGCACACGTCAATGATCCGGCTGTCCTTCGGGCTGATGACCTTGACGTACTTGCCGCCGCCCTCTGCCGTGTAGAGGATGATTTCCGCCACATTGTCGGTCTTCTTGTTCTCCGGCTCAGCGATCCGGTATGCATTTTCTTCCGGATACAGTACGTCATTCCTCTGAGTCTCCCAGATGGTCTGTGCCTTCTTCATCAGAGGGAATCCGTCATTGATCCAGGTGGATGCCGACGTGGCATCCTGCAGGGCCAGCTTCAGGCACTCATCGAAATGCTCTGCGAATTCATTGAATCCTTCCGGAGCGGTTTCCGGTCTCCGCTTGGCTCTTTCTGCCATAATTCGGAGTCTGTCCTTAGTCTGCTCGATGGCGTAATCGCGATCCTGATCGGCGCGGATGATCTGCTTCGTCGATCCGGTGAGTTCAGGCAGGCCGCGCTCGGCCCACTTGGCTTTGAGATCTGCAAGGTCCTGCTCCAATTGCTTTTCATAGCACTCAGGACAGAGCTTGGAAGCCTCTCTGTCGATCCAATACTGCCGGTCCTTCGACGGGCCAACCACATTGATCTGTCCGGGATGGCCGCAGGTGTAAGTGATGTCGTACTTCATTTTTTCGTCCTCCTTGTTTTGCATTTTATCCTTATATCAGGATAATGTCAACATGGAAGAATGCGGAATCCGCATCCTTCCTTCGGTCTCAATCCAGTTCGTAGACTCCGTCGTCATCAATCAGATGGACGAGCTTGTTGATCTTGCCAAGTGCCTCCTCGTAGCTGCCGGAGTTCAGAATTTCCTGATACAGGTCATTCCACTCGCTGATCCGGCGCTGTTTCCGGAGAGCGTCTCTGACGGCACCCATGATCCAGTAGATATTCCCGGTCTGCTTCATGGATGCGAAGTGAATCGTCGGCTTTCTCATTCTTTTCCTCCTTTCCTGTTCGCGTATGCCATCGCGCTCCAGAGCCTTTCGAAATCCTCGTGCTTGAAATTGAAGTCGATGTAGCCCTGCCTTACGATCTGATAGTATCCGTCGGACGGTCCTTCAATCCGGAATCCGTCATTCATGATGTAGACAACGGCATCTGCGTACTCTTCGACAATTCCCTTCGTCGCCTCATCGTATCTGTTCCGAAGAAGCGGGAACGTCTTCTTGTAGTAAAAGTGTGGGAAACCCTCATAGCGGTCAAGATTCTTCTCATCATGATCCGAGATCTCCCAGACACCGACGGGGACGGTAGAGCCCTCATCGGGCTCGATCGTCAGGAATCCGCGGCGAAAAACCAGCTTGTGATTCGGGATCCGGGTGATGCCCACCGGCACCGCATCCGGGCACCGGACGGCCATCTGGGACTTGTTCAGGTTGGATCCATAAGCAAGATACAATTTACTCCTCATCGTCATCATCCTCCATGCATTCACTGTCGATCCGCTGGTTGATTTCCTCAAACAAGTCCTCAGCCAGCTGCGGGGCAAGGTATTCGGTCAGTACATCCTTCAGGATGTCGTCAAGAGCTTCGCGCCATACGTAATTCATAGGTCAATCCTTTCTCCCCGGCCTTTAGCCCGGCCGGGGGTGGGCTTGGTGGTTTAGGCGATCTCTGCGTCAGCCGGGGTTTCGAAGGCGGCCATCAGGTGGAGGCG
>CACWHK010000068.1 GCA_902760755.1 uncultured Lachnospiraceae bacterium | reverse complement strand
TCCGGCCTCCCTTCTGAAGGATGAGGAAAACCCGGAGTATGTGAAAGCGCTTGCGGAGTGGGAAGAGAAGAACCGGGAATACACGGAGGCTAAGGAGCAGGCGGATTCGGAGCATGAAAAGGCCGAGGCAAAGATACGGGAAGCCGAGACGGAGCTGGCCGGGAAAGAGACAGAGCTGACGGAGGGGATCGCGGAAGCGGAGCGTCAGAAGAGGACCCTGGAAAGCAACCGGACAGAACTGAAGAAGAAGTTAAATGAGATCAGCAGCCTTTCGAAGGAACTGGAGGAGAAGAAACGGGAACTGCAGGAGGGCGAGGAGAAGTACAGGGAAGAATCGACTAAACTTGATGCTGCGAAGGATGAAGTCGAGGCAGGCTGGAAGGAGCTTAACGCTCAGAAGAAGGAACTGGATGAACAGTATAAGGAACTGAAGGAAGGGATCGCCGAGGGAGAGAAGCAGCTGGCCGAGGCGAAGAAGACCCTGAAGGAATGGGAGTCCTTCACGGACAGGTTCAGCAGGTATAAGAGTGAGATCGAGGAACTGACAGAGGATATCAAACTCCCGAAGGATGCATATCAGGAGGGACGTGAGCTGGCGGCCCGAATGGATGAGATCCTTTCGGACACGGATTATGTGATCTGGATGCTGAAGCAGACGGATGAGTGGCTTGAAAGTGACACGGTGAATTCCATCATAGACCGGATGGGGAAGTATGCCGCTTCCGTCAGAAGCATGAGAGATGATCTGGTGAAGGCCGTGGAAAACCGTGAGGATCCGGAAGTGATCGAAGGGATCCCGCAGAAGTTTGTCTCCACAAGTGAGCTCTTTCTGGAGAACTGTGTTAAGAATAAGACGACGGTGGCAGAGGTGGTCAAAGCCGTATTTGCCTCTGTACAGAATATGAAGGACCAGATCGAGGCCGGGGAGCTGCAGCTGCAGAAGAGTAAGGATCTTGAGGAAGATGTTGAGAACGGACTGAAGCTTGTAGAAGAGGGACGCGAGAAGCTGATCACTGCAGGGTCTGAGATTGAGGAAGGTGAGAAGAAGCTGCAGGAAGGAGCCGCAGAGCTGGAGGCGGCCGCAGCAAAGATCAAAGAGGGAGAACAGCAGATCGTCACCGGAAGAAAACAGGTAGAACAGTATCTCGTGCAGATAGAGAACGGGATCAATGCGATCGAAGAAGGGATCCGGCAAGGGCGGAAGGAGTACGCAGACGCGGTGGATCTGGTGGCAGACGCCAGAAAGGAACTGGAGGATCAGTGGGATAAAGTCCAAAAGGAACTGTCAGCCGGCGAAGAGGAACTCGGCAAAGCCAAAGAGGAGCTGGACAGCTGGGAAGGCTATGATGTGTTCTGCAACCAGTTCATGATCCGGGTTTCTGCCGGGGCCGATCCGGAAATCGTGCGGCAGCAGGCGGTGAAGGCTCTGGACGGACTTGAGATCAAGGACAGCTTTACCTATCAGGACTCCATGCTCAGACGAAGGGTCGTGAGTGAAAATCTGGATCCGCTGGGGGTCATGTCGGTCTTTGTGCCGCTGATATTCTTCGCCGTTGCACTGATCGTGGTCTTCCTTTTCATGAATCTTCTGGTACGGCGGTGCCGCCGTGAGATCGGAATTCTGAGAGCTCTCGGATATACCAGAGGCTCCATCGTACTTCAGTTCTGCACGGTGAGCCTGGTTATATCCCTGCTGGCTTCGCTTATCGGATTGCTGATAGGTCTGGCAGTGGCAAAGTTTACCGGTGGGTATTTTCAGGACTTTTTTGATCTGTATTATCTGAAATTCATTCTTGACTGGAAGAAGATCCTTCTTGCCGTGGGCATTACGATCCTGGTGGGACAGGTGTCGACGCTTCTCAGTATGGGATATGTGAATCGGGTCGCTCCCGTAGAGGCCATGACAAGACCTGCTCCCAAGACGGCATTTCATATGGGCGGGTTCATGAAGAACGGGAATTCCTTCTTCAAGTATTGCGTGTTCACGCTTATGCGAAATAAGGCACGGTTCTTCTTCTCAGTGATCTGCCTTGCCTCTTCGGTTATGCTGATCTTCCTGGCCTTATCCTTTGGGGAGTCCAAGGACAGGATCCTGGTAAGCTATTACGAAGAGCGGATCCAATATGACTGTGAGGTGTATTTCAGCTATGAGCCTTCGTCTGAAAAGATACAGAAGCTGGTAGAACAGGGATATGCGAAGGATCCGGAGATCGACAGATACTATATGAAGGAGATCCGGTTTAACGGAGCCTCCGAACAGGCAACGATCCAGGCGATCCCCATGGGTACCGACAAGATAAAGATCTTTGATACCTCGCAGAAGGAGATCTTTCTTCATAACATAAGTCTCCATAAAGACATTAGCTACATCATTGTCTCCCAGACAAGGTGCTATGGAAGCTACCCTCTCTCCATCCAGGATCAGCTTATTACAGGTAGAGTAACCTTCCCTTGCATCATCCACCTTATGATAAAGCACGCTGATATCTGCGTCAGAAGCCTGATGATCCTTAAGGAAGGCATCGAAATCCTGACGGAATACCATACAGCTGGGAGTAATGACAACATACTCCTGATGCATACCTTCAATCTTCTCCAGATTCTCCACGAAGGCATTAATATTTGTATTATAGATCTCGTTTAGATTCTCCTCTGTCGGGAAGAGCAGCTGGATGCGGCCCTTCTTAGAGTTGATATTATAATGACGGCCGGTTCCGATAGTGGAAACGATAGACCGGGGATTGCTGCTGATGTACACCTGAATCCGGTCAATGTCACTATTGCTGAAATTGGAGATAGGGAAGTCGATTACCCGATATCTTCCCAGGAATGAAAATGCACCGATCGAACGATAATTCTGAAGACCTTCTACTTTCTGCTCGGCAGAAGAAGTAATAATACCAAATGCTCTTGTCATGCTACACTACCTCCTTATACATCCTGTGCAACAAGCAGGATCTCTT
>CACWHK010000067.1 GCA_902760755.1 uncultured Lachnospiraceae bacterium | reverse complement strand
AGGGCTGCAAGGGCTCCGCCGATCACCAGCGCGGGAAGCTTCGCCTTCTCCCGGATGGCCAGTGCCAGGTAAGATACCAGCAGCAGGAGCTGCAACGCCATGGCCAGTCCCATAAAAGAGCCTCTCCGGTAGGTATTATCCTCACCGATGGTGTACATGATCCCGGTAAACTGGGAAATGATGAGAAGGATCGTATCTGCCCCGCAAACAAGAAGAATTGCAGGCTTCCACCATTCCCTGTATTTTGCCCTTCTATGTTCCGGAATCGCCAGACAAAGATAGGGGAAAAAGAGGCCGGCAATCCAACACGCCGCAAAACAGCAGATAAAGTTACTCACATGTACGATGATCCGCGCCATGTCACCGCTTCCGCCGCGCCAGAGATAGGCGAAGGCATCCGCGATCAGCATGACCGCCACGGCAAGCTCCGGCAATACTGCCGCTCTTCCGGTACTTCCCTTATCTCCGGAGAGGCGAAGGATCAGGGCTGCCAGGATGAGAAAGATCCCGCCCCAGAGCTCAAAGGAAGAATAATACGGATTAATCTCCATCCATATCCACCCCTCCCCTCATGATCGATCCGATCTGGTATTCTCCCCACCAGTACTGGGACATGTACTCTCCCCGGAACAGCCGGTCAGAGCCTGCCACGCCCCTGTTATCCAGGTAGTCATAGAGATCGCAGTCGATCCTGTCCTTAAGGATCCCAAGCTCTCCTCTGCTTCTTACGATACAGTCATCACAGCCAAGCTCCTCCAACACCGAGATCAGGTCTCTCCGGATGTTCTTCAGGTAGGAAATGTGTGAGCTTTCCATATCGTAGTCTTCCCAGAGATTCTCCAGGATCTCGGCATTGCTGCACATGGCTCCTCTCCGGTCGATGAGAAGTGCCAGCAGCTCCTTGGTCTTCTGGTAATGGAACTGGACCGGACGTCCGTCCATGAACACTTCAAACTTTCCGAAGGTTCTGGCATACAGGCGCTTTGCCCCGCCCTCCTCCGGGGGATACCGGAGGTGATCCAGTTCTTTTTTGATCTTCTCTGCATTGATGGGCTTCAGGATATAGCCGCTGCAGCGCATCCCGATGGCGTCCACCGCATATTCCGAGAAGCCGGTGGTGTAGATCAGGTTCAGCTTCGGGAAGAGCTTTAAGAGCTCCTCTCCCAGTGTCAGGCCGTTCATACGCTTCATCTCGATATCACAGAACGCAACATCAAGGCTGTCCTTCTCACGGCAGAAGGCCAGAGCCTCCGCACCGTTACGGAAGCCATGGACCTCTGCCTCGGGAACAGCCAGTGCGATCTCCGTCACAAGACCTTCCAGGGCAAGTTTTTCGTCATCTATCGCGATTATCGTCATTTGCCGACCTCATACCCTCACATCATCCGTCTTTTTCGCCATCCTCCCCCGCCTTGTCCCGCGGCAGGAAGATGATCAGGAAAAACAGCAGGACTGCGATCACGGAGACAATGATGATCCAGAGATTCCCGGATCCCTTCTCCGTATTGATAAAATCATTCGGTGTACTGTTCGTATCCCTGTCCGACGGCTCCGAAGTAATCTCCTCCTCTTCCTCCGTTTCCACCGGTCCCACGATCACAAGAAAATCTCTTGCCTCCGGAACCGCAAAGGATACGTAGCCCAGCTCATCCACCACTGCCGTGTGCAGAGGCTCCAGAGCCCCGTTGCTTTCGTTGTAGTAGTAAATGTGCGCGTTCTTGCCCACATTTTCGTCACCCAGTCTTACATCCAGAGCGATGGGATATCCGAACTCGCTTCTATGCTCGATGGAAAACTCTTCCCTCGGATATACGCCCGCCAGTTCATTCACCAGTCTGGCAGGGATCCTGCCGGAATTCGAGGTTACCCGAAGATCCGTACTCTGGGGATTGGTCAGAACCTTCCGTCCGCTGATCTCCCAGATAAATGTATCATCCAGGATAAAGTGCACTGTGATATCATGACCGACGATGGTTTCAAGCACATCCCAGGGAACCACGGCTCCTCCGTTCAGATCGACAAAGATATCCGCCGGCTCCGCCGAGCTGTTGATGATCACCTTGATATTCTCCCAGCCCGCGATCCGAACCAGCTCCGAGTAATTCTTCTCCGCAGAGCTGACCAGGTAAGGAGTACGCTCCTCCACCTTCGGAGTCACCTCCTCATCGGCAAGGGACACACCTTCCGTCCGCTTTGCCACATTGCTGGAGGTTCCGGGATTGCTGTCTGAGTTGGTTCCCGGTCTTACGGAGGAAGCATCCGGCTCTCCGGTGGTGGACATGGTCCCGTCCCGTACCTCCGAAAGATTTCCGGCATTGTCCAGAACCACGGCATAAAGCTCATACCGGGTGTTCTTCGTAAGTCCCGTAAGATTGAAAATCCCGTCATCCGACGACATGCCGTCCTGCATAACATCCGCCGACTGAACGGCTGCAAGGTCGATGGGGTCCTTCAGAAGCATGTAATACTTCTGAATCCCGCTTTCATCATCATTTCCGGTAACCGTCACCACCGCCGTCGTCTCATCCGCTTCTCCGGTCACACTGCCCGCGATGGGAAGGGTTTCATCCTCCCAGATACCACGGGAGGAATAATAGTCTACGGTATCATCCGGATTCGTGATCTTCACGTAGACGTAGTTCAGCATGTTCTTCACAAGCCCCGGCTTCCGGTTCGGATCATAGACCGACCATTTACTGATATTCAGGGACGAGGTCCCTGCCGAGGTATTCACATCCTGCTTCTCATTTGCGATGGTTTCGATCATCCCCTCGGAATTCACGAACTTATCCGTAATGATATACTCGATCTTCTTTGCGGCCTTTCCCGCACCCACATTGATGGATATCTCTCCCGGGGTGTTCATGCAGTCATCGATCTCATCCCGAACCTGCAGCGTACAGTAGATATGTCCGTTGATCCCGATCCCCCGCGATGCAGAGGAAGCTCCCCGCTTGCTGAAGACCTGACCCAGCTTTCCCGAAGAATCCTCAGCCACCGCATAGAAAATGTATTCCACATTCTCTGCCACCGGCGGCATGGACAGATACCCGTCTCTGGTCTTTGTTCCGTTTTTCCGGAT
>CACWHK010000066.1 GCA_902760755.1 uncultured Lachnospiraceae bacterium | reverse complement strand
GGTTCCGATCGGGATGGGCTTTAAGGATATGAGTCCCGGAATGAAGGAACTGTATAAGCTGCTGCTGGAAGGAAAGATTACCCACGGCGGCAATCCGATCCTGAGGTGGATGGCAGGAAATGTTGTGGCGGAGATCGATGCGGCAGAGAATATCAAACCGTCCAAGAAGAAAGCGACGGAGAAGATCGACGGCATCGTGGCCCTGATCATGGGGCTTGACCGCTGCATCCGGCATGAGATCAGTGGCAGCGTCTATGATGACCCGGATCGCGGCCTGTTGGTTTTCTGATGGAGAGGAACATGATAACGCTAATGGTCATTGGCTTTCTGGTAATCCGGGAGGCTGTTTCTATTATGGAGGAAATGTACTGATGGGATTTTTAAGCTGGCTTGGAATCAGCCCAAGGGACGCGCCTCGTCTTCCGGAGATCACAGATAACGTCCGGGATTCCGGGCAGACCTTTGTGTTCGGACGGGCAGATTCCGGCGAGAAGGTGGATGAAAAAACAGCCATGCAGATTGCAACGGTGTATGCCTGCGTGCGTCTCCTTGCTGAGACAGTGGCAGGACTTCCGCTGCATCTTTATCGATATACAGACGATACCGAAAACGGGAAGGAACGAGCGAAAGACCATCCGCTTTATAAGATCCTGTACCGGCAGCCAAACCCGGAAATGACCAGCTTCTCCTTCTGGGAGACGATGGTCCTGCAGATCCTCTTATGGGGTAACTCCTATGCACAGGTGATCCGGGATGGGAAAAATAACGTGCTGGCTCTGTATCCTCTGCCTCAGGAGAACGTGGAGGTGGACCGGGATGAGAAGGGCCACATTTACTATATCTACCACGCATACACGGACGAGGTACCGGGTGAAACGAACAAGGATATCTATTTCCGATCGGATGAAGTCTTTCACGTACCTGGGCTCTCGTACAACGGACTCGTAGGCGTATCCCCGATCGCCATGATGAAAAACAGCCTCGGGACCACGCTGGCCGTAGAGAAGTACGGCAGCGCCTTCTTCAAAAATGGCGCACAGCCTTCCGGAGTGCTGGAGCATCCGGGCGTTCTCAAGAATCCGGAGAAGATCCGGGAGAACTGGTCCGATGTGTATGGTGGTGCCAATAACGCCCATAAGGTTGCGGTGCTGGAAGAGGGCATGAGCTACAAAGCGATCAGCCTTCCTCCGGAAGACAGTCAGTTCCTTTCAACGCGCCAGTTCGGGGTGAATGAGATCTGCCGGATCTTCCGGGTCCCTCCCCACCTCGTGCAGGATATGGAGCACGCGACCTTCTCGAACATCGAGCACCAGTCGATCGACTTTGTGGTCCATACACTGACGCCTTGGCTGGTCCGCTTCGAGCAGGCAATCATAAAAGACCTCTTGCTGCCGGATGAACAGGATGACTACTTCCCGAAATTTAATGTGGATGGCCTCCTGCGCGACGACTATCAGTCCAGGATGCAGGGGTATGCGACCGGCATCAGTAACGGCTTCTTATCTCCGAATGACATCCATCGTCTTGAAAACATGGATCTCATCCCGGCAGAAAAGGGCGGTGATGATTATTACCTGAATGGTGGCTACGTGAAACTGGAAGATGCCGGGAAGAATGTAACAGCGGCTCCCGCACAGCCGGACGGAACACAGACAAAGAACAGGAGGAAGTAAATGAAGAAGTTTTGGAACTGGATTCATGATGACAGCGGAGGCCGGGTGCTCCGCTTGGAAGGACCGATCGATGAGGATTCCTTCTGGGGTGACGAGATCACGCCTGCGGATTTCCGCGCGGAGCTCGAAGCTGAGGAAGGCGACGTCACGGTCTGGATCAATTCACCCGGAGGTAATGTATTTGCAGCAGCCGAGATCTATACGATGCTGAAGGAATATGCCGGAGCGGTGACAGTGCGGATCGCCTCGATTGCAGCTTCTGCAGCATCGGTTGTAGCGATGGCCGGAAACCGTGTGGAGATGTCTCCGACAGCGCTTCTTATGATCCACGATCCATCCACTATTGCAATGGGCAATGCCAAGGACATGGAGAAGGCGATCGAGACCCTGAATGAAGTGAAGGAGTCTATCATCAACGCCTATGCCGCCAAGACCGGTCTTCGTCATAACAAGATCGCGGAGCTCATGAGCAACGAGACTTGGATGAATGCAAAGAAGGCCGTGGAGCTTGGCTTTGCGGATGAGGTCCTTTACGACGGGAAAAGGCCGGATGCGGAGCCGGAAGGCGAAGAGGATGGTAAGACCCCGGAAGCAGAGGATGGACCGGTCCTTGAGGCGCGGATGTATTCGAGCCGGATGATGGATCAGACAATCCTCAATCGGCTACGGATAAGCGATACCGCAGAAAAAGTAACACCACCGTCTGACCCGGTGATCGGGATGGACGGGAAAACAGAAGATGGGGCGGTTCCCTATCAGATTCTAAGAAACCAGCTGGAGTTCTTGAAATGAGGACCCCGGCTTTTTTCATGCAATCAATTACTTTCATGGAGGTAAATCATAATGAGTAAGATTATCGATCTGCGTAATAAGCGCAATACCCTCTGGGAGCAGACCAAGGCTTTTCTGGAGGAACACAGAAACGAAAACGGACTGGTCGAGGCAGATGCTGTCGAGACCTACAACAAGATGGCTGCCGATGTGAAGGCGCTGGGTGATGAGATCCAGAGGCTGGAAGATCAGATGGAGATGGATGCCAAACTTGCGAAAGCGACATCTGCTCCGGTGCATACGGACCCGAAGATGGGCCAGAAGAAGGGAGTCGTCCGCCCGACCGCCACTGCCGAGTACAACGATGCCTTCTGGAACATGATGCGCGGCAGCAACGCTCCTGAGGTTAGGGATGCTCTTTCTGTCGGTGTAGACCAGAACGGAGGCTATACCGTTCCGGATGAATTCCATCACCAGCTGCTTCAGGGCCTTGAGGAGAATAATATTTTCAGACGTCTGGCGAAGGTTATCAACACCCAGTCGGGAACGAGGACGATTCCGATTGCGATGGATAACGGAGGTGCGTCCTGGATTGAGGAAGGCGCGGCGATTCAGGAATCCGACCTGAACTTCACCACGGAGACGCTTTCTGCCTACAAGCTGGGCTGCATGATCAAGGTGAGCAA
>CACWHK010000065.1 GCA_902760755.1 uncultured Lachnospiraceae bacterium | reverse complement strand
CTGCCCGTGCACACACACCTCGCCGAGAGACGGCTGGGTCAGGGTGCAGATATCCACGCAGTCACCCTCCACATTCCGGCCAAAGATACAGTCCGGATCCGACGAGCGGTTAAAGCCCTTCTTTCCGTTCTCGGAACGGCCGTAAGCTCCGGTTCTCGGATTCCGCTTCGGAGGTGTCTTACCGTCTGCTTTCCCGTTCTTTGCGGAGGTTTTTGCGCCGGTTTTTGCAGCTGTTCCGGTGTTTGCTGCATCCCCGGCACCCTCAGCGGCCTTGGCTGCAGCCTCTGCATTTGCTCCCGAACCATCCGCGCCTTCCGCTTCCTGCGATGCTCCGTCCGAAGCCCCGGCTTCGTCCACTCCGATTGGGAGCCGTTCCTCCGGCCTTCTTGTTGCATCGATGGTATAGGAAAAAGACACGCTGATCGACATCCCGAACCGTGTCAGAAATGCATTTTCAAAAAACGTCCGAATCTCCTTCTCCCTGCCTCTGGCCAGCTCCGTGTTCGAGAGCGTAACCCGGAGGATCTGGTCCGTCATCCGGACCTCTCCCCGCTTCAGCAGGCGGTATGCCACGTGATTGTTCCGTGACAGCTCATAGAAGAAGCTGGGCATGTAAAGCTCCGCCAGCTTCTCCGGTGTATATTGTCCGGACAGCAGAAACCGCTCGATCAGCTTTACCTCGAAACGGCTTGTGGGCCCGAACATAAATGTACGAAGTTCCTCCTCCGCACGGATCAGTATCTCCTTCTCGATCAAATGGGTCGACTCCAGATACACCTCCATCCGCTGCTGCTCATTGTACATGGCAATACGGGTCACCGTGGTGTCCCGCAGCATTTTATCGACAGCGGAAGAAAGCGTGAGTTCCGGAAAGACCTCACAAAACTGTCTATCACTCATATATAACCCCGATTGAGATTCTTCGCTTCGCTCAGAATCTCATAACTATCTGATATCACTACCTACCAGCCAGTCGCTCGAGCTCCTCCTTCAGCGCAGGAAGAATCTCTGCCTCCGGCACCTTCCGAAGGATCTCTCCATGCCGGAACAGGAGGCCCTCTCCCTCGCCTCCGGCAACCCCGAGATCTGCCTCTCTGGCCTCTCCCGGTCCGTTAACGACACAACCCATGACAGCCACCTTCGCCGTCACCTCCGGGTACTCCTCTACCAGTCGCTCCACCTTCTCCGCCAGGCCGATCAGATCGATCTTCGTCCTTCCGCAGGTCGGGCAGCTGACCAGTGTGATCCCTTCCTTCCGGATACCCAGAGTCCGGAGGATCAGCTTCGCCGTGCGGATCTCCTCCACCGGATCACCGGAAAGAGACACACGGATGGTATCCCCGATGCCTGCACCCAGGATCATACCCAGACCCACCGAGGACTTGATATTTCCGCTCCAGAGGGTTCCGGACTCCGTAATGCCCACATGCAGCGGATAGTCCGTCTGCTGGCTCACGAGACGGTGAGTCTCCACGCTCATGGGAACGTCCGAGGACTTGATGCTGATCACGATATCGTGGAAGTCCAGCTCCTCCAGCATCCGCACCTTATCCAGTGCGCTTTCCACGATTCCCTCAGCCGTAACACCGCCGTACTTCTCCACCAGAGGCTTCTCCAGGGATCCGCTGTTCACGCCCACGCGGATCGGAACGTGGTACTTCTTTGCAGCCTCCACCACCTTCTTCAGGTTCTCGGGACCGCCGATATTTCCGGGATTGATCCGGATCTTGTCTGCGCCGTGCTCCATGGCACGGATCGCCAGTCTGTAATCAAAATGAATGTCCGCAACCAGCGGGATATGGATGCGCTCCTTGATCTTGTCAAATGCATCTGCTGCCGCTTCCGTATTCGCCGTGGAGCGGATGATCTCGCAGCCTGCCTTCTCCAGGGCAAGGATCTGAGCGACGGTTGCTTCCACGTCGCTGGTTTCTGTATTCGTCATCGACTGAATTGCAATCGGATTCTCCCCTCCGATCACAACATCGCCAATCTTTACAACCTTTGTCTTTTTCCGTTCTATCATACCTACACTCCTGAAACTAAGACCTATCTCTTTGATGCTCCTTGGTTTTCGCTTTTTCAAGAGAACCAAAGAAATACAATGTTATTCATCTGTATACAGCGCATGGTGACATTGCGAACGACCCGTTCCCTCTCCGCGACCATTGAGCGACGTCGGCACTTGGGTGGTGAGGAAACGAAGTGACCGAACCACCCTAGTGTATCGGATTATGTGTAAGAAGCATCCGAAGGAGCTGATTACGCATAATCCGGTACGGAAGCCGCTACGTCGTGAAATGGAGTGCGAACGGTGTCGCGGGAGGGAATGCGGTCGTCGCATAACCATGCGCGTCACATGAATAGTTTACGGATATCGTTGAAGAATACGAAAACCATAAGGAGCATCAACAACACGAATCCGATGAAGTTAACGATCATCTCCTTGTTCTTCGGAACTTTTTTCCGCGTCACGG
Organism: uncultured Lachnospiraceae bacterium; assembly: GCA_902760755.1. GTDB lineage: Bacteria > Bacillota > Clostridia > Lachnospirales > Lachnospiraceae > Eubacterium_Q. Next base: position 684 of record CACWHK010000065.1, on the reverse strand, counting down.
CCTCGATCAGCAGGAACAATATCCGTCCGCCATCCAGTGCCGGGATCGGCAGCAGGTTCATGATTCCCAGGTTCGCGGACACAAGCACCATAAAGCTGATGATGCTCAGAATTGCGTCCTTCAGTCCACCCTGCTCCTCGGCCTGGTCGATCACGTCACTCATCATATTTCCGATGCCCACGGGCCCCGACAGATCATTCACCGACGCCTTTCCCGTAAAGAGCATCTTCACGGAGGTAACGGCGGTTTCGATCTGGAAGCCCACCTCGATCACGGAATAGTACAGTTCCTCCGAGAAGTTCTTCGCGGCCCTCGGCTGCACCGTGATGCCAAACATGTAGTTCTGCTCCTTGGTCAGGTTCAGGGTGGTGGTATAGGTCTTTCCGTCCCGAAGATAGGTCACTTCGATGGGCTGTGTCAGATCCTCCACCTGCCGGAACAGGGTGATCTCCCGGAACACCTTGATGTTGTTTCCGTTCAGCTCGGTGATCTCATCTCCCGGCTGCAGGCCTGCCACCTCCGCTGCACTGTTCTTCGCAACCTCCGTCAGGATTGGCGGGTCGATCAGGTAGAAATGTGCCGTCGCCACGGAGAGCACAAAGGCAAGCAGGAAGTTGAACATAGGTCCTGCCAGCATAACGGAGAGTCTTGCCAGCACGGATTTACTCTGGAAGGAGCCTTCCA
>CACWHK010000064.1 GCA_902760755.1 uncultured Lachnospiraceae bacterium | reverse complement strand
GGTAACCATCGAATCCCTGGGCGGCGGTGTTGATACCCAGGCAACCCTGAAGGGTTACTATCAGGCAGGCAACATGCCCGACATCTTCGTTATCGAGGGCGACAAGGACTATCCGACATGGGAAGGCAACCTGGCAGACCTCTCCGATATGGAGTGGACCAAGGATACCGAGAACGGCTATGCAGTTGACGGCGTAATGTACGGCTTCCCGACCACAACCGAGGCTATCGGCCTTGCATACAACAAGTCCATTCTGGACGCATGCGGCGTTGATCCGGCCAGCATCACCTCCCCGGCAGCCATGAAGGCAGCATTTGAGGCAGTTGACGCGAAGAAGGACGAGCTCGGACTTCTTGCAGTTGTCGGCTACTGCGCAGAGGCTTCCCAGCTGTACTGGTCCACCGGCCAGCACCTCTTCGGCACCTATCTTGATGAAGGTCTTGCAAGAGACGACAGCACCTACATGGATCTCATGAAGGACGGCGGCAAGCTGGATGACGCGAGACTGAACGACTGGGCACAGATGGTTGCTCTGTTCAACGAGTACTCCGATCCGGATCTCCTTGTTTCCGGTACCTATGATCAGCAGGTTCTGAACTTCACCTCCGGCAAGTATGCGTTCGTTACCCAGGGTTCCTGGATCGGCGCTACCATGACCGATGTTGACCACAAGGATGCATATGCAGAGGCAGGCAACTTCGAAGTTGGTATGGCTCCCTACGCATTCCAGGACGGCCAGGACACCATCCTTACCAACACCCCGAACTGGTGGGCAGTTTACAAGGACGGCAACGTCGACGAGGCTAAGGCATTCCTTGAGTGGTGTGCAAAGAACGACGGCGGCCAGCAGATTCTCGTTGAGAAGTGCGGATTCGTTTCCCCGTACAAGAGCTGCTCTTTCGTAGCAAACGACCCGTTCGCAAAGACCATTGTTGATCATACTGCAGCAGGCAAGACTTCCGCATGGCACTGGCTGTCCATGAAGGACGGTATCGGCCAGAACGCTACCGGCGTTGTATTCCAGGATTTCGCAGCCGGTCAGTACACCACCGAAGAGTTCGTAGAGACTCTGAAGGAAGTTATCGCTGGATATTACGCAAACTAATCCCAGGATGAGTTTGTAAGATTCAAACAACCGGCGGGCGGGGCAGACGCTCCGCCCGCCTTCTGCAACTTATCAACCAAGGTATGTAGGAAAGGAGTCTATTTATGGCTGAAAGCAAAGCGGGCAACAAGGGCCTGTCCATTGCGCTGCTGGTGATCGGTGCGGCGATGATGGGATACGCCCTGGTGCTCGACTTCTCCGGAAGCAGTGCGGCTTTCAGGGGACCGCTGCTCGTTGTGGGCGCTGTCGCAATCCTGGCAGGTCTGTACTATTTCCCGACTATTGAGCATCACCGCTCAATCATCAATTTTATTTTCCTGTTCCCGCTGCTGTTCACATTCACCGTAACGGTTATCATTCCGATGGCACTCGGTATCGGATATTCCTTTACGGACTGGAACGGCGTCAAGGTGAGCAACTTTGTCGGTCTTTCGAACTATACTTCCATGTTCCAGGATCCGGCATTCATCTGGTCCATTGTCCTGACCTTCCTGTTCGTTGTGGTAAATATGATCCTGGTCAATGTCATCGGCTTCCTGCTGGCGCTTCTGTGCTCCACCAAGATCAAGGGCGTTGATTTCTACCGGGCATCCTATTTCCTGCCGAACCTGATCGGCGGTATCGTACTGGGCTACATCTGGCAGTTCATTTTCAGCAACGTTTTAATCAAGCTGACCGCCAGTGCCTTCGGTATGAGAAACTCCCTCCTGTCGAATTCCAGGACCGCGTTTATCGCCATCATCATTGTTTACATCTGGCAGTACGCCGGCTACATCATGCTGATTTACATCACCGGTCTTTCCACCGTACCGAAGGATGTGCTTGAGGCGGCTTCCATCGACGGCGCAAACGCCATGACCACCCTGTTCAAGATCAAGATCCCGATGATCGCTTCCACGATCACCATCTGCACCTTCTTGACGCTGACATCCGCCTTCAAGCAGTTCGATGTCAACATGGCGTTGACGAACGGTACCGGTTCCGTGAAGTTCATGGGAAAGACGCTTTCCAACGGAACCCAGATGCTTGCTCTGAACATCTATAACACGGCAATTTCCAAGAATAATTACGCCCTCGGCCAGGCAAAGGCAGTTCTGTTCTTCATCATTCTGGCCTGCGTATCCATTATTCAGGTTCGCATATCCAACAGCAAGGAGGTGGAGATGTAATGAAAATGAGAAAAGGACCGACAGCGGCACTCATGATTGTCGCCATCCTGATCGCTCTCTACACTCTGTTCCCCTTCTTCCTGGTTGTCATCAACTCCATGAAGAAGGCGAATGACATCGTGGCGAGTCCGGTATCCCTGGCAGGCGCTTCCATCTCCCAGCTGTCACAGAACATCTCGAATGTAGTTTCCAACTCCAACTTTAACTTCTGGGCTGCATTCGGCACCTCGGCGATTATCACCATCGTTTCCCTGATCCTGCTGGCACTGTTCGGCGGCATGGCAGCGTGGGTAATCTGCCGCAACAAGACCAAATGGTCCACCGTTATCTACATGACCTTCATCGCATCCATGATCATCCCGTTCCAGGTTGTCATGCTGGCGCTGATTTCCACCTTCCGCGATGTAGGCAACTTTATCGGCATCAAGATGCTGCAGTCTATCCCGGGTATTGTGTTCGCATACCTCGGATTCGGCGGTGCCATGACCGTATTCATTCTGACCGGCTTTATCAAGGGTATCCCCTATGAGCTGGAGGAGGCGGCGGCCATCGACGGCTGCTCCCCGGAGGGAACCTTCTTCCGGATTATCTTCCCGCTGCTGAAGCCGGTTATCACCACCGTCACCATTCTGAACGGCATGTGGATCTGGAACGACTACCTGCTTCCGTCCCTGATGCTCGGACAGAACGGTCCGGTCAAGACCCTTCCGGTTGCTGTGCAGGCCTTCGTCGGTTCCTATGTCAAGAGATGGGACCTGATTCTTCCTGCAGCGCTGCTGGCCATCCTGCCGATGATCATCCTGTTTATCTTCGCACAGAAGCAGATTATCAACGGTATGGTAGAAGGAGCAATTGGGTGCTTCGACCGGGCAGCGTATGAGTTTGTGGATGCGCTGGCATCCGCAGGGCAGAAGCTGTGGCAGATTCTTCCGATTGGACCGACCAGTTACGGAGATTCCCCATACCAGGCATTTTCCACCTTTGCCGGAAATCCCTATTTTATCAGTCTTGAGGATCTGATAGAACGGGGCTGGCTTACGGAGGAGGAGTGCATGGCGGCGGGACTGGGAGAGGATCCCAGATCCGTTGACTACGGAAAGCTCTATGAGGAACGCAGAAAGCTTCTGCGGACCGCATTTTCAAGGAGCAGCCTTGCCGGCAGCGAAGACTATGAGGCTTTTGTAAAAAAAGAAGCCGGCTGGCTGGAAGATTACGCCCTGTTTATGGCTCTGAAGGATGCCCACGGCGGAGCTTCCTGGACGGAGTGGGAGATGCCCCTCCGGATGCGCAGTGAAGAAGCGCTCGCCGAGGCAAGAGACCGGTATGCGGAGGATATCTCCTATTATCGGTTCCTGCAGTATCTTTTCTCTTGCGAGTGGAGCAATATTCTGGCGTATGCCCATGAGAAGGGCGTGCGCATCGTCGGAGATATTCCGATTTACGTCGCGCTGGACAGCGTGGACGTATGGGCTTCCCCGGAGCTGTTTCAGCTGGATGAAGCCCGGCTTCCTGTCGAAATTGCAGGCTGTCC
>CACWHK010000063.1 GCA_902760755.1 uncultured Lachnospiraceae bacterium | reverse complement strand
ATTCCGCAGCTACATTATCACAAATGTTCTCCGGTACTGGACACACGAGGGCAGGCACCTGATGACCATGAGTTTCAATCGGAACTGTCTGGAAGTGAAACGGGAGGTTCCGAAAAATACAATTCAAACAAACTGAAATAGCATACAATCATGCGTGTATATGATAGCAATGGCGTTTTCATCCACCGGTGAAAACGCCATTTTTTTATAGGCGTATCGTGGCCGGGAGGTGTCCGTATGAATAGCAGAATAACAGAACATCCGATCTTGGGGGCTGTCGAGAAGGGAAAAGAGGTTTCCTTTTATTACAATGGAAAATGCTGCAGGGGTTACGAGGGAGAACCGATCGCGGCTGCTCTGAAGGCGGCGGGAGTGATGATCCACCGGTATACAAAAAAGGAGCATAGGCCGCGCGGCATCTTCTGTGCGATAGGAAGATGCACGGACTGTGTAATGATCGTAGACGGAAAACCGAATGTCAGAACCTGCATCACACCCTTGAAGGAGGGGATGGTAGTTAAGACGCAATATGGTGTATCCGATCAGCCGTTTGATGAGCAGTAGGGAGGAGTGTTGACATGAAGAAATATGATCTTATAGTAGTCGGCGCGGGTCCCGCGGGTCTTTCCGCAGCGATCGAGGCGGCAAAACGCGGTCTGCATGTGATCGTGTTCGATGAAAATGAGAAGCCGGGAGGACAGCTGTTCAAGCAGATTCATAAATTCTTCGGATCCAGAGAGCATAAGGCGAAGATCCGCGGATTTAATATCGGGACGCAGCTGCTGGAGGAAGCGGGTGCCTGCGGAGTGGTGGTTGCTCTGCATTCCACGGTCATGGGACTTTATCAGGACAAGGAGGTAGTGATAAAGACCGGTGATGCCATAGCCCACGTAAAAGGAGATGCGGTGATCATAGCAACCGGTGCGGCCGAGAATATGGTTACTTTCCCCGGATGGACCCTTCCCGGAGTGATCGGTGCGGGAGCGGCCCAGACCATGATGAATCTGCACGGAGTGAAGCCCGGAAGCAGGATCCTGATGCTTGGTTCCGGAAATGTGGGGCTGGTTGTTTCCTTCCAGCTGATGCAGTGCGGCTGTGAAGTTGCTGCGATCGTTGATGCGGCTCCCAAGGTAGGAGGCTACGGTGTCCACGCAGCGAAGGTCGCCAGGACGGGCGTACCGTTCTATCTGTCCCATACCATTGTGAAAGCGGAGGGAGAAGAGAAGGTCGAGGGCGTGACCATTGCGGAGGTGGATGATCATTTCCGGTTTATCGAAGGAACGGAGAAACACTTTGATGTGGATACGATCTGTCTTGCGGTCGGCCTTTCCCCGATGTCCCAGCTGCTCAAGATGGCCGGTGCGGTTATGGAGGATAATCCCAAACGCGGAGGACAGGTACCGGTCTGTGATAAGGATGGGAGAACGTCGCTGCCGGGCATTTTCGTGGCAGGGGATGTGTCCGGTATCGAGGAGGCTTCCTCGGCCATGATCGAAGGACGAAAGGCCGGAATTGCAGCAGCTGCATTTTTGGGCTATATCGACGAAGATGAAATGAATGAGGAGCTTACGAAGCAGGATGAGGCTCTGGACGGACTCAGGCAGGGAATGTTTGCTCCGGGAAATCGAGGCAAGAAGATCGAAAAGACGGATGAGGGAATTGAGATCTCGGAAAATCTTCTGAAATACGGATTTGTGTCGGATGATGAGATTGAAAGATTCCCGGGAGTGACCAGAAGAAAGGGAATTCATCCGGTGATCGAATGTACGCAGAATATACCCTGTAATCCATGTCAGGATTCCTGTCCGAAGAAGTGTATCACGATCGGAGATAAGATCACGGCCCTTCCGAGACTGAACGAAGATGCGGAGTGTATCGGATGCGGAATGTGCGTGGCAAGCTGCTCCGGTCAGGCGATCTTCCTCGTAAACGAGGAGTATGAACCGGGATTTGCGTCCATCACGCTCCCCTATGAATTTCTTCCTCTGCCGGCTCCCGGGACTGCAGGGATCGCCCTGGGAAGAGACGGGAAGAAGGTTTGCGAGGCGGAGGTCATCGATGTGAAGAGTGCGAAGGCTTTCGACAGGACACACCTTCTTACCATGAAGGTTCCGGCGGAATATGTGATGCGGGCCCGCTTCTTTAAGGCGAGTGAGACGTAAATCGGAGGTGCAGTATGAATTCAGTGAATGACAGAAACAGAGATATCGGTGATTTCATCCCTGCTCCGGATGATGACATGCTCGTGTGCAGATGTGAGGAGATTACCAAGGGGGAGATCAGGAAGGCTGTGCATGACGGAATGTGGACGCTTACGGAGATTCGAAGATACCTTCGTACAGGTATGGGACTCTGCCAGGGACAGACCTGTTCCAGACTGGTAAAGGGAATCGTGGCAAGAGAACTGGGAGTATCTCCGGCCGAATTGGAGCCGGCGACCTCCAGGGCGCCCATGAGACCTGTCGAGATGCGGATATTTGCAAATGAGGAGGTGGATCCGGATGAGTAATACAGCAGACGTAGTAATCATCGGTGGCGGGATCATCGGATGTGCCACGGCATATTATCTGAGGAAGCTGGGGAGCTCGGTCATAGTTCTGGAAGGCTCCGACCATATCGGAAACGGAGGCTCCTCAAGAAACGGAGGCGGTGTCAGACAGTCGGGACGGGATCCGCGGGAGCTTCCGCTGGTGATGTACGGGATTCAGAAGCTCTGGCCCACATTGTCCGAAGAACTGGAGGTAGACTGCGAATATCATCAGGACGGAAATCTGAGACTCGGGAAAACGGAGAAGCACAGAGAGATACTGCAGGGCCTTACAGACAGAGCGGTGGCCTGCGGTCTTGATGTGAAGGTGATCGACGGGGAAGAGGTAAGAGAGATCAATCCGTATCTTTCGGAAGAGGTGATCTGTGCCAGTTGGTGTCCGACAGACGGACATGCCAATCCCCTGACAACAACACTCGGATATTACAAAATGGCAAGAAGGCTCGGGGTAAGGTTTATTACCGGTGAAAGGGTAGTAAAGCTTATGACGGTAAAAGGAAAAGTACGCAGGGTGATCACGGCGGCGGGAGATGAGTATGAAGGCGAGACGGTAGTCATCGCAGCCGGACTGGAATCAAGAGAGATCCTGGGAACCATAGGCGTTGATGTGCCGCTGCAGAAGAGTCTTCTGGAATGCCTGGTCACGGAAGCACAGCCCCGCATGTTTGATCAGATGCTGGGAACCGCGGAGGCGGACTTCTACGGTCATCAGACGAAACACGGTTCCTTTGTATTCGGCGGTTCCTCCGGCATGGAACGCTATAACAAGGATAACGGAACACCGGTGAACAATGCAAAGACCGCACCATGTATCTGCAGGGGCATCATGAAATACTTTCCGTCACTGGCGGATGCCAAGATCGTGCGGACATGGGCAGGATGGATGGATGCATGCTATGACGGGGTTCCGGTTCTCGGAACGGTTGAGGAGGCTCCGGGTCTCATCCTGGAGTGCGGATTTACAGGCCATGGCTTTGGTATCGCTCCGGGCTGTACGGAGCAGATCGCGAAACTGATCGTTACGGGGAAGACAGATATCGATCTGTCTGCTCTGCACTATAACAGATTTAAGGCGAAGATCTAATGAGAGATGAAAGAATCAGACCCACACAACCTTATATGGTCCTGGATGGTGAGAACTTCATGCAGGAGGTGTACCTGAAGCAGGGGATCTCCCATTTCTTTCAGTGCAGTAACCGAGGGGGAACCACCGTGCGGATCGTTCCGACAGGCTGCATAGATATTACATTTCTTTACTCAAAAAGCGATGGATACATGCGCGCGGTTGCCGTCGGTACATTTCTGCAGTATACCGAAAAAACGGAAACGGAAGATCTGGAGATGTTCGGGGTAA
>CACWHK010000062.1 GCA_902760755.1 uncultured Lachnospiraceae bacterium | reverse complement strand
AGAAAGGAGAATATTGCATTCTCGTGCCGAGAAGCTACGCGGAGATTATTGACGAGGGACAGATGCAGCATCACTGCGTAGGGTCCTGCGGCGGCCATTACATGGACAACATGGCCAGAAGAAAGACATGGATTGTATTTCTCCGCCGCAAGGAGAATCCGGGGAAACCCTGGTACACGGTGGAAACGGATGGGAAAACAGTCCTCCAGTTCTACGCAGCATATGACCGACAGCCGGAAAAGGAAATCGCGCAGAAGCTCCTCACGGAGTGGATGAAATCGGTGAGGAAGAATAAGAAAAAGGTCGAGGAACAGGAAGAGAAGGACAGGAAATCTCAAAAGCTGGCAGAAGCCGGAAGGGCAGCAGGTGCGTATGCAGACCATCCGGTTATGGTGGCCGTATCGTAGGGAGGAAAGCATGGAAACAACACAGAACGCAGAGATGCAGATCAAATACGGAGGATATAAGGGGTTCAAGGCAAAATTTGATTTTGTGATGAACAAGACAGCGTCCTATTTCGTTGAGATCGGACCTTCGACTATGTCTAAGGACGATATCATGAATGGTCGACTGATTTGTAACGTAGGCATTGCTCCGTCCAGACCGGCTGAGTTTGTGATCTTCCGCGTAACGCAGTTCACATCCGAAGCATCGGCAGGCGGAGAAGGCTGAGATCATGGAGCAGAATAAAGAAAGGGAGAATTAAAATATGGCAGCAACAACATATGATAACGGTAAAGGATCCTATTATCCGTTGACAAAAATGAACTTTCTGGTTACTGTTTCTGAGGTCGCAGGAACTGCCGCGTTCTCAGAGGTAACCGGTGTTGAAGGATCCGTCGATGTAATCGACTTCAGACAGGGCAACTCAGGTTCTCTTGCACCTGTAAAGATTCCGGGACTTGTTAAGCACGGAAATGTAACACTTAAGATGGGCTATATCATTGACAGCCCGTTCAAGACATGGATTCAGGAGTGTGTAAGTGAGACTCGTGGCCAGATGCCGAGATATGATGTAACGATCGAGCTGATCGACATCAACCCCGGTGCACCGGCAACGACGGTTACAACACCGACAGGTACAAGAACCTGGACACTTACCAATGCCTGGGTTTGCAAGTACAACGCACCTGATCTGGATGCCGGCAACTCCGGTGTTGCGATCGAGTCCGTTGAGATTGCTTACGAAGAGTTGGTCATTCCGAACTAAGCCATGCACAGACGCATCGATATTCTGCGTGCGAGCTCGCTCGTAGGCGCAGGTATATCGATGCGGATGTATACGGCGCAGCCGTTGCCTCGACTGAAGCGAAGCGGAGGGAGAGGTGGAATGGCGCAATACTCGGTATGCATTTTCAGGGTGCATGGTCTTTACGGCCATGCATCTTACAAAGTGCATAGTGAAGATGTAAGGAGGTTAATATGCAAACAGTATACGATTTTACATTACCGAAGGGATATATGGATTCTGCAGGGGAGCTGCACCGTCGCGGCAAGATGCGCCTTGCAACCGCAGGAGACGAGATCTCAGCAACCAGAGATCCGCGTGTGCTCCAGAATCCGTCCTATCTTACCATCGTGGTACTCAGCCGTGTGATCACGGAGCTGGAGGGTGTGCAGGGTATCTCCGCCACCGTCATCGAGAAGCTCTTCACGGCAGATCTTGCGTACCTGCAGGATATGTACCAGAGGATCAATGATATCGAACCTCCGACACTGACGGCGGTATGCCCTGACTGCGGAAAGACCTTTGAGGTACCGCTAAATTTTACCAGGGAGGGCTAAGGCTTTATCCTGAGGATGAGCTTTACAGGGAGATGGCCTTTATCTCGTATTATTTTCACTGGAGCGAAGAGGGCGTGATGCAGCTCGAGCACAGAGAACGGCGAAAATGGTGCAGAGAGATATCAGGTATCAATAAGGAGCTGAATCCCTCCAAAGAGAAGAAAGAGAAGAGTATCACGGAGATGCAGCCCGCGAGATTTTCTTTTAACTAAGCAACGAGGATTGAACTATGGCAGGTGGAAACTACGACAGATCGAATAAAAAATCACAGCTGAACCCGGTTGTGGCGTATTCATTTGCGCTGCAGGTGGAGGCTGCTTTTTTCCTTCCGCTCAGAGCTGTCAGAGTGTTCACGAAGGAGAATGAGTTCGACTACTATCAGGAAGGTGGTCTGAATGATTATGTCCATATGCTGAGAAAGCCCATCACCAAGCCCTTCACCTTCCAGGTGGAGCGGTATATTGGTGTGGATTCCGGGTTCTTTGATATGAATTCCGGTTTCCTGGATCCCCTTTCTCTGGGTACGGATCTGACGCTTCCGCTTGTGCTTTATGTAAACCGAAGCCCTGCCGGAAACTGGCTGAAGAATATCAGCTTTACCAATTGTGCAAGAGCTTATGTTTTCACCGGCTGTACCGTGATCGCGAAGGAATACGGAGAGCTGAATGCGGAGCAGAGCAAGCTTCACACGGAGACCGTTACCATCGCCTACCGGGAGCTTTTTACCCTGAATCAGATCAGTCCGGACTGGGAGTCCGGCGGACAGTGGGAATTTGACGGGACCAAGGCAGGCAAGGGAACGTCACATAAGGAAAACCGGAATACCAACGATAAACCTCCCATCAGCAAGTGGAACTTCCCGGGTGCGGTTCCGGAAGAGAAGACCCTCAGTGAGGATCATACGTCCAACAGAAGTAAGCATGATGTGAAGGCACCTATGAGCAAGTGGAACTTCCCGGGTGCAAAGGTCAAGGGACAGGCTGAAACAACAACCAGTACGGACCATATAACGAATCGAAGCATGAATGATCAGAAGGCGGAACCCAGCAAGTGGAATTATCCGGGTACCTCGGACGGAACAGCCAGTGTGGATCATACTTCAAACAGGAATGTGAATGAGGCTGCAGCGCCCAGTAAGTGGAACTACCCCGGAACCGAGGGTGGGGCTGTCGGTGTGGATCATACTTCAAACCGGAACGTGAATCAGAAGGCAGAACCCAGCAAGTGGAACTATCCCGGAACTGCAGATGGTACAGCCAGCGTGGATCACTCCCTGAACCGGAATGAGAACCGGAAGGCGGAACCCAGTAAGTGGAGCTTCCCGGGAACGGATGACGGCGGGGACAGTGTGGATCACACCTCGAATCGAAGCATGAATGATCAGAAGGCAGAGCCCAGCAAGTGGAACTATCCCGGAACTGCGAATGAGACTGCCAGTGTAGATCATACCTCCAACAGGAACGTGAATGAGGCTGCAGCGCCCAGCAAGTGGAATTATCCGGGGACTGCAGACGGAACTGCCAGCGTGGATCATTCCCTGAACCGGAATGAGAACCGGAAGGCGGAACCCAGTAAGTGGAGCTTCCCGGGAGCCGGTGACGGTGGAAACAGCGTTGACCACACCTCAAATCGCAGCATGAATGATCAGAAGGCAGAACCCAGCAAATGGAATTATCCGGGAACTGCGGAGGGGATGGCCAGCGTGGATCATTCCCTGAACCGGAATGAGAACCGGAAGGCAGAACCCAGCAAGTGGAATTATCCCGGAACTGCAGACGGAACGGCCGGTGTGGAGCACACTTCGAACCGGAACGTGAATGAGACTGCAGAACCCAGCAAGTGGAACTATCCGGGAGCTGCGGACGGGACGACGAGCGTGGATCATACCTCCAACAGAAACGTGAATCAGAAAGCGGAGCCGGTGGTATGGCCGCCTGCAAGGAGAGCGCTGAAGGCTCAGGCGCTTTCTGAATTATGATCACCATCAAGGCCCCGATCGAACTGAAGATCCGGTCGGATCTCGCTATGGGATACGACGCCTTCGGAGAGAGGATAGCCGGCAACTATTCCCTTATGGGGCTTGAGATCGGAGAAGAAGAGCTTCTGCATATGGTAACCGCACCGCCGGAGATCTATCTGATGGACGGCGGGTCCACCACCATAGGCGGAAACACCTTCATTTCCAGCCGAAATGAAGATAAGTACAATATCGTAAATAACATGCTGAACCGGATCCTGCTTTCCGTGGATGGGGAGCTTACCTATCAGGACAGGACCTACATCACAGATTCCCTTCACAAGCTTGGCATCAGGGATGACAGGAAGTTTATGACCGAGGTGAGACGAATGATCGACGAGTCTCATCTGGAGGAAGCCTTCCTGAACAATTACTTTGAGATGGTGACGGGGGGAGAAAACCGGGAGCTTCGGGAAAGAACCCTGGAGCTGACGAAGGAGCTGGCGAAGCGTGAGACCTACCATACGGAGAGGGACTCTGAGGATTTCCTCAGTGAAAGGATCCTTCACCGACTGCGTACCGGTGCGATCTATCAGATCGTCTCCAACTTCAATAAGAGTCTGAGTGATACCAGGATCGAGCTGCAGGGCTTTGCGCCCGACGAGCTGGACGAGT
>CACWHK010000061.1 GCA_902760755.1 uncultured Lachnospiraceae bacterium | reverse complement strand
TTCTGACACGGTTCGGGATGTCGATCAGCGTGTCTTTTTCCTATACCATCGATGCAACAAGAAGGCCGGAGGAAAGACTCCCGCTCGGAGTGGACGGAGCCGGGGCTCCGGATGGGGCATCGCAGGAAGCGGAAGGCGCGGATGGTTCGGGAGCAAATGCTGAAGACGCAGCGAAGAATGCCGAGGGTGCCGGGGACGTGGCAAACAGCGGAGCAGCTGCGAAAACCGGCGCGAAGACTTCCGCAAAGAACGGGAAGGCAGACGGTAAGACGGCTCCGAAGCGGAATCCGAGAACCGGAGCTTACAGCCGCTCAGAGAACGGAAAGAAGGGCTTCAACCGCTCGTCGGATCCGGACTGTATCTTCGGCCGGAATGTGGAGGGTGACTGCGTGGATATCTGCACCCTGACCCAGCCGTCTCTTGGGGAGGTCTGCGTGCACGGGCAGGTGCTGAAGATCGAGGAGCGGGAGCTTCGGAGCGGAAACTTCCTCCTGCTTTGCACCATGACGGATGATACGGATACCATCGGGTTCAAGGTGTTTCAGAAGCCCGAGGATAAGGACCTCTTCCTTGAGGATTTCAAGGTGGGGAAGTTCTATAAGCTGAAGGGAACCGTGGATTACGATTCCTTTGCCAGAGAGCTGATGTTTGCGTCCATTACCGGTATCAAGCCGGCGGGAGACTTCCGGACAACAAGAGAGGATACCGCTGGAGAGAAGCGGGTGGAGCTGCATCTTCACACGGGCTTCTCGGAGAGCGACAGCGTGCTGGATGTGGAAAAGGCCATCAAGCGTGCGGTGTCCTGGGGCATGACCTCCATGGCCATCACGGATCACGCGGTGGTTCAGGCATTTCCGGTGGCAAACCATGCCATCCCGAAGGACAGTGATTTCAAGGTAATCTACGGCGTGGAGGGATACCTGGTTGACGACCTGAAGAACCTTACGCTGAACGGACACGGAGAGCAGCTGGACGGGGCGCAGGAGTACGTGGTGTTCGATATCGAGACCACGGGTCTTTCCATGAAGCGCTGCCGGATCATAGAGATCGGTGCCGTGCGGGTGGACGCCAGTGGACGGGAGATCGGGCGGTTTTCGGAGTTCGTGAACCCGGAGGAGCCGATCCCCTACGAGATCACACTGCTTACCTCCATCACGGACGATATGGTGATCCATGCACCTACCATCGAGGTGATCCTGCCGAAGTTCCTGGAGTTCGCAAAGGATGCGATCCTGGTGGCGCACAATGCCACATTTGATACCGGATTCATTCAGGAAAACTGTGAGCGTCTGTCGCTGCCGTATCCCTTTACGGCGCTGGATACCATGACTCTTTCCTATGTGCTGCTGCCGGAGCTGGGACGGTACAATCTGGACCGTCTCTGCAAGCATTTCGGCGTGGTAAATGCGCATCACCACAGGGCCTGTGACGACGCGGATGTAACGGCGAAGATCTTCGTCCGCCTTCTGGAAATGCTGAAGGAGCGGGGGATCACGTCGGTTGCAGAGCTGGACAAGATGGGGCACGAGTCAGTGGATGCGATCCACAAGGCGAAGACCTATCACGGAACGATCTTAGTAAAAAATGAGGTGGGGCGCGTCAATCTGTACCGCCTGATCTCGGATTCGCATATTAAGTTTTTCAACCGGTTCCCGCGGATTCCCATGAGTCAGATCGAGAAGTACCGCGAGGGTCTGCTGCTGGGAACCGCCTGTGAGCGCGGGCAGCTGTACCAGGCGCTGCTGGACGGCCGGAGCGACGCGGAGATCGCGCGGATCGTGGACTTCTTTGATTATCTGGAGATCCAGCCAACGGCCAACAACCGGCACCTGATCGGGGACAGCAAGGTGGCAGCCGTGCAGTCCGAGGAGGATCTGCAGGAGCTGAACAAGCGGATCATCCAGCTGGGACGGGAGTTCGGAAAGCCGGTGGTTGCAACCGGAGATGTACATTTCCTTGATCCTGAGGATGCACCCTTCCGGACCATCATCCAGGAGGGCAGCAAGGATAAGGGACCAAAGAAGGATAAGGAGATTAAGCTTATTCCCATCGCGGAGGGACAGTCTCCGCTTTCCAATGAAATGCTGCGGCAGCCGCCGCTTTACTTTCACACCACGGACGAGATGCTGGAGGAGTTTTCCTATCTGGATCCGGATCTGGCAAAGGAAGTGGTGATCGAGAATCCGAACAAGATCGCGGACATGATCGAGAAGATCTCGCCGGTACGGCCGGACAAGTGTCCGCCGGTGATCGAGGATTCGGATAAGACTCTGCGGGAGATCTGTGAGTCCAAGGCACACGAGATCTACGGGCCGGAGCTTCCGGAGCAGGTGTCCAGCCGTCTGGAGAAGGAGCTTGCCTCCATCATCAACAACGGCTATTCCGTAATGTATATCATAGCACAAAAGCTGGTCTGGAAGTCCAATGCGGACGGATATCTGGTGGGATCCAGAGGGTCCGTCGGTTCCTCCTTCGCGGCCACCATGGCCGGAATCACGGAGGTGAACCCCCTTTCACCGCATTATATCTGCCCGGAGTGCCATTTTGTGGACTTTGATTCGGAGGAGGTGCTTTCCTTCTCGGGCATGTCGGGCTGTGACATGCCGGACCGGGACTGCCCGAGGTGCGGGCATAAGCTGATCAAGGAGGGGCATGACATCCCCTTCGAAACCTTCCTCGGGTTCAAGGGAGATAAGGAGCCGGATATCGACCTTAACTTCTCCGGCGATTACCAGCCGAAGGCCCATGCCTATATCGGAGAGATCTTCGGAACGGACCATGCGTTCCGTGCCGGGACCATCACCACCTACGCAGAGAAGACGGTGTTCGGTTACGTGAAGGGCTTCTGCGAGCGCCGCGGTATCAGCATGCGCTCCGCGGAAATGGAGCGGATCGTGCAGCACTGTCTCGGGGTAAAGCGGTCCACGGGCCAGCACCCCGGCGGCATCATCGTTATGCCGGATACAGAGGAGATCTACAGCTTTACACCAATCCAGAAGCCGGCCAATGACATGACCTCGGATCAGGTGACGACACATTTTGAATACCATTCCATCGACCACAACCTGCTGAAGTTCGATATCCTCGGACACGATGATCCCACCATGATCCGGCGTCTGGAGGACCTGACGGGACTGGATGCAAAGAAGGTTCCGCTGGACGATAAGAAGGTTATGGCCCTGTTCCACGGCACGGATTCTCTGGGGATCACCCCGGAGGATATCGACGGGACCAGGCTGGGATGCCTGGGTATCCCGGAGTTCGGTACGGACTTCGCCATGCAGATGGTTATCGATGCGAACCCCGAGAGCTTCTCGGATCTGGTGCGCATCTCGGGACTTTCCCACGGCACGGATGTGTGGCTCGGCAACGCGCAGGAGCTGATCGCCAGCGGGAAATGTAAGCTGTCGTCGGCCATTTGCTGCCGTGACGATATTATGGTTTATCTGATGCATATGGGGCTGCCCTCGGGAGACGCCTTCAGCATCATGGAGAATGTCCGGAAGGGCAAGGTTGCCTCCGGCAAATGCGATAAATGGGATGGCTGGAAGGAAATGATGGCGGAGCATGAGGTGCCGGACTGGTACGTCTGGAGCTGCGAGAAGATCAAGTACATGTTCCCGAAGGCCCACGCTGTGGCCTATGTCATGATGGCGTGGCGCGTGGCGTACTTCAAGGTGTATTATCCGCTGGCGTACTACGCGGCGTTCTTCAGTATCCGTGCCAAGGCCTTCTCCTACGAGACCATGTGCCAGGGGCGGGAGCGTCTGGACATGGAGCTGCACCGGCTGCAGAAGCTGGAGAAGTTTGAGAAGACGGCGAAGGATGATGATTCCATCCGTGATATGCGGATCGTGCAGGAGCTCTATGCCCGGGGGCTGGAGTTCATGCCGATCGACATTTACCGCGCGGATGATAAGTATTTCCAGGTGATCGACGGCAAGATCATGCCCAGCTTTGCCTCCATCGACGGCATGGGCGAGACCGCAGCCGCGCAGCTGAAGGAGGCGGCAAAGGACGGAATCTTCCTGTCCCAGGAGGAGCTAAAGCAGCGGGCGAAGCTCTCCGGAACCGTTATTGATAAGATGGCAGAGCTGGGAATCCTGGGGGATATGCCGAAGACAGGGCAGCTGCAGTTTACATTTGATTAAGGAGTCAGAATGACAACACGAGCGGTTATATTTGACCTGGATGGGACACTTCTGGATACCAGTGAAGGGGTCATTCGGTCCGTGAACTATACGATTGAGACTCTGGGGTATGAGAGCCTTCCGGAGGATATGCTGCGGACGTTTATCGGTCCGCCTATCCATCACAGGATGCAGGAGATCTACGGGATAACGGAGGAGGCGGCAAAGGAAGCTATGCATATCTTCCGGAACCATTATAAAGAGAGAGACCTGTTTTTTGCGGCTCATTAT
>CACWHK010000060.1 GCA_902760755.1 uncultured Lachnospiraceae bacterium | reverse complement strand
ATGGAAGAACATGGAGTAGCCCTGTGTGGCAAGACCCTGCTTCTCCATCTCCTGGATGGCATTTCCGTACTCCGAAAGATCCAGACGAAGCACCTGACAGCAGGCCATTCCCTCCAGCTCCTCCGCTCTCGTGGAGGTACGGTGGACGATGGCCAGAACCTCATATCCACTTTTGATTGCTTCCGTGATCAGGGCACGCCCGATGGCGCCCGTTGCCCCGGTGATTACTACTTTCTTCATCCTCAACTCCTGTTACTCTGTCGGATAATGTATCGCGTCAAACTCTTCTCTCGGCAGGAAAGGACTCATATCATCCAAAGAGGGAGATACGATCCGTCCGTCCGGAAGGACCCTGGAGGAAGACTTCGGCTCAAAGTTCTGCGCCGGATCGATCATCACCTCGCAAAGACACGCTGTCGGTCCATCCAGAACCTCCCGGAGTTTTTGGTCAAACTCCGTACCGGCTTCCAGCTTACAGTACTCTATTCCAAATGCCTTCGCGAGAATCCCGAAATCCGGGAATCCGACGCCGCTTTCACCGTCGATTCCGATAAACGGCGGCTGGAATAAGTTTCTTTGGGTCTGTCGGATGGACAGATACCCGTTATTATTCAGCACAAAGATCTTCAGGTTCAGATGATTCTGCGTCACCGTCGCCAGCTCCTGAAGATTCATCATGATACTTCCGTCTCCGTCGATACAGATGGTTCTTCGGCTGTTGTCCGATACGGCAACGCCGACCGCTGCCGGGAATCCGTATCCCATGGCAGCACATCCGGAATTCGTAAACATACGCTGTCCCTGCTTCACCTTCGCAGCCTGGAAGGTTACCACACAGGCACTTCCGTTCCCGCAGAGAATCCTGTCCTCCGGACTAAGCTTCTCAAACAGCCGGTCTATGAACACATACGGATTAATGAATCCTTCACCCGCCTTCTCGTCTGCATCCGGATATTCTGTCCTCGTTGCCGGATATCTCTCCAAAAGCTCCCGGCACCATTTCCGCCAGGCCTCATGCTTTTCCTCCGGCAGGTAATCCTCTGCAAGCATCTGTTGCAAAAAGGTTTTCACATCCCCATGTACCGGCAGATCCACCTTTACCGTCGGCTTCCGAAGTTCCTTTTCATCGATATCGACAACGATCTTCTCCGCATTTTTTGCAAAATCAAAATGATTATATCCGATCATCCGGATGTTCATCCGACACCCAAGACTGACCAGCAGGTCACAGTTCTGAACCGCAAAATTACCCGAGCGGATTCCCACCGTCCCCGGCATTCCTACGTAATATGGATTGTCAAATGCAATCGTATCGTTTGCATTCCAGGCAGTTACCACAGGAATCCGGTATTTCTCAACAAACTGCAGAAACTCCTCTTCCGCATCTCCGAGCCGGATGCCGGTTCCTGCCAGAATAAGGGGAGCTTTTGCTGTATGAATTCGATCCACGATTTCACGTATCAATCCGACATCGACAGGATTCTTCGCCTTTGGCTCAGAATGACATCCCTTGTCATCCTGAGGAGCCTCCGGCAACGAAGGATCCCGTGAACCGTTCCCCTCATCCACATCAAAATGCTTCAGCTCTTCCGTCTCGATCATCGCTCCCTGCACATCCAGGGGGATATCCAGCCATACAGGCCCTCCACGCCCGTTCTCAGCCTCATACCAGGCTTTTTCCAGGTGATACGCAATCTCCATAGGGTCCGTTACCATAACGGCGTATTTCGTCATATTTCGAACGGAATCTATGATCTGAAATTCCTGATCCCCCAACTGACGAAGTCCGAGTTCCGGACATGACCAGGTTGTGGTCTCCCGTTTTACCTGACCGGACAGCACAAACATGGGGATGGAATCCACCCATCCGCCCATTACGCCGGTGATGGCATTCGTTCCGCCGGGACCGCTGGTCACACAGACCAGAGCGATCTTCCCGGTCATTCGGGTGTATCCTTCCGCCGCGATGGAGCATGCCTGCTCATGATGATTGAAGGTGCAGCGAAGCCCCTCCTGATGCCCCAGGGCATCATCCAGATGCATGGCTCCGCCCCCTGTCACCATGAAGCAGTCTGTTACACCGTGAGCAACAAAGAACTCTGATATGTATTTCGCAACTTTTACCTTCATGCTTCAACCTCATACGCTGACGGAGTCAGGAAGCTCACCTCCAGCTGATCCTTCACGGATGCAAAGAATGTGATCGCATACTGATTCAGTGCTTCCGCTTTCTCCTTCAGGAAGCTGTATGCCTTTGCCACATCGAAATAGTTAACATTATCCGGCGAGTAACCGTCCAGGCCGGCCAGGCTGACCTTCTTACAACCGCAGTGGATCAGCGTCCGGATCAGCATGCACATGGAGTTATCCGGGAACACAGCCCCTTCATCGATGATCCGTGAGTAGTTCACCACATAATCAAACTCCCGTGAGCTCCGCTTGACGTTTGAGGAAGCAATCAGTTGAATATCCGCATTCTCCTCCGCATGCATCTGCGTCGCAGACTGGAGGTAACGGGATGCATTTGTGATAAACATATAGTCCGGATGGAAATGCGCCGGAATATAGTTGATGGATATGATCACAGGGTCCTTCTCCTCGATAAAGCCCCGAATCTTCTCCGCATGCGAGCTGATGGTAGCCCCCGGTCCTATGATCAGAACCTCCTGTCCGCCAAGAGCTTCCGTAAGCCGTGCCAGATCTGCCGAATCATCACATTCCTCCTTCTGATACTCCAGATAGAGTTCCTCGATCAGCTTCATATTCTTTTCAAGCTTTTGATCCGCAGGGATCTTCTGCAGGATCTCATTTACGGCTGTAATGGACAGGGTTCTCTTGTTCATCAAATGTGACACATAGTTCGGATGCACCTTATTCGAAGCCGCGATGTAGTAGAACAACTGGTAGCCCCAGGGAGACTTCTGCTGGAAATCCAGAATGCTGGAGGTGATGGCCTCCTGCATTTCCGTAACCACGTAGCTCTTCCCGAAATGCTCATTCATATACATGGCGATCAGCTCCAGCGGTGCATTTCCTGCACTCTTCCCCATGCCGTACAGGGTACCGTCCACAAGCACATCCCGTTCCGTCGGATAATCCAAAACCGTAGTTGCATTGATATAGCCCAGCTGGAAGTTGTTATGCGCATGGAAGCCCAGAATGATATCCTTCGATAGCTCCGCATCCAGGATCTTCAGGATATGCGTCAGCTCCGTCGGGTTCAAAAGCCCGTAGGTATCCACCATAGAAACCGCGTAAGGGTGGATCGCATTTGCAAGGGAAGCCACATCCCTAAGCTCATCGTCCGTATAACTGGAAACAGAAACCAGCTGGACGAACACCTTGTAGCCCAGCTCCACCACCTGACGGCAGTAGTCGATGGCCGGCACCCTCTTATCCTTCTTGAAGATCACGCGGATTCCGTCCAGATATGACTCTGAACATGGCTGAAGATTTTTAATATCACAGGTACCATAGTCGATCATACCCACAACCATCGTATTCTTTCGGTCCAGTCGTCCGTAGATCTTCTCCACACAATCCGTGGAAGGCATGATACTCCGGTTCAGGTCAAAGACCCGGCGATCATCCAGAAAGCCGATCTCGATCACATCAGTGCCGGAGCTTACCACGCGGTCAAAGATATTCACCATATTGTCATGACCGAACTCCCAGTCATTCAGATATCCTCCGTCCCGCAGCGTGCAGTCCAGCAAATACTTTCTACCACCCATAGTCATTTCCTCTTTTTCGTTTCTTCTCCTCTGTCACAGGATTCTCTCGATCATTCACGAGATCCTTCACTCCCTTCGGTCGTTCAGGATGACATGTCATTCTGAGCACGAAGTGCGAAGAATCCCTAGGATATCAGCGATTCCTCCCGGCGTGTCAGCCACGCCCACATGGGGATACTCCGCCACATCCTCTTTCGTCCGAAATCCGAATCCGTAGGTGACTCCCAAAAATGGAACGCCTGCATCTCTTGCTCCCACAGCGTCCGTATAGGCATCACCCACCATCACGATTTCCTCCGGAGCAACACCCAGATCCTTCATGGTAAGCTGCAATGCCTCTGCCTTGGATAGCTTTCCTTCCGGGTCCTGTCCGTGGATCACATGAAAATGCTGAGCAAGTCCTTTATCCTCCAACAGCATTTTTGCCTGATCCTCACGCTTATAGGTACATACCCCCAGGAGATAACCATCCTCACGGAGCTTACGCAGCAGCTCCTCTAATCCATCATAGTGTGCCGCATAGAAAAGATCGCCCTCCTTGTAATGATTTCGGAAGGTATGCATGGCCACCTTTGCTTCTTCCTCGGTGATCCCGTACAGCTCCTGCATCCTATGATGGATCGGGGGCCCGATAAAGGTCCGAAGCGTCTCCTCGGGAAGCTCCTTATATCCCAGGGTTTCAATCGTATATCTCACCG
>CACWHK010000059.1 GCA_902760755.1 uncultured Lachnospiraceae bacterium | reverse complement strand
CATTCTCTCATTTTCTCTATATAATAATTTCATATTATATACGGTTTAATACTCATCGCCTGCCGTGTAAACGATCTTCTTCATCTCTTCGATGGAAGTAATACCGTTCAACACGTGCTTGGCAGCGCCCATCTTCAGGGTGGTCATTCCCTCCTTCAGGGCCTGCTCCTCAATCTTATCAGCCGTAGCCCCCTTGGAGATAACCGCCTGCAGGTCATGGGATACCGGCATCATCTCATACACACCGATTCGGCCTGCATATCCAGTCTCGTTGCAGAGCGGGCATCCTACGGGTTCATAGATAACCACATCCTCTTCCGGATCTTCGATTCCGAGAATTTCCTTCTCGTTATCCATAGCCAGACGCGGCTCCTTACAGGAATTGCATAACCGCCGTACCAGTCGCTGTGCGATAACACCTACCAGAGCATCACCGATAATGTAGGGCTCGATACCCATATCAATAACACGGGTAACCGTGGATGCCGCAGAGTTGGTATGCAGGGTGGACACAACCAAGTGACCGGTGATAGCGGCCTGAACGGCGATCTGCGCTGTCTCGCCGTCTCGGATCTCTCCGATCATGATGATGTCCGGGTCCTGACGAAGGATGGAACGAAGGGCTGCCGCGAAGGTCATCTCTGCTTTGACATTTACCTGTACCTGATTGATACCGTCGATATTCGCCTCGACGGGGTCCTCAACCGTGATGATATTTACATCTTCCGTATTCAGCTCACTGAGTGAGGTGTAAAGCGTTGTAGACTTACCGGAACCCGTAGGCCCTGTAACCAGAATGATGCCGTGCGGGTTACTGAGGATTCCGTCAAAGATCTCGATTTCCTCCGGCGAAAGTCCCAGGCCGGACTTCGGCTTGGTAAGGCCTTCCTTGGAGGTAAGTCGCATAACAATCTTCTCACCGTAAACCGTGGGAAGACAGGAAACACGGACATCAAACTCTCTCCGGTCTACCATGATGGTGATACGACCATCCTGCGGTTTTCTCTTCTCAGCGATATCCATACCACCCACGATCTTGATACGTGCCGCGATGGCTGCTGCAAGGCTATAATCATAGGTCATTACCTGCTTTAAGGCGCCATCGATACGGTACCGCACACGCACATAAGTCTCCATAGGTTCGATATGAATATCGGAGGCACGTTGGCGAACACCGCCCTCCAGGATCTGATTTACCAGAAGGACGATCGGCGAGTTGTCGATATCCTCCTTCATCATATCCGTTTCAGCTTCCGTCAGTTCGCCGGAGGCCTGCTCCATACGGAAGGCTTCCGCAGCCTCCATAGCCTGCGCACTTCCGTAGTACTTACCGATGGCATCCTGTATATCATCATCAAAGGCCAGCACCGGCTCCACCGTAAGTCCGGTGGTTATGGTCACATCATCCTGTGCCGCCAGATCCATGGGATCCGCCATAGCCAGCTTCAGGATGTTGGGATTATCCTCATCCAATCCTATGGGGAATACCTTGTGCTGATTGACCAGCTTCTCAGGGATCATTTTAAGGACATTCTCATCCACCTTGATGGTTCGAAGCTCTATGAAGTCGATACCCATCTGGGTCGTAAGCACGGTGATCAGAAGCTCACGGCTGATAAAGCCAAGATCCATGATGACGTTACCGATACGGCCGCCCTCTTCCTTCTGCTTCGCCAGTGCCTCTTCCAACTGCTCCTGTGTGATGGCTCCGGCCTCAACCAGAAGGTCACCGATTCGGATCTTTTTTCTTGCTCCTGCTATATTCATTATGTATACCTCTCAAGAAAGATAGTTTACAACAGAGTTATTATATCATATTCCCAATTATATGGGAAGAAGCATCTGAATTTCGTCATTTTCATGAGGTTTCAGCCCTGTTTTAAGACAATCCTCTTAAAAACTCCCACAGTTTTTGTGCAACATGCACACTCGAAAACCCATCTGAAATTACGAGTTTCCTTTCGGTTTACGCAGCAGCATGCCCGATGTTATGTTGCCCACTTTTTCACCCTCCAAAGTCACGGTCAGTACCTGCTGCGGATGCGGAGCAGACTCCTGCTCCTCCCCCTCTTCGTTCACGATCCGGGCCACCCTGCAGATCAGGTTTTCTCCGTTATAGTCCATAACCTCGAGTTCATTCCCCAGAGAGAACTTATTCTTCTGATGCAGGCGGATACTTCCGTCCGGTTCCACGGCTTCCACCATTCCGAGGAATACCGCTTCCTGTCGGTAGGTATTGTTCCCGTAGATCTGGTCCTCCTCTGTCGGCTTGTGGAAGAAGAATCCCGTGGTAAAGTCCCTGGTGGTACACATGGCGATCTCTTTCTTATAAAGCGGAATCCTGCTTCGGTAAAGCTCCGGTGATTCCAGATAGTCATCGATGGCCATCCGGTAGGTCCGGGCCGTTACCGCCACGTACAGCGCTGTCTTCATCCGCCCCTCCACCTTAAAGGAAGCAATCCCGGCATCCATCATTTCAGGGATATGTTCGATCATGCAAAGATCCCTGGAGTTAAAGATGTAGGTTCCCCGTTCATCCTCCTCCACCGGGAGATACTCTCCGGGGCGGCTCTCCTCCTCAATGGCATATTCCACCTTATACTTCCACCGGCAGGGATGGGTACAAGCTCCGCGGTTGGCATCCCTTCCCGTAAAATAGGAAGAAAGAAGGCATCTTCCGGAATAGGAGATACACATGGCCCCATGAATGAAGGCCTCGATCTCCATGGAATCACCCACCCGGTCCTTAATCTCCCGAATTTCCTGCAGGGACAGTTCTCTTGCTGCCACCACTCGTTCAGCGCCCATCTGCTTCCAGAACTCCCAGGTCATATAATTCGTGTTATTGGCCTGGGTACTAATGTGGATAGCCATCTTGGGAAGCAGTTCCTTCGCCAGTAAAAGAACGCCCGGGTCCGAAATCAGAAGTGCGTCAAAGGGAATATCCCGGATTTCACCGAAATACTCCTTCAGTCCATCAATATCTCCGTTATGGGCAAAGATATTAACCGTAAGATACACCTTAGCCCCATGCTGATGGGCATATTCCACGCCCTCCCACATTTCATCCAACGTAAAGTTGTCCGCCTTTGCCCGAAGGCCGAAGCGCTGGCCACCCAGGTAGACCGCATCCGCCCCGTACCGGATTGCAAGCTTCAAGTTCTCTAAATTCCCGGCAGGGAGGAGTAGTTCCGGTTTTCTTATTTTCGACATAGTTATGCCCTTTCCTGTATATCAATCTCACTTTTTGTTAACAATTGTCACTGCCACTCCGTCTCCCACGGGAAGGATATCCGTCATCAGACTCGGTGTGTTCGTAAGCCGTTCCAGATATTCCCGCATGCGGTCGTGGATCGTCCGGTCCCGCTTCTCCACAAGGAAGTGGGATTCCAGGATGCTCCCATCCTGGAGCACATTGTCCGATACGATCAATGCCTCTTCCGAAACCAGGGGCAGCGCCAGCGAAAAATACTCTCCATACTGGGCCTTCGCCGCATCGATCAGCACAAAATCATACAATCCCTGTAGCTCTGTCAGAAGCTTCGCCGCATCTCCCCGAAGCACCTGTACCCGATCCATTGCCCCAAGCCTTCGGATATTCTCCTCCGCCTCATCTGCCCGGGCCTCATCCAGCTCAAGGGTAGTGATCCTAGCCTCCGGCAGGCAGGACGCCATGAAAAGCGCTGAAAAGCCAACTGCCGTTCCGATCTCCAGGATCCGCTTTGGTTTCTTCATCAAAAGAAGGAGCCGTAGAAGCTCCTTCATATCCGGACGGATCACGGGAATCTCCCGTGCAACCGCATCCCGGTAGATCTCGCCCAGATCTCCCGGTTCATCCTTTCCATAGGACATGATCAACGAACGAATACGTTCAAAGTCCTGCATCTTCTTCCTCCTGCATGCCTATGCATTCATTATCCGATTCACATTCAAACTATACTGTATCTTGAAGTCACTCATACCCACCCTCAAGATATAGCTCATTCCGTATTCTCCGTGCTCTCCTGTTCCGTATGCGTGATCACCCGTATGATCTCGTCATAGGTCATGGACGGGGACAGTACATACTTTCCGGTCTTAATCAGTCCGCCGTAATCTCCCAACTTGATTTTCGCCATCATCACGTACTTGTTCTTGATAAGGCCGTTCTCATACAAGAGTTCCGACACTGAAGACGTGGAGGAATCCGGCGGAATCTGAATTACCACTGTACTTCGGTCACTCACATCCTTCGCCGAGTCACTGAATACCTCGTAGGAAAGGGAATAGGAGGTTGAGAATCCCTTAACGATCACATAGACGATCAGGACATCCACCAGAAGAGCCAGTGCGTAGAACAGAGCTGTCTTCAGTCTGCTTTCCGTCTTATATGCAGTTTTCACCTTGCGAGTAGCCACTTTTTATGCCTCCATCTTACGGGATTCTTCGCCTTCGG
>CACWHK010000058.1 GCA_902760755.1 uncultured Lachnospiraceae bacterium | reverse complement strand
GTCATAGGCCTGCAGGCCGTTCAGCGCTGCCACCGCATTCGTGACATCCGCCTTTGCATCCTTTGCCAGTTCCTCCAGTGCTTCATTCAGGATCTTATTTGCCAGCTCCGAATCCGCACTCTTTCCGTAACGCGCCGCTGCATCTAAGATATCCCTGTCAACTGCTGCGATCATATCATCATACTTCTTCGCAGCCGCCAGATTGTTATTATCCAGTTCCTGATCCCGCTTCCTCTGCAGTTCTTCCTTCTTCTCATACAGCTTATCCAGCTCAGATTTCAGGCTCTCATCCGACTGCCGGATCTGATCCTGTGTTTCACTGAGCCAGCTGATATGGCTGTCCAGAGATCCGTTGGCTCTGGCTTTAAAGTCATCGCCGGGTACGGACTGGTAGAGACCGGTGGTCCACTCGATACAACCCTTCACATATAAGAGACTGTCGGCTGCACCGGCCCGCATCTTGTAGGCATCGATCAGGAATTCCAGCTCCGTTCGCCTGGCTTCCAGATCATCCATCTCGCTGTTCAGTATGTTCTCGAGGGCTGCTGCGGAAGCACCGCGGCTCTGCTCTCTGGAATAATCCGCGGAAGCACCTGCGGCAACTGCCTCTGCATATCTTGATTCCGCAAGGTTAAGGAGGGAACGATCCAGAAGATAGATCTCGCTCTCCGAATTCTTTACGATACTCTCGGTGATATTTCTTACATCCCGAAGATAGGCGATGGAATTGCCGGCTCCCGAGGATGAGATCTCGTCGATCACCTGTCTGGAGAAGGCATACTGTGCATGTCCGAGCACGCTGTCTGCATCCGCAAGGGCCTTGGACTCCAGATCGTAATAGGATTCCTGGCACTTCTCCATGCTGTCCCCGATGGCGGAAAGCACATTCGGATCCCCCTGGAACACAACGTCCACATCCGACTTCACCTTCTTGCCGTTGACATCCATCAGGGCTTCCTTCAGGGTCTTTAAGTATCTTGGCTCATTTGCGGAGATATCTCCGAGATCATAGGGGCTCTTGAAGTTCCCCTTGGTTGTATAATACTTACCGGCGGACAGATCATACAAGGCTGCCAGTGCATTTTCGTCCAGCATGGCAAGCTTGTTCATGACCACGCTGCGTCTTGCGGCGTCCACACTTGCCATCAGGGAGTAGACGATATCCGCCTCTTCATTCTTACCGTCCCGCTTCAGGGATTTGTACGCCTGGTAAAGACGCTTCAGATCCTTGTCGTAGCCGTCCGTGGTGGAATCCCGAAGGTCCATGGAGAAAAATGCGGAAAGCAGCTGATAGGTATAGACATCCACACGCTTGTTACCGGTGGTTTCGGAGTTCTTGGCCTTCAGGTAGTCATCCTGAGATACCGTACTTACCTGTGCGGAATTCGTATACTGTGTCCAGAGCGGTTCCAGCTCCGCCAGCTTGGAAAGATCGTAGGGGTTCGGAACATCAAAGGGATTCACCTCACGTCCGTCCAGTACATCGATCATGATCCCGTCCGCTCCCACATAGTACTGTACGAAAAGATCCGCCAGCTCACTCTCCGGAACGGAAAGCGCGCTGTTCATGATATCCTTCAGGGATTCCGCCTCCGTCACGTCATACCAGAGGCCCTCTCCAACCTCGGACTTATAGTACATGTTCATCTGATCCGACTCGCTGGCGGAGTTCAGTGCCTTCTCGTACAGCTCGTCATTCAGCGCTTCGATATTAATGAGGTAGGTCCCGATAAAGAGGGTGGATACCTCGATATTGTTTCTTGCGGAATAAACCGAGAACCGGACCAGCTCCTCTTCGTTAAGAAGCGCCAGAGCGCGGTCTCCGACACAGGAAAAACAGAGCACCAGCGTCAGGGCTGCCACCAGGATATACCCGATTATGCTTCTCCTTCTGTTTTTCCTTGATTTTCTCATTCCGTCGTCCGTTTCCTAAGTTTTCCGCTGCCCACGTCCATATAGGCCGTATACAGCAGCATGCCTGCTGCTCCGTAGCACTCCACCGTAAGCTGATCCAGCTCCGAGGCTACAAGTCCAAGATGGGTGAACTCCTCATCAATCTCGGTTTTATCTGACGGTCCCAGTGTTTTTCCGGATTCCGTCAGGATTCTGTAGTACCGGATTCCCTCACTCTCCAGCGGAGAGAACCGGATGCTCATCATCCCCGTCACATCACTGGTGGTTGTAAGAAAGGAGCCCACGACTCCGGTTTCATCCTTGTTGATGCTCATGGCCGTTGTGATGCTCAGGATTCCGTTTTCTTCATTCGGGTCGATCAGACAGTCGTCCACGAACTCATCCCCGTTGTATAGTCGGATCTTTACCTGATCCACATTGTCCTTGGCCAGTGTCAGATGCCGAAGGGACCCGTCCACTGCAGTCCGCTCTCCCACCTGATTATCATCACACCAGAGTTCAAAATGTGTGATCTGTACCGGGAAATCATCCGGGATATAGAGGCTCAGCTCAAAGAGCTCTCTCTGAATAATGGGAGTCAGGAAGTACTGTGCTTCCGACTCATCTCTTTCCACATAGCTTTCGCCTGCCTCAGCCACCTGAAGCTCCGCATCCGTACCGGAAAGCAGTGCACTCACGCCGCCGCAGGTCAGCCGGTCAAAGGAATAAAGGGTCTGTGTGTACAGCTTCATGGTCTCCAGCATGGAGTTCTGAAGCTCCTCATACTCTGCCACCGCATCCTCATACTCCTCCAGCGTGAGATACCCCATGCGGTTCTTTACCTCATACTCCTTGATCCGCTCTCCCTCCTCTTCGATGTCGGAGAGATACTTCTGATAGGTACTGCGGATGTTGACATAGTTGTTGAAGGCATCCTCAACACTCTGATCCAGTTCTGCCTTCGCCGCCTGTTCATCCTTTCTTGCGGAGATATAATCCAGTGCATTCTGGTACAGAACATAAGGATCATCCTCGATATAACGGGTTCCGTCCAGGTCACCCTTCATCCAGATCTTCGGAATCTTGATGAAGAGGCATATCCGCTTCTTCCCCTTCCAGTAGCTGTCGATCTTGGTAAGGAAGTTCTTGTAGGCCTTCTTGAAGGCTCTGCTGCTGATGGCACGTCCGCCCAGGGCATTGTTCACATACCCCGCGATCATCTTAATGTCCTTCCGGTACTTGGACTTCATGAGACCGTAATTGGTATTCAGCTCCAGTCTTGCCGTGGTGGCAGCGACGCAGGCCTCATAATATGTGGCATCCCGGTCTTCCGTGTACTCGATCAGAGCCGGAAGCATGGATCGTTCAATGGTTGCCTCCACATAAGGTTTCTCAAAGGTATAGCCCGTGGTCACATCCAGACCGATCATGTTGGAGAGCTTCTTTAAGTTCGCCTCCAGGGTCCGCCGGTCCCGTGCCAGAGTCTGATTCAGGGTCTCCGCCTTCTTGATCTGTCGGTCGACATCACTCTGGTTGGCCTCTCCCAGCTTCAGACGTTCCTTGTTATGCTCGATCCCCTCCAGCAGGGTGTTGTACTTTTCCTCGTTATAGGCATTTGTCTCCTGGAGCGTTACGATCTCCACATAGAGATTGTTTACATTCTCCGTCACCTGATAGACAACGTCCTTTACATTTCTTTGCGCCACCCGGATCTCCCCGGCCAGCTGGACCGGTTTGAACTGGAACTCCGAGGCTTCTGCCAGATTCGGCTTCGTCGGGAACTTCAGCTTCAGGAGCGGACTCCAGCGAAATGTGGACATGCTCTTCTTTCGAAGCGTAAGACTCTTGATCGCGCTCTCCCGCTCAGCCTTCTTGGAGTCCACCTTCATCTGCGCCAGCTCGTAGGCCGAGCTGTTTCGGAGTGCCAGGGTTCTCGCGGTTTTAAGGGTCAGGACCTTGGTCGCGGCTTCCGTTTTGATCGGAGGGTAGGTCGCAAGCACGCTAAAGAGAACTGCCAACGAGATGGCAATGCTGATCAGACGCTTTTTCCATTTCCCTCTTACTAACATCAGTTTCCTCCGCCCTGAATCTCATAGAAAGCAAAGTTGCTTTCGGGTTCACTGCATACAAAGGAGTAGGTCAGATCCCCTCTTCGGAAGGTATAGATATAAACCGTATAGTCCGGATCGATCCCGTTTACCACGATATCATCCGAGTATACCGTCCGGGTGTCCATGCTCACCCTGCCCTTCAGGGTGCTCATCTTGCTGCTCATGGTATTGATCGCAACTGCCTCCGGAAGGATCACGGAGGAGTAGCCTTCATAGACCGGTTCGCCGAGCAGCTTCTTCACGCCTTCGATTCCCCGGGTCTCAACTCTTCCCGATTTAAAGGTATCGGAAAGCACCACCACATTTACCGCCTTCAGGCTGTCATCCGCGGCTGAGCCGTCACTCTTGGCAAGATACAGTGCGTTGATCCCTTCCAGAACGATCACCACATCCGAGCCCAGCTCCTCGCTTTCCTCGTACATCTTCTGGGTTCCAAAATACTTAGTCCGGATATCCTTCGGGGTCTTCCCCAGGAGTTCTCCGTAAATGATCTCGTCGGAAGCAAAGCTTCCCTCGTAGAGCGGATTTCCGCCTGCATCAAAGAGCTTGCCCTCGCCTTCCTTCAGGCCTTCGGAGAAACCTCCCTCATACTCTCTGGTCCCGTTCTCCCGGTAAAGGGCTCCCTGTCCCTCGTACTGGTTTGCATGGAAGGTTCCCTTGTAATGGATCACGCCGCTTTCGTAGTTCTGAGTCCCTTCGCCCTCATACAGATTCTTTTCGAACTGCCCGGTATA
>CACWHK010000057.1 GCA_902760755.1 uncultured Lachnospiraceae bacterium | reverse complement strand
AAGATCCAGCATGTTCACGAATTCCACGTGATACCGGTCCATGGTATGATTCTCCAGATCGATATTCTCCTTCATGGCCAGCGCAAAAAGTCTTGCGATCGCTGCGCCGATATCCGCATGCTCCGGATCGTAATGCCATTCCGGGACGTAACCGCGCGCAAGAAGAGCTATTCTGTTTTCAATATCCTGTACGCTGCGGTGATCTAATTCCAATCCTCGTCATCCTCCATCCCGGTTGAATCATCATAATACTTCCGCTCCAGCGGCTCGATCTCACTCTCTTCCTCCGAATATCCGCCCCGATCGAGATAGAACGGAAATACGAGATTGTCTCTGGTATTTGTAGCTGAGACCAGGTAGTCGATCTGCACGATCACGGCCCCCTGATCCGCCCGGTACTCGGTTTCGATGCTGAGGTCCGAGATCCTCGGCTCCTGCTGCAGCAGGGTCTGTGTAAGATCCCGCCGGAGGATCGACAGCATGGTCGTACTTGTATCCATAAATGCATAGCTCATGATATCACTGCCGAACTCCGGTCGTACCAGCCGTTCCGTCACCTGGGTCATCAGGATCAGGTAAATGGACTCCTTTACGGTCCGGTTTCCGGAAACGGTCATGATCCGCCCGGTGGCAGGATCCACCTGCAACGGGAATTTTGCACCTGTTCCTAAAAATCTGTCATCTGCCATAATCGCTCCTCATCGGTAACGCCCTTATCCAAGCTTGATGGGCGTTCCGGCAACCTCCACCAGTCCGCCGCTGGAAACCTTCATGCTTCCGCCTGCCTCCAGTGTCACATTGGATCCCTTGAAATTCGCTCTGCTCTGGCTCTCGATCCCTATGGAATCGTCCGCTTCCACATTTACCTTCTTAGCCTTCAGCGTAACCGCTCCGGTCTCTCCGTTCATGATCAGAGACACATTGTCCCCCACCTTGATGGTCAGCTTCTTCTCCGCCTTGATCTCGATCAGGCCCTTCTCCGGATCCGTATTAAGTCGGATCTGATTCTTTCCTTCCTTGTCGGAGATCTCGATCAGCTTCTTAGCGTTGTTCATTACGATCCTGTGGGACTGCATGGCCGTCTGGACCGTGATCACATCCTGGGAACCTGGCTCTTCTCCTCCGCCGCCCCCCTCGTCATCTCCGATGATATCCTCGAAAATGATGGCATTTCCGTTCTTGGTCACGATCTTCTTATACTTGTTCTTCTCATCCCTGGAACCGGTAAGGATCTTGTCGTTGGTCTTCGGGATACAGCCGATCACGTAAGCACGCTCAATATTTCCTTCCTCGAAGGCAACCAGCACCAGATCCCCTACCTCAGGGATAAAGTAGTGACCCCAGGAGCCTCCGGAGGAGGGCATCACCACTCTGGCCCATAGAAGCCTGGTGCTGTCCGCCTCGTCCCCGTCTCCATCGCCCTGTTCCCTGGAGAGCAGGATAACTGAGACACGTCCCGGCATGCTCTCGTCATAGTTCTTTACGACCTTCCCCAGCATGATCCCGTTAATCCGGGAATCTCCGGTTTCGGTCTTCTCCATTCTCTTTTTGGATACATCCTCTATGATGTCAAAGATTGCCATCTCTGCTTTCTCCCGTTATGACCCGATACTGTTTGCGCAGCCTTCAAAGGTGGTATGGTACTTCCCGTCCGAGAAGGTATGCTTTACATTCATCAGGTAAAAATCATTGTTCACCGGAGTTCCGAAATCCTCCAGGGTGATAAATCTGCCCGGAACGATCTCAGGCATGCCCAGTGTCTCTCCCGAGATGCTTCCCAGTCTGTAATCAACGGTTTCCATCAGATAAGAAGCTCTGTAGCCCGCTTCCTCCTTACTGTCCGTCGTGGGGTCGATATAGACCAGGGATTGTTTCTCAATCAGGGGCTTTGCCTTGTTGCCAAGGGATATCTTATTCTTGCTTTTCTTCTTGTCGCCGATATATTTTCCCTGTGCCATGTCGATATTCCGGACCACCACCTCTTTCACAAGACCCGTCATATCGTAGCCCACATCCACGGATACCAGTCCGAATCCGGGCTTCAGGACCATCAGGGGGGTGTGATTCTTCTTTGCCTCGATAAAGTACAGGGTTTTTCCTACCGCAAAGAAGTCGAAGTTGTAGCGCTTCGCCGCCTTCACCAGGAAATCATAATCACTTTCCTCTACCATCTCGACTCTCCGGTCCGTGGTCTGTCCTCCGGCCCCTGCTCCCGGCGGCTTATCCGGTGTCGTTCCGATGTTGGTCTCCATGAAGAGGCCTCCTCCCGGACCGGTCTCGGAGAAGATGGGATACCCCTCCAGGATCTCCTTTACTGCATCACTGAAATACAGAGCCTTCAGCTTCTTCGAGTGACGGTTGGCCATCATCAGCCCCTTCACATCCATGCAGGTAAGCTCCACCGATGGAGCCTCTCCGGCATCAGAAGAAGGAACGATAAAGTGTACCTTGGCGATAAACCCGCGGAACACCTCCCGAAGCGTGGTGGCGTAGCCCATGTAGATAATGATGGTGGAACCGAGATACAGATACTGCTTGGTCTTCTTGATCTCAAAGCTGTGATTCTCATCATCATAGACCCCGCCGATGGTTACCGTGGCAATCGAAGCCTCATACCCCGCCGTCAGCTCCACCTCCACATCCTTCACATTTAGGGGCTGCCGCTCATCCAGCTCCTTGCTGTCGATATAGACACTGACCTTTGGCTCCCGAAAGTTTTCATAGATCTGTTTTAAATTACTGAATTCAAATTCTGCCATACTATTTCATTACGGATCAAAAGTTCAACAGGTTTCCGGCCTTCTGGGACGACTTCACGAAGCTCTCGCTTCCGTCCTTAAAGGAATTCTTGTAGCGCTCCTGCCATACCGCCAGCGAATTCGGCCATTCCTTGGCATCTGCGCATACGATGGTCAGGCCTACCTTAGCTCTTACGGGTTCTCCGGTGACATTGAACATGGTGTACTCCACCCCCACTCTTCGAAGAACTCCGGAGTAGCAAAGCTCCCCCCAGTGAAATGTGATGAGTCGTGTATTCTCATTCCGAAGTGCCGCGATAAAGCCTTCCACTTCCCGCTGCACCGTCTTTTTCTTCTTTCCCTTTCCGGTAAGATACAGATCCGCAGCACCCTTCGCTAGCCCCGTGGGGGACATATCCAGTTTATCACTCATGAAGGCATCCTTTGGATCCATGGAATCAAACAGAAGATCCACGGACATGGTGATGGATGCATCCACTTTCTTATAGTTAACCTCATTGTCCGAATCGGATATATGATCCAGCGTCGAAGCATATCCTCCGGAACGACCGGTCAGTCGAAGCGACGACGGATTGAACTGTACCGTAAACATCCGCTTCTTGGTGGCCAGCTTCTGAAAATAAGCATCCGCGATATCTGCCCTCGGTTTGTTATCACCCATCAACTGACTGACTACATTTCCGATGAGACCGGTATCCAGTTTTGCCCCGGCCGCAATACCACCCAGACCTCCGGCAAGCCCGCCGAGACCTCCGAGGCCCCCGCCGCCTTCAGCGATTCTTACGGCATCCCGGTAAACAGTCTCACGGTCCCGAAGGTCTATGATCTCTATGATCGCTTTTTCAACATTTCCGATATTTTCCATGGCCGAAGTTCCCATGGTTGATAACGTACTCATTACATCCATAACGATTCTCCAATCATACCTATAGCTTCAGGTTCAGCAGACTGTTATTCGTAAACTGGTTCACCTTATCCAGTGTCCCCATACCTGTTCCGGGTTCCCGGAAGGTATCATCAAAGGCCTTCCTCCAGTACTCCCGGTCATAGGTATAATTATCCAGTCTCGGCTGATCCTTCTCCAGAGAATCATCCTGCAGGATCGTAAGCCTTACCATGCCCCGGATGGGCTGTCCCTTCTTGTTGAACATGGTATACTGCTCATCCACATCCGTGACGAGGCCGTGGAAGCTCATATCGCCCCAGAAAAAGATCACTCTCTGTGCCTCCTTGATGGTAAGGAGGGATAAAAGGCCCTGCATCTGACGCTGTACACTGTAACCCTTTTTATTCATTGCGGAGGTTACCGTTTTGGCGACATTGGAAGCCGTTAATCCGGTGAGCGGATTGTCGTTCAGCATAAAGGCATCCATGGTATTCGTGTCATCAAACAGAAGCTCCATGGAAAGCTCCGTTGCGCACGGGGCATTGTAGAGTGACAGATCCTGCCGGGACGCATCTTTCTTAAAGTCCATCTGCTTTCCGGCCGCGGTATCCAGCCGAAGGGTGGATGGATTGTACTGTACTTCCAGCGCGATATAATTCTTGTTCAGGGCTATGGCCCGGATCTGCTCATAGGAAGTAACCTTCTTCCCCTTCAGTGAATCTTCCGCCTTTTGGAGAAGGGTCTGATTCAGCTTACCGTAATTGTCTCTCACCTCTGCCGTTACACCGCCCAGTGCATCCAGTCCTTCATTGTTGTTCTGATCGATGCCCTGCTCAACCTTGCGGATACAGAGTACGGCCTTGTTATTGTTTCCGCTAAGACTGCCTGTGAAGTTTTGAAGTGCTTTTCCCATTTCCATACGGATTCACCTCATGGTCCTCAGATTCCTCTTCGGATCTTCTCATTCTTCAGCTTCTTTTCCAGCTTCTGCAGTACCTGTTCCGAGATCGCACTCATCTGGGACCGGACACCCCGGTTCACCAGAGCCTCAATATCCTCCGCCTCCTGGCGGCTTAAGGTCCGCTCCGTATTCGTTGTTACGGTGGTGGTGCTTCTTCGGTCCGTCTCCGTCCGCTGATCCCGCTGCTCGATCTCCCGTCTCTGAAGGTTCTCGCTTCTTCGGA
>CACWHK010000056.1 GCA_902760755.1 uncultured Lachnospiraceae bacterium | reverse complement strand
ATTGTCTTCCAGCGTTGAAGGTTTCCTCGTATAACAACTTGTTTCCATTTAATATTTTTATCTTTGCTTTACCTGGCTTCGGGGTGTAGTCAAACAATTATTTATCTTGTGCCCGGCTCGTTATCACTCATATTCGATGAAAACGGGTATCTGCCGTTGAAGAAGGGCTGGTGGAAGGATCCCGCAACCGAAGCCTGGTATTATATCAAACCCTCTCTTTCCTGTGAAACCGGTTGGAGACAGCTGGGAAAGAACTGGTATTTCTTCGATCGCTGTACCGGCCGTATGGCGGATTGGGGGACTTATGACACCAGAGGCGCATTTTCCCAAAAGCCGGTTTACTATCTCTTCACCTCCAGCGGAGGGATGAAGAAGAAGGCAGGCTGGATGAAGGGAAGCACCGGAGAATGGTACTACGGAAACAGTGACGGAAACGCGGTTCTCGGATGGGTCCGGAGCGGCGGGAAGGATTATTATATGGATCCCGGACAGGGCGGCCGTATGGCAACCGGCGGGGATAGCTGGTCCTGGTATCAGGACGGCCGGCGGATCGATACCACGGGTGCAGCCGGATCCAAAACATGCAAATGGCAGAGAGGAAAGCGGAATACATGGTGGTACGGAAATGATGACATGTATGTCACCGGTACGGTATTCATCGACAGCTGGGGATATGAGTTCGATTCCGAAGGCTATTGTGTCAGAGGATGGCGACTGTCCGACGGCTATGAGGAGGTCTATATCCATAAGGAAGCGGAAGAGGGCGTCCTGTACTGGGACAAACCAATAGAGGTTTCCGAGGCGGATCTGTATCTCCTGGCGGCAACGGTATATACCGAAGCCGGCGGGGAGGATTACATGGGACAGGTGGCAGTGGCAAATGTGATCCTGAACCGCCTTCGTTCCGGGAAGTTCGGAAAGACCCTGTCGTCAGTGCACTGAGGTTTTTATATTTGTCCGGCTTTCGCTCCAGCTTGCCGATGGAGGAATCCGCCGTTTTGATCCGGTGCGTGATATGCATGGGACGAAGATCCTTATTCTTCAGGTTCTCCTCCAGGAGCTCTACTGTAATGGCTTCCAGCTTTTTGTATTTTTCTGAGAGGCGGTTGTACTCCTCCATCCGAAGTTCGGCTAATTCATTCATCATGGTACCTCGCATATTCTAAAGATTCGAAGGGGCGTGCATGCTGCCATGCCGGAAAGATCCTTCGCGCTGCCGCTTGGTCGATACTCGGCGCACGAGCTGCGTGCCACCGGCACGCGTGCGCCCGCTGCGCTCAGGATGACATGCCTGGCTGACACGACCGTGTCTATTATAAAGGATATGGTATAAAAATGCCACCCCGCCCATTCTTTTTGTTTCAAAAAGAAGCCCGGCATGTTACAATGATAATTGGGGTAGTAAAAAACAGAAAGAGGGGTGGTAGTCTATGATCTACACAGTGACTTTCAATCCGTCTCTGGATTATATCGTAACTGTGGATGATTTTCGTCTCGGCATGACCAACCGGACCACTTCGGAGCTTATGCTTCCCGGTGGAAAGGGGATCAATGTATCTATCGTTTTATCCAACCTGGGAATTGAAAATACTGCATTTTATTTTGCCGCAGGCTTTGTGGGAGATGAGATCACCCGCCGTGTCACGGAGAGCGGGATCCGCGCGGAGGCGATCCCTGTCGGGGACGGATGCTCCCGGATCAACCTGAAGCTGAAATCCATCGACGGCACGGAGATCAACGGCATCGGACCGGGGATCACGGACCGCCATGTGGAGGAGCTTCTCGGCAAGCTGGACGGGCTGAAGGAGGGAGACACCCTGGTTCTTGCGGGGAGTATACCATCCTCCATGCCAAGCACGATCTACAGTGATATCATGCAGCGGCTGCAGGGAAAGGGGATCCGTATCGTGGTGGATGCGACGAGGGAGCTTCTGTTAAATGTGCTGCAGTTCCATCCGTTCCTGGTGAAGCCCAATAATCATGAGCTGGGAGAGATCTTCGATGTGGAGCTCCGGACCCGGGTAAGTGTCGTGCCCTATGCGAAGAAGCTGCAGGAACAGGGCGCACAGAATGTCATCGTTTCCATGGCGGGAGAGGGCGCAGTCCTGGTGGCTGCGGACGGAACCGTCTCCATGCACGAGGCACCGAAGGGAACCCTTGTGAACGGCGTGGGAGCCGGTGATTCCATGGTGGCAGGCTTCCTGGCCGGATGGGCGGAGAAGGCGGATTATGAACATGCATTCCGGATGGGGCTGGCTGCCGGCAGCGCCAGTGCATTTTCGGAATACCTTGCTACAAAAGAAGAAGTACGGTCGGTCTATGACAGCATCCGTTGATCACGGATGAGGACCGGGCAGATCTGACCCCGAAATGAATGAGTCACCCGTTAATACAGGCAACTACGTGTTTACTAAAGGAGAAGGAGGGCAGTGTATGAGGATTACGGACCTGCTCGATCGAAAAAGCGTTGACCTGACGGCGAAGCCACAGGACAAGAAGCAGGCCATGGATATGGCGGTCGAGTTGATGGCAAAAGGTGGACGGCTGAAGGATAAGGAAGCGTATCGGAAGCTGGTATATGCCCGCGAGGAGGAAAGTACCACCGGCGTGGGCGGAGGTATTGCGATCCCGCACGGAAAGGGCGACTGTGTTGCCAAGGCAGGACTTGCGGCGATGGTGATCAAGGAAGGCGTGGATTATGAAGCGCTGGATGATGAACCCGTGGATCTGCTGTTCCTGATCGCGGCACCGGATACCAAGGACAATGTGCATCTGGATGTGCTTTCCAAGCTGTCCATGATGCTGATGGATGAAGAATTCAAAGAGAAACTGATGAATGCGGGCTCCGTGGATGACTTCCTGAAGATCATCGACGAAGCGGATGAAGAGAAGAAGAGCGTGGATGACAGTCTCGCGGATACAGCCCTGACGGGAGATGGTATCAAGATCGTAGCCGTTACCTCCTGCCCTACGGGTATCGCTCATACCTATATGGCGGCAGAGGGTCTGGAGAAGGCAGCGAAGAAGGCGGGAGTTCAGATCAAGATCGAGACCCGGGGATCCTCGGGAGCGAAGAATCAGCTGACGGCTGAGGATATCAAGGCCGCGGATGCAGTCATCGTCACGGCAGATGCCAAGGTTCCCATGGAGCGGTTCAACGGAAAGCCGGTGATCCAGCGGAAGGTAGCCGACGGTATCAACAAGGCGGACGAACTGATCGACCTTGCGGTAAATGGGAAAGCGCCGATCTTCACGGCGGAGAGCAGCAGCGAGAGCAGTGCCTCCTCTTCGGCATCCGAGGGCAAGGGCGGTGCCCATAAGGTATATACCCAGCTGATGAGCGGTGTATCCCACATGCTTCCCTTCGTCATCGGCGGCGGTCTGCTGAAGGCCATCGCGTTCCTGATCGATACGCTGGCAGGCTATGGTGAGACCGGAGGAAGCAACTTCGGTTCCATGACACCGTTCTCTGCATTGCTGATGTATATCGGCGGGCTGGTCATGGATCTGATGATCCCGGTACTGGCCGGTTATATCGCATATGCCATCGCTGACCGTCCCGGTCTTGTGGTCGGTTTTGCGGGCGGTCTTCTGGCGGCTCACGGAAATGCGGTTCTTGCAGCCTATACGCAGTTTGCGGACAAGGATAATATCATAACGAAATTCGCCTTTACGGGCGAGGGCGTGAATACGGTCTCCGGTTTCCTGGGCGGTATCCTGGCCGGTTTCCTGGCGGGGTACATCGTGCTCTTCCTGATGAAGATATTTGCGCATCTGCCACAGGCATTGGATGGTATAAAACCCACGCTGATCTATCCGCTGCTGGGTGTGTTTATCATCGGCATCCTGATGTGCTTCATCTTCAACCCGCTGATCGGTGTTGTAAATGATGCGCTGTCCAGCGGACTTTCCAAGCTGGCGGATGCGGATATGCTTTGGCTGCTGGGTCTGATCCTGGGAGGCATGATGGCCATCGATATGGGCGGTCCCATCAACAAGGCGGCGTATGCAACGGGCGTCGGTCTTCTGGCGACGGCCAACGGGCTTGCAGCCTCCGATCCGAAGGCGCAGGCATGCTACATCGCCATGGCAGCCATCATGGTCGGCGGTATGGTTCCGCCGGTAGGCATCGCGCTTGCATGCTGGTTCTTCCCGAAGAAATTCACCAAGGCAGAACGCGGCTCTGCGGTATCCAATGTGGTCATGGGTGCATCCTTTATCACAGAGGGCGCGATCCCGTTTGCGGCTGCGGATCCGCTGCATGTCATTCCATGTACACTGGCCGGCTCAGCGGTGGCAGGCCTTTTATCCGCAATCTTTGAATGTACGCTGATGGCTCCTCACGGAGGCGTCTTCGTATTCGCTACGGTAGGTAAACCCTTCCTTTACATCCTGGCATGGCTCATCGGTTCCGCAGTGACCTGTGTGATGCTGGGGCTGCTGAAGAAGGATGCGATGGAAGTTTAGGTTTATTATTATAAATTAGAGAGGACGATTCATATGGTTTCATTTGATTACACGATCAAGGATGTTCACGGGATTCACGCAAGACCGGCTACGGATCTTTTCAAGATGACGAAGCAGTACGGTTCCGTTGTAAAGGTTAAGAAGGGTGAGAAGGAAGTTCCCTTCAAGGGAGTTATGGGGATCATGGCTCTGGGAGCAAAGCAGGGCGATACGGTGACCTTCTCCTTCGACGGTCCGGATGAAGCGGAAGAGCTGGAGGCTGTAAAGGCTTTCATGGAAGCTAATCTGTAAGACAGGGTTGCAGCGCAGTGACTTATATGGGGAGCCACTGCGCTGTTTTACATGGAGAGGAGACTTTATATGGTCATATACGAAGGGAAAGCAGTATTTGAAGGGGTTGCAATCG
>CACWHK010000055.1 GCA_902760755.1 uncultured Lachnospiraceae bacterium | reverse complement strand
CGTTTTACAAGACACTGACCGGTTTTCGGAGGCATGCAGACATGCAGCAGAAACCGAACCGGCAGGAATGAATGAGGAATAGGATGAATTATCAGGCGTTTCTGATTAAATATGCTGAAATCGGCATCAAAGGAAAAAACAGAATTCTTTTTGAGGAGGCACTGGTCCGCCAGATTGCCCGCAGTCTGAAGCCTGTAGAGGGAGAATTTGAAGTTACCCGTGAAATGGGACGGATTTATGTCCGGGTAGACGGCAGCTTCGATTTTGAAGGAGCCGTAGATGCCATGCGCCATGTGTTCGGCATCTCCGGAATCTGTCCCGTCGTGATTGTGGAGGACGAGGGATTCGAGGCTCTGGCTCAGGCTGTAGTCCGCTACACGACAGAAGTTTATCCGGAGGGCAGGGCAAAGACCTTTAAGATTTTTGCGCGCCGCTCCAACAAAAGCTACCCCAGGGATTCCATGCAGCTGAACGCGGATCTGGGAGAGGCGGTTCTGAACGGATGTCCGTGGATGCAGGTGGACGTCCATCATCCGGACTGCGTGGTCACCGTGGAGGTAAGGAAGCATGAGAAGTGCAAGCATCTTGTGATCGGCGGACGAAGCTACGCAGTGGTAGTCCTGGAGGCCGAAGGGATCGTACGGTCGGCAGAGGAGCTGACCGGGATCGGGCTTTCCTCCTCCGGTGAGGAGCGGAAGGCGGACTTTGTAACCGATGGCAAGAATGATATGGATGTGGAGGCCTTTGCCCCATTTTCGGATACCCTTTCGGTTTACAACGAGTGTTATGTGGGACATGACCTTTATTTTGCAAAGGGCGGCTCCAGAGTGACCCTGCACTTTAATGTGGGACACCGGGACAGAAGCCTGTTCCTTACCAGACAGGAGGAAGAGGCGGAGCTTCGGGTCATCAAGAAGAAACCGAAGATGATCCTTTCCGATATACCGGCGGAGGCCTTCGCAGACGAAATCTGCATGGAGTATTATAACGGCCTCGGCTGGAAGAAGCTGCCGGTGGATATGGATGTATCCGGGCTGCTGGGAGGCGCGGGAACGGGGAATATCTCCCTATCCTTCCTTTGCCCAACGGACTGGGCGAAGATCCAGGTGGGTGCTTACTTCGGACGGACCGTTCGGCTTCGTCTGATCCGGTCGGACAACTGTTATCTTCGGCCGGGGATCCATCACTATCCGGTGATCGAGCATTTCCGGGCAGAGTTCACCTACGAGGGACACTTCGTGGATCCGGACCGTCTGTACCGGGTTGCGGGAACGGAGAAGAAGGAGATCACGGGCCAGCTGAAGACCGGAAAGCGGTTTATGGCCATGTCGGGCGGCTCCTATCAGGATGATGCCCTGTATCTCGGCTTTAACAACCGCATGGAGAACGGCCCCGTCAGTCTTTACTTTGAGCTGGAGGATCAGCTCAACATGAATTCCCTGAAGTGTCGGTTTGAGTACAGTACGGCAGAGGGGTTCCGCCCCTTCGCCGGCGGACATGCACAGCATATCCCTGGAGAACCGGAACCGTTACTGGCTCCGGATCCGAAGATACAGTGTGCAGGATGAGAATGAGAGCCGGTACTTCCTTCCGCGGATCCGCAGGATCCTTACAAATGTGGTGTATGTTACCAACGTCACCACGGAAAAGGAAGAGGACTTCTATCTGAACGATACCACCCCGAACCAGCATTTCTCTCTGGGAAGGAAGAATGTGCTGGATGCGGAGGTCTGGGTGAATGAGAAGCGCAGCATCCGGAAGGATGAAATCGAGCGGATGCAGATCGACCATCCGGAGGATATCCGGATCGAGACGGACATGCTGGGAGGTATCGCGGCTGTCTTCGTTCGCTGGAATGAGACTGCCGGATTTGATACGGCAGCGGATCCCCGAAGCTACGTCATCGACCGTATGAACGGGGAGCTGATCTTCTCAGTGAGACCGTGGGAACGGAGCTTTATATCGACCGCGTCAGCAATCCGGTGCGGGCCTACGGAGGCTCGGATCTGGAAACCATGACGGAGGCCTTCCGTCGCGGCGCAAACCTTCTTTCCAGCCGTGGAAGACTGGTTTCCGACAAGGACTACATTTATACGATCCTCGGGTTCTCCGACAGCATAGAGCAGGCAGTCTGCGTTGCAGGAGAGACCGTGGACGGAAAGAAGCGGCCCCAGGATATCTCCTTCGTGCTGCTGATGAAGGATTATCCGGAAGGCTCCTTCTCCTTCCACCGGATTGCAGGACCGCTGAAGCAGTATCTCCTGGAGCGCTCCCCGGCCACCATATCTCCGGAGCATGTCTTCGTGGTGGAGCCCATCTTCGTATCCGTCGCAGTTTCCGTATGGGTTACGGTGAAGGATGAGGATGCAAGCTTCGAAACACAGAGTGACATCCTGAATATGCTGAAGGAGTACTTCAACCCGGTAGCGGGTAAGGGAAGCGGCGGCTGGACCATAGGCGTGCTTCCGAAGCGGGCCCAGATCATGATGAAGCTGGGAACCCTGAAGAACCGGGCAGTGATCAAAAAAACAGTTATTACGGTACATTATGTGGATAAAGACGGAGAACACACGCTGGATATCGATGATGTGAAGGCAACTCCCTTCATGGTCGTAAGATCCGGAGAGCATAATGTCCACATCGAATACGATTGAGAGGGTTTCTGATTGCTTAGACTGGAAGAGACAACCGGAAGAACATACGAAGAGAGGATGGAGGATGCTGTATCAGCCATCCCTCTTATCACGGATGAATGGACCAACCATAATCCCTCGGATCCCGGCATCACGATCCTGGAGAACCTGATCCTCTTCGAAACACTGCAGGGGAGCCGGATCACCAACATCAGTGATGAGGCCGGAAGAGCGCTGCTGAAGATGGTGGGCTTTGAGGCTGCAAAGGGGAAATGTGCCAGACTGCTGCTTGCGGCTGACCGCCTTCCCGGGAAGACCCATCTGGAGAATAACCAGCGGTTCTATATCGGTGATATGGTGTTTGAGACCAGACGTCCCCAGGAT
The DNA here is from genome assembly GCA_902760755.1 of uncultured Lachnospiraceae bacterium. GTDB lineage: Bacteria > Bacillota > Clostridia > Lachnospirales > Lachnospiraceae > Eubacterium_Q. Next base: position 3,864 of record CACWHK010000055.1, on the reverse strand, counting down.
GTGGGAGACTGTCATCTGACGGGAATCATTTCCTGCTATGACGGAAAGATCCATGATCACAGTCACCTGTTGGACCGGGAGATCGTCCTGCCGGCAAAGGTCTTCGGCGATGATCCGAAGGTGGGAGATGAGGTGCTGTTCTTCTCCGATACACTGCCGGAGCCGGGAAGTGAGACATCATTCTATATCCGGATCAATACCGGTTTCCGGAGAAACGCATTGAAGGACCGTTCCGAGAATATCTTCGCCTCCTTCAAATGGGAGTGCTATACAAGAAGCGGATTCCGGGAGATCAAGGTGAAGGACTATACCGGTGCCCTTCTGGAGAGCGGAGAGATCAAGCTGAAGTTCCCCCAGGATATCCGGTATGCAGAGTATAAGCGGGGAGGCCACAGCGGTTACTGTCTGAAGGCAACCCTCACCACTGCAAACTATGATATACGCCCCTGCATCATGCAGGTGGATGCGTTCCTCTTCGAGGTATGGCAGAAGGATACGAGAGCCCTCTCCCTTACCTTCCAGAGAACGGATAAGATCCGGGCCGTAAGCCCCATGAAGAACGAGGGCTATATCCTCTGCTTCTGCAGGGAAAGCAAGGGAGATTCCTATCGGAGATATGAACTCTCCACAACGACCGGAAGGCGCGGCAGATACTGTCTCTTTGAAAGAGATGCAAGGGAGGGAGAGTTTTCCCTCACCTTTGACAAGCGGAGCTTCGGCTTCGAACCTGCGAAGGTTAAGGATGCCGTCCGACTCTTTATCTACAGCGAGGAGGTTATGCGTCAGTACCACGTGGGACGAGTGATCGGATATGACGATCAGGAGATCGAGCTTCCCTTCAGACACATCGTTCCGGACAGCTTCCTTCTGATCGCAAAGCGGATCGATGCTTCGGGAGAGGAGTATTTCGACTTCGTGCGTCCAGGAAAATCGGAGGATGATGCCCTGACCTACCATCTTCTGGAGAATGACGGCAGGATCGTGATCGAGGATCCGGGGGACTTTATCGGTGCAGAGCTTTATATCGGCTCTCTGGCGGTGACAGAGGGACCGAAGGGAAATGTACGTGCAGGAAATCATCTCCTGGCACCGGGGCTTTCCGACGCGGCGCTGTTCTACAATCCCGGACCGGGAATCGGTGGAGCCTTCCGTGAGACACTGGAGGATGTGCGCACCAGATTCCGGGAGGATGTTTACACACCCTATACCTGCGTTACGGCAGAGGATTATGAGAAGGCCGTTGCATCCGCACCGGGGCTTTGTATCCGCAAGATCAAGGCAGTGATGGATGAGCTGGACAATCTGGTCCATATCGCGGTCCTTCCCGGAACGGATGAGGAATTCCCGCATCTTTCCGGGGAATATATCGATACCATCGACCATGTTCTTTCGGAACGGAGACTGATCACAACCAGATTCCAGATCCGTCCGCCGGTCTATGTGGGCGTTTCCGTGAAGCTGACCGTCTACGTGAAGCGGCAGTTCGGAAACAGCCGGAAGCAGATCGAGGATCGGGTACGGAAGCTGATCAACTATATCGACGGGGATAAGAACTTCGGAGATCCGCTGACCTTCGAAGAGGTATTCGCGGGGATCGAGAGTCTGGACTGTGTGGATTACGTCTATGACCTCTTTATGCAGCCGGAAAACCTTCGACACGCGCAGCTTAGGGATTCCAATATCTACCCGGCGGAAAACTGTCTCCTCTATCCGGGACAGATCATGCTGGAAACAATCATTACATCATTAGCGGTTAAGTGATATGGCAAAATATACGATCAGAAAAAATCGAATCAAGGCCGGATGTGTGACGGGGTTCACCTATGACGAGCAGGCGACACTGGAGTTGGACCAGGCGGCGGAAAGCCACGGCGTATTCCTTCGGGGAATCGACGGAGGCAGACCGGACGCAGAGTGGGGCCGGATATCCTTTGATGTGGAATGCTCCGAGGACAGAGCCTACAGTATCTATGCCCTGGCAGTGAATCATAAGATCCGGGAGGTTGGCGGTATGGCAGTGGACCTGGATGTACTGCTTACCCAGCCGGAGATTCCCGTCGAATCCAAGCGGACGGTGCTGCGGAATCTGGGAGCATCCCGTTATATCGGACGATCCGATATTCTGCTCTATGATCTTAAGGGACAGTACCTCTATCTCGCGATCCTTGCGGCAGGAGAGGGAGAGCTTCGAATCTCTCATCTGATTCTGGATTCCACGGGAGATAACTTCATGGCAACCTATCCGGAGGTGTACCGGGAACGGAACAGCTTCTTCCACCGGTATATATCCATCTTCTCCAGCATTTATAATGATTTTGAACGGGATATCGACCGGCTTCCGGAGCTTCTGGATCCGGACCTCTGTCCGAAGGAGCTTCTGGTGGTTTACGGCTCCTGGCTCGGTATAGATCTGGAGGGAGGCTCGCTGGATGAGACCATGATGCGGCAGTTTGTGAAGGAAGCCTATAATCTGAACCGGCTGAAGGGAACCAAGCGGGCCATAGAGCGCGTTCTGGAGATCATCCTCGGAAGGCCGGCAGTGGTGATCGAGCATAACCGTCTTCGGTCCTGGATCAAGGAGGATAAGATCGAGGTGCCCGAAGGCTTCCACCCCCAGGGGGTATATGACGTAACCGTGATGGTTCCGGGAAAGCTTACCGAGGAAATCCGGCACAGGATCGTCTTCATGCTGAATCAGTTCAAACCGCTTCGGACCAGGATCAGCATCATGCAGATGGATGAGACACCGACAGCGGATTCCAGAACCTATCTGGATATCAATACCAGACTACCGGAAGAGCATACGGCTGAACTTGACAACGGCTTGTCACTGGACGGAACCGTAGTTCTGAAATAGAAAGGGGATAAACCATGCATTACGAAGAAATTGAGGCCGAAGGATCATTACAGCTGAATATCGAAGGGAAGATCGACGCGCTTTCCAGCGATGAATTCCAGTCGCTGATCCTGAAAGCCTTTGTGAAGTCAAATAATATCATCGTGAATCTGGCGAGTGTACCGTACATGTCCAGTGCGGGACTTCGGGCACTGATCCTCGGACAGAAGACTGCAGAATCCAAGGGAGGAAAGATGATCATCATCAATGTGCAGCCACAGGTGCAGGATGTACTGAAGGTTACGGGCTTTGATTCCATCCTGGATGTCCGGTAATACTTAGAAGGAGGCGAGTGGATCAACATGTCCAGATTACAGAGGGTATTTCTGATCGGTGCATGCATCTTTTTTGCGGCTACCATTTACAGCCTGTTTTTCCTGAAGCTGGTCTTCATTATCGTATTCTTCGTGCTTCACAGCCTCTGTCTGTTCTCGTTCAGCTACATGTGCTATTCGGATCAGGTGGATAAGGAGCTGTCCTTAAAGAACTATCATCAGGAGCTGGGACAGGAGATCGCGGAGAAGGAGAAGAACCTTGATGAGATCAGAGGGCAGGTAAGAGAAAAGGACGGCTTGATCGAACAGATCCGTTCACTGATGGATAGTCTTCGTTCCGAAAACAATTCCTTTAAGGATGAGGCCAACAGTCTTCATACGAAGATTCGGAAGCTGGAGGAGGAACGGACCAGACGGGAACAGGAGATCGCCATGGAGCGGGAGCAGGCAAAGGAAAACCAGGCTCACGACTATGGTGCGCTTCTGCCTCCGATCACGGAGGGCGGAGAAGGACGGGAGACCGTCAATATCATCGCGGTTGCCAATCAGGCAAAGAATTCACTTCTGGAGGAGGCGAAGGCAGCCAACCTTCATATCACGGTTTCCTCTGCGACGGATACGCTGCTTGTATCTGCCGATCAGGGAAGACTGATGACGCTCTTCCGGAACATTATCGATAATTCCATCAAATAC
>CACWHK010000054.1 GCA_902760755.1 uncultured Lachnospiraceae bacterium | reverse complement strand
TATATGTGATGTCAATCTGGAATCCCTGGCATGGGTGTAAAAAACTGAGTCCCGGATGTGCGAACTGCTATGTCTACCGAAGAGATGAGAGTGTCGGGATTCAGATGAAGGTGAGAGCGATATGATAAAAGAAAGCTTTTTGAGCCGTTTCAAAGTAAGTATTGTTATGAGCATCATCATGTTTTCTTTTTCCGCCTGCGTTTCAAAAAAGGAAACGACAGAGGTGCCGGCGGAACAGAAGGATGGTGGTCAGATCAGCTACGAACTGAACTCTGTGCATGAAGTGAACGGAAGACAGGGAATAGCCACTGAAGGTGATTTTTATTGGGTGAGCGGTTCCACCACTCTCACAAAGTATGATAAGAACTTTCATGTGATCGCCGAGAATAATGATCCCTTCAAGGGCTATTCGTTAGAGGTGAATCATATAGGTGATATCGACGTGTATAACAATGAGCTTTATCTGGGCGTAGAGAACTTTGTGGACGGAGTTGGAAAGAACATTCAGGTGGCTGTGTATGACGGTGATACATTGGAACTGAAGAGGGTATTTCCTTTTAACAGTGAGACCGGTCAGATGGAGTGTGCCGGGATCGCGGTGGATCCGGATCATAGGATTGTATATATGTGCTCCTGGATCAATGATAATTCCAGTTCATTTCTCTATATGTATTCCCTGGATGACGGGTCCTATATCGGAAAGGTACATATGACGCCGTTCCCGCAGTGGTTACAGGGAATTGCATATTATAACGGGAATTTGTATGCAACCTGCGATGATGGAGATGCAGAGGATGACCTTCCGGATCATATGTATCGGATAGTGTTATCAGAGGATCGTAAGACTGCATCCGTGGTTCCGGAGAAAACGCTGGACGATGTCACGAAGCAGGGGGAGATAGAAGGACTCACATTTGATAAAGAGACGAGTCAGCTCCTGATTGTTTATAACCGCGGTGCGAGGATCATTCTGGGAATGCCGTCGGGGTTTTATGAGGGCTATGATCATGAGATTCATGAAACGTTTGTATATGATATGAAACATCCATAGGGGAAAATGATGATACAAAATAGTATAGAAATAAACGGGATCAAGATGAATTATGTTTGCTTCGGGAAGGGGACGCAGCCTATGGTTATCATACCTGGGCTAAGCCTTGTTCCGGTGCTTATATTTGCTGATTTTATAGCGGAAGCCTACAGTGTATTTGAGGATGGATTTACCACATATCTTTTTGAAAGAAGAGAAAATATGCCGGAGGTCTATAATATACAGAATATGGCTCGTGATACGGCTGAGGTTATGAAGACTCTCGGGCTTTCTGATACATGTCTTTTTGGAACCTCTCAGGGTGGAATGATTGCTCAGAGTATCGCAATAGACTACCCGGAACTTGTAAAAAAACTGGCTCTTGGCTCGACGGTTTCATGTATTCCGGATATTTACACGGAGCCTGCAATGGGAAAATGGCTTCGCCTGGCTGAGGAAGGACGGATCAGTGAGCTTAATCTTTCACTTTCGGAGGATGTTTACTCTGAGGAATACTTTGGTAAAAACAAGAGGGGCATCCTTGCGATGGAGAAAATGATCACTCAACGTGATGTGGAGAGGTTTATCACCTTGTCCCACGGCTCGGATGGCGTCGACCTTTCAGGAGATCTTTCCCGTATTAAATGTCCTGCGCTCCTTATGGGATCCGAAAAGGATAAGGTCTTTTCTGTGGACAGAATGAAAAAAACTGTTGAAGGAATGGGCTGTGCGTCTTATTTTTACAAGGACTACAGCCACGCGGTATATGACGAGACACAGGATTTTAAGGAAAGACTGCTTGCTTTTTTCAATGATTGACAGGGCATAGTGAATGAAATGGCGTAGAATATAATGGTAAATACAGAAATAGAATCCCCAATCTGCTATGAAAATGCGGTCAGATTCTTCCGGCGTGATAAGGACGGATCATGTTAAAAGCTTCGTCAGCATTTCCATGATCGCGGGGATATCATAGGGCTTTGCAAGATGTCCGTTCATACCGGCTTCCATGGCGATAAGCTTATCCTCTTCAAATGCATTTGCGGTAACGGCAACGATGGGAATCGTTGCCTTTTCCTTATCCTCCAGAGACCGTATCTGCTTTGCGGCCTCATATCCGTCCATTCTGGGCATCTGAATATCCATCAGAATGATATCATAATATCCGGCTGGTGCATTCCGCACCTTCTCCAGAGCTTCGAGACCGTCTCCTGCCATCTCCACCGTCAGTCCTGATTCGGTCAGGATCGCTTCCGCGATCATCTGATTCATCTCATTATCCTCTGCCAGTAGCACACGCTTTCCGCTGAGATCGGGCAGAGCCGGAGACTTAACGGTATCCTCCGAGGCTTCCACGGCTTCCGCAGGAGAGCTGCTGATCTTACAGGAAAGGTTCACCACGAATTCGCTGCCCTTTCCTTCCGTGGAGCTTACGGTTATGGTACCGCCCATCATATCAACGAGACTCTTTGTGATCGCCATACCGAGGCCTGTTCCCTGTATGCCGCTGACCGTACTGGTCCGTTCACGGGTAAAGGCATCAAATATGGTCTTCCGGTATTCTTCACTCATGCCGATCCCGTTATCTTTGATACTGAATTCAAAGCATGCAAGCGCCTCCGACGGGGAAGGCTTCTCTGTGACACGGAAACGGATGGCCCCGCCGGCCGGTGTGAATTTGATCGCATTCGACAGGATATTCAGCAGGATCTCCTTTAAATGCAGCTTATCGGTTACGATATCCTCATGGATTAGATCCTCCGTACTCACGAAAAACTCTATCTGCTTCGAATCAACATCGGACTGAACCATGGTCCTTAGCTCACGGATCACATCCGAAAGGTGAACATCTGACTCCTCTATGGTCACCTTTCCGCTTTCAATCCGGCTCATATCAAGCACATCATTGATCAGTGACAGCAGGTGCTGGCCGGATACGGATATCTTACCAAGGTAATCCCGAACCTGCTCCTTATCGTCTATGTGAGATTCCGCAAGCGAAGTAAAGCCGATGATGGCGTTCAGCGGCGTACGGATGTCATGAGACATGTTATTCAGAAAGGTGGTTTTTGCGCGATTCGCGCTTTCCTTAACCCGGATCTCCTTTCTGGTACGAAGGATATCCCGCACGAGCAGGAAGACGATCAGGGCTACCACCGCGAAAATGATCAGACTGAACAGAAGGAGATGATCCCGAAGGACATCCACAAAATCATAGGAATACAGTCCGTCGGTATAGCGGTAGGAGATGCTCTGTGCATAGTCGCCTCCCAGCACGTTGATCCCGCGGTTTAAAAGCTTCAGAAGACCCTCATTTCCGATCTCCACGCCGAAGCATCTGGAATCATTGTAGCTTGTCTGATAGATGGACAGGTCCTCGTATTTCCGGTTCCGCAGGATATCATTGGCCCGAAGACCGTTCAGCGTAACGCATCCGACCTTTCCGGCAAGCACTGCTTCCAGACATTCCTCCGTGGACGGATAGAAGGTGATCTCGGCATCGGGATAATTCGTACGCACGAAGTAATACTGCATACGGTTATTCTCATTTACGGCAAAATGTGCCGTGGTCGTTTCACTGAAGCTGTCCTTGTAGATCAGCTCCGCCGGCGCGGAGGAAACCGCATTTGACTGATAGATCCCGTTTTCCTCGGAGTAATACAGACCACCGCCCACAGGGAATGCCACATCGATCTCTCCCTTGCCGATCCCGGTGATCATGTCGTCATAGCTTTTGTATCCGGTATAGATCACCGTCACATCCTGCAGCTCCACGCTTTTCAGGAGTGCGGGGATCACATCCCGGACGATACCGGTCACCTCTCCATGATCATCCGTATCACAATAGGGGAGATAATTCTCAAGATAACCGATCCGAAGGGTGTCATGGGTGTTCATCCAGTCCCGCTCCGCCTGAGAGAAGGCCCGAGCCGTAACACTGACGGAATAATACTTGGCGCTTAAGGAATTCAGATAATTCGGTTCCTCCGCCGCAAGCAGTGCCTGGGCGGAATTCAGCTCCGCCAGAAGGTCCGGACGGTTTTTATTCACACAGAGATAGTAGTCCGAGGTTCCGAATACGGTAAGGACCTCCGAGTGCTCTCTGCCGTGGGCGCCGTCGCTTTCCGCGGCCAGAATATCCAGATCCTTGGAATCAAATGCGTTAAACAGCTGCACGTGATCGGAGTAGGTTACCACCTCGGCCTTTACATTGTTATCCGCCAGGTACTGGTTCAGTACGCTGACCATGGCACTGTCCAGCACGCCGATCCTGCATCCGTTCATGGTTGCGGGATCCGCGGTGATGCCGGGATCCGAATCATGCTTTACCAGATAATAGGATTCATGCCCCATGATATTCTTGGGGTAACAGATCAGAGAAGCGCGTTCCTCTCTCCAGGCAAGCCCGGCCAGAAGATCGATCTCACCGTCCAGCAGCATCTGGTAGAGATCTCCGAAGCCGCCGTAGACATACTCATATTTCCAACCCGTATACTCGGAGAGCTTGCGATAGTACTCATAGGCGTAACCGGTTTTTACCGTTCCGTCCTGTGCCCCCTCCTGGAAAACCTCATTTTCGTAATAACCTACACGAACCGTCTTGGTTCCGGACTCATCGGCATGGGCCGTACCGGAAGATGTCACCGCTACGGCAAGGATCACGCACAGGATCAGAAGGATCCGGACGCTGTAATATGAGATTTTCCTTTTTCCTGTCAGATTCATGCAACACCTCACCGGATTTATTTGGAGATCGGATATCCTTTCCGTTCAGTTTTTAATTATACACTATTTAGTGCGTTCATGCATAAAAAATGTCGGGGAATGACAGTGACATCTGTTCTGATTTTTGGACGGCCTCTCCGGCTATGCTTGAGGGATGGTTCCAAAGGGTATGGACGTATGGTTTTGCCTATGGAGATAAAACTTCGATGAAAACTTTGGAAAAAGCCATGTTTCTTATTACAATGGGAGGCTCATTAAAGGATGATATCAGGTTGCAGCAGCTTGAAGCAAAATGATTTGAGTGCATATTATACAACTTTAGGGATACCATAGAATCCCCCCCCAAAAAAATCCCCGCTGCCTTGCCGAGTGTGACGGTTATGTGACAGTTAAAAAGGCTTTACAAGATACGGAAAGGGATGGTGATCATTATGAGAAAGACGGCAGAAAGAAGGAATACGGGAAGAACAGGTAAATTCAGAATGGGAATCGCAGCCATGGCAGGGGCGATGATCCTGTCCCTCGGAGCGCCCTTTGCGGCATCTGCACAGTCGGCCCGTCCGGAGGACACCGGCGGATATGTATTCTGTCCTGCTGAGCTGGATGCGGCGATAGAGGAGGGAAGGCTGAATCCGCGGATCCCCTACGCGAAGGCCGCGCTGGTCAGGACCGCAGATCAGGCCATCCAGTATTTTCTGAAGGAGGTCCCCTGGAAGACGGTTTGCGGTGTGGCCTTAAACAGCCTGTTCGGGAAGCTGATGGACGGACTCCTCGGAGAAACCGTATCTATCCGTGAGGTCACGGAGCAGATCGTCACGCTGCAGAAGGAAATGAAGAAGCAGGTTGAGGATCTGAAGGAGATGATCGGCAGAAATTCCGAGCTTCAGGACTACCGGAACGCGCTTACCAGTCTGGAGACCACCATGGATATCCTTGTCCGTCAGGTAAAGCTTGGCAAGGCGGAGGGAGCCTCCGACCAGGATGAGCTGGTCCGTATAGCGGATAAGCTTGGCTCAGGAAAGGAGTGGAGCACGGACGGGCTGATCTATAAGCTTACCCTGGTAGGAAAGTATCTGAAGGGGGATAACTACACCTCGAAGAATGACCTCTTCCAGCTGGTTACGGAAATGAACATCAAGAAGTCCATGTTCAGCGGCGAAGCCATGAACCGTTCCGGTGAATATCTGAGCCGGGCCGTTAGCGGTTATCTCTACGGGACGGGCCTGGCGCTCCGTATGCTGATCGCCCAGCGGCAGGTGGCCTCCTTTACCGAGGACGATATCGCCAGGCTTAACCCCGTGATGAAGAAGGTACGCGAGAATCTGCGGCTGGATGCAAGAGAGATCGATCAGCAGATCGAGGCGCTGCTTAAGGATGTGGCCGGGGACAGCGAGGCGGACAGGGCCGCTGACCGGGACGGCGTACTGAAGCGCTATAATGACTTCCTTTCAGCAGACCGCTGCATTTTCATCAATAAGGGGACCGCATCGAAGAGACTTGCCCCAAGGCTTCAGGTGATGACCAATCAGCAGATCGCCGCCGCGGCCAGGAGCGGGGAGGCGAAGGCACAGGCGGGCTTTGATCCGGCGCAGCATATTCATGCAGGTATTGTAAATATTGGGGCGCTGACCGGAGAGGAGAAGCTTGCGCTGATCGAGCATATAAGAAGCCAGTATCCGGAGCTGACGGTTCGTGAATATCTGCAGGGGGCAGGCTTCGATACGTCCAATCTGGACAGACAGGATCTCTCCCTTTCTACAGGATTCGGCAGCATCAATCTTCACAATGTGCCATTCCGTCAGATCGGCTACGAAAGCTATGAGGGAGTAAGGATGAATGCGAAGGATAAGAGCATTGGCAGCTGCAACCTCTATTACAAGAAGGGCGGAGTTACGCTGCTCTTCTGGGAGATCGGCAAAGAGGAGGGTGTGGTAGACGGCGCACTGGCCTATTTTGTGAAGAAGTAGGCAGAGAGAGGGGGGGGGAGACCCCTTACGGCAAAGCCGGCGGCAAGGCTGGTGCAAAGGCCCCTTACGGCGAAGCCGACATCATGAAGCGGCGATCATAAAGCTTGGAACCCGGCGTCAGGAGTGCCTTGCGCATATAAAAAGATGATTCCGAAAGAATAAAAGCCTCCGGGATGAACCTGTATGAAGGAATCCAGGAACGATTTGAACGATGAAGGAACGGAGCATTGCGTAATGCAGTGCTCCGAAAAAGCAGTGTGATTATGAGTGGGGGCAACGATGTGGCTGTTCCCACTTTTTTGTGGGGATCATAACCCGTGAACAGTAACAATGGAGGGACATAGTACCTCCGACAAAGATATGGTTTTCAATTGTTGATATTTCCTGGATATGATATAGTTAAAGAGTGAAATATTACGGGATAAGGCGGCAGATCGCCCGGGCGGGCGACGAGGAGGCATTTGGGATCTCCCGGAGACGGTTCCGCAGGACCAGTTTCCATTCGGACAGAAGGTAAGAGGGGAAATGGAAGAAAAAAAGGACAGGATAAAAGAAAAAGGGGAAAAGCCGAAGAAGCCGAAAAAGCCGAAAAAGCAAATGTCTCTCCAGCGAAGAGTCTTAAGGATCTCCCTCATCGGGACGATTGTCCTGGGGACAGCGGCACTGCTGATCGGCCTGGGGATCTATGCGGTCGTGCTTGCGGATCAGTATATCACAAAGGCGTTTAATCTCTCGAAGACGACGGCGGTCGTTATCGAGGAGGTGGTCGATGTGGAGCCGCTGGCAGAGGCCGTAAGCTCCCTGTATCTGAACATGACGGAGGAGGAGAGAAAGGATCCGGCGGATCCGGCGTATCTGGAGCGTTTCCGGGAGATCACGGAACGGGAGGACTATAAGAAGCTGGTCGATATCCTTCGGGAATACAGAGACATGAATGATGTGAGCGATCTGTATCTGGTAAAGCAGATCCGTGATACCGCTGCCGGTATCTATATCGCCGATCCGGAGGAGGATCCGGAGTTTGCCTGCCCTACGGGCTTCTGGGAAGAAAGTACGGAGGAGAATGTAGAGAAATTCCTGAACTGGAACGGGGAAGGGAAGCTGTATGCCATCGGCTATGTTCCGGGCCAGGGGTGGATTGCCTCCTCGGGCGTTCCTTTCCGGAATGCGGATGGTGAAGTGGTCTGCTACATCATGGCGGATGTCAGTATCCGGGAGCTTCTCGTCGGTATGCGGACCTTTGTGATCTGGTATTTCCTGGCGCTGGTGGTGATCATGACGGTATATATCCTTCTGGTTATGCGCATCATGAAGGGAAGAGTGATACGCCCCATCAATCTTGTGGCGGATGCGGCGAAGAAGTATGCGTCGGATAAGCTGGAGGGTGTAGAAGGGGAAGAGCATTTCACGAATCTGGGGATCGACAGCGGAGATGAGATCGAGCATCTGGCGGACACCATGGCAGGCATGGAGAAGGATCTGGGAGAATACGTCGATCATTTGATGAAGGTTACGAAGGAGAAGGAGCGTATCGGAGCGGAGCTCAGCGTGGCAACCGAGATCCAGGCGGGCATGCTGCCGATGATCTTCCCGGCGTTCCCCGACAGGCCGGAGTTCGAGCTCTATGCCAGTATGACGCCGGCCAAAGAGGTGGGGGGCGACTTCTACGATTTCTTCTTTATCGATGATGATCATCTGGCGCTGGTTATGGCGGATGTGTCCGGAAAGGGTGTGCCGGCAGCGCTCTTCATGGTGATCGCGAAAACACTGATCAAGGATCAGGCGCTGATGGGCGAGCTGTCTCCGGGCAGGATCCTGATGCAGACCAATGAACGCCTATGCGAAAGCAATACGAAGGAGCTCTTTGTTACGGTGTGGCTTGCGATCCTGAACGTGAAGACCGGGGAGGGCATGGCGGCGAATGCAGGGCATGAGCATCCTGCGCTTCGCAGAGCAGGCGAGGCTTATGAGCTTCAGTTATACAAGCATTCCCCTGCCGTTGCCACGATGGAAGGAATGCGATTCCGGGAGCATGAATTCGTGCTGCATCCGGGAGACAGTCTGTTCGTCTATACAGACGGAGTCGCGGAGGCAACGAATGCCCGGGATGAGCTGTACGGTACGGATCGGATGATCGAAGCCCTGAATGAAGACCCGGATGCGTCTCCGGAGGAGGTGCTGGTGGCGGTAAAAAGCTCCGTGGACCGTTTTGTGGCGGATGCGCCGCAGTTTGACGATCTTACGATGCTTTGCCTTCGCTACAACGGGTCGCAGGATGCGGAGTAGATTGTCCCGGCTTTGCTCCGGCCATATTGAGTATCCTTTCCCCTTGCAGGGGGTATGTTATAATTCCGTAGGAATAAGGAGGGATTGAAATGAATCCGAAGAAAAGAATGCATCCGGCTCCGGCACGGTATACGGCTGTCCTGCGTATGGCGGCTGCATGCTTCGCCGTTTTGCTTACCCTTATGCTTTCGGCATGCGGCAGCAAGGATACTGCCGCTGAAGAAGAGGCCTCGATCACATCGGAATGGACCTGTGTTGCTTTTACCACAAAAGGAAACCGCACGTCCAGAGATGACGCCGGGTGGGACAGCTATCGTGACCGTATCCCGGATTTCGCCTGTATTGACGGAAAGAAATGCGCTATGTCCATTAACGGACGCACCCGCTCGGGGACCGTGGAAGCGGTCGGCGGCGGAGTCTATCATATCTCCTTTGAGAAGAACGGCGATACCTTTACTGCCGTGATCAAAGGAAGGACCATGACCATTACCAACGGCAGCGGAAGCGCAAATGTTGAATTTGAAGCAGAGTAAAGCTATGTCCCCAGATATTCCGGGGGCATAGCTGTCTCTTGCCGCAGGCTCCGTCGTCCGGACACCGGGCTTGTGTGAAAACGTATATATAACATATAATGAAGCTTGCAGGACATTGACTTGTAGAAAGAGGTGAGAGGAAATGAAGAATGCGACAGAAGGTAGAACGGGAATCCTTGCCCTGCGCAGCTGCAGACGAACCTCAGATAATATCTTTCTGGCCGGGCTGCTGGGCTTCGGAATGGCCGCCCTTGGTTCGGTGCTGACGATTCTGGTCTATATGCTCTTCGGTCTGGGGATCAATCCGTGGGACGATCCCTTAAAGGATATGCGACAGCTGATCACGGACGGGAAGATCTCCGCGCCGTTTGGCTTCAGTCTGATCTATATGACCTTTCTGGGAATCTGGCTTCTGGCATTTCTCTGGATCCTGCTGCTGAAGAACGAGCGGCCGATCATGACGGAACTGAAGATGAACCAAACGGGGAACCGGCCCTGGGCCATCGGTCTGGGGATCCTGCTGGGACTCGGAGCAAATGCGTTCTGTATCCTGCTTTCCGTTGCCTTTAAGGATGTATCCCTGGAGTTTAACGAGTTTCATCCCGGATGGGCGCTTCTGCTTTTTTTGGCGGTAGCCATCCAGTCCGGTGCAGAGGAAGTGGTCTGCCGGATGCTGATCTATCAGAAGCTGCGCCGGAGATACAGGAACCCCTGGATCGCCATTATCGGCAATTCCGTGATCTTTATGGCGATGCACCTGGGAAATGACGGGATCAATTTCTGGGCGGTTCTGCAGCTTCTGCTGGTGGGACTGCTGCTGACATTTTTCGTCTATTATTTCGACAGTCTCTGGCTGGCAATCTTCTTCCATACCGCGTGGAATTACAGCCAGAATATCATCTTTGGGCTGAAGAACAGCGGAACGGCGGCGACCTACTCCATCTACCGGCAGCAGGGCGAGGCGAGAACGGGCTTCTTCTATCATACCGGCTTCGGTGTGGAGGGCAGCGCCGGAGGATGCCTTATGCTGGCAGTGATCATTGCGGTGGTTCTGCTGATCGCCCGGAGAAAGAAGCTGCAGCCGAAGGATTACTGGGCGGTGGCAGAGCGGGAAGCGGATGCGGTGCTTGCCGCCGGTACAGAGGGCGTAGAGTTACGCCAATCTGAAAAACAAGGGAAAGAAAACAGGACAAAACGAGATAACACCAGGCGGTGGAATGACAGAGATGGCATATACAACGGAGAAAGGGGTTAAGGTTATCCTGGCCGGGTGCCTGGCGCCTTAGATTCTGCATTTTTGTAGATCAGGAAGCACTCGCAAAAATATGCTTACCGCTCCTGTGGCGGGGCAAGTTGTTTCATTGGAGAGACTTCTGTTCAGTCGGAAAGAAGCTGTGAAGGTGGAATCAGGATCTTTACCATGGTTCCTCCGCCCTCTCCGGACCGGATGGACAGACTTCCTCCACACATCAGCTCCAGACGCTGGCGGATATTTGTAACTGCAGTTTGTGGACTACTCTCGTCGGAGGGATCGAAA
>CACWHK010000053.1 GCA_902760755.1 uncultured Lachnospiraceae bacterium | reverse complement strand
TATTATATCTTCGAATCCATCAATAAGGATCAGCTCCTGCTGATCCGGGAGTCAGGTACGAAGAATTCGCAGGCTATCGGCCAGCTGAAGCCTCATTCCAAAGGAGTTGTGGTGGAGCCCGGAGAGACCTGGACACGGATCTATGCCAAAGGAACCCTCGGCTACTGTATCAATGAAGCCCTGGAGATCCGGGAGGTCACGAAGGAGGAGTTCGAAGATATGGTACAGCGCTCCGGAAATTAAGACGGAGGGATGCGTAAGTGGAGATGGATGACAGACTCCTTCGGGAGATGCGACGAAATGAACGGGAAGCCGGTCGGGATCCCTACTATGCGGAGGAACCGGACTGGATGATCTATCAGGATCGGGAGAGGACAGCCCCCCTGAACGAAGAGCGGGGCATTTACAGGAAGAAGGATGAAATATCCATCAACACGGCTCCCTCAATCTTTGAAAAGGGGACGATCTTTCGAACCAAAGAAGAGGGAAAGCCGTAAGGAAGGCATGAAACTGACAGGGGAGTTCGGGGTATGCAGAAATACGACAGCAAATTGGAGAATACGCCGTTTCGGGATTATGATGAATACATGCAGTACATCTTTCACTGCGTGAATACGGCACTGGACCGGTATATCGACGGGATGAAGGCCACATATGCAAATGAGCAGGGTGGTTATAAGAGTATCCTCTATCCGGATATCGAAATCGCAGGCGATACCTGCCGGAATCAGATCGAACGGTTTTATTCGGGCGTGGATCCGGAGGATACGGGGTTCGTATCGGAACAAGGGGACACGGAAGAGGATAAGGAGGATGCTCCGGAGGAAGACGTGGAACCGGTGGACGAAGAGCTGATGGCACTTCTCGGAGCCTTCTCGGTGGAACGGGAAGAGCAAAAGCCGACGGCAGAAGCTCACTCCGGTGAGGACATACGACTGTCACTGAAAGAAAAATTGGCCTATATCGAAAAAAGAGCGGCTGCCACAGTGGAACAGGGCATACCGCTTCCCTTTTATGCACTGACAAAGAAGCTGAAGTTTGAACCCTTCACGCTGTTCTGCTTCGCCTCAGGGATCCTTTCCTCCACACAGACGGATTATGCAGGCGTATTTCAGATCATCAACGAAAATGCAGGCCTTTCTTCGCCGACCATCGAATCGGCAGCCAAGGTCTTCTATGGCAAAACCTACTCCATCACGGGAGCTTACGGCGACATGTCCACCTGCCTCGAGCAGCTGCTGCCGGTCCTTCCCCTGGATGTGATGAAGAGTATGCCATTCTCGACAGTGGTATCCCCCGATAAGCGGGTGATCGACTGCCTCTTCGGTCGGAATCCGGACAGACTGGATGAGGACTATTCCCGGTTTATCTATATGCTTACAAATGATGAGGAGCTGGACCCCATCCTTGCAAATCAGGGGATCCTTGATGAGATGGAGATCTCCTATGATGAAGGGGTAAAGATCTTTTATTACTACGGAGATGAGGGAAGCGGAAGACGCTTTTTCGTAAAGCATTTTTGCAGGGAGAAGGGGCTGCAGGCCGTGGCCATCGACTGCAAGAAGCTCTTCGGCTATGACTACTCCTATGTGGAGAAGGCACTCTGGGCAGTGACCAGGGAGTGTATCCTGACCAATTCCTGCTGCTGCCTAACGGAGCTTACCTTCCGGGATGAGGAGAAAGAGCGGTTCTTCGGCTATATGGATCTGGCCTTCTCCAAGCTGAATGAGCAGAACATTCTGGTGATCAACATGAGCAAGGAGCGTATCGACTTCCGGCAGATCACTAAGAATGAATTCACGGAGCTGGAGCTTCCGACGCCGGATACGGGAGAGCGTCAGGAGTGCTGGGGCTATTATTCAAAGAACTACAAGCTGGCACCGGAGATCGATCTTCTGGAAATGTCCACGAAGTTCCTTTTCACACCGGGGAAGATCCATGATGCTTTAAAGAATGCAAGATCCCTCTCCGTTATGGCAAAGGAGAAGGAAATCTCCAGAGATAAGCTGTTCCGGGGCTGCAACAATCAGATGAGCTCGGAGCTGACCCAGAAGGCCACAAAGGTAAAGGCCAACTTCGGCTTTGAGGATATCGTCATGAATGCGAACCAGAGGGAGACCCTGGAGCATGCCATCGATCAGATGAACTTCCGGAAGCAGGTCTATGAGAACTGGCACTACACGAAGAAGTATCCTTATGGCCGCGGGCTTTCCATCCTTCTGTACGGAGCTCCCGGTACCGGAAAATCCATGTGTGCCCAGGTAATCGCCCACGAGCTGAATCTGGAGCTTTACCGCGTGGACCTTTCCAAGGTTATTGATAAGTATGTGGGTGAGACGGAGAAGTCCATCTCCATGATCTTCCGGGAAGCAAAGAAATGTAACGTGGTCCTTTTCTTCGACGAGTGCGATACCCTCTTTGCAAAGCGTTCCGATGACGGAGGCTCCAACCAGTCCTCCAACAATAACAAGACAGCTCTGCTTCTGCAGGAGGTAGAGGCCTATGACGGAGTCTCCGTCCTGGCAACAAACTACAAGCATAATATCGACCCGGCATTCTTCCGGCGTATGAAGTATATCGTGGAATTCCAGTTCCCGGATCCGGATACCCGTGAGATGCTCTGGAGGACCACGATCCCGAAGGATACCCCGCTGGCAGATGATGTGGATATCCGCTTCCTTGCGGAGAAGTATGAGTTCGTCGGTGGTAATATCAAGAACTGTATCCTGAATGCGGCATTTCTTGCTGCAGCGGATCCGGAGGCGGAAGGAAAGGTCCACATGCGACACTACCTGAACGCCATCAAATATGAATTCGTAAAGGTCGGCAAGGTCTTCACCAAGTCCGACTTCGAGCCCTATGCTGCGGAGGTGGGACTGGCGTGATCGATATAAAGCATATGGGGATGACCTATCCGGACGGAGAGCTTCCGGTTTTTGAAGACCTCTCACTACATATCGAGCGTGGAGAGTTTGTGCTGATCACCGGAAAGAGCGGAAAAGGAAAGTCAACCCTAATCCATCTTCTTACGAAGGAGCTGACCGGATATACCGGAAGCATCGTCGTGGACGGGATGGAGCTTCGGGAGATCGAGGGAAAGAATATCCCGGCCTTTCGGAGAAAGATCGGTGTGGTCTTTCAGGATGCAAAGCTTTTTAATGAGTACACGGTCTACGGAAATATGGAGCTGGTGCTGTCCGTAACAGGGTTGAAGAAGGCCCAGATCGACCAGCGGATCACAAGTGTTCTCAGTCTCCTGAAGATCGAAAATCTGTATAAACGATATCCCGGGGAGCTTTCGGGCGGTGAGACGCAGAAGGTCTGCATGGCCCGGGCCCTGATCAATTATCCGCCGATCCTTCTGGCGGACGAACCCACCGGAAATCTGGATCCGGCGGCCTCGGAGGAGATCTTCCGTCTCTTCGAGATCATTCACCGGCAGGGAACCACGGTGGTCATGGTGACCCACGATCCCGAAACCGCAGAGCGGATCCATACCACCCATCGGGTGATCTCCCTGGATCAGCTGCAGAAGATGGATGTACAAAGGATGTTATTCAGAACATAACGGAAGGAAGATAGAACAGTATGATAATCTGGGTAAAGGAAAAAGAACTGGACGGATTTCTCCCTCTGATCCCTGCTGACATGCAGGAACCGGTCAGAAACGGAGACTATTTCTGCCTGGGTGCACTCCCGGATGGCCCTGAGGATGAGAAGGAAAAACTCTGTGCGGGCGTGCTGATCTTTTCCGCGGAAGACGGGCTCTCCTTCGGACAGGAGATCTTAACCATGATCCGGATTCAGTGGATCTTTGTTACGGAATCTCTAAGGGGGCAGGGCCTCGGGAATCAGCTGATAGAGGCTCTCGCGGATATCCTTCAGGATAATCCCGCAGAAGGAATCCTTGTGGATGTTCCCTTTGGTCCGGAGTATGACCTGGCGGAGGATTTCTTCTCCGGATGGGGGTTTGATTTTGAAGTAATCGCCGGCAGGGAGATCGTTATCTCCAAGGAGGATGCGGTCCTCCGGCACGGCTCCATGACGAAGGCAAAGGAAGTCGTGAGGGACCGGCTGAAGGATGTACATGATGATATCCGTCAGCTGAAAGCTATTCCCGAAAGTGAATTTCGAAGGGCTCTGAATGTGATGGTGTCCCGGTCGGATACCCTGTATCACATCAACATTTCCGATGATCCGAAGGACTATGATCAGGAAATGAGCAGCGCGGTAATGAAAGAGGGAAAGATCTCCTCCATGGTCCTCTATGACCGGCCCATGGAGAAGGAACTTCGTCAGGTTCTGATCTCCAGCCTTTCGGACAATGCGGGATCGGAACTGGCGAACCTTCTTAGCTACTGTGCAGCCCTGTACTATTGCAGGGAGGCGGATGATGTCGTTGTAAAGATTGAGATGGACAGCCCCAAGATGATGGAATTCTTCGAGCATGTATTTGCTTACTCCGAGCCGAATCTGATCCGACGGGGGTATTTCGGCTGATAACGGTTGGAGAGAGAAGAGCATACAATAGAATGGCGGAGGAATAGTTCTATGAGTGATAAGAATCAGGTCGGTAATCTGCATATGCCGGAGCAGCAGAGGATGAATGCTCCCATTCAGGTAAACGCACCGCAGCAGGAACAAAGGAAACTGAAGGAAGAGAATCTGTATAAGGTTCAGAAACAGACGGGACAGGAGTACTACAGGGACGTGAATAAGCTGCAGGAGAATGTGCAGCAGAACACGGGGAAGCGTCTTGTTCGGAATGCGATCATTAAGAATCTCGGGAGTGACCGCTATGCTGCCATCGACGGCCTTAAGATGAAACGGGCGGAGGAGCCGTCAACTCAGGAGATCAAACTGCATCATTCTGCAGGAACAAAGCTCCTTGTGGAAGGTGAGGATGTGATCGAGTTCAGTGTTGCGGGTCTGAAATCCCTGCAGTATAGATCGCAGCCCTCCGCGGATGAACAGCTGAAGGAATCTAAGGTACGCTGGTATAACAAGAATAAGTTCCTCACCTGGACCGGCCTCTGCAGAACCAAAAAAGAGGTGGAACGGGACAATCAGGCGATCCGTGAGAAGAAGGAAAAGGCAAGAAACGAGCGGGAGCAGGTAAACCGGCGAATCGAGAAAACCTACGGAAATAAGGTGGATGAAAAGGTAGCCGGAAAGAAGCTGAATCAGCTACGAAAGAAGGAAGTGGTAAACGAGAAGACCGGAGCCACCAAAACCAGATTCCTGATCTCCGCAGAGAAGAATAAGGGAAAGTACAGCGAAGAGAACATTGAGGAGTATATCCTGGAGCTGGGCAAATCCGTCTTAAAGCAGAAGCTGGATGAGGCGCTTAATTCCGACGAATACGATCCGGCGAAGATTGCCAGGCTTGCAGAACAGTATCAGAAGCTGAGCGATAAGATCAGGGAAACCGGAGACGCGGCGAAGGACGCAAAGGGTGGCGTCAGCGGATTCCATTCCATTCTCAGCGCGCTGGGAGCTACAGTCAAGAAAGGTTTTGTCGGAAGACTGGTTACACAGTTCTGGCGGATCGGAAAAATGCGTGCGATTCGCGGAATTGTGAAGGGAATCGCAAGTGCAGTCAAGGAAGGTACAAACAACATGTACCAGTGGAGCAAGGCGATGAACGGCGCTTTTGCTCAGTCTCTTGATACAATTTCCAGCAAGACCATGCTTGTCAAAAACAGCATTGCAACGGCATTTGCACCTGCAATTCAGGCTGCTGTCCCGCTGATCAGCACGCTGGCAAGCTGGGTGAATCAGGCAAGCAATGCTATCGCCCAGTTCCTTGCCATCCTGAGCGGATCGAAGACATGGACGAAAGCGATTGAAACCACGGAAGAATGGGGTGCAGCCGCAAAGAAAGCGACCGGTGGCGCCAGCAAGGACGTGAAGGATTTGCTGGCTGACTGGGACGAGCTGAATATCATTCAGAGCGAAACAGGAAACGGTGGCGGAAGCGGAAGTACCAGCAAGACAAGCGACTACAGCAAGATGTTTGAGGA
>CACWHK010000052.1 GCA_902760755.1 uncultured Lachnospiraceae bacterium | reverse complement strand
ATAGGAAAAAAGGACAGCCCTGCCGGCTTCAGAAACTGCAACCGGCAGGGCTGTCCTTTTGTGTTGTCATTCTGAGCACCGCAGGGGCGAGGAATCCCCTGGTTCGAGTGATGGGATCCTTCGATTGCTCCGCGATCTCAGGATGACATGCATCGATCAGAATGGCACTAGATACCCAGAATATGTGACGCAAACTGGAAGTAGATCAGCAGCGAGATAGCATCCACGATGGTTGTGATGAACGGGCTGGCCATAACCGCCGGGTCGAATCCGATCTTCTTGGCCAGGATCGGCAGGGAGCATCCCACAAACTTCGCAACGATCACGGTGCAGACCAGTGTGATGCAAACCACGAAGGCTACGATCACTTCCACCTTATCGATGAAGATTAGCTTGCAGAAGTTGGCTACTGCCAGAGTGGCACCGCACATCAGGGAGACGAAGAATTCCTTTCCCTGGATGCGGAAGATATCCCGGAACTCGATCTCTTCGAGAGAGAGTCCACGGATGATGGAAACCGACGCCTGGGACCCTGCATTTCCGCCGGTATCCATCAGCATGGGGATATAGGCGGTGAGCACCACGTAGGCGCCGAGAGCCTCCTCGTAGTGGGTGATAATGGCCCCGGTGAAGGTGGCGGAGATCATCAGGAGCAGCAGCCAGGGGATGCGCTTCTTGAAGGTCTCGAAGGCCGTGGTCTTCATGTAAGGCTTGTCGGTGGGGATAATAGCGGCCATTCGCTCGATATCCTCGGTGTTCTCTTCCTGCAGGACATCGATAACGTCGTCGAAGGTGATGATACCCACGAGACGCTGCTCGTTATCCACAACGGGAAGGGAGAGGAAGTTGTAACGGTCGAAGGAGTGCGCAACCTTCTCCTGGTCCTCTGTGGTATTCACGTAGATGATGTTCGTCTCCATGATATCCCGGATCTGGGTCTCGTACTCGGAGAGCAGCAGGTCCTTGATGGTGACGACGCCCAGAAGCTCACGCTTCGCATTTGTTACGTAACAGGTATAGATCGTCTCCTTGTCCACGCCGACTTTGCGGATGCGGTCAAATGCCTCTCTTACGGTCATCCCCTCCTGCAGCCGCACGTACTCGGTGGTCATGATGCTTCCGGCGGAATCCTCCGGATACTTCAGGAGCTCGTTGATCTCCCGGCGGGTGACGGGGTCCGTGTTGCGGAGGATACGCTGAACCACGCTGGCCGGCATTTCCTCGATCATGTCGACGGTATCATCCAGGAAAAGATTCTCGATGATGAATCCAAGCTCCTTATCGGAGAAGGCGCGGATCAGGGTCTCCTGGGTCTCCGGCTCCAGATAGGAGAAGGTGTCTGCGGCC
Organism: uncultured Lachnospiraceae bacterium; assembly: GCA_902760755.1. Taxonomy (GTDB): domain Bacteria; phylum Bacillota; class Clostridia; order Lachnospirales; family Lachnospiraceae; genus Eubacterium_Q. The sequence goes on along the minus strand of CACWHK010000052.1, from coordinate 7,958 downwards.
AGCTCCTTCGGCAGGATGCGGAAGGCGATGGATAGTTCCTCTTCCTTCAGCTCTCCCAGGATCTCGGCCAGGTCGACTTCGTTCTGCTCGGACAGCAGCTCTCTTGCTTCGTGCAGCTTCCGGTCCTTCAGAAGCTGGGACAGGCGTTCCATATCAAAATCATCGATGTCGAAGGACTTGTTGGCTTCGACTTTCTTCAAGTCCTGATTTTCCATGGGTCTACACCTCCTGTTCGTATATTTCTGCATGCACATGGATCCGCGGATCGTGGCATGAAAAAAGGGACGCCGGCGTGGTCCGTCGGTGTCCCAGTATAGATTCGTATGGATTCGTGGTTATTTCGTGCCTGTAGAGCCGAAACCTCCGGCTCCGCGCTCCGTGTCAGACAGCTCCTCAACTTCTTCGAATACGCCCATAACATAAGGGGTAATCACCAGTTGAGCAATCCGCTCCCCGGGTTCGATGGCTGCGTCCACAAGAGAGTGGTTATGCAGCGCGACGAGCACCTCTCCACGATAATCTGAATCGATCACACCGACTTTATTTGCGGGGGCAAGCCCCTTCTTACTGGCCAGACCGCTCCGGGCGTAGATCAGGCCCGCGTAGCCCTCCGGAAGCTCCATGGAGAGACCGGTAGGTATCAGGACAGTCTGCCCCGCGGCAATCGTAAGCGCGCTGTCAATGCAGGCATAGAGGTCTGCACCGGCAGCGTTCATAGACCCGTACGTCGGGATCGCAGCGTTCGGCTTGATCTTTTTAATTTTCACGGGAAATGTCTGTACCACGTTGATTACCTCCGAGGAAACAGGGAACGGTTTTCGGTTCTCCCGCTGTCTCCTCCGTTATTCTACCACATGAACGAGAACATGTGAACCTCTTTTTTGCGACAAAGAGAAAGGATTCTTCGCACTGCGTGCTCAGAATGGCAACAGTCTGTCATTCTGAGCACGCAGTGCGAAGAATCCCTTCCCTCGGTCTTTGCTCTTTCTTGTAGCTACTTCTCCAGCGGGGTATACTCGTTCAGCGGGTGGAGTACAACCTCCCCCGTCTCACGGGTCTTCTTCATATCAATAATTCTCTGGTTCTCGGATCCGCGGAAGCGGAGCTTTAAGTTCAGCAACTCCTCCTTGAAGGGTCCATCCACCAGAACATCGATATTATCCAGGATCTGATCCGTATAGTCCGCGATATAGCGGCTTCCGCCCGGGATCAGGTTTATGTCGTAGGTATTTCCGGTGTAAACCCAGATGGTCTTCTCCGGAAGCTCTGCACGGACCCGCTTGATCACCTCGCAGACAGCCGGCTGGTTCTGGGGCTCGAAGGGTTCTCCTCCCAGGATGGTGAGCCCGCGGTAGTAGGAGGGCGTCAGCTCCTTGATCAGATAATCCTCGGTCTCCCTGGTCCAGAGATGTCCGTAGTTAAAGTCCCATGTCTTGCTGTTAAAGCAGCCCTTGCAGTGGATGGTGCATCCGCTGACGAAGAGGCTGATGCGCATGCCCGGTCCGTTGGCTGTGTCTGCTTTATATATTTCCCCAATATGCATTGTGCTACCCCTTTATTGTTCAGATAAAATATGTCTCATGTCCGACACGGTCATGAGACATATTCCGTATTCCGTATTATTTCGTTGTGAGTGACGGGATCCTTCGTCGCGTTGCTCCTCAGGATGATGTTTCCTCCTCATGGTCTACGAATCACATCCGCATCCACAGGCTACAGGCTCAGCAGAACCTACCACAGCTCCTGCGTACTCAACCTCCGGATAACTGCTCTTAGACACAGAAGTTCTCACCCAGGTATCCGCAGGTACGGCGGGTTACGGTCATCTTTGCATGATCCTTGTTATGGCACTGGGGGCACTCCCACTCGTTGTTGTCGTTCACACGGATCTCTCCGTCGAAGCCGCACACATGGCAGTAATCGGACTTGGTGTTGAACTCCGCGTACTGGATGTTGTCATAGATGAACCGCACCATCTCCGCCAGAGCCTCCAGGTTGTTGCCCATATTCGGAACCTCCACATAGGAGATGCATCCGCCGGAGGAGATGGGCTGGAACTTAGCCTCAAACTTGAACTTGGTGAAGGCATCGATGTCTTCCCGGACATCCACATGGTAGGAATTGGTGTAGTAACCCTTATCGGTTACATCCGGGATGGTTCCGAAACGAGCCTTGTCGATCCGGGCGAAACGATAGCAGAGGGACTCAGCCGGCGTACCGTAGAGCGCAAAGCCGATACCGGTATCCGCCTTCCACTGATCACAGGCACCACGCAGACGGTTCATGACGCGCATAGCAAAGTCAAAGCCCTTCTCGGTTGTGTGGCTCTCGCCTGTCATCAGCTTGGTCAGCTCATACAGACCGATGTATCCGAGTGATATGGAGGAGTAGCCGCCCATCAGATACTTGTCGATCTTCTCGCCCTTGCCGAGACGTGCGATGGCACCGTACTGCCAGTGGATGGGGGAGACATCGCTGGTCACACCCATCAGCGCATTATGCCGGCACATCAGAGCCTCGTAGCAAAGCTCCAGACGCTCGTCGAAGATCTTCCAGAAGACATCCTCATCACCGTGAGCGATGATACCCATCTGGGGAAGATTCAGGGAAACCACGCCCTGATTGAAACGTCCTTCGAACTTGTAGTTGCCGTCCGCATCCTTCCAGGGAGAAAGGAAGCTGCGGCAGCCCATGGGTGAGAATACATTTCCTTCATAATTCTCACGCATCTTCTTTGCGGAAATGTAATCCGGATACATCCGCTTTGCGGAGCATTTTACGGCCATTTCCGTGATGTAATCATACTTTCCGCCGGTGAGGTTATTGCACTCATCCAGCACATAAACCAGCTTCGGGAAAGCAGGCGTCACATAAACACCCACCTCATTCTTGATGCCCTCCAGACGCTGACGGAGCACCTCCACGATGATCCGCGCGTTCTCCTCGATATACTCGTCGTTGGGATCCAGGTGCAGGAACAGCGTCACGAAGGGAGACTGTCCATTCGTGGTCATCAGGGTATTGATCTGATACTGCATGGTCTGCACGCCGCTCTTCAGCTCGTCCTCCAGACGCTCCTGGATCAGAGCCTCGAGAGTCTCCTCATCCACCTTGCCGGCGAAGCGGTCCTCGAAGATCTTCTTATACTTCTCATAGCTCTTGCGGAGATACTTGCCCAGATGGATCATATCCACGGACTGTCCGCCGTACTGGGAGGAAGCCACGGATGCGATGATCTGTGTGGTAACGGTGCAGGCTACCTGGAAGCTCTTCGGGCTCTCGATCAGCTTGCCGTTCATTACGGTACCATTATCCAGCATGTCTCCGATATTGATGAGACAGCAGTTGAAGATGGGCTGCAGGAAATAATCTGCATCATGGAAATGCAGGACTCCGTCGTCATGTGCCTTGGAGATCTTCTCCGGCAGCAGCACACGGCGGGTCAGGTCCTTGGAAACCTCACCAGCGATCAGGTCACGCTGGGTGGAAGCCACCGTCGCGTTCTTGTTGGAGTTCTCCTCCATAACATCCTTATTGCTGTTCTTGATCAGGCTCAGGATGGAATCATCGGTGGTATTCGCCTTACGAACCAGCTCACGGGTATAACGATAGATGATATAGGTCTTCGCCAGGATATACTTCCCGTCCTCCATCAGCTCCTGCTCGATGATGTCCTGAATATCCTCCACGAGGATTCTCTTCCGCTTCTTGGTCTCGATGCCCGCAACGATCTCCTCAATCTTCGCGTCGGAAACCTTCTCCTCCGGCTCAACCTCAGCGTTGGCCTTCTGGATCGCAACCACAATCTTGCTTCGGTCAAAGTCTACAATATGGCCGTCTCTTTTTACTACCTTCATCCCATAATCTCCCTTACCAAAATACTTACAAAAAACTCCTGAAAATGTAGAAAATCTTTGTGAAACCCCGTAAAAACAGGTCATGAAAAGCGATTCCTGTCACGAATCGCCTGCAAGAATTGATTATAGCACCAGAGGCCGTCTTTGTAAACCCCAAAATACGAAATATGCTAAAGAATTTTATGTCACCCACTAGATATAGGGGTGGGGGATCCGGGACAGATTTGAAGAAAGCAACGAAAAGCGGCACATTTTCCTTGAAAAACATCAAAAAATGGTGGAAATTAGGTGAAGATTTCGAATTTTCTCTTCCTATTTGACAGTGGTTATGATATAACAGTAACGTTGAAAACACAAGATATCGATTTACAAACAGAAAGCGAGACAACACAGCATGAAGCGTAAGAAGTTTTCCCTGCTGCTTGCAGGATGCCTGGGACTGACACTGCTGGCGGGCTGCGGCAAGAACTCCAACCCCGCGGAGGCGCTGAAGGAGCGCTACTCCCAGTACGTGGACCTGGGCGATTATAAGGCCATCCAGTACACCCCCACCGAGACCAAGATCACCGCGGAGCAGGTGGACAGCAAGGTGAACCAGCTGGTAACCCAGAACGGAACCAGAATCGAGAAGAAGGAGGGCGTGGCTGCCATCGGTGACACCGTGAATATCGACTACGTGGGATCCATCGACGGCGTGGAGTTCGCAGGCGGAACCACGAAGGGACAGGGCACGGAGGTGACCCTCGGCTCCAGCGGCATGATCGACAACTTCGATGATCAGATCGCGGGACACAGCCCCGGCGATACATTTGACGTAAATGTCACCTTCCCGGAGAACTACGGCAAGGAAGAGCTGAACGGCAAGGCTGCGGTGTTCAAGACCACCCTCAACTATATCGTGGGCACGGAGTACCCGGAGCTGAACGACGAGCTGGTGTCCTCCAAGACGGAGTATAAGACCGTGGAGGAGTATCGTGCGGCAGTGGAGGCGGACATGGTGAAGAGCCAGGCAGAGTCCGACATCGAGACCGACAAGGAAGCCATGATGAAGCAAATGCTGGAGACCTCGGCGGTAAAGCAGTACCCCCAGGCTGAGCTGGAGGAGCGGATCGCGGAGCTGGTGGACCAGGCGAAGACTGCAGCCACCTACTACGGCATGAGCACGGACCAGTACCTGATGCTCTACGGCTACACCGCAGACAGCTTCCAGGAGGATATCCGGACTTCAACGGAGACCTATATAAAAAGGAAGATGATCGTTGCAGCCATCGCAGCCAAGGAGGACATCAACGTCTCCAAGGACGAGGCAGATGCGAAGATCAAGGAGCTGCTGAAGGCTACAGGCCTTACGGATGTGAACGACCTGAACAGCCGGACGGGCTATAAGGAAGAGGATTATTATTACATCGTCCTCGAGGATAAGGTGATCGACTTCATCTATAATGATGCGGTGCCGAGAACCAAGGACAGCGGGGAGACGGTGATCGTGGAGGATACCACGACGGAAGCAGCTACAGAATAATTAAAATTAAGGTTGACAACCATCCCGCAAGATGGTATTATCTTCTAGCGACGTTTCGAAGGAGACGTCCCTACGCAGTTGTGGCGGAATTGGCATACGCGCATGATTCAGGTTCATGTCCGCATTACGCGGGTTCGGGTTCAAGTCCCGTCAACTGCACATACACATGAGACGCGCGTTTCGGTAACGGGACGCGCGTACTTTAACAAAAGACTATTTTGAAAGGATGATCGGTATGGCTGAAGAGAAGAAGAACATTCTGACCTACGAAGGCTTTAAAAAGCTTGAGGACGAGCTCCAGAACCTGAAGGTGTTCCGACGCAGAGAGGTTGCGCAGAAGATCAAGGAAGCCAGGGAACAGGGCGACTTGTCCGAGAACGCAGAGTACGATGCAGCCAGAGACGAGCAGCGCGAGATCGAGAACCGGATCGCAGAGATCGACAAGATCCTGAAGAATGCGGTTGTGGCAGAAGAGGATTCCGCGAACACGGAAGCCATCAATTTCGGCTGTACGGTGACCTTCGAAGACATGGAGAGTCACGAATCCTATACCTATAAGCTGGTAGGCTCCACTGAGACGGACATCCTGAACGGGATGATCTCCAACGAGTCTCCGGTCGGCTCCAAGCTGATCGGCTCGAAGGTGGGACAGGTGATCACGGTGGATGCCCCCAACGGCACCATCAGCTACAAGATCACGGACTTCAAGCGATAGGACTGCATCAAACCTTATAAGGAAAGTTCATAGGGATGCCCGGGGCATCCCTATTTTATTAATTCCGTGCGTCCCGAGGGGACGCGCGGAATGCATGTCATTCTGAGGTCCAATGGGCCGAAGAATCTCATAAACGAAAGGAGTACCCACCCATGGCAGAGGGAAACAACACAAACAATCAGAACAAGGCACAGGAGAAGCCGCAGGACTTAAACCAGCTCCTCAAGGTCCGTCGCGAAAAACTGGCGGAGCTGCAGGAAGCAGGTCAGGATCCCTTCGTCATCACCAAGTATGACGTAAGCATCCATACCGTTGACGCGAAGGCTGCCTTCGAAGCCAAGTGGCCGAAGCCGGCAGAGGGAGAGGAAGCTCCCGAGATCCCGGAGGAGGAGCGGATGAACGTCTCCATCGCAGGCCGTCTTATGTCCAAGCGTGTGATGGGCAAGGCTTCCTTCGGAAACCTGCAGGACCTGAAGGGGAATATCCAGCTCTACATCACCCGGGATGACCTGGGAGAGGATGCCTACAAGGCCTTCAAGCGGATGGATATCGGCGACATTGTGGGCGTAAAGGGTTACGTCTTCCGCACCAAGACCGGAGAGATCTCCGTCCATGCAAAGGAAGTAACCCTGCTTACCAAGAGTCTGCAGATCCTTCCGGAGAAGTTCCACGGCCTTACGAATACGGACATCCGTTACCGTCAGCGCTATGTGGACCTCATCATGAATCCGGAGGTAAAGGATACCTTCGTAAAGCGGTCCCAGATCATTTCCTGTATCCGCCGATTCCTGGATGCACAGGGCTTCATGGAGGTGGAAACCCCCATGCTGGTTTCCAACCCGGGCGGAGCAGCAGCACGGCCCTTCGAGACACATTTTAACGCACTGGATGAGGACCTGAAGCTCCGTATCTCTCTGGAGCTTTACCTGAAGCGTCTCATCGTCGGTGGTATGGAGCGGGTATATGAGATTGGCCGCGTATTCCGGAACGAGGGCGTAGACACCCGCCACAACCCGGAGTTCACCCTGATGGAGCTTTACCAGGCCTATACGGACTATCATGGCATGATGGACCTCACTGAGGCCATGTACCGCCATATCGCTGAGGAGGTGCTCGGCACCACCAAGATCACCTATCAGGGCGTGGAGATGGACCTCGGCAAGCCCTTCGAGCGGATCACCATGGTGGATGCAGTGAAGAAGTACTCCGGTGTGGACTGGAACACCGTGGCAGATACGGAAGCAGCCAAGGCCCTGGCCAAGGAGCATCATATCGAGTTCGAGGACTTCCATAAGAAGGGCGATATCCTGAACCTCTTCTTCGAGACCTACGTGGAGGAGCATCTGGTACAGCCGACCTTCATCATGGATCACCCCATCGAGATCTCTCCGCTCACCAAGAAGAAGCCGGAGGATCCGAACTACGTAGAGCGTTTCGAGTTCTTCATGAATGGCTGGGAGATGGCAAACGCCTACTCCGAGCTGAACGACCCGATCGATCAGCGGGAGCGCTTCGCAGCCCAGGATGCCCTGGCAGATGCCGGTGACGACGAGGCCCAGCACACCGACGAAGACTTCCTGAACGCCCTGGAGGTGGGCATGCCCCCCACCGGCGGTATCGGCTACGGCATCGACCGTCTGGTAATGATCATGACTGACAGCCCCGCCATAAGAGACGTCCTCCTCTTCCCGACACTGAAAAGTTTATCGTAAAGAATGGCGTACAGAAATAATTAGCACTCAACACTTGACAGTGCTAACAATTAGTGCTATAACATAGTCAGAACAAAGGAATAGAGAAGATTCCGGGTAAGAATCCAAACGCTCCTTCCATTGCTCATGAAACTTATTTAATTATATTTTTC
>CACWHK010000051.1 GCA_902760755.1 uncultured Lachnospiraceae bacterium | reverse complement strand
AGGAAGGGAAGCCGGTAGATCAGGAAGTAAAGCGGGTCTTTGTTGAGATCCTGGGTCAGCTGAAGGATGAGAATGAGATCTGGACCAAACTTGCCAACCGGAGCAAGGCCAAGAATAAGCAGTCCGTTCCCTATAAGCAGCTGCTGGATGCAACAGAGCTGGTGAGAAGCCTTGCCGCTAAGCTTTCCAACGTGAAGGGGGAGTTGGGCAAGCGAAGCTCCGGGGATGTGGATGTAAGAGAACTGATGGATGCCATGAACCGTCTATCCGAGACGGCAAATATCTTCTACGATACCCATAGAGGCCATCAGTACACCCAGGAAGGAAAGGATCACAGGGCAGCCTGCGATATGCTCCGCCAGCTGTCGGATGAGTTCTATGACAAGTTAAATATTGCCATGGGAGGAGAGGGAAAAGCCGCTATTACCGAGAAACCGGTACAGGGAAAAATCTCCACGAAGGAAGGCGTGAAGGCTGGAGAACGGATTGCGGAAATGGCCTCCGTCTATGCAAAGTGGAAGAAGCATTTTGCCTTCCGTGAGGGATCCGAGCGGATCAATATCCGTGATAAGGCCAACATGTTCGAAGCTTATCAGAAGGATATCGAGATCTACAAGTCAACCCATCTTGTGAAGGACTGGCCGGCAGATGTGAAGGATGCCATCCGGGCAGCAAATGACTATCAGTTCCGGAATGCAGTGATCGGGAAGGTGGAGGAAAAAACCGGCGGATTTAAGGATGATATGCAGACTCTCACCCGCAGCTACGCGGAGGAGCTGGATAACCGGTCGAAGGGAAAGAATAAGCTGAAGAAGGAAGAGGTGGATCTAAACCTTTCTCCCGAACAGGTGCAGGCTGTGGAAGCCATCGACAAGTGGTTTATCCGGAATTATAATAACGCGGGACTGGCAGGTCGGTTTATCGGAGTCCGGAATCATCACGGAGAGATCATTTCCGCCCTTCTTGCCAAGTCAAAGAGAGAGCGTCTCTTTATCTATTATCTGATCGAAACCGGTAAGAGGAAGAGTCCGGAGGTTATGGATGCCTATGCTTCCCAGGGAGCTTACACACCGGACCTCACGAAGTTCAAGGGACAGATGCTGGCCTCAAAGCTGAAGGTCATGTCCCGGGTTTTCGGCGGTTATGTCTATATGCATAAGCTGACCGAGGCCATGCAGATCAATGAGGATTATCAGGAGCTGATCAGCGACTGTGCCGAGCTGGATACGAAGGATACAAGACCTACATCGGAGTATAAGAATAAGCCGGTGGAGTACCGTGCCCATCTCTTAAAGGATCTTTATACAGGAACCAAGCACCTTCGTGACGAACAGCTGAAGTATAAGAAGGAGTACCTGGATAAGAAAAAGAAGAATGCGGGACGGGAAGAGGAGCTGCACGCACTGGAGCGGACCACCCAGTTCCTGCTGGAGAAGCTGATCGAAGCAGATGAGGCTGTAGGAAAAGAAAAGAGCTACGGCGCCATCGGCGAGAAGGGTGAGAAGAAGGCTGAGCAGCAGTACAACCTGAAGGACCAGAATCTTATGGATCTGCAGGACAATACGGGAGTTGCAGTTTCCGCTGCTTCCGCCATGGCTTCAAATGCCGGAACATTTGCGGCATGGGGACTTAAGGACAGTGATCTGGCAAAGGTAAACTTTGTATCCAATTCCATCACGGCAAGCAGTATCGCCGGACTCGGACAGGTGCTTTCCGCAGTTTACAGCGTTTACCATATCGCAAAGAATCATGAGAATATGCATTACGGAGACATCATCGGTCAGGATGTGGCATCGGTGGTAAAGTCGGCACTTCAGACAACCACGGCCATCTGGACCGGGATCGAATCCGGAAAGCAGTATCAGGAGCTGGCAAGAAACTTTGTGGAGGGAGCCGAGATCACAACCTCCACCGCCCTGAAGGGTGTGGGAATTGCAACCGCGGGAATCACTGCACTGCAGAGCACCTATCAGACCATATCCGGAGCCCTGGATCTGAAGAATAATAAAAAGGCTTCCGCGTATCTGAACAAGAAGATCAATGCCGCATACAGGGCAAAGCTTGCGCTTCCCCATCAGGGAGACCAGAAGCCGGAGGAGCAGACAGAGGAACGCCGTAAGGTGGAGGAGGAATTCCGCCGGGCAAGGTATGATAAGAACATGCTGAAGCTGTCGAAGGATTTGGGAACAAGGAAGGCTGCTTATTCCGCCATGCAGGCGGTGGGAGCGGGTCTTTCCATCGCAGGTGTTTTCATTCCGGTGCTCGGAACCGTTGCAGGACTGGCCGGTACCGCACTTACCACGGTTGCAGGGGTGCTTAGCGGTATGCATCTTACCAGTGCACGGACCATGATGTTTGATGACTACTTCCAGTTTGATAAATATCTGGATCAGGCGAAGGCAGCCATGAAGAAGAATCATCGGAAGATCTATAACGAGGAAGAATTTGCAAACCGGATGCGGCGGACGCTGATGGCATCCCTGGGTTATTCCGACCTGATCTCCGCCTGTGACCAGATCGCAAAGCGGTACGCGGATCAGATCCGGATGAGACTCTTCGGAAAACCGGAGGAGCAGACGAAGGATAAGGCAGAGCGGGAGGGCTACATCCAGATGATCAAGAGCTTCGGACTGCCCTACGACGAGAAAAAGAAGATTCCGTCCCTAAATGCTCTGGCACGAAAGATGAATGGAAGATAGTTGGAAGACCATGTAAACAGGAGGATAAGAGAAATGAACATAGAAAAAAAGATGCAGGAAAGGCGCGAGCTGTTGGAACGGATGAAGGAATCTCTGCAGGAGGACCTCATCGCCTGTGAAGTGGCAGAATCGGAAGAAGATGGCATGCCTCCGGTGCTGAATGTGATCCTGGATGCACTGGCAAAGGATGATGCGGAGGAAGGTGCCTTCGGTGAGTTTTATTTCGATCCCATCGCCACCGAGGAGGATGAGATCCAGCATTTCTCCGGTGTGATCACCCTGATGGATGATCTTCCGAAGGAGCATCTTCCGGAGCTTTTTGAGGCCATCGCTTATATCAATTTCATCCTTCCCTGCGGAAGATACTGTATCGATAAGGGACAGTCCTTCCTTGCCTACCGGCTTACGGTGCCGCTTTCCATGGAGCTTTCCGGGGATGCACTGTTCGAGGAGATGAATATCTGCATGGCAAATGCAGTGGCCGCTGCGGATATCTATCAGGAAGCTTTGATCCGGCTGGCAGCCGGTGAGGTGACACTGGACGCAGTGAAGGATTTGATCGAGGGGTAACGAGTATTGAAGATAACCAGAATTACCAAAGAGAATGCAACTTATTTTTCTCATCTTTGTCCGGAAGATCTCCTGAAGGATGAAGGTATGCTGAAGCTGGGCGTGCTGTCAGAGGAAGATCTGCCCATGAGCATTTTAGTTGCGGACGTGAGTGACGGAAAGGCATGGATCCGATGGATCTTTACGGATCCGGAGATGAGAGGAAAGGGAGGCGCAGCCCTTCTGATCGAGGAGCTTCTCCGGCTTCTTCAAGGTGTGGAAGCAGAAGGAATACTGGTGGATTTTCATGAGGAAGACGACGGACTCGAGGATTTCTTCATGGATCATGATTTCCTTGTCGGGGAGGAACAGGCGCTGTTCAGGATCCCTCTCATGGAACTTCTTTACGGAACCCGTCTGGAATCTGTGGTGGCAAGAAGGAGTAAGGAAAGATGTGCTTATTCTCTTCGGAACCTGAAGACGTTAAAGCCCCTGGCGCAGTTCTTACGGTCACATGAGGTGGAGGCGGAGTATATCGAGGGAATATCCAGGGAATACAGTTTCGTGGTTCTGGATCCTTCAGGGAAGGTGACGGAAGGCATCTTTATATCCGAAGCGGGAGATGAGGATCTACATATCAATTATCTGGTGGGAGAAGGATCTCCCCAGGGAATCGTAGATCTTGTGGCTGCCCTTTATGATGAACTCATCGATGCCGGGCGGGATCAGGGAGATCTGGTTTTCACGGACAGACTGGGGGCAGGCATATCCTTTATGGATATGCTGACCGAAAATGATGTGGAATTGTACCGGGTTCCCGGACTGAAATCTGCGGTGAAACTGTTTGATCAGGCGGATATCGCCTAGGGAATATATATTTTTAATTCGGGGGAATAAGGAGGAGATCCATGACCGGTGGCGAAAAGAACGAAAATCAGATCAGAAGATCCAAAACCGTAAAGTCCATCAAGACGAAGCTGGAAGAAGATCTGAATGTCATAAAGAAGTCTTCCACCATGAAGCATCTGGGATTACCGGAGGAGCCGGAAAAGCAGCAGAAAGAGGAAGGGAAGGAAGAGAATAAGGATCAGGAGATACGGGACAGCCTGAAGAAGCAGGCAGAGAAGATCCCCGTGCTTCTTCCTGCGGTAAGAATTGCAGATCAGGAACAGCCTGCGGATGAAGTGGCTGCGCGAATTGAGGCGAAGGCTGAGAAGGTTGAAGAAAAGGCAGAGGAACCGGCTGAGATCGAAGCAAAGGCTGAGGAGAAGGTCGAGGAGAAGGTCGAGGAGAAGGTCGAGAAGAAGACTGAGGTAAAGACCGAAGAGAAGACGGAGAAAAAGCCGGTTCAGAAGAAAAAAACGGTTCGTGGTAATGTGCTGGAAGACGCCATGGAGACGCTCCGTGAACTGCATCAGAGTCTGGAGTCGGAGGAAAAAAGCGCCTTTACCGCCGATGTCGCCCGGGCTGAGATCAAAAGGACGAGATATGAATCTCTTTCTGCGTCGGATCTGAAGAAGCGTGCCAAGGAAGCCTTGAAGCGGAGGAAGAACGCCCAGAAGGTCATGGAATATGACGCGGCGCATTTCAGCGATGAGAAGACCTATACCCGTATCGATCAGGCTGCGCTGAAGAAACATATCGCCTCCTTCAAAAAGCTTCCTTCCCAGCCCTATGACATGGCCACGGATGATAAGTTTTTGGCTAATCTGGAGAAGAACTATCAGCTCTGTGATGCCGCTGATCATATGAAGCACTGGCTCGATGAAGCTTCCGATCAGGGATTTATGCCGGAGGGCGAGGATATGGCGGCGCTTCAGGAGAAGATCGCTGTATTCAGTGAGGTCAAGCAGTATATGGATCATCAGAAGGATCTGATGAAGAATCCATATTATCAGTACTTCGCGAAAGGCGACATCTCTTATACAGACAGCCAGATGGAGCATATTCAGAAAAGATCCGGTGATCCGATCCTTAAGAATTACCTTATGAATGTACAAGCCATAAGGTCTCTTAAGTTTGTCCGCAGCAAGGGCATGAAATCAGCGGAAAAGTTTGCGAAGGAACAGGGAAAGCGACAGGCGGAGATCCTGGGAACAAAGCAGGAAAAGCGCCGCTTTATCGATACCCTGACAGAGAAGGCCATGCGTCTTACCGGGGAGAGGCGCTTCCTGGATAAGGATTATGACGCAGGCTTCTCGAAGGAACGATTTGAAAATGCTCTGGCAAGCTTCAAAGCCCTGAATCTGAAGGAGCTTCATTTCGCAGGCGTGAAGGATATGGTGGAGCATTTTGATGAGAATCAGCTGCTCTTTGACCAGGTGCATGATATGGAGCAGCTGATGATGGTTGCCATAAACCGCGGACTTGCTCCCTCCGATCAGGATATGATGGTGATCCGGGCGAAGATGAGTACCCTTCTTCTGGCGGAACAGATGGTCACCTATGTTCAAAAAAAAATGATCGCCGAATCAGACAGTGTTCTAAGTGATAAGACCTATAAGGATCTGGAAAATGACAGCTTTGCTAACTCCCAAAAGGATACTGAGGCAGACTATCGGCATGAACCGCCGAGATTCGGCCAGGATATGAATCGGTACTTCCAGTCTCTGCTGAAAGACCTTAAGCAGGAGCATAAGGACCGGGAGAAGAAGATAAAGCTTGGCTATGGCATGACGCATCCAGAACAAAAGACGAATGGGGATACGGTTCCGGGCGTGATTCCGGAAGAGGAACTGGCCTTCCGGTCGGGGGACTTTCAGAAGAATGCCTTCCGTGTTGAGTATCTGCGGAATCTGGAATACTATTTTGATGTCTTTGGCGATAAGGTAGGTGCCATCGCTGCGGCTCATGCGAAGAAAACAGGAAGACCTGTCTTCTCTTTCGGCCGTACATTTCTTCCGTTCGTGGCGGGAAAAGACACAAGGGAGATCCTTCGCGTTATAGATACCATGCAGGTCGGAACGGATGCGGAGAAGGAAAAACTGTACCGGGAAATCGCGGATGTTGCTTTTTCCTATAACTTCACCGAGTTTGACTCTAAGGAAGATGCAGTATTCTACCGGAATATTGCCATGAGAGCCCGCAAGGCAAAGATTTTAAATAATATAGCCGGGAGCACCGGGGATGCAAAGCATTATATCAAGGATGCGGAAACCCGGGCCCGGATGAGTGCCTATTATACAACCTCCTGTGCAAATGATTTTCTTACCGCCATGGCACAGGGAGCCCAGAAGCTGGGAGGAAAGGGAATCTGGTATAAGGATT
>CACWHK010000050.1 GCA_902760755.1 uncultured Lachnospiraceae bacterium | reverse complement strand
ATACTTGAAAAAAATCATATAAATGTTACCATTAGAAGGAGTATGGGCAGAGATATCGACGCCGCCTGCGGGCAGCTGAGACTCCATGCGATGGAACAGGAACTACAGTGAAACGAGGTTGATAGAGATTGGTATCGATCGGGAAAACAGACACAGGCAAGAGACGGGATAACAATCAGGACAATATCTTTGTCAGCGATGAACCCGTTGGACCTCTTCCAAATCTGTATATCGTAGCCGACGGCATGGGAGGCCATGCGGCCGGTGATTTTGCGTCGAGATACGCGATCCAGATCGTTGTGGATTTTATCCGCAAGTCTACGGTCCGGAATCCGGTATCTCTGCTTCGTCGTGCCATGATCTATGCAAATAATGAAGTCTATAAGGAAGCTGAAAAGGATGATTCCAAGGGCGGCATGGGAACGACCATGGTAGCCTGTGTGATCGTGGGAAAGGAGCTCTACTGCGCCAACATCGGAGACAGCCGTCTCTATGTGATCGGAGATGAGATCCGTCAGATCACCATGGACCATTCTCTGGTGGAGGAGCTGATCCGGAACGGACAGCTGGACCGAAACAAGGGAAGAAACCATCCGGAGAAGAATATCATCACCAGAGCCATGGGTTCCAGGAATGAGGCAATCCCTGACTTCTTTGAGGTTTCCCTTCAGCCGGGAGACCGGGTTCTTCTTTGTTCGGACGGTCTGTCCAACATGGTGGAGAATGATGAATTAAGAGACATAGTAAGAGAGAATGAGGATCTGGAGGCGGTAACCGACGCCCTGATCGAAAGAGCCAATTACTACGGCGGGAACGACAACATTTCCGCTGTTGTTATTGCAAGTTAAGAGAGGATTAGTAAGCAATGTTAAAACCGGGAACGATATTGGATGAAAGGTACGAGATCATCGACGTGGTGGGTACCGGTGGCATGTCCACGGTCTACCGCGCGAAGGATCATCGTCTGAAACGCTTTGTTGCCGTAAAGGTTTTGAAAACAGAATACTCCAATGACGCGAATTTCGTGGCCAAGTTCCGTGTGGAGGCCCAGGCATCCGCAGGACTGACGCACCCGAATATCGTCAGTGTATATGATGTATGCGAGGATAACGGCAGATATTTTATTGTGATGGAGCTGGTGGAAGGGATCACCCTGAAGGAGTATATCAACCTGAACGGGCGGCTTACCATGGACCAGGCTCTGGACTTTTCCATGCAGATCGCATCCGGTCTGGAGGCAGCTCATGATCATCACGTGATCCACAGGGATATCAAGCCGCAGAACATCATTGTGGCAAAGAACGGCAATCTGAAGGTGACGGATTTCGGTATCGCCAAGGCTGCAACCTCGAATACCATGTCCACTGCGGGCATGGGCTCCGTGCATTATATCTCTCCGGAGCAGGCACGTGGCGGCTACAGTGATGAGCGAAGCGACATTTACTCCCTGGGTATTACCATGTATGAGATGGTGACGGGCCGCGTTCCCTTTGAAGGGGATACAAATGTGGCAATCGCCCTGATGCATATCCAGAACGAGCTGATCCCGCCGAGAGAGCTGTACCCGGATATCTACTCCAGTTTTGAGAAGATCATCCTGAAGGCGACCCAGAAGAAGCCGGAACGCCGGTATCTTACGGCAGCAGCCCTGATCGCGGACTTAAAGCGTGTAAAGACCAATCCGAATATCGATATCATCGTGGCACCTGCCAGCGCACCCACGGGACCGACCCAGAAGTTCTCCAATCAGGACCTTCGTCAGATCCAGAGCGGCGCAGAGCAGATGGCAAACGGGAAGACCTCTGAGGTTACGCCCGACAGAGAGCGTCTGAATCAGCTGATCAATGAGGCAGAGGATGACGATTACGAATACGAGGAAGAGCCGCGTCAGGCACAGCCCCGTCGTCAGACCATCAAGAAGGTTTCGGATGATGATGACGATTATGAGTATGAGCGTGTAAGACGGGATGATGACGACGAGAGTGATGTGGATCCGAAGCTGGCGAAGGCCGTAATGATCGGCGGTATCGCAGCGGCTGTTGTGATCGCGGTGATCATTCTCGTGGTTGTCGGAAATATCATGGGCTGGTTCAAGTTCGGAGGAAGCTCCGATGCAACCACCGAGGCTAAGAATACCACCACCGAGACCGGTACCTCCACGGAGGCTGTGGTCATCCGTGATATGATCGACGTCGTGGGTCTTACCCAGCGTGCAGCAGAGAAGTCTCTGAAGGATGCGGGCTTTATGAACATCCGGGTTGAGACGGCCAATGACGAGAAGGTTCAGGCGGACTACGTTATCTCCCAGAATTATCTGAAGAATGAAAAGCTTCCGGAGAATACCGAGATCGTGATCGTTGTATCTCTCGGTGCGGAGGAAGCAGATGTTCCGGATGTAACAAACCTTACGGATCAGCAGGCATCTACGATCCTGAAGGAAGCTGGCTTTGATATCCTTCACTCCTATGAGTTCAGTGATGAGATCGAGAAGGATCATGTCATCAGGACCAATCCGGAGAAGCAGAAGAAGGCAGCCAAGGGCAGCAAGATTACCCTCGTGATCAGTAACGGTAAGGAGATCAAGATGGTCGACGTACCAAAGATCACCGGTATCAGCGAGTCCGCGGCGAAGAGCAGCCTTGAGGCAGTGAAGCTGTCCCTCGGAAATGTAACGCACGAGAACAGCGATACGGAAGCCGGCCTTGTAATCAGGCAGAGCAAGTCGGAGGGAACCCAGGTAGAAGAGGGTACCAAGATCGACATCGTGATCAGTGACGGTCCGAAGATCGTTACCTACACCGGTAGCGTATCCGGAAGCATCTCCACAACTGCACCTGAGGTTATGGATTCTCCGGAAAGCGTAACGGTAACGGTATATATCTCGGATTCCGACGGAGACCATCAGGTAACCAGCCAGACCGTAAGCGTAAACAACAAGGACAGCATCAGCATCAGCGGTACCGTCAGCGGACTGAAGAGCTCGGACGGCAAGGTGAAGTTTAGTGTGGTAAGCTCCGACGGATCGGATATCACGCAGTATTATCAGAACTCACTGAACCTGTCACTGTCACCTGAGAATTAACATGACCGGAAAGATAATCAAAGGAATCGGCGGATTCTACTATGTGGCTGCCGAGGATGGACAAATCTATGAATGTAAGGCCAGGGGCGCATTCCGTAAGGAAGGAGTGCGCCCGCTGGTTGGAGACGATTGCGAGATATCGGTTCAGGATGCGGAGGGGAGTCTTTGCACCGTGGACCGGATCCTTCCGCGTCGGAACCAGTTGACTCGCCCGGCGGTTGCTAACACTGACCAGGCGATTGTCATTTTTGCGGCTTCGCAGCCATCGCCCAGTGAGGGACTGATCGACCGGTACCTGGTGGGAATGACCTACGTGGACATGCCGGTACGGGTGGTGATCAATAAGATCGATCAGGAGTTGGGACGTGCAGAGGAGCTGCGTGACCTGTACCAATCTGCGGGATACAGCGTGTTCCTAACCTCCGCCAAGCGGGGAGATGGGATTGAGGAGCTGAGATGCGAGTTGGAGGGAAAGACCTCCGTGCTGTCCGGGCCTTCGGGGGTCGGAAAGTCCTCGCTTATGAATGTGCTCTTCCCGGGCTTTTCCGCAAAGACGGGTTCCATCAGCGAGAAGATCGGACGGGGAAAGCATACCACAAGACATTCGGAGCTGGTGGTGGCAGGACCGGATACCTACCTGCTGGACACTCCGGGATTCTCTTCCGTGGAGCTTCCGGAGCGACTGACCGAGGAAAGCCTTCCCCTATGCTTCCCGGAGTTTGAGCCCCATCTTGGGGGCTGCAGGTTTGCGTCCTGTCAGCATCTGACGGAGCCGGACTGCGCCGTAAAGCAGGCCATGGCTGAGGGACGGATCCGAAGAAGCAGGTACGAGAGCTATAAGAGTTTTATGGAGATCCTGAAGTTGAGGAGGAGATCGGAATGGAAATGATACTTGCACCCTCCATGCTGAGTGCGAACTTTGCACACCTGGGAGAAGACTTCGCACAGGCTATGCAGCCGGGCGTGAAATGGCTGCATGTGGATGTGATGGACGGACATTTTGTACCGAATATCTCCTTCGGACCGCCGGTGATCTCCAGTGTGAGAAAGCTCCTTCCGGAGACCTTCCTGGACGTACACATGATGGTGGAGGAGCCCCTTCGGTTTGTGGAGGATTATAAGAACTGCGGCGCGGATCTTCTGACGATCCATGCAGAGGCAACCGTACATCTTGAAGAAACCATAGAAGCCGTACGGGCGGCTGGAATGAAGGTCGGTGTGGCCATCAGCCCCGCAACTCCGGTGGAGGATATCACGGCAGTGCTTTCCCGGGTGGATATGGTGCTTGTGATGAGTGTGGTTCCGGGCTACGGCGGACAGAGCCTGATCCCCCACACACTGGATAAGATCCGGGAGCTGGTAACGCTTCGGAAGAAGCTGGGCCTTAAATATGACATCGAGATCGACGGCGGTGTGAAGCTGGACAATCTGGATACAGTGCTGGAGAGCGGAGCCAACGTGATCGTGGCCGGGTCTGCCATCTTCAGCGGAGATATTGCAGGGAATGCAGCTGCATTTCTGGAGAAGCTGCAGGCATACAAGGCAGTTTAAACGAGTGATTGAAGGAGTTTCGCGGATGAAGGAGCATGGGGACACTGCATACGGACCGGGAGAGCACTGGGTTCTGGTGGCCGGAGGGACGGTGGACCCGGAGCTGCTTCGTAGTGTTGTTTCCTGCGGGAAGCGCCCGGAGGAACGTAAAAGCCTTCCGGGGAAAACTACAGGTGAAACAGTTCGTATCCTGGGAATCGATGCGGGTGTACTTGCGGCAGAGGCTGCGGGATGTACCCCCGACATGGTGCTCGGAGACTTTGATTCCGTAACGGCAGAAGAGAAGGCTCTGATCCTTCGGGACTATCCGGAGCGAGTGGTGCTTGACCCCGTGAAGGATGATACGGATCTGGAGGCTGCGATCCGGTTTGCACTGGAGCGGAAGCCTTCGCGGATCACAATCCTCGGCGGGATCGGAAGCCGGATGGATCATACCATGACGAATCTTCGGCTGCTTGTGCTTTGTGCAAAGGAAAATGTTCCTGCAGTCCTGATCGACAAAACCAACCGGATCCGGGTTCTCACCGGTTCCGTAACCATCCGAAGAGAGGAGCTCTTCGGGACATACGTGTCATTTCTGCCCGTGGAAGGAGCGGTCCGTGGGATCACCCTCCGGGGCTTTCGCTATCCACTTTCGGATGCAACGCTGGAACCCTTCAGCAGCCTCGGTGTCAGCAATGAGCTGACGGAAGAGGTGGGAGAGATCCGGTTTTCCGGAGGCATGCTCTACATGATGGAGACAAAGGACGAATGAAGAGTTTAAGGAACAATACGAGACGTTTCAACCGGCAGGGCAAGGGGACCGGGAGTGCAGTCAGTCTGTCTTCCGTCGGTCTTCTTTGTATGATACTCATGCCGTGGCTCGTATACCAGAAGGGAGCGGGTGTTGGCTGGATCGCCATCGGGTGTTTCGGAGCAACCCTTCTTCTCTGGCAGCTTTGCTCCTATCGTCTGCTTCGCTTTTCCATACAGCAAAACCGTATCACTCTGCCCGGGTATTTCGGAAAAAGGTTCGGGGAGAAGAGTCCGGCGCTGCGTATCATTTTCGCCGTGGTCCTTGCGGCCTTCCTGCTGCTTTCGGCAACCATGATCCTGTATATTCTTACCAGCTTTTCCAAGCAGCTCTTCGGAAGCCGGGTGTATCTTACGGCCATCGGGGTAGCTCTTATTTCCACGGGCTTTTATTTCCTTACGGGAAGAGGCGGGCTTCGCAGGGTGGAGCGCTGGTTTGCGGCGCTGGTGCTGTTCTCGCTGCTTGCCATGAATGTATCCATCTTCCGTGTCCTCGGAACCCGGGGAATCCTTGAGAATATCTTTCACAGCTGGGCCGCAGGCTCTGTCAGTGAATTCGTAAATGTAACGTATATGGGCGGAGAATCCCTCAGTATCGTGGAGATCATTTCCCTGTTCGCCCTGGGCTTTCTGGTGCTTGGCAACCCCATTTCCCTGCAGCGGTTCCAGCAGACAGACCGTGCCAGGACCATCCACAGATCCAGACGCTGGGCAGTCATTTTCTGTCTGCTGGCCCTCTTCCTTGCAACCCTGACGGGAGGAATGCTTCGGGCATCCCTTTATCCGGCCAGGATCACCTCGGTACAGGAGCTGTTCCGCTGGATCCTGGAGGAGGATCAGGGACGGGGCTTCCTGTTCCATCTGACCGGTGTGATCTTCGTTGTCTCGGCAGGACTTCTGATCCTCAGTCAGTTCCATGCATGTATCCTGCAGGCAACCCATATCATTCATGAGAATATCTATCCCTATCTTGGGAAGAAGAACAAAAAAAACAGGCCCGGGCATGAATGGGCCTTTGCTGCGATCCTGATCCTTTCGGAGATCGTGGTGGTTTCGAATTCCGTTGGCTGCGGAGACTGGATCTACCGCGTGACGGGACTTACCTTCCTGGTCCTGGCTTCGGGACTGGCACCGGTGCTGGTGCTTTCCCTGCACAGCGAGCGAATGACCGGAACGGGATGTCTGGCAGGCTTCCTCGGAGGTGCACTGACTGCGGCAGTCTGGACCTTCGGAAACTGGATCCCCAGTGGGGCAGAGCGACTAACCATGTTTGAGCTGACGAATCTTACGGCAGTGGTCCCTGCCATGGCCATGGGAGTTCTTATGGTGATTCTGGGATCGAAGCTTTCGAAAGCGCCTTCCGAGCAGCTTGTTCGGGAGTTTGAAGAGGTGAAGTTCCGGCTGGTTACCAGTGACGGGAATGAGAAGAAGGATAAGAATGAATAAAGCACCCGGTTCCGAACCCGGGTGCTTTATTGATATACATTATCAAATAAGGTGAGAGAGTTATGAAAAAACTATGGTTATAATATAAAGCATAAATATGAACAAAGTATTAACGCAAATAAAACGTTTTGTAAAACTTGGAAACATAATTTGTTTACATAAAGAACAGAATTTTGTCATTTACATAAGGTGACGATTGGAGATTTTAGGTTTCAATATATGCCCATCTGTGGTATAATGTTACGGCGTGATGTGACGCGCAAAGAGGGTCACGTCCGGAAAGTATATGAGGAATGAAACATGGGATTTATCAAGAACTTTAAGCGAGACTTCGCGCAGGCAGTGAATGAGCTCCTGCCGGAGGGCGAAGAGAAGTCCGGAAAGCGGAAGAAGGAACCGAGGAAGGAAGCCGAGGAACCGGTAGCAAAGGTGCAGCCTGAGGAGCTTCCGGTCCGCGAGGAGGTGCAGGATCCGAATGTGATGGATGCAGTCTCCGAGGCGATCCTTCGGGAGGAAGCTGATGAGCTTCGGGAGGAGATCCGACAGAATACGGAGCAGCGGGTGGCGGAAATGAGCCGCGAGCTGGATGAGGAGATCGATTCCTATCCGGATTTCCCTGAAGAAGCAGAGGATACGGTCCGTGGTCCGGAGTCCTGGGAAGCACAGGAGACATCGGAGGAGAGCGGTGCGGAGGAAGCTGCAGTGGAAACCGCTGTGGAAGCGGAGGACGCAGAGGATGAGGAGTCTGAATCTTACAGTGACCTGGTAGAGGAGCTTCCCCGGTCTCAGGAAGAAACCGTGCTGCAGGAAACTGTACCGCAGGAGGAAACGGTTCTGCAGGAAATTGCTCCGCAGGAGGAAGAAGAGCTTCCGGAGGAGGATTCAGAAGAGGAAGAAGAAGCCGCTGATACATTTGAAGAGGATGAGGAATCCGGGGACGAGGAAGATGAAGAGGAACCGGGGGATGCACCGGAAGAAGTAAGAGAAGTAGAAAGCGAGGTGAGCCATTTGGCAGAACTGGAGGCGCAGGCAGGAGTGAACGAAGCCATTTCGGGGCTTGCCGCAGATTGTACGTATATTACGGCGAAGACGAAGATCACGGGAGATATCGAAACAGATGGTGATATCGACCTGATCGGTACCGTGACGGGAAATATCAGCTGTCTCGGTAAGCTGATCGTCGGAGGAACCGTGAACGGGGAAATCCACGCAGGTGAGCTNNNAAGATCGGTGTGGGATCCGTGATCATCGGTAAGATCACAGGCGCTTCCGCCGTGATCGCAGGAGCCGTAAACGGGGATATCGATATTCAGGGACCGGTGATCGTGGATTCGTCCGCAGTGATCGTGGGCAATATCAAGTCCAAGTCGGTTCAGATCAACAACGGTGCCATCATCGAGGGCTTCTGTTCCCAGGCCTATCTGGATGTGGATGTTAAGAAGTACTTCGCAACGGATGACAGCCGGGTGGATACCGGAGATGCAAAGATCGAGGATCTGATGCCGGAGCCGGAGAGTGAGGACGTGAAGGCTGCCGTATCCGACAAGCTGTCCCAGGAGGAAGATCATCAGGGCAACCGGAACCGGAACAGGAACCGGAATCAGAACCGGAGCAATCAGAATAAGCAGAACTAGTCCGTAAGGAAAACAAAGGAGAGAAGACAGCATGGAACTAAAGCGTGTGGTACTGAAGCTTTCCGGAGAGGCTCTGGCAGGTGACCAGAAGACCGGATTCTCCGAGGAGGTTGTGAAGGATGTGGCTGCCCAGGTAAAGAAGGTTCTGGATCAGGGCATCCAGGTGGGTATCGTCATCGGCGGAGGAAACTTCTGGAGAGGAAGAACCTCCAAGGATATGGACCGGGTGAAGGCAGACCAGATCGGAATGCTGGCAACCATCATGAACTGCATCTATACGGCGGACTTCTTCCGTCAGGCAGGCATCACCTGCCACGTCATGACTCCATTTGTCATGGGAAATATGACAGAGCAGTTTGTTCGTGACAAGGCAGTGAAGTTTATGGAGATGGGCCACGTGGTCTTCTTCGCGGGAGGTACCGGACATCCCTACTTCTCCACGGATATGGCAGTGGTTCTTCGGGCCGTGGAGATCGGCGCGGATGCGATCCTGGCAGCCAAGGCCATTGACGGCGTCTACACCGCAGATCCGAAGGTGGATCCGACGGCCAAGAAGATCGACCGGATGACCATGGAGGAGATCGTGGATAAGAAGCTGGGCGTGATCGACCTTGCGTCAGCCGTGCTGGCCATGGAGAACAAGATGCCCATGCTGCTCTTCGGACTGGCCGGTGAGGACAGTATCGTACGGGCCATCAGCGGACCCTTCACGGGGACGGAGATCTCCGCAGAGTAGAATAAATTGTCATCCTGAGCCGAAGGCGAAGGACCTGTCAAGAAGGAAAATAATTCAAGAAATCTAATGTATAATGATCAAGGGAGGTTACAACCATGGCAGATTATTCTGACAAAATGCAAAAGGCACTCGACAATCTGGAGACAGAGTACTCCACTATCCGTGCAGGACGTGCAAACCCGCATATCCTGGACAAGATCAAGGTTGATTATTACGGAACTCCGACGGGCATGCAGGGCGTGGCAAATGTTTCCGTTCCGGAAGCACAGACGCTGATGATCACACCGTGGGAGCCGAAGATGGTAAAGGAGATCGAGAAGGCAATCCTGGCTTCCGATCTGGGTCTTAATCCCAGCAACGACGGAAAGAGCGTGATCCTGCACTTCCCGAAGCTGACAGAGGACCGTCGTAAGGAGCTGGCAAAGGATATCAAGAAGAAGGGCGAGGCAGCCAAGGTTGCAGTCCGGAATATCCGTCGTGATGCAAATGATGCGGTAAAGAAGCAGGAGAAGGCCGGCGAGCTGTCTGAGGATGATCGTAAGGACGAGGAAGAGAGCATCCAGAAGGCAACCGATAAGTTTATCGAGAAGATCGACAAGCTGGTTGAGGCGAAGACAACGGAGATCATGACTGTATAGAACAGCGAATGTCCTTCAGACATTCGGTGTTCGTACGCGCCCACACGCCGTAGGCGTGTGTCCCGCGAAGCGGGAGACGCGAGCGACATCGATAGTCGCGAGCGGAGGCATATGGGAGGTGGCTACATGCAGGGAGTAATTGACGGCGTAACCTATGAGATTCCGAACCATGTGGCTGTGATCATGGACGGAAACGGCCGCTGGGCGAAGAAGCGCCTTATGCCGCGCGGCTTCGGGCATAGACAGGGCGGTAAAGCCCTGGAGCAGGCCTGTGAGGATATCTGGCATCTGGGCGTGAAGTATTTCACGGTTTATGCCTTTTCCACTGAGAACTGGAAGCGTTCCGTGGAGGAGGTTACCGGCATCATGAACATCCTCCGGAACTATCTGAAGACGGCAGCAGAGCGCTGTAACCGTGAGAACATGCGGATGCGTGTGATCGGGGACCGGCACGTGCTGGATGAGGATATTCAAAGTGAGATCCACCGGGTGGAGGAGGCTACGAAGCAGAATACGGGCCTTCAGTTCACGGTGGCGATCAACTATGGAGGACGGGATGAGATCCGCCGTGCGATGGCATCCATCGCGAAGGAGGTGGAGGAAGGAAAGCTTTCCTCCGCAGATATCTCGGACGAGGTGATCGCAAAGCACCTGGATACCTGGGAGCTTCCGGACCCGGATCTTCTGATCCGGACCAGCGGAGAGGAGCGGATCTCCAACTTCCTGCTCTGGCAGCTGGCCTATGCGGAGTTCTACTTCACGGATGTTCTGTGGCCGGACTTCGATCGGGACTGCTTTATCGATGCCATCAAGTATTATAATTCGCGTGACCGCAGATACGGCGGGGTGAAGGACGCGAAGCAATCGTCTAAGAAGTAATTGTCTGCCGAAACCGGCAGCGAAAGAAAGGGGATTTCTGCCCTGAAGGGATGGGGCAGATTGTAGAAATCGGTATGTTTTGGACTAGACTGGCAAGTGGAACCGTACTGGTGATCCTGGCGATCGGAGTACTGTATGTGGGTGGCTGGCTTACATGCCTGGCCATGTTGGCACTCTCTATCGGCGGATGCTTTGAGCTTCTTCGGGTGTACGGTCTGCAGTGGCGGGCCATGGGCTTCGCATGTTATCTGATGACCATCCTGTACTACGGGGTTCTGTATTTCGAAAAGACGGAGTTTATCCTGCCGATCCTGGTAACCTATCTGCTGGTGATCCTTGCCATTTACGTGCTGCAGTTTTCAAAGTACAAGGATAAGGACATGATGGCCGCATTTCTGGCATTTTACTATGTGAGCCTCTGTCTCTCCTACGTGTTCCGGCTTCGCGTCATGGGACACGGCGAATACATGGTAATCCTGATCTTCATCTGCTCCTGGGGAAATGATACGCTGGCGTACTGCACAGGCCGTCTCATCGGCAAGCACAAGATGAGCCCCGTGCTCTCCCCGAAGAAGAGCGTGGAGGGTCTGATCGGCGGTATCGTGGGTGCAGGACTTCTGGGTGCGGTATTCGGAATCCTGTTCAATAACTACGTGCAGCCTCTGGAAAATGCACCGCTCTGGTTCGGTATCATTGCAGCAGCGGGTGCGATTCCGGCGGTGATCGGAGATCTGGCGGCTTCGGCCATCAAGCGGAACAATGACGTGAAGGATTACGGAAAGCTGATCCCGGGCCATGGAGGCATCATGGATCGCTTTGACAGTATGATCTTTACGGCGCCCATCATTTTCTATGCGGCGCAGTATATACTTGATTTTTCGTAAACTGAGGATATGACATGAAGAAAATAGCACTCATCGGGTCGACGGGTTCCATAGGAACCCAGACCCTTGAGATCGTGAGAAACAATCCGGAAGAATATAAAGTGGTGGCACTTGCCTGCGGGCGGAATCTCGAGCTGATCGAGAAGCAGATGCGGGAGTTCCACCCTTCTTTCGTCTCTGTGGGGGATGAAGAAGGAGCGGCTTCTTTACGCGCAGCCACAAGGGATCTGGGGATTCCTGTGGCCTTCGGCATGGCCGGACTCTGCGAGGCTGCGGCATGGGAGGATGCTGATGTGACCGTAACGGCCATCGTGGGAATGATCGGCGTGCAGCCGACCCTTGCGGCCATTGAGGCAGGAAAGACCATAGCGCTTGCAAATAAGGAAACCCTGGTAACGGCAGGGCATCTGGTGAAGAAGGCAGCCCGGGAGAAGGGAATCATGATCCTTCCCGTGGACAGCGAGCATTCGGCCATCTTCCAGAGCCTGCAGGGGAATACGGGGAATAAGATCTCCAGGATCCTTCTTACGGCTTCCGGCGGACCCTTCCGCGGCAGGACCAGAGAAGAGCTGGAGCAGGTAACCCTGGCGGATGCCTTAAAGCATCCCAACTGGTCCATGGGACAAAAAATCACCATCGACAGTGCTACCATGGTGAATAAGGGACTGGAAGTGATCGAGGCCAGCTGGCTCTTTGATGTGGAGCCCTCGCGGGTGGAGGTTCTGGTACAGCCCCAGAGTATCATTCACTCTGCAGTGGAGTACGAG
The DNA here is from genome assembly GCA_902760755.1 of uncultured Lachnospiraceae bacterium. Taxonomy (GTDB): domain Bacteria; phylum Bacillota; class Clostridia; order Lachnospirales; family Lachnospiraceae; genus Eubacterium_Q. The sequence goes on along the minus strand of CACWHK010000050.1, from coordinate 722 downwards.
GACGGTGCGGTGATCGCACAGCTCGGAACCCCGGACATGAAGCTTCCCATTCAGTATGCACTGACCTGGCCAAAGAGAAAGTATCTGCCGGGAGATAGACTCGACTTTAAGAAAATGTCGGCGATCTATCTGGAGCAGCCGGATATGAAAACCTTCCGTGGCCTGGAGTTTGCCTACCGCGCGGCTGAGGCAGGAGGCGTGCTTCCTACCGCCATGAATGCCGCAAATGAATATGCGGTGGCACATTTCCTGAAGGAGGAGATCCGGTTCCTGGAGATCTATGACTGGATCGAGTATGCCATGGATACCGCACCGCAGGTGGCAGAGCCGTCGGTGGAGGAGATCCTGGCGGAAGAGGCGGATACCATTCGGAGACTGGAGGAACGATTCCTGAGTTAACGAAAGCGACTAACGATTCGATAAGAGATCCTTCGGCGCGATGCGCCTCAGGATGACATGTCATTCTGAGCAAAGCGAAGAATCTGAAAAAGGAAAATAACATGCTGAAAATCATTGCGATCATCATAATGTTCGGTGTCATCGTGTTCGTGCACGAGTTCGGACATTTCCTGTTTGCAAAACTGAATCATATCCGGGTGAATGAGTTCGCCATAGGCATGGGGCCGGCCATCATGAAGTTCGGAAAGAAGGAGACCCAGTATTCCGTGCGACTGCTTCCCATCGGAGGCTACTGCCTGATGGCGGGACAGGACGGTACGGAT
>CACWHK010000049.1 GCA_902760755.1 uncultured Lachnospiraceae bacterium | reverse complement strand
TTGCAGATGTTCTGACTGATGAATGGGAAGATTCTTCCCTTGAAGAATTGCAGGAAGCACTTAAGCTTATTGAAGCAAGAGTTGCCGAACTTGGAACTACAATTAACAGTTCGACTAACGATAATGAATTTGTTCTTGATATAGATGACAATGGTACTATAACCTATGAACAGCTAAAGCAATATAAAGAGTTATTTGACCCCACAATAAAAGGGGTTGATTGGGGGAAAATTCCAGTAAAGATAGAAGCAGTTATAGGAGAAGTAACGGATGGAGAAGATGGCGAATACTCCTTTGATATGTGGATAAAAGGGGAAGAATGCTATCATTATGAGAAAAAGGAAGTTGATAAATACTTACTTGATTTAACAGCATTTCCAGAAAAGCCATCGTATGGGCAAAGAATAATTTATGAGGTAACACCTTATTCTGATGGTGGTTTTCGCGGAAGCCAAGTTGTTTCCTTTAGTGTTATTGAGGAAAATGTTGATGTTGAGCAAATCATAAGTGAATACGGAAGACAGATCTATTCCTTCTGTGTCTATATCACGGGAGACAGGGATGCTGCAGATGATCTGTACCAGCAGACGTTTCTGGTGGTGATAGAAAAAGACGAGATCGATGCGGATCGAAACCCGAAGTCCTATCTGCTGTCCGTCGCGGTAAACCTCTGGAACAACCAGAAGAGGAAATACGTGTGGCGAAGGAAGAAGGCCGCTGTCGTGTACTATGACGATAGTGACCTGGAGCAGCTGCAGGACGGCACGCCTTCCGTGGAGGAAAGTGTGGAGCATCGGGAGGAGATCGAAAGGATCCGACAAACCGTGCAGACGCTGCCGGATAAGCTGCGGATTGTGATCCTCATGCATTTTATGGAGGAGTTGTCCGTGGAGGAAATTGCCGGGATTCTCGGAATTCCGGCTGGTACAGTGAAGAGCAGGATCCACAAGGCCAAAAGGGTTTTGAAGGAAAGGTTGACATAATATGGATGAAAGAATGAAGACAGATCTGAATATGGATGCCCTGCTTTCGGAGGCACTGAAGCCGGAGCTTCGTCCTTCGGCAGAGTTGAATGATCGGATCCTGTCCGGAAATGCGGCACCGGACGAGGCGCGGCAAAGACAGGGAATCCGGAAATGGTATGCCCTTCCGCGGGTAGCGGTAGCGGCTGCAGCCTTCGTGCTGGTGGGATCCGTGGGAGTGTATGCGGCAACGCAGCTTCTGAAGACTCCGGAGGTAACCGAGCATACGGTTTCCGTCGGGAATACGGAGTATGTAGATGATGACGCAATCATGGCTACGGAAGCACCTGCAACGGTGGAGTTGATCTCCACGGAAGAAAGCGAAGGGTCTACGAAGTGGCAGACGAAGAAGGTGGAGACGGTTAACGGGTACACCAACACCTGGCTGACCTACGCAACCTATGCGGATGCTGCAGAGGAAGCAGGCATGAGCCGGTGGCTCGGGGATGCATATACTGCGGATGCGCCGGTGGATTTTGTACAGACAGAGGGACAGGGGCTTCTGGAGAAGGAAGTTCGTGCTACATTTTCGGTGCAGGAAGGAACGGTCCGTCTGGTCCAGGGCATAACTCCGGAGGGAGTTGCAGAGGATGCGGCATACAGCATCCAGATGGGACACCCGATCAATGAGCGGTCCTACACCGCCGGTTCCGGACTGGAGTTCCGCCTGGTGGATGATGCAGTGGGAGAGGGTCAGCCCCTTACGACCTACGTGCTGATCGCCTATGATCAGTACACCGGATATCTGGCATTTACGGATCTTTCCGAAGAAGAGATCCACGCTGTGCTGGATGCGGTGACCATCAACTGATATCGTGAAGAACGCGCTTTGCATGTCATCGTGACGAACGCGCTTTGCATGTCATTCTGACGAGCGGAGCGCGGAGCGCCTGCGAGGAAGAATCCCGTCACAGGAACCAGGAATATGAAAACAGAGGAAAACAACATGAAAAGATTTCAAGGTAAAAAAACGATCACCCTCACACTGGCGCTGTCACTCTGCCTTATGACAGCCTGCGGATCAACGGAGAATAAGACCGGAGATATAGCATCCGAGCAGGTAACCGAGCAGACAACCACGGAGGCCGTGACAGAGGCGCCGGTAACCACCGAGGCTGCGACGGAAGCACCGGTGACCACCGAGGCTGTGACCGAAGAGCTTACGGAGGCAAAACCCGTGCCTGACGAGCCGCTGCTTTCTCTCAGCGGAAAGCATGAGGATGTGACGGAGGTGCAGGAAACCTCCTACTACGAAGGGGACCGGTTCATCCTGTATTTCGGGAAGGGCGCGAAGATTCACGGAGATATTGCCACGGTGATCGAGGAGGTCATGAAGGAAGAGGAGGAGACACTGGGACTTCGCTATGAGGATACGGCGTATCTGGATGAAAATACGGAGTATCCATGGGTTCTGGAGGAATTCGGCTCCAGCTTCAACGGTCTTAATAACGATTCGGAGAAGCTGAACATCATGGTCGTACACTATGCGGATGACGGAGCCATCGAGTGGTCGGACCTGAATACCATTCTTCTCTTTGATGAGGATTTTGAGGAAGAGACTACCGGTTTGAAAACCGTTTATCACGAAATGGCGCACCTCCTTCGGTTGCGCCAGAGCTCGAATCTCGGAGATATCCTGGAAGAGGGTATCGCGCTTTATGCCGAGGATCAGCTTTGCAGAAAGAACGGGCTTGCAAACTGGGACATGATCCAGTTCTATGATATCAATGGCTACCAGGCAAATTATGATGCTTCGGGGATCCGGAAGGATCCGGAGGGAATGTTCCGTGAGATCAACGTGGCTGAGCGGTCGAAGGAGCAGCCGGAGTATGCCTACGGTATCCGCTTTCTTACCTTCCTGCACGAGACCTACGGACAGGATGTGGTAAAGAAGCTGACGGAAACTGCAGCGAAGTACTCCTTCGAGTATGACAATACGGACATGATCATCAGGGTTCTGAAGGAAGCGACCTCGGAGGACGTATTTGAACGGTTTGGGAAGTGGCTTCCGGATGGATGGAAGACATGGTGCGAAGGCTATAAAACCTATATGGAGCCCTACGGATTTGAGTAAAAAAGTCCGGGGATAGGGCAGGGAGAGCAGTTCCGGTGCGGACTGCTCTTTTTGCTTGACATGGCAGAGAAGAAGGATGAGAATGGAAGAGTAGGATTCCTTTCGCAGAAAGGGACGGACTTGGTAACGGGAGATACGAAAAATGCTGGTGATCGATCATTTAGATAAACATTACAAAGGCACGGACAAGGGCGTTACGGATATCACGATCCATGTGGAGCCCGGAGATATCTATGCCTTTATCGGACATAACGGCGCCGGAAAGACCACGCTTCTTAAGGCCATTACTGGGATTCATGAATATGACAGCGGCAAGGTGACGATTGACGGGATCAATCTGAAGGAGGATCCACGGGAGGTAAAGCGGAGGATCGCGTACATCCCGGACAATCCGGATATTTACGAGTTCCTGACGGGCATCCAGTATCTGCAGCTGGTGGCGGATGTCTTCGGTGTGTCTGTCGCGGATCGGGAGACCCGCATCGCAGACTATGCAGAGCGTTTCGAGATCACGGGATCCCTGGGAGACCTTGTCTCCTCCTATTCCCACGGCATGAAGCAGAAGCTGGTGCTCATATCCGCGCTGCTGCATAACCCGAAGCTCCTGATCATGGATGAGCCCTTCGTCGGACTGGATCCGAAGGCAGCCTTTGTTTTAAAGGAGCTGATGAAGGAGGTCACTGCCGCGGGCGGTGCGATCTTCTTCTCCACCCACGTGCTGGAGGTTGCGGAGAAGCTCTGCAACAAGGTGGCGATCATTAAGGACGGAAATCTTTTTGCCAGCGGTCTTATGGATGAGGTTGTAAGGGAAGGCACTACACTGGAAGAACTGTTCATGGAGATGGTATGAGTATGTTTCGAACTATGGCTCGTCTTGAGCTGATCAATCTATTCGGGATCAATGAGATCCGACATTCGAAGAATCCGGGGGAGAAGAAGCGGAGGACCTTTCTCATCTTCACCATCTTGGTCCTCTCCGCCATGCTGCTCGGATATTCGGCTGCAGGAGCCTACGCGCTGGCCGGCATGGAGCTTACCGATAAGATCCCCATGCTCTACTTCCTTTTTGCGTTTCTGCTTCAGCTGGCGCTGGGCGTGATGAAATCCAAATCCTTTCTTTATCGGGAGAAGGATCTGGACATGCTCTCGACCCTTCCGGTCCGGGGCGTTCATGTGATCGGAGCAAGAATCCTCCGGATGTACGTAGAAGGGGTGCTGGTTACCCTTGGGCTTTTCACTCCGGCCATGATCATTTACGGAGTGAAGAGCGGTGCGGGTGCAGGCCTGTATCTTTCCATCCTTCCGGAGGTTCTGGTCCTTTCCGTCCTGCCGACGGCAATCTCCGCCTGGGTCGGGATTGCAGTTGCTTTTGTTATTTCAAAATGTCGACACAAGGTGCTGGCGGAGGTTCTGCTTTCCCTGTTCCTTGTCATCGGACTGTATCTTCTTTTTTCTGTCATATCCTCGAAGGATACGGGAGCCACATCCGGGGATGATAAGCCGGGTTCTGTTTCGGTATCCCAAGGTGTAGATGGAACAACGACAGAGGTGAAAAGCATCACTGAGCTTTCTGACGAGGAAATGAAGGCGAGGATGAAGGAATCCATGACGAATGCCATGGAGAAGGTTGAGAGTGCATTTCCGCCGGGGCGGATCATGGGAGAGGTCCTTGGCGAACCGGATCTTGCAGGCCTTCTCATCTATGCGGGGCTGTCGCTGGCGGTCCTTGGGCTTACGGTACCGGTGATCGGAGGACTGTTCTTCCGGCTCTCCAGACGGATGGTTGTGGTGACGAGACACCGGGAGTATCGGCCGGAAGCGCTTAAGGACCAGTCGGTGATGACGTCGCTTGTAAAGAAGGAAGCTGCCCGGTACTTTTCTACCGGGATCTATGTGGCGAATACCATCATGGGACCGGCGCTTGCGGTGGCATTTTCGATCGCAACGGCGTTCTTTGATCCGGAGAAGCTCATTTCATCTGCCGGGAAGGAGGGGCTTTTGGTCGATCTTCACTTTGCTTTTGCAATCCCATATCTTATCGGGATGTTCTTCGTGATGATGAGCATATCCTCCAGTTCTCTTTCCATGGAGGGAAAGAACTGGTGGTTTCCGAAGAGCCTGCCGCTATCGGCGCGGGAGGTCCTCGGGGCGAAGCTGCTGTTTAACCTGATCGTTCTCGCACCGTTCTACGCCGTGTCGGAGCTGATCCTTCTTTTTACCCTGAAAGTCAGCCTTTTGGAGCGACTCTGGTTGTTGATCATACCGCTGGTGGCCTGTGTGTTCTCAGTTTTGTTCGGGCTTACCATGAACCTGAAGTTCCCGAAATTCCGCTGGGAGAGTGCAACGGAGGTGGTGAAGCAGAGTGCCGCATCGGGGCTCAGCCTCCTTGGAGGAGCAGCTCTGATCCTTCCGGGAATCGGAGCCATGATCCTTCCGGAGCTGTACCGGAATCTTCTGAACCTTGCGGTTACGATCCTTCTCGGACTGGCATGCTGGCGCATGTATCGGAAGATCTGCAGCGTCAGACTGGAGGAATTGGGAGACTGACGGGACACGTTTTCCGTGGGGGAAACCGCCCGCTTTGCTTGCGGAGCCTGCCCTTTTTTTGTATAATAAAAGATAGGGCAGTGACCGATTTCGGAGGTGGAGAAGGTACATGAGTAAACTGGAGATGAAGATACAACCGGAGAAAGTGCCGGCGAAGAAAAAACCGAAGAAAATAGCGAAGAACACTGAAAAGGAAGCGAAGAAGCAGTCGAAGAAAACCGTAGAGACAGAGGATGAGAAGGCGCAAGAGGAGAACCGGGAGAGCAGGATACGACCGGTGGAACCCATGGAACCGCTGAATCCCCTGGAGCCTATCGGCGGCAGAAGTTATGACAGTGTGGATGAGACGGAGGATTTACCGGACGGTGAGGTGAAGGCAAAGGATCCGGGCGACGGGTTCGAAGAGGTGGAGCTGAACCTTCCGGAGGAGCTGGCTACCCAGGGAGAGATCGTGAAGGACGTTTACGAGGTCAAGAAGAAACGTCTTTCCATGTACGAAGTAACTGCGGAAAACGATATCAGCTATAAGGGACCTCTTTCCTACCGGCATTTCAGGATCGCAGCCTGGGTCTGCATGGCCATGACCGTGATCAACATTTTCCTTGGCATGGGAATGAAGCTTTCCCCGGCTTTGGGGGAAAAATACGGCGGGGTCAGCGGCGTGCTTTCTTTCTTTGCGGAGCTTGCTGTTTTCCTGTTCCTGTTCGCAAACTTTGCGGTGATCATTGATAAAAAGTCCTCCTATAAGAACCTCTTTATTCTGTACGGAGTCCTGACCGTCGGACTTGTTTTACTGTTTGTTATCGTATATTACCGATATCTCGGCGGTTTCATCGGTGCTGCGGCAAAGTCCGTGGGGGAAACGGTATCCACCAGAAATCTGATGCAGGGAGGCTTTCGGGCATTCAATATCTTCCTGGATATGCTCCTATGTACGGCGGTGGTATTCTTTATCGACTACAGGCCAACAAAGTATTTCACCGGGAAGAAGATCTATATCTTCCGGGCGTTTGTGGCAATCCCGATCCTGTACGAGCTTGCATGTATATTGATCAAATATTTTTCTGCAGTGGAAGGACTGAACCTTCATCCCATGGTGTCTCCGTTCCTTACCACAAAGCCGGTGTTCTGCTTCCTGCTGTTTGTCCGCATGGCCTTCTATGTAAAGGGCAGGGAGACCAAGTTCCTGCGGCATGGGAAGACGCTTGAGGATTACAATGCATATCTTAAGACCAACAGAAACTCCTTCCAGTTTGCGAAGAAGTTTGCCCTGATGGCTCTAATCTACGGCGTTCTGGATTTTGTATTCGTTATGATCCTCTTTATCTTCCGCCTGTTAAATGCAGGGGTATGGGATGAATATCTGGAGGGATCGGAAGAGGTTATAGAAGCCACAACCATATTTATCTTTACGGAGGTTAAGAGTATCGGCTTCGGAGGTGCTGTCATGATGGTTGTTGTTGCGCCCTTCATCCTGCTCTTCTCTTATACGAAGTCCTATAAAAAGTCGAAGATTGACACCCTGATCCCGATCATCGCGGTCGTAGTGATCGGACTGATCATTCTGGAGGGGATCTTCCGGGTGCTCTGTCTTGTGCCGGAGCGCTTCATGGGCATCTTCGAACTGTTGTAAATGATTCTTTTGAAATGTAGGTTTTTCCATGACCGGATATCTTTATGAAACACATCTGCACACGTCCGAGGCAAGCGCCTGCGGTAAGGTTTCAGGCTCCGACTACATCGATTTTATGATGGGTCGGGGCTTTTCCGGCATGTTTGTGACGGATCATTTCTTTAACGGAAACAGCTCAGTCCCGCAGTACTTTCCGTGGGAGAAGAAGGTGGAGCGATACGTGGCGGGATACCGGAAAGCGCTGGAAGCAGTGCGGGGAAAGGACTTCGATGTCCTGTTCGGTGTGGAGTACAACTTCCACGGGGACGAGTACCTGATCTACGGTGTGGATGAAACCTGGTTACTTTATAATGACGATATCATGCGCTGCTCCAAGGAGGAGGTGTACCGCAGGGTGCATCAGGCGGGAGGTATCATGATTCAGGCGCACCCGTACCGTGAGAGAAACTACCTTACGGACATCCGCCTCACACCGGCCATCTGTGACGGAATCGAGGTCTTTAATTCAGCGAATCCGGACAACCAGAATGCGCTGGCGTATCAATATGCACAGGAACTGAAGGTACCCATGACCGCGGGGTCGGATATCCATTTCTTCCATGATGATGCCATGGGAGGGATGCTCTTTCCGGAGCGGATACGGAGTCCGAAGGAGTATGTGGATGCGCTGCTGGGGCAGGAAGGAATTCCGGTACGCGTTCATAATGGAGAAATCCGTGCGGTATCGGAGATCCCGGAGCTTACCGAACCGAAGGAAAACCCGACACTTCCGGTTCTGCACTTCTGACAGACATTATAGATATAGTAAAAAAACAGAATGAACCGCAAGATATAGGGGGGCTTCCGCATTCCATAAAAAATGCCCGAAACTGCTGTGATTTCGGGCATTTTTTCATGCATTTTTACCCTGTAAATTCTTTTAAAAAGTTGTTGACATTGAGATTTCATTTTGTTAATATAGTCATTGCCGCTGGCGACAGCGACTAGTTTTTTTGCGCTAAATTAACGGCGCCGAGCAAGTATGAACATGGAGAGATATCGAAGTGGTCATAACGAGGCGGTCTTGAAAACCGTTTGTCCGCAAGGGCGCATGGGTTCGAATCCCATTCTCTCCGCTCGCCTAATTTCATAGGTAAGAGATCAAGCGTTTGGAGTCATGAGGAGAAGTACCCAAGTGGTTGAAGGGGCTCCCCTGGAAAGGGAGTAGGCCGTTAGTAGCGGTGCGAGGGTTCAAATCCCTCCTTCTCCGCTCTTCTTTCAAGGATCTGTATGAAGGAAGGCATGTGTTCTTTCACAATTTAATACCATAGCAACCCCGAAAAATTCTTTTATATTATTTTTCGGATGAAAATCCTTTTTAAAACAGTAATTACAGGATTGTCAAAA
>CACWHK010000048.1 GCA_902760755.1 uncultured Lachnospiraceae bacterium | reverse complement strand
CTCAGGAAAGACCTTTTCGGGGACAACTTAAGAGAGATGGGCGTCCTGATGCGAAAGGAGATGGAGCTGACGAAGGCCGGTAAGAGTACGGCCAGGCGGAAGCTGATCGACAAGTCCATGGATGCAGTGGTAGCCCTTACCGAGATGATGGCCCGGGGAGAGGAGTATCTCACCCGGCACCGGGAAGAGGCAGGGCAGTATCTCAGAGATATCATGGCAGAACGTATCCTGAAGGTGATGAATGACCTGAGATTCCCTTTGCTGGAGGCGGACAGATATATGGGGAAGCTGGTAGACAAGATCCCCGAGATGAAACATCTCCTGGAGAATATCACCGTAGATAATATCCGTAAGATCACCTTTGACGGACATGCGGATCATATTCTGACTAAGTACAGGGAGGAGATGGCGGATTCCCACCAATGGCAGGGAAAACTGCGGACATGGGTCGATGAAGTGTACCTGGAAAAGTATCATGAAGAGCTAAAGGAGATTGAAAACAGGGAGAAACCTGTCGCCGGCAGGAAGAATGAGATCAACCCGGAAGAGGAAGTGATCCGGAAGAACGAGGAGGAGAGAGAACGGATCCATCCCGGTAAGAAAGAAATAAAGAATGGTAAAAAGAATGATCTAGAGAATGATATAGAGATCGATGAGCCCGATCCTGAGAATGACAATCTAAATGAGATCAACCTGGAAGAGGAAGTGATGGCCAGGAAGACGGAGAGAAAGTCACTGATCCATCTCGGGAAGAAGGGTGAGAAGCTCGATTTGCCGGATCCGGAGAATGATAATCTAAATGAGATCAATCTGGAGCCGGAGGAAGAAAATCACAATGTGATCAAGGCGAAGAAACTGGAGGAGGGAGACGAAAAAAAGAAGCGCCAGAAGCGTGATCTGCCGCCGGCCGACACGAAGAAGAAGATTCACAAAGCCCCGCCCATGAGGGATAAAGATCAGGGTGACATAGCGAAGGGGGCGGCGAAGAAAGGTGCAAAGGAAGCGCCGAAGGGAGCAGAAAAGGAAGCAGAAAAGGAAGCTCCGAAGGATGCAGGAAAGGAAGCGCCCCTTGGCAGAAACAAGATCCTTCATGACGAGCTGTTCGCACCTCCGGCTCCCGTGATCTTTGAGGAGCTGCATCATGAGGAAGAGCAGCCGGCCATGCAGGAAGACCAGGCTGCAGGGATCGGGGAAGCAGGTGGTCATGGACCTGACCAGGAGCACCATGGTCTGCCGGAGATCCCTGAAGAGATCCATCCCGCCGGGAATCCGGTCTCAGCCCTTGACTATATCGAGAATATCCGGGATACGCAGTTCCCTGTGATCAATACATTCCGTATCACCGATGCGATTAAGAATGATTACGGGGATAAGTTCCTGCAGATCATAGCAGCACGTCAGCTGGCGGATTCCGTCAGAAATTATTCAGACAGACTCAGCAGTTACATGCTGACGCCACAGCAGGTTGAGGAACGTGTGGCCCTGATGAAGAATGATGCGGTGTTCAGAGGATTTATCGATGACATAAAGAATAACAGATACAAGCTGATCACGGCCATCAACGGTGCAAAGATGAGACCGGGACACGGCGGAAAACTGGATGATATGCTGAAGGAGTACATGCTGAATCTTCCGCCGGGAGAACTGAAGAACAGTAAGCTGCACGAACGATACATGCCGAAGGCGGAGGAACGGATAAAGAGCATTCAGGACCATGTAAAGAGGCTGAACAAACTGCAGCCCGCCACAGAGGAAGAGGACGAAAGAAAGGATCATCAGCTTTCCTGTGCGGTTGCGGAGATCCTGGAGATCCGAAATCTGGTGAGGGCAGAGGGTGAAAAAAAGGAGCCCCTTTCTCACGTCATTCCCTGCACTCAGGAGGATACATTAAAGCAGAAGATCACGGGGTATGCAGATCGTGAGTCCTTCCGTATGACATCCCTTCATAGAGATGTGCAAGGGGTTGTTTCAAAGGGCTATGGCAGCCGGTTGACCATGAAGGCCAGAGAACTGGATGCCCAGAGAGATACACATGACCTCTATCCCTGCCACATTATTACGGATAATTCCATTGAAGGAAGGATGAAGAAACTGGAACAGAGAGCCGGTGATCTAGCCGGTAATCTCCGTGGGGCCCAGGCCGGATCCAATGAACAGCGGCAGCATACAGAAAATGGAAGGAAGCTTTTGGAGGAGTACTCTCTGCTCTTTGCCAAGGTGGTGAATCCGGAGAATTATGAAGTGGTACCGGACAAGCTGTTGAATGATGTCCCCTGGGAAAAGGTCAGGGATCTGCAGACCAAAACAACCCAATTTAAGCGTATGTTCCGACGGGTGTTCGATCGTTTTGATCCGAATGAGGTTGCGGATTGTCTGGACCTTATGGCGGCATCAGATCTGAACAGCTTTAAGAATAATGTGAATGGAAAGATCGATCAGCTAAGAGCCAGGATTCAGGCAAACCACCAGGGCAACCCGCAGGCAAACCACCAGGGCAACCCGCAGGCGAACCATGCCGGGAATCGTCAGCGGAACAGAGTGCCGGGCGGAAGTGGAATCTAAGGAGCCAGGAAGGATATCTTCACCGGGATCTGTGAAAGGCGGTACACCATATCGGTATACCGCCTTTTTTGCTTTTGTCCCCGGTTATTTGTTGCGCTTTTGTTATATTTGGTGCATTATTATGATGATGGGGTATGAAGGAGAAGTACAACCTGGAGGAGGAGTATGAGTTCTATCGTCAGATTCTTAAATAGGCTTTCTGTAAGGATCATCACAACGATCGTTCTTTTAGTGTCTCTTCTTGTTGTGATCATCTGTTTCTTTGCCTTTCAGGTTTTTACCCAGACCATGATCCGGGAGGCTGTGAAATTTACGGAAGAGATTGCGGAATCCGCTTCAATGGGTGCGGCGACCTGCAATTATCAGGAGCTTTTGGAACTCGGCCAGGATGGGCTCGCCGAGGTGGATGCCGGCATAGAATACGGGACTCTGAAGATTGACAGAAGCGGGCTCTTTTTACCCAACGAGTCGAAGGAAGTGAATTTATACTATAGTTACTACAACTTGCATAACCGGATCATGCCGTATTTTACGATGAAAGACATTACCCATCTGGAAGTGATCGTTCCCGATCCGGATACGCATTATCTAAAGTATGCCGCTATCTTCGGGTTGGTAATAAACTCCGACGGAAGCGGTCATCTGGATGATCTTGGTGATGAGAAGACCATTGAATCCAAGAAGCTGAAAAATCTTGTTGAGAGTCTCTGGAATGGAACAGAGACCGACGATTATATCATAGATTACACCTCTGAGGGTGCTGACAGGAATGAGATCACGGTTTGCAGGAGAATCTATTACCAGAAAGAGGCGACAGGTCTGCTTATCGTAAAGCGTTCCATCGACAATGTTGTGAAAAGCTGGAACCGGTTCGTCATCGGTATCTCCGTTATAGGAGGCAGTCTGGTTTTGATCGGAACCTTGCTCATGGGAGTATATCTGAGGATCCGTATCGGAAAGCCTCTCAGGAAGGTCACCATGGAAGCAAACCGTTTTGCACGGGCAAATGAGGTGGCAGAACACAGACTTGCGGGTCATGTGGGGAATATTACGGAGATCCGCGGCCTGGCGGAATCCATCGATAAGATGGAAGAGGACACCATGAAGAATATGGACGAGATTGCGCAGATGTCCAGAGAAAGTGAACGTATAGAGACGGAGCTTTCCCTGGCAGCCAGCCTCCAGGTGAGCGTCCTTCCGAAATCCGAACGTTTTTCCGACAGAGAAGAATTTGATGTGGCTGCGCTGATGCATCCCGCCCGGGAGATCGGTGGGGATTTCTATGACTTCTTTTTTATTGACGATACTCATCTGGTACTTCTCATCGCAGATGTATCCGATAAGGGCGTGGGAGCCGCATTTTTCATGGCAATATCCAAAACCCTGCTGAAGGCCCGTGCCAGCATGATCGGCAGCCCGGCGGAGATCGTATCCTTCGCTGAGGAGAAGCTGTCCGAGGAGAATGAGCAGGGGATGTTTATCACGGCATGGCTGGGTATCGTGGATCTTGTCACCGGGGAAGTAAAGGCGTGCAATGCAGGACATAATTATCCGGCTCTCATGAGGGCGGATACCGGGGAGGGGTATCGGATCGAGAAGACAGAGCATGGTCCTCCCATCTGCTTCCTGCCGGACATGCAGCAGGTGGATTATGAATTCCGGATGAATCCCGGGGACCGTCTGTTCCTTTATACGGATGGAGTTACGGAAGCGAAGAACCCGAAGGGCGCACGTTTCGGAAATGCCCGGATGATAGAGGCATTGAACGAGGACCGGGAGATCGGAGATGAATCTCTCATCCTTCGTTTGAAAGCGGCGGTGGACCGCTTCGCAGGAGAAGAACCGCAGTATGACGATATATCCATGGTCAGCTTTACCTATCACGGGCGAAGGGAACATGCCCCTTCGGAAGAAGAGTGAAAAGAGGAAACAGAAATGACATTCGAGACAGAACGACTGATCTTACAGACATCAGATCCCTCCCTGGCCGGGGCGCTTCTGACCTACTATTCGGAGAACCGGGAATTCTTTGAACAGCATGAACCGGCGTGGCCGGAGGAATATTATACCCTGGAATACCAGACAAGGATCCTTGAGAGGGAAACTGAGAATATGATACGGGGACTTTCCGCGTATTATTATTTCTCGCGGAAGGAGGAGCCGGAGAGGATCATCGGCTCCATCAGCTTCGTGCGGATCCGGAAGGAACCCTATGCAAGTACCATTTTCGGGTATAACCTGCATCAGGAAGAACAGGGACACGGGTATTGTACGGAGGCCTGCCGCGCTGCCATGGAGGAGGTGCTTCGATTTGCCCATATCCACAGGATCGAATCCCGTGTGCTTACGGATAATCCGCGCTCTGTAGCGATCCTGGAGAGACTGGGATTTATGAAGGAAGGAATGGAGTATGCCGGGATCTTGATCAACGGACAGTTCAGGGATCATTTCCGGTATGCCTGGATCAATGCGGATTATTGACAGCGGAACCACTGTTTTCCTGATCTGTTCGGGAACAGTGTACAGATATTTATTCAGGAGGGAAAATCATGCCGGATTATGATCATATTATTACATTAAACGAAGTCGGAGATATCAGTTCGGCCCACAGCAGATTTCAGGGAGAAGATGCAGCTTGGCTGCGGGAGGAAAGCAATCGTTTTTCACAGCAGATGGGCTACAGTATCCGCTCCCGTGCATCCATGGACAGCGCGCTGCGGCTTTTTCTCATCGCGGATAAGAATTATTCCCCGGATCAGGTGCTGGATCTGACCGAAATGCCCGATGATCAGCTAAAGCAGCTGTATCAGGAATTCTTTGCAACCTATTCCAATCAGGAGAAAACCCCGGAGGAAAACCTTCGGAGTCTTGGAGCCATGCATCGGCGAGCGTTTGAAAAGCTGAATGCATATCAGCTTCCGGATTATTCCCAGGTGCATTCCGTGCAGGATCTGCATCAGGTGCATGCTTTTTTCAGCCTGTTCGGGATCCTCATGACGGATTATTATCAGGATACGAAAACCATGAATGCTTCCCAGCGGGCAGCGTATTATGAGGGCGCAGGGGGCAGCCATGTGCTGGAGAAATATCATGGGCCCCTGGATACTGTTGCCCGGCAATTCAGTGGCCTTTCAAGAAGACTTGGTGTTGAGAATAACGGATATCCCTCAGAGATAAAAGCCCATCTCTTCCGACTGATCCGTCAGCAGCTGGCCGGTATCTCCGGGAAAAGACTCGGTGAAGTAAAACGCTCATTCTATGATGAAGCATTGGCCATTGACATGAAAATGGGCGATTACGATATGGAATATGCCCTGGCGGAACCCGGCCTTGAACCCAATGCGGAGCCCTATAACCGGTATCTTGCAGGTGAACAGGATGATATCCCTACGAAACCACAGCTGGATGATGCCATCGCAGTAAACCGCCAGTTGAATCATGCTGCCCAGCCCGGTATTCAGAAGGAAAGTCTCGCCCAGGGATTCGAAGAAAGACCCATCAGCGCGTATCTGAACGAGGTGCCCCATCCGGATGAGGAGGCGACGGAAGATCTTTTTACACTCTCCGCCGCCGATCAGAAGAAGCTGCAGCAGACATATTATGAAATGTTTTTTAAGAATTATAACGATCTCGGATTGTTCCGGATCTATGATCTGGGTTATGATGAGTTTGATCTGCTGCTGACACAGGATAATGAATCCATCCGCAATCTGGTAAACCGGAAGTATCCGGAGGCGGATGAACAGACGAAATACCAGGCCATGATCATGGAGGCGGTAAGACATGCCATGACGGACGGGATCCGGGTTCTGGATATCCGTCTCAGTGCTCCGGGAGAGACGGATGCTCATGGGGATCCCCTTCCGGAGGGCTCCTTTGTTCTGGATACGAACAGCCGGTTTTTCGGAAGAACCAGTGCGGAGCTTGCGACGGAGCAGGCCGGGAGGATCGAGCAGGAGCTGCAGGATACCCGGGAAGCAAGAATGGCTCTTCTCTATACCCCGGAGGGGCAGATCAAAAAATCCGTGGATGATCTTACTCTGGAGCAGCAGCGGCAGACGGAGGTGCTATACGATCAGATCTACGGTTCCGTACTGCGGTCTCCGGCTATGCGAAGATACAGGGAGCTCCATCCGGAGACAGAGGATGTGGATCTCTTCCATGTGAACGGCATTCCCCTTCGGGATTATCTGGGCCAGGAGAGACTGCAGACGCTTTCCGGCCAGGGTGGTGCTCTGCTTAAGGCGGAGATCCTGCGCCTGACCACGGATCTGTCCATTCCCTTTACCGTTACACCGGCAGGTTATCACAGTGAGGATAATACCTACCTTCTTACGGATCCGATCAGCATCCTGGATCTGGCTGAAAAGAAGAGGGTACAGATCGAATATCCCTATCTGAATACCCTGGAGGATTATAAAACCTGGGCGGCGAACACCTACGGAGTTGCAAATCCGGATCAGATGGGAGATGACCAGTGGAATGCGCTGTATCAGTGGGAGTTCTACCAGAAGGCATCTGCCGGGCTTCACAGGGCTGACCGGGTGCTTACAGAGGAACAGCTGGCGAATATCCAGGAGGATCCGGAGCTTCCCCATTCCCTTACCTTCGAAGGGATCAAAACCGTCTATGGACCGAAGCCCAGCATGGTGGAAGGCTGGATGGGGGACGGGGCCAACTACGTCTATACAAGAGATAACTTTAACCGTTTTATGAATGATCTTCCTCAGGGAGGATTCTCTGATGAGGAGTTTACCCTGCTGGCTTACCATGCTTCCGCAAGTGCAAGCGTGGTAACGGAGGATCTGCTTCCGAATGTACCGGATGCATGGATATCCAGGCAGGATAAGCTTCAGTCCAGGGCTACAATGTGGACCACGGATTTCATCGTATTCTACCCGAAGCCCCGGGCGGATCTCGGAAACAACTTCTTCGAGAATCCCATCCGGCCTGCCAGGGAAGCTGCTTCCCAGATGATCCGGGACTATGAGAATGGAGATCCGGGCCGGATGGCTGACCGGATCAAGGAAGGCCTGATCTTCCAGATGCAGTCGGTTCAGACCCTTGGTGACCTTCGGAATCCAAAGGGCGCTGCAGCGCTGCATCTCATGATCCTCCGTAAAACTGCCAATATGCTGGAGAAATACCCGGAACTGAAAACTGCGGTTCTGGACAGAATGTCCGAAGAGGAGAAGGAAAACTTTAAGGCGATCCTTCGTATGGAGGAATTGCAGACCGGTTACTTCCATGCCGTAGCCAGGATGAACCAGGCGGAGTCCACCGGGGAACCGATGACAGACATGGAGAAGGAAGGCATCGACAGGACCATCTATGCCTTTGGAGCTTATGCCTGCCGGTGGAAAGCATGCAGTGATGAGTTCCATAATTCTCAGGAATTCCTGAATATGGCCTTCCAGCGCGCAAATGTGATGGCCCAGCGGATCCAGGAGCAGGAACAGCCAAATGACGGACCGAGGAACGCCAATACCTGTGAGATGGATCTCTACTGTTTGAAGCATATGAAACTGGATGGGGAGATCCGGCAGGAGCTGCTGTCCGAGGATCCTTACCGGTACGGGGAGTCCCTGCGGTACAATGTGGTCCGCATGGAGGAGTTTTACAGGGATAAATGGCAGAGACTGGAAGATGCAACAAATATCCGGAACACGGTACGTGGTGTGAATTACACGGAAGAGTTCTCTCCGGAGGAATGCGACATGGCATCGGTGGAGAGGGAGATCTGTGTACAGCAGCTGGAGGGCTTTAAGAATCTGGTAGAATCCAGGCTGTCGGCATCACAGACGGACAGGATCCGGGCGGAGTACAATACACTGGCGGCACAGAACGGCTGGCCGCCGATCAATAATTATGATCTGGATAAGGCGAATCAGTCACCGGCCCGGTTCCCCCAGCGGTTTAAGGCTTTATTTGACATCGTGATGAAGGAGGTTCGCAGGGAGCCCTTTACGGCGTACAGGATGGAAGAAGAGCTGGAGAAGCTCAGGGCACCCTTTGAACTTCCGGAGGCGGATAAGAAAGATTACCCCATGGATCCCCAGCTTGAGGGGATCCGAAGAAGGAATCCCCATCTGTCACGGGAGGACCGTCTGCTGCTGGACCGGGTATCCGGTTATCTGGCGGAGACGAAGCCGGAAGTAAAGGATTCCCTGGCCCGGGCAAATGACAGGGGAAACGGCGATTTCCTGCGGGAAGAGGGCATGCTGAGAAGCATCCCGGGATATGATCCCGAAAGCCATGGCTTTTCCGGACTGTTACAGAAGAAGGAAGCCGCCGGAAGCCACCTTCCGGTACAGGTTGTTCCGGAGAAGTTCAGTGACAATGCCCGGGCTGTCCTGGCAAATCCGCCCCAGCCCTCCGATGATCTTCTGGGGAAGGGCGTCCAGGTGATCCAGATGATGGAACACTATCAGATGCTGGAGCCCGGGGATGAGATGCCCTACGGCAGCAAGGTATACAGTCACCATAAGACGGCGAAGGCCAGAATGGATCTGATCCGTGCGGTAGACCGTGCAAATGTGAACGAGATCCGGCAGAAAGCGGAGGCCTATCGTCTTGCCTTCGAAAAGGAGAAGACCATCTTTGATCATCTGAAGGCAACCATGGGGGAAGAGACCGGGGTACCCTCCGGCATGGATTCCCTGCGGGAACGGTCGGTGGACCCTGCATTTTCACAGGATGTGGTGACGGACAGCAGGATGAATGCGCTTTACAAGGTGGGTATCACCGCGAAGAAGCTGAATGTACCGATCCTGGATTACGTGAAGGATCCGGGACGGTATCTGAAGAATGCAGTGCAGCAGAGGATCGCGGAGGTAGGCTTTGCCGCACAGACGAAGCCGGAGGATGATTTTGCCACAGCCATGAAGAAGCTCTATACCAGCGGTGAGAGATTCTTCCGCAGAAGGAATCTGAAGAATCAGGTGCTGGAAAGTGCGGACGGTCAAACCTACGTGAAGGAGGCCATCGGCAATCTTTACAGAATGGAGACTGATCCGGAGCGCAGGAAGGCCATGCTGGGTTACCAGAGACAGCTGGGACAGCTGATCGATGCGGCCGTAGAGCGGGAGAATGCGGCATGTATCTCTGTCTATCATACCTTAAGACCCGGGACCGAAGCGGATGCGAAAGCGCAGCGTGCCCTCATGGAAGGCCTGAAGCTGGCATTCCTCCAGGGGGAGGGGATAAAGAAGGAACACCTGAACATTGCCTATACAAATGCAGACGGAGAAGAGATCCCCCGGCCCGCGGACTATCGGGAGAGGCTTTCCCAGCCGAATGACTATGCTCGGCTGACACAGCTCTATCGGAGGAATCTGGAAAATGCAAGAAAGACCGATCTTACGGAGACGAAGCTGATCCTGCAGGAAACCCTGCTGGATTACCTTCTGGCCCATCCGGAGGATAAGGGAACGAGAGAATACAGGAATCTGGAGAAGCTGGCCTTTGATGCGGACCGGGATCTGGGCATCGCACCCCCGAGGAATGCGGAGGAGGCCGCGAAGCGGCCGAGAGCAAGGTTCGAGCGGCGGAAACGGGAATTTGAAACAGAGCTCCGAAATCTGGAGAACGCTGCCGTAAGAGCGGATCTGGAGGTGAACCGGAATCTTCAGACCCTGCAGAGACAGGCGGATGCAGCACTCCGGGGAAGGCATCCCAACAGAAATGAGGCGTGGGACCGGATCCGGCAGATTGAAGAAGCTGTACAGGCAAGACAGGAACAGCTGATGACGGCCTGGCAGAAGCATGAGATCACGGATTCTTATTTCCGCACCAGATACAATGATCTGCATGAGCTGCTGCTGCAGCCCGGCGGCCGGGTCAAGACCCCGCCGAAATTTACGGACAGAAGAAATGCGGCACAATATGCGGAGGATCTGGCGCTGATCAATAATCGCCTGGATTACAGCTTCGGGAAGAGGAGCTTTAAGAATCTTGAGAGCTATAAGGAATCAAGACGGAACCGGCCGGATGCAGATCCGGCGGCTTACGCAAATACTACGGATGATGACTGGAAGGCCATGTACCGTGTGGATCTGTACAGCACCACCAGACAGAAAGGCACACCGGGCTGGATACGGACGAAGCAGGCAGAGGCTGCCGAAAGTATCCGGATCCGGGGAGAGCAGAGAGCGGCAGCAAACAATCAGGCAAATCATGCGGCAGCAAACAATCAGGCAAATCATGTGCCTGCGAACCATCCGGTGGCAGGGCCGGGCATGGGAGGTCACTGATCTGCGGAGCACAGGTTCTGTGATATCGGAAGCTTTTGATTTCCCCGGTGGTATATGGTAAAATGAGGCTGTTATACCGGTTCGGTGGATGTGGGATCTGAGACCGGAGGTGAAGAAGTATGGGAGATAAAAAGGATGCCAGATCGGTCCTTGCCATGATCGAGAAAACAATCTATGATCTGGAGTCCAGGATCGGTGTACTGAAGCAGGAAGGCAACCCGGAGACGGGGAAGCAGTCCGAACGTGTGAAGCAGGAGCTGTATACCCTGACGAAGCAGTTGGAATATGCCCATACCGCGAAGCGCTCCATAGAACAGGAACTGCAGAAGAGCAAAAAAGAAGAGGACCGGAAGGCCATGGAGAAGATTCTGAAATACGCCATGTTGGTAGGCGTGATCAGCGAGAATCTCCGGATCCGCGAGGCCAGGGAGAAGGCGCCTGTACGCTGTACGCGCAGCTTCCTCTTCAATCCCGAGGAAGCGGCGGATGAACTGTTCGA
>CACWHK010000047.1 GCA_902760755.1 uncultured Lachnospiraceae bacterium | reverse complement strand
AGGTATTTTGTTACTTATGGGGTGTAGCAAAAAACTATAATGTATTGGGGGTTACAAGTGTTATTATACGCAAAACCGTTTCGAAGTGTGCCCAAAGATAAAATTTTTTTCAATTTTTTTTTAGTAAATGTGCCAACCGTTTTTGGGCACATTGTCGGGTTTTGGTCATTCTGATACACTCGCGACCCCTGGATTGTACATTTTGAACAACTGTTTTCGGATATTACGCTGTTTCGAACAGGGAAACGAACTCTTCTCCCGTGATTTTTTCCTTCTCCAGCAGCAGATCTGCTGCTTTGTGGAGCACATCCATGTGTTCTTCGATGGTCTTTTTCGCTTTTGCGTAGCATTCGTCGATGATCCGCTTCACTTCCGCGTCGATCAGGGACTTGACCGCCTCGCTGTAATGTGCCTCATGGCCGATATCACGACCCACAAACACCTCATCATCCTCAGCGGTCTCATAGTTGATCATGCCCACCTTCTCGGAGAAGCCGTAGCGGACAACCATATCCCGTGCGGTCTTGGAGGCCTGGCGGATATCCTGGGACGCACCGGTGGTCACATCGCCGAAGATCAGCTCCTCTGCGATCCGTCCGCCGAAATCCACCTGGATCTCCTGCAGCATCTTTTCCTTAGTGTTGAATACATGATCATTCTCAGGCAGAGGCATGGTATAGCCTGCAGCCCCCACACCGGTGGGAATGATGGAAACCGTATAAACCGGTCCCATATCCGGCAGAACATGGAACAGGATCGCATGTCCGGCCTCATGATAAGCCGTGATCCGCTTCTCCTTCTCAGGCACCAGCCGGGACTTCTTCTCGGTTCCGATCCCCACCTTAACGAAGGACTTGTCCACATCCTCCCGCTTGATAAACTTCCGGTCCTGACGGGTGGCACGGATTGCCGCCTCATTCATCAGGTTCTCCAGATCCGCACCGGAGAAGCCTGCGGTGGTCCGGGCGATCTGGGAAAGATCCACATCATCTCCCAGCGGTTTATTTCTTGTATGCACGCGGAGGATCTCCTCCCGGCCCTTCACATCCGGTCTGCCCACGGCACATTTCCGGTCGAAACGACCGGGACGCATGATGGCGGGATCCAGAATATCCACGCGGTTGGTGGCTGCCATCACGATGATCCCTTCGTTGGTTCCAAAGCCGTCCATCTCCACAAGCAGCTGGTTCAGGGTCTGCTCACGCTCGTCATGACCGCCGCCGAGGCCGGCACCACGCCGTCTTGCGACTGCATCGATTTCATCGATAAATACCATACAGGGCGCGTTCATCTTGGCATCCGCAAAAAGGTCACGGACACGGGATGCACCGACACCGACAAACATTTCCACGAAATCCGAGCCGGAGATCGAGAAGAAGGGAACATCCGCCTCTCCTGCGATGGCCTTGGCCAGCAGGGTCTTTCCGGTTCCCGGAGGGCCCACCAGCAGGATTCCCTTGGGGATCCGCGCACCCATCTTAGTATACTTCTCAGGATCCTTCAGGAAGTCAACAACCTCCGCCAGCTCTTCCTTCTCTTCCACAAGACCTGCCACATCCGCAAATGTGATCCCGGTCTTCACATCCTTCTTCGCACGGCTCTTGCCGAAATTCATCAGCTTCGCATTGGTTCCGCCGCCACCGCCGCCTACCGCCGCGGACTGGCTCATCAGGAACAGAATGACAACCAGCGCCAGCACGACTGCAAAGACGTAGGGCATCAGCTTCACCCATACGGACGGACGCTCCACGTCACTGACCGTGAAGGGAACCTCCTTCTTGGCATCCTCCAGTACCTCGATGGTATCCTTCACGTCGGGGGTAAAGTACACAAGATCCCCCTTGGTCCGGATTACCGTTACGGTTCCCGTGGGTACCTCGGCATTCTGCGCGATCTCGACCCGGATGACCTCTTCGTTCTTGATCTCATGCTTCAGATTGTCATCCGTATAGTCCGTCTTAACATTTCCCTTGCGGTTCAGGATCGTATTCGCGATCCCGAGCAGCAGCAGGAGCAGAAGGATATAGATAAAAAATCCTCCGACCCTTGGTTTCTTCTCCATCTTTCGTCCTCGATTCTAACTTGTTACTTATCCTTTAGGAAATCTCCCCGATATACGGAAGATTCCTGTAATTCTGTGCATAATCCAGCCCGAAGCCCACCACGAACTTGTCCGGGATGGTGAAGCCGGTCATCCAGGGCTCGATCTTCACCACACGGCGGGAAGGCTTGTCCAGGAGGGTGATCACCTGCATGCTCGCGGGCTTTCGCTCCTTCAGGACCTCCACCAGATAACTGAGGGTCCGTCCCGTGTCCATGATGTCTTCCACCAGGATCACGTCCCGTCCCTCGATCGGCTCGTCCAGATCCTTATTAAAATGTATCACCCCGTTGGAGGTGGTTCCGTTGCCGTAGCTGGACACCGAAAGGAAGTCCAGCGTCACGGGGGTCTTCATCCGCTTCGTAAGCTCCGCCAGGAAATATATGCTCCCCTTCAGGATTCCAATCATCCGAAGCTCCTTCCCCGCATACACACGGTCCAGCTCCTCCGCCATCTCCTGAATCCGCTTCTCCAGCGATTCCTGACTGATCAGGGTATTGATCTTAACTTCCATACATCACTCTCTTCCCGGGCCTTCGGCAAATGTACCGATACCCTATTCTTCTATCCGAAGGAGATACACCTCCTCCGTCTCATCCGTCACCTTGCAGGCTTCACTGAGCCTTAGTCCCACAACCCAGAGAACCTTCTCATCATCAGCCACCACCGGCCAGCTGTCCCGAAGCTCCCTCGGGATTTTCCGGTCCGTAAAAAGACGGGTGAGCAGCTTGGTACCGCCCTCCCTGTCCACCGTGATCCGGTCTCCCCGCTCCGGGGTCCGAAGGGCTATAGTTCCACGGACTGAGGCTGCATCCACCAGCTTCCGGTCCTCTCCCGCAGGGATCTCCATCCCCGGTTCGTAAGCCTCCCGACTGACGGAAAGTCGTTTCCCCGTGTCACTGGAAACGAGCACTCCGCGCTTCCGAAGCAGCACGCTTCCATACCACCGGACCGCCTCCAGATCATAGGGAAGATCCACCCGCTTCCCGGTCTCCCGGGCCGCCAGCTCCTCGATTGCCTGAATGTGCCGCCTGGTAAGGTCCTTTCGCTTCCCGGCCAGCAGCTCCAGCTCCCGGAGCAGCAGCTCCCCGAGAAGTGTTTTATTCTCCTCAAAGACCCGGTCCGGAATCTCCACGATCTTACCGTCCTCCGACCGGATGACGGTGCAAAGAGCCATCAGGCGCCCTTCCTCTGCTTCCTGTATATCATACAATTCTTCTGCTTCTTTCGCAAGCAAAACCAGATGTTCCTTCGCTCCGGCATTTACCTCCGTCAGCATGGGCAAAAGCACGGTCCGAAGGAAGTTTCTCGTGTAATACGGCTCCAGATTCGTAGAATCCGTACACCACTCCAGGCCCTCCGCCCGAAGCCAGGCCTCGATCTCCTTCCGTGAGAAGGGAAGCAGCGGACGGATCCGGTCCTCCCGGACCGCGTGGATCCCCCGAAGCCCGCGGATTCCCGTGCCCCGCAGGATGTTAAAGAGCACTGTCTCCGCCTGATCATCGCTCTGATGAGCCAGAGCGATCCAGTCCGCACCGCACTCCTCCTTCAGCTCCTCCAGGCAGGCGTATCTTGCCTCTCTTCCGGCCTCTTCCACGGTTTCTCCCTTCGCTTTGGCAAGCGCCGGTACATCTCTATGGTAGATCCTGCAGGGGAGTCCCAGCTCCTTTGCTGTTTTTTCCACAAATGCAGCGTCCCGGTCCGCTTCCTCTCCCCGGATTCCGTGGTGCACATGGCAGACGGTCAGCTCCGTCTGCAGCTCTCCGGACAGCCGGTGCAGGATATGCATCAGGCACATGGAGTCCGCCCCGCCCGACACGGCGAGGATTCCCCGGCTTCCCGGCCGGATCATATTCTCATCTTTGATATAGGAAAGAACCTTCTTCTCCATGCTGCACCCTTCCCGAAAATAACACCTGATACAGTCAGAAAAGGCAGTGCCCTGCTGGCACTGCCCTGTAATTACTTTTCTCCGCTGGGTCGGATGACGATCTCATCCGGATAAACCAGACCCAGTTTATTCTTTGCTTCGTCCTCGACGTACCGCTTTGTCTGCATGTATTTTTCGCGATTCTCCAGCTCCGCTGCCTTCTCCTTGGCGTTCTCGATCTGAGTCTCCAGCTGACGCTCGGTCACAGCAAGCTCTTCGCTTTTCTCATGCAGACTCATGGCCTTCAGGCTGCTGACTGCGATCACAACCAGCACCACCAGTAAGACCAGGATCAGTCCGCTCTTCGATTTTCTTCTCGATGCTCGCACGATTCGTCTCCCCGAATTAATACAAGAATTCATGAATACATTTTATTCTTGCACATTTCCGACGTTTTTGCAAGACTTATTTACATAATATCGGAGAAATTACGGAAGAATCTGAAACATCTCCCCTGCTTCTTCCTTCCGGATGGCCTCAGTCACCTTCGTAACCTCTGCCTTCACGGTCTTATTTCCGAACGCGATCTCGATCACGTCCCCGACCTTCACATCATAGGATGCCCGGGCCGGCTTTCCGTTGACGCTGACGCGGCCGGCATCGCAGGCCTCGTTGGCAACGGTGCGTCTCTTGATGAGGCGCGAAACCTTTAAATACTTATCCAGTCTCATTATTCGTTAACTGCTTCCTTCAGAGCACGTCCTGCCTTGAATTTCGGAGCCTTGGAAGCCGGGATCGTCATGGTCTTGCCTGTCTTCGGATTCCGTCCCTCTCTTGCTTCTCTTTCAAGTACCTCAAATGTACCAAAGCCGACCAGAGAGATCTTCTCTCCCTTCTTCAGCGTTTCTGCAACTACCTCGGTAAAGCCCTTCATGGCCTTCTCAGCCTCTGTCTTCTTCATGCCTGTCTTCTCAGCCAGTGCTGCTACAAATTCAGCCTTATTCATCGTAAAATCCCTCCAAAGATGATATTCGCCCCTTGGGCGCGCCGTATTCAGTTATATAAGGAATTCGGGCATTTGTCAAGGGACTTTCGCATCTTCCTGTTGCATTTCCGGCATCAAATCACTATAATAGATGGGTAAGTTTTAACTAACCGAAATTTATGTAAACAATAACAGGAGAACACCATGAAGAACGTGATCAAGGTACTGATTCTGGTCATGCTCGTTGTCGGAACATACTTTGTTGTTGATTTTATCATTTCAAGGAGTGACAACACTCTTGCCATTCCGGATCTTACGGCAGAGTCCACCGACTTCGGCAAGGTTGAGGATGTAAAGCTGGAGGAAGCCAAGTACGTGGTGGAGAAGCAGCTGCTCTCATCCTCCCACAGCTTTATCGACCAGGAAGTAAATGCACAGATTGAAAATGAAGCCTCCTCTCTGGTTTCGGATTCCGACAGGCAGGACAAGGTGAAGGAGAACCAGAAGGGTGTCTACAAGAATATGGTAGAAACCTATCAGGTTACGGATACTATCGTCAGCGTGAAGGTCACTTCCATGACCAAGCCGGTTTCCTCCGAGCATTACACGAAGCTGATCCACCTCTACAACTACGACCTGGGTACCAAGAAGGCCGTGAAGCTGGAGGACCTCTTCAATGAGGGCTACAAGACGAGGATCCAGAACATCTACACCGACAGCTTCCTTCTGAAGAAGACGGGCATGGAGTTCTACACGGGGATCGAAAGTGCTTCCTGTGCCTACTCCGTCCTGAAGGATTACGTGAAAAAGGAGGGACTGACCATGGCGAATCTGGAAATGAGCGAGGCAGACTACTCGGCCCTCTTCGAGCCGAAGACGAACCAGCCGCTGACTACGGCGACGGTCGCTACGGAAGCAACCACCGATACCGCCAGCGAGGATCCTTCCACGGATACCACCGAGAAGGCAACCGACACCACGGAGAAGGCAACCGAGAAGAAGACCGAACAGGGTTCCACCGCCAGAGCGGTCGTGGATACCGGCAAGATGATCGCCTTCACCTTCGATGACGGCCCGCACAAGAGCAACACGGACCAGATCCTGGCCCTTCTTGCACAGTACGGCGCACATGCGACCTTCTTCATGCAGGGCTGCAACGCAAGCTACTATCCGGATGTTGTTAAGCGCGTATACGAGAGCGGAAATGAGATCGGAAACCACACCTGGGATCATGCGAACTTAAAGAAGAGCTCCGTAGAAACCATCCATCAGCAGGTGGATGATGCCGCAAATGAGATCAAGTCCATCATCGGTGTCCGTCCCACCTTCGTACGTCCGCCCTACGGCGCGGTAAATGATACGGTACGTGAAGAGGTGGCTGAGCCCATGATCTACTGGAGTGTGGATTCTCTGGACTGGGATTCCCGGGATCCGGATCAGATCGTTCCTCTGGTTCTCAGCGAGGTTGAAGACGGGGATATCGTCCTCTTCCATGACATCCATGCTACCACGATCCCGGCCATCGAACGGCTCCTGCCGGAGCTGATCTCCCAGGGCTACACCATCGTATCCGTAGGTGAGCTGATGGCAGCCCGCGGCGTGGACATCTACTCCAAAGAGGTATGGTACAGCGTACCTGCGAACTAAACATGAGGAGACAGGGGACGGTTCTCTGTCTCCTGTCTAAGAAATAAAAAGAAGAACGCAGAGCACATGGGAAATGCGCTTGCGTTCTTCCTTTTTTGTCATTCTGAGCACGCAGTGCGAAGAATCCTTTCCCCCCGGTCGCATACCCGATGGCGTGTGCCGGTTCGAGTCATGGGATCCTTCGCCTCGCTCCGCTCGGTTCAGGATGACATCACTCGGTTACGTACCCCTTCGACTTGATCACGTTCACAACGGACTCCACATGCTCGCGGCAGGTTTCCTCCGTGGGAGCCTCCACCATGACGCGGACCACCGGCTCGGTACCGGACTCGCGCACCAGGATACGTCCCGTATCGCCGAGGGCTGCGGTTACCTCCGCCACCTTTGCCTGTACATCCGGATCCTCCTGGGCCTCCTTCTTGTCGCGCACACGTACATTTTCCAGTACCTGCGGGAAGATCTTCAGAGGAGCCACCAGCTCGGAGAGCTTCTGCTTCTTCGCCATCATCACTTCCATGATCTTCAGGGAGGTGAGGATTCCGTCTCCGGTGGTTGCATATTTCGAGAAAATGATGTGCCCGGACTGTTCACCGCCGATCCGGCAGCCGTTCTGGGACATGTATTCATACACGTACTTGTCACCCACATCCGTCTTCGCATAATCGATTCCGACCTTGTCAAATGCCTTATAGAGGCCGAAGTTGGACATAACGGTGGTTACCACGGTGTTGTTCAGAAGATCTCCGCGATCCTTCAGATAGACACCGCAGACATAGAGGATATGGTCACCGGTCACCACCTCGCCCTTATCATCCACGGCAAGGCACCGGTCTGCATCTCCGTCATAGGCAAAGCCTGCATCCAGCTTGTTGTCCAGGACGAACTTCTGAAGGCCTTCGATGTGTGTGGAGCCTGCATCCCGGTTGATGTTGGTTCCGTTGGGCTCTGCATTGATAAGATAGGTCTTTGCTCCGAGGGCATCAAATACGGACTTCGCGATATTCCATGCCGCACCATTTGCGCAGTCCAGAGCGATCCGCTTATCCTTGAAGGAGTACTGTCCGAGAGAGATAAGATATCCCACATAGCGGTTCCGGCCTGCCACGTAGTCCACGGTGCAGCCGATCTTCTCCCGCTTCGCCAGCGGAAGCTCGGACCAGTCCTGATCAAAGAGGTGTACGGAACCGTCCAGGAAGTCCTCGATCAGTGCGATGGTGGACTCCTCCATCTTCTCACCGGAGCCGTTCAGCAGCTTGATCCCGTTGTCATAGTAGGGATTGTGACTTGCAGAGATCATGATCCCGCAGTCAAAGCCGTCCATTCTGGTCACGTAGGCAACTGACGGTGTCGTTGTTACGTGCAGCAGGTATGCATCCGCACCGGAAGCCACCAGACCGCCTACCAGCGCATACTCGAACATGTAGCTGGAGCGACGTGTGTCCTTTCCGATCACCACCTTCGGCATCTCCTCGATCCCGTTCCGGCGCTTCAGTTCTCCGTAATACCAGCCGAGGAACCGGCCGATCTTATACGCATGATCTGCTGTCAGATTACAGTTTGCTTCGCCGCGGAAGCCGTCTGTTCCGAAATATCTACCCATGGTTTTCTTGTCCTTTCTTTTTTCCCTTATTCTATCCAGTCATGAGATCCTTCGCCCCTTCGGCGCTCAGGATGACAGGCATGGCTAAACATATCATTCTGACGAGCGAAGCGAGGAAGAATCCCGTCACTTATTTATGAAATCCTTCATCGCACCATGTACTCCTCAGGACAACACAGTCCGGCGGACGTTGGATTCCAGCAGCTTGTTGAAGCCCAGCCATTCCGTGGTATCCGGGTTTGCCTGCAGCAGCTCCGTGAAGGTCTCGATCTTTGCATCCATATTATCCGCAAATGCCAGCGCCAGCGCCTCGATCAGGGCCGGCTTCTTCGGAGAACCGAATTCCAGTTCGCCGTGGTGTGCCACGATACAGTGCAGCAGCTCATCCTTCAGCTTCTTCGGGAAGCCCTCTATGGCGTCGCACTTCTCACCGATCCACATGGCTCCGATCACGATATGACCGAGAAGCTGTCCCTCGTCCGTATAGTCATTCTCCGGAAAGTCGGAAATCTCCCGAAGCTTTCCCACATCATGCAGCAGGGCTGCAGTGATCAGCAGATCCCGGTTCAGCACCGGATACTGCTTCGCCAGGAACTCACAGGTCTTTGCCACAAAGAGGCTGTGATGAAGCAGGCCTCCGATAAAGCCGTGGTGCACCATTTTCGCTGCACTGTGCTTCTTATAGTCCTTTGCAAAAGCATCATCCTCCAGGAAGAAGGTGGAAAGCAGCGCGTGAAGATACGGATCCTTCGTATCCGCGATCAGCTTTTGCACCGCGTCGAACATCTCCTCTGTTTTGTACGGGGAGCAGGGCATGTACTCCGACACCACGTACTCTCCCTCCCGGGCCTTGCGGATCCGGGACACATTCATCTGCAGCTGATTGTTGTAGCTGGTCACCTGGGCATCTATACAGATATAATCCAGAGCCTCGAAGTGCTCGATCCCGTTGGACAGGTTCCAGACCTTTGCGTCGATGGTTCCCGTCTTGTCCTGCAGCACCAGGCTGTAGTAGGTCTTGTCCGCCTTGGTCTTTGCCACGGTCTTCGTCTTGCAAAAATACACGCCGGTGATGTTCTCTCCCTCGTGCAGTTCACGTATGTACCTCACTGTATCCTCTCTTTCTATCCCATCACTTATTCATATTCGCCTTACTCAGGGTAAACACGAACTCGGTTCCCTCATCCACCTTACTGGTCACGGTGATCACCTCATGATGGGCCTTGATGATCTCCTTCGTGATGGCCAGTCCGATCCCGGAACCGGTCTTATCCTTACCGCGGGAGGAGTCTCCCTTGTAGAACCGGATGAAGATCTTCTTCTGCGTCTCCTCATCCATACCCATACCTTCATCGCGGATGGAGATATGAAGCTTATCATCCTTCTCCTTATCCGTTACCGTTACGAAGATATGCTTACCCTCCGGTGTAAACTTCAGCGCGTTGTCGATCAGATTGTAGATTACCTGCTGGATCTTGGTCTTATCCGCCATGACCATGGTGTCATCCGCATGGTTGTTCAGGTAGATCGCAACGCCCTTTTCGATACATTTGATCTCAAATGTATTCAGTGTCTTGTTGATCACCTCTATGATATCGAACTCCGTCATCTTTACATACGGACCGTAGCTCTCCAGGTTGTTCAGATCCAGAAGTCCCTGGGTCAGCTTCGTCAGACGCTGGGTCTCGTTCAGCACGATATCCAGATAGCGCCCCTGCTTCTCCGGCGGAATGGTTCCGTCCTTCATGGCCTCGATATAGCCCTTGATGGAGGTAAGGGGTGAACGGAAGTCATGGGAGATATTCGACACGAAGTCTCTCCGGTAATCCTCCAGCTTCGCCAGCTCGTCCGCCATGTACTCCATGGACTCCGCCAGCTGTCCGATCTCGTCGTCACTGTGCACCTCCGTTCGCACCTCCAGGTTACCCTTGGAGTACTCCTGTGCCACAACGGACAGCTTCTTAACCGGGGTCAGGACCTTCTTTGATACGACTGCCAGGAACACGAAGGCGATGACGATGATAACCAGACACGGGATCAGGACGATGCTGTAAATGTTCCTCATCATCTCGTTGATCTGGGATACGGAGGCATGCAGGATCAGCGCACCCTTCTTCTCCGTGCTGACCACCTCATTAAAGAGGTTCAGCTGGTTCAGGTGCACCGGAACATTGACCGAGATCATATCGCTGGAATACAGGCCGTAGAAGGTCCCGGTCTGTGAGTGGTCCCTATCCACATCATATTCCGGATCCAGCTGGTAGATGTTCCGCGGGATACTTCCGGTCCGGAGCTTCTCCGCATTGTTCTTATCCGTTGACACCTGAGATGTGGCTACCACATATCCGTACTCATCCACATACCAGACATCCGCATCCAGCGCCGTTGCATAGTACTGAAAGAGGTACTCCAGCCCTGACTTGGTATACTTATCGTTTATGTATCCCACCACGGTCTGGGACGCGATCAGCGCACCCTCATTCTTCAGCGTTTCCGTTTTCTCGGATACCAGCGACCGCCTTGTCATAAAGGACGTAAAAACAATCAGCACTCCAAAGGACACGATCAGTATCGCAAGGAATGCTATATAGATTCGGTCCAAAATGGAATGCTGCATAGATTATCTCACCTTTTATTATCTGACTTCAAACTTATACCCGACACGCCATACCGTTACGATAGACCAGGGGAAATCTCCCTCCAGCTTCTCGCGAAGACGCTTGATGTGCACATCCACGGTTCGTGTATCCCCCATGAAATCATAGCCCCACAGCTGGTTCAGCAGCTGCTCGCGGGTAAATACCTGATTCGGCTGGCTGGCCAGGAAGTAGAGAAGCTCCAGCTCCTTCGGCGGCATATCGATATTCCTTCCGCAGAAGGTAACCGTGTAGTTGGAGATGTTCACGATCAGACGGTCGTACTCCACAAACTCACCCTTCCGCTCCGGCTTCTCCGCGGTTGCAGACTCCTCCGGACGCTTGGTCCTGCGGAGCACCGCACGCACACGCGCCACCATTTCATTGGAATCAAAGGGCTTGATGATATAGTCATCCGCGCCCATCTTCAGGCCCAGTACCTTGTCGAACACCTCACCCTTGGCAGACAGCATGATGATCGGAGTCTCCCGGGTCCTGCGGATCTGCTGGCAAACCTCGTACCCGTCCATGCCCGGAAGCATCAGATCCAGAAGGATCAGGTCGGGGTTATACTCATCCACGATAGTAAGCGCGGTCTCGCCATCCCCGGCAATCCGGGTGTCGAAGCACTCTTTATTCAGATAGAGAGAGATCAGTTCTGCGATATTCTCGTCGTCATCAACGATCAGGATTCTGGGTTTGTCCATGGGTTGCTCCTTTCTTCGGGCTCAAAATCCACCAATCTCTAGTGTAGCATATTCTTTGACATTTTTCCACTTCAACTATGAAGAAATGCAGGGAAATGCAGGGCTATCCCGCCAATGATCAGAGAGAAACCACCGTGACGCCCGCATCCCCTTCTCCGAATTCTCCGAGGCGGTAGGATTTCACGTAGCGGAGGGTCCGAAGATGCTCGTGGATCCCCTTCCGAAGAGCTCCGGTGCCCTTGCCGTGCACGATTCGGACCGTGGAGGCATGGGCAAGAAGCGCATCATCCAGGAACTTATCGATCTCCATCAGAGCCTCATCCACGGTCTTCCCCAGCAGGTTCAGCTCCGGCTGGAAGGTGGAGCCCTTATGCATGTTGCCCTCGCCGGCTGCACGGACCTTCGGCAGCTTCACCTTCTCCTCCGCAAGGATCAGCAGGTCGGAGGCGGGGAACCGGGATGTGAGAATCCCCATTTCCACGGTAAAGAGCCCCTTGGAATCCGCCAGCTTTATAATATGGCCCTCGGTATCCAGACTGAGAACCTTCACCCGGTCTCCGATATGGAAATCACTGTCCTTCTGACCGGAGCTGGTCTGCTTCTTCTCGGTCTTATCGGTCAGGGAATCCTTCTTCTTCCGGAGGGCAGCTCTCTGCTCCTCCATGCGCCGGGCATCGGCTGCCGCGGGATTCCTTGCCCACTTCTGATAGTCACGGATGGCTGCATCCGCAGTCTCCTTCGCGTCCTCGATGATCTCCCGGGCTTCCTCCCGGGCCTTCGCCAGGATCTCCTCCTTCTTCTCGCTCATCTTCGACTCCTGTACGGAGAGACGCTTTCGGAGAGCTTCCGCTTCCTTCCGGTAATGCTCCAGTTCTGCCTGATCCTTCTCCATGCGGCTCCGGGTCTCGGTAAGATCCGTCAGGATCTGATCCATGCGGATGGAATCCTCATCCAACCGTCCGCGGGCTGCTTCGATGATATCCTCCGGCAGACCCAGCCGCCGGGAGATCGCAAAGGCATTGGAATTCCCGGGGATCCCGATCATCAGCCGGTAGGTCGGTCGCAGGGATGCCACGTCGAACTCGCAGGAGGCATTCTCCACGCCGGGCTCGGAAAGGGCGTAGGTCTTCAGCTCCGTATAATGGGTGGTTGCCATGACCCTGGCTCCCCGGGCCTTCAGCTCGGACAGAATGGCAACCGCCAGAGCAGCACCCTCCACCGGATCCGTCCCGCCGCCGGGCTCGTCAAAAAGACAGAGACAGTTCTCCGTCGCATGTTGAATTATGTAAACTATATTGCTCATGTGAGATGAGAAGGTGGAGAGGTTCTGCTCAATACTCTGCTCATCTCCGATATCCGCAAAGACATCCTCGAAGACCGACACCCGGGAACCGTATTCCGCAGGGATATGAAGCCCTGCCTGCGCCATCAGCGTCAGCAATCCCAATGTCTTCAGAGAGACGGTCTTCCCTCCGGTATTGGGTCCGGTGATGATCAGGACGGTGTACTCTTCTCCAAGTTTTATGTCAACCGGAACTGCGGTATTCCTCTCCAGCAGCGGATGTACCGCCCGCCTGAGATCGATTACCCCGTCCGTTCCGACGATAGGCTCCGACGCTTTGATCTCCCGTGCAAACTTCGCCTTTGCAAAGATAAAGTCCAGCTCCGTCAGAAGCGTCATATCCGTGTGGATCTCATCCTGCACGGAGGCAGCCATCTTCGAGAGCTCCGCGAGGATCGCCTCGATCTCCAGATGCTCCTCTACCTCCAGCTCCTTGATCTTATTGTTCAGGTTCACGATCTCCATGGGTTCGATGAAGACGGTGCTTCCCGTCTGGGACTGATCATGGATCATACCCGGGAACTTCGACCGGTACTCCGCCTTTACCGGGATACAGTACCGACCTCCGCGCATGGTGATCAGGGCATCCTGCAGGGTGCCCCTGTCTGATTCTCTCTTTACGATCTTCTCCAGCTGCTGATGCAGCTGACTGCCACAGGTGAGGATCTCCTTCCGGATCCGCTTCAGATTCGAGGACGCATCATCTGCCATATCCTCCTCCGACAGGATACACCGGCGGATCTCCGAGGATACATCCCGGACGGGAAGCAGGCTCGCAAACCGGTCCGTCAGGGTATCCGGCCCCGGTGCTTCTCTCCTCGCCCCGTAGCCCTGCACCTGGTCTGCGGTCTCTAGCAGGGAAGCAATATCCAAAAGTTCACTCTGATTTAAGGGAGAGCCCACCTCCAGCAGGCGCAGCGAGTCCGTGATCTCCCGGACCCCCGAGAAGCCGACCGCCCCGTATTCCTCCCAGCGCCGTGCCGCATCCCGCGTCTCCGCCTGCAGCTGCACGATCTC
>CACWHK010000046.1 GCA_902760755.1 uncultured Lachnospiraceae bacterium | reverse complement strand
CTATGGGCCGTATCATTTTCCCGAGAAACTGATCCCGTTGATGATCGCCAACTGTCTTGCAGATAAGCCCCTCCCGGTATATGGTGAGGGTAAGAATGTCCGCGACTGGCTCTATGTGGAAGATCACTGCAAGGCTATTGATCTGATCATTCATAAGGGCCGCATAGGTGAGGTGTACAATGTCGGCGGCCACAACGAGATGGCCAACATCGACATCGTGAAGCTGATCATCAGGGAACTCGGCAAGAGCGAAGACCTGATCACCTACGTTACCGACCGCAAGGGCCACGACCTCCGCTACGCCATCGACCCCACCAAGATCCACGACGAACTCGGCTGGCTCCCGGAGACGAAGTTCGCGGATGGGATTAAGAAAACCATCCAATGGTATTTAGAACATAGAGATTGGTGGGAATCCATCATCTCCGGCGACTACCAAAACTACTACGACCGCATGTACTCCAACCGGTGATGAGCCCACGGATTTCGAGCCGGAGATGGTTACGCGTTAACTGAAGAAAGACAACAACTAAGGCGTACCCCACACGGGATACGCCTTTCTCATCCATATGTCATGTCGGCTGGCTCGCATGCTCACCTGCTCGCTCGTGGGCTCGCTGATGGATCGCATCACCTCCTCGGTCTGCTCGCATGCGACCATCTCGGCTCGCCCATCGGCTCGCCAGTGAGCACACTCACAGCCTGGGGTGGATCACTCCCCCCCAACCGTCTCAACATCCAGTACAACTACGTAATCCTCAAACTCACCGCTGTCCTTCCACTTCTCAATGACCTCGTTAGCCCGGACCTCGGAATTCTCCGCACTTGCCCCGGTACAAAGAAGATAAAAACTTCCCGAATACCTTGTCAGCGCATCATTCTTCCGGAAGCCGGTCACCAGCAGATCCTCGAGACTGTCCAGCACCTCATCCGGCACGGAACCACCGTCCTTCGCATCCACACTGATCCGAAGGAACCCGGACTGGGAATTCATGGCATGATCGTTTCGGCTGATATACTTGTACAGCGCCTGCAGCCGGTCGAAGTTCACCAGGTACGCGCCCTTGCCCTCGTTCCGCTCGCCTATGATCTTCTTGATCTCCGAGAGGTCGCTTCGCTCGCGTCGCTCCTCCTGTTCCTTCTCCCCGGCAGACCGCTGGTAGAAGGAATAGCCGTGCTTTCCGTTCTGCTTCACGTTGTACAGTGCCTTGTCCGCATATTTGAAGATCTCATGGAAGTCCGTGCCTTCGATCGGAACACGCACCGCACCTATGGATGTACCCAGCGGGATCTCCATGTCCTCGCCCATGTACTCCTTCGCGGACTTCACCAGCTCCCGGTTCAGGAACCGCGTGATCTCGGCGATCCGGTCCTCGTCCAGCTCATGCTTCACGAAGCCTACGAACTCGTCACCGCCCATACGCCCGGCCAGGTTCTCCTCGCCCAGCGCCTCGCGGATCAGCTCCGCGAACCGGATCAGGATCCGGTCACCCATATCGTGGCCGTAGATATCGTTCACCAGCTTGAAGCTGTCCAGGTCGATCATCAGGAAGGTACCCGCCTCCTCGGCGCAGAGCTTCTCCAGCGCCCGGGTTGCCCCGGCCTTGTTCATGAGCCCCGTCATCTTGTCCGTGGAGATCTCCTTCTGCAGACCCATGATGCGGCTCGTCTTCCGGTTGATGGTAACGAACAGCCAGATGATATACATCAGCAGCAGCGCACTGACGATATAGAGGTAGATCTGGAAGTAAAGCCGCTCGTACATCCGCGACTCCTTCGTCACATCATAAACCTCCTCCTTCCGGATCTCCCCGGTGGAGCCGTCGATGATCTCGATATGGAACTTATAATCCCCGTGCGCCAGATTCGTGAAGGACAGCGGTTGGATCTCGTCCTGGAAGCAGGTGATACCCTCGTCGTTCGATCCCTCCAGATAGTAGTGCACCATGGGGTTCGAAAGCGAATAATTATTGATGGCCACGTTGAAGGTAACACGCCCGCTGCCCGCGGGGATCACGTACTTCCCCTCCTTCTCCACGAAGGTCTCTTCGCCGCGCTCGATGGAAGAAATGTGCATCCGGAACTCCGTCGCCAGCTGGTCGTAGCTCGTGGTGGAAAGGATACGCACACCATTTGTGCAGCAAAGATACAGCATGCCGTCCTCCAGCACATTGTAGGAATTCGCCGTAAATGTAGTTGTCAGCCCCCAGCTCTCGTTCAGCAGGGTGCAGGTATACTCCTCGTCCGCCAGCAGCGCTTCCTCGCTCACGATATAAAGCCCGGCGCTGGAGGTGATCCAGCAGAGACGGTCCTCCGTGATCAGGATGTCATAATTGTTGGAATAAGGAAAATGTGACAGCTGCCGGATCATCGTGCCGTTGTCGTAGTAAAGTGCGTTACTGGTGACGTAGAGGAAGCCGCCGGTGCATTTGATGATCTTTAAGACCACGGCGGTCTGCAGGCCCTCGTCCTTGCCGATATGCCCGATCACCCGGTCGTCCTTGATGATGTAGATACCGTCACCGTCGGAGGCTGCCAGGATCGATCCGTCCTCCCGCTCGTACATGAAGAGGATGTACTGATTCTCCAGCCCGTTATCCACGCCGATGGTTGCGACCACAACGTCATCCTTAATAAAGGAGAGTCCGGTGTTGCTGGCCACCAGGATCCGTCCGTCCGAAAGCTCTATGGTGCAGCGGGCCCGTCCGCCCAGCATGCCGGAGTTGTCCTCGTTGAAGGTCTTGATGTTCCCCTCCGGGTCCACCTTCACCAGCCCGTCCTTTCCGTAGGTGCTGTACCAGAGATTCCCCTTGGAATCCTTCATGATATTCCGGATGCGGACTCCCTTCAGCGAACCGGCGTAGGGGAGAAGTGTGGCCATATTTGTATCAAGGTTCAGAGTTGTGAGCCCGGTGTCTGTGCCCATGTAGAGGATGTTTCCGTCCTTGTAAAGCGCATTTGCCACGCTGGTCTCCAGACCGGAGCGGGACAGGGGGTTCAGGAAGGGAGAGCGGGAGTACTTTGCCAGACCGTACTTGTTGGAAGCAAACCAGATGTTCTTCTGGTCGTCCACGCAGACGCTGCTGATGGCACCCTTCACCTCCGCGTTGGTCATTTCCGTGAAGTTCTCCGTGGTCTCGTTCAGGAAGCCCATGCCGTTCTCGCAGCAGATGAAGTATCCGCCGTAGTCCGCGTCATAGGCGATATCGTTGAAGTAGGAGTTGTTCGGCAGGTACCGCGTGGTCCCGGGCACAAACTTCCCGTCCTCCACCTTTATAAACTGGTAGGCCAGGTCGTCGGTCCCCACCAGCAGGCTGTCGGTCTTGGAGGAGTAGGCAACGCTCCGGTAGGAGAGGTGCTGGATATCCGTGTGGTCCAGCGTGTCCAGCAGCAGATCGTTCTTTAGCATGAAGAGGGTTCCGCTGTTGGTGACTCCCACCACCTCGCCGGTGGGAAGTGCCACCAGATCCTGTACATAGAAAATGTCGTCCCAGGTGTTATAGGTCTTCATGGCTCCGTCGGGACTGATCCGGCTCACATACCGGGAGGTCGCTATATAAATGTTCCCGTCCTTATCCTCACAGAACTGGCGGATGGTGTCCGCGGTCAGGCCGGATAAGGCGTTGTAGAGCACGGTGGTTGCGGTTTTATGATCGTTGCAAATGGCACCGCTGTCGTTGGTTCCCACCCAGAGCCGGTCCTTGGAATCCACGAAGAGGGTCATAACGTTTTTGATGAGACCGTTGCTTTCCACAGGCTCGAACCGCACACCGTCGTACCGGTACAATCCGGAGTAGGTGCCCACCCAGAGGTATCCGTCCCGGGTTTGCGCCACGGCGTTGATCTCGGAGGAGAGCATGCCCTTCCCGCGGCCGTAGACCAAGGTCTCGAACTCTGCATTCAGCTGCTCCGCGTGCGCGGGGGAGCAGGGAATCGTTGCGGAAAGAAGAGAAGCACCAAGAGAGAAGGCCAGCAGAAGCGCGGTCCGACGAACTCGCTTTGCGGTTCTCCGGTCACCCTCCGGTCCCATGCCGGAGCCATCGCTTTGCCCTGCGCCGGAACCCTTCCCGGTTCCTGTGCCCCGACCGGTTCCTGCGCCCCGTCCGGAGCCTGCTCCCTTCTCGAAACGATCTCTCCGGGAAGCCACGATCCGCTTCACCAGCTTCACGATCAGAACCGCGATGAGAAGCGAGATTACCTTGTCCGGCAGCTCCAGGAACAGCTTGGAAGCCAGGGCGCTGAAGAAGGTGGAGTTCACCTGCCCTGAGATCATGTCATAGAAAGCGTCACCCCAGATATTTCCGGTATGTCCGTCGAAGTTCACGATATCCAGCGGGATGGACGCAAGCGATGTGACGATGGCAGTCAGGATGCCTATGGATATGATGTCGAAGGGGTCTCTCTTTTTCTTGCCGGACGCATATCCCACGAAGAAGAAGCCTACGATCACGCCCACCGCGATGGCAACGCCGATGTAGGTAAAGATATACGAATCAAAGATCGCCAGAAATGCAGTGGTTGCAGCCCCCACAATGATCCCGGCCAGCGGTCCGTAAAGAATGGCTACCACCATGGTTCCGATGGTATCCAGCCAGAAGGGCGGTTGCACCCAGTCAGCGAACCGCTGTCCCCCGATATTCAGCAGGATGCCCGCGAGGATTGCGAGGATGCTGCCCACACTTACCTTGAACAGAAAGGCTTTCAGAAACGCCCTTGCTGCTTTTGCTCCTGTCATGTTTTGTTCCCCCATAATATACCTTCACATCCCCGCGCAAGGTCCGCGCATCAGAGGATGCAGATTGACGCATTTCGTACGGAATAATCCACCTTAAATGGTAGCACATCGGCGCACGGAAGAAAAGCGAAAAACATTTCTTTTTTCGGGGAAAACGGCTATAATATGACTTGTATTTTTGCATGAGAATTGAGGAAGGTGCGTCATGACATGGAAATCGCGCCGACCGACGCGCCACCGAACTTGCGTGAGGGGCAATACATGTTATGGGAGGTTCCACATGAGCATAAAGAAGAAGGATATAGAAGCAATCCGCAGAG
Source organism: uncultured Lachnospiraceae bacterium (assembly GCA_902760755.1). Classification (GTDB taxonomy): domain Bacteria; phylum Bacillota; class Clostridia; order Lachnospirales; family Lachnospiraceae; genus Eubacterium_Q. The sequence continues at coordinate 12,343 of CACWHK010000046.1, read as the reverse complement.
ACGCCGAGGCCGTGATCGAGGAAATGCTCGACCAGGCGAAGGTGAAGAAGGGAGGCCTCTTCGTGGTAGGCTGCTCCTCCAGCGAGATCATCGGAAACCGGATGGGCACCTCGGCAGAGGGCGAGACGGATGCGGTTGTGGACGTGGTCTACAGCGAGATCTCCGGCACCCTTTCCGCCTGGGGCATGCACCTGGCCGTGCAGTGCTGCGAGCACCTGAACCGCGCCATCGTGCTGGAGAGGAAGGTTGCCGAGTCCTACGGCTTCGAGATCGTAAATGCAGTGCCCCAGCTCCACGCAGGCGGTGCATTTGCCGTGAAGCACTATAAAAGTCTGAAGAATCCCGTGGTGGTGGAGGATATCCGCCAGAAGGCAGACGCAGGACTGGATATCGGAGGTGTCATGATCGGCATGCACATCCACCCGGTGGTGGTACCCCTCCGCCTGGAGCATAAGAAGATCGGGCAGGCAGTTGTCATTGCAGCCCGCCACCGCCCGAAATACGTGGGCGGAGAACGCGCAGTCTACGATCCGAGGTTAGCATGAGATATTGTATCATTTGCGGAAAACTGATCGAAAATGAGGCAATGAACTGTCCGTACTGCGGTGCATCGCAGGAGACGGAGTTCCCTTCGTACGGCGCAGGAGCCATGCAGATACCTCCGGAGGTAGAGTCGCAGGGCACCCTGCAGCCACAGTTTGGTGCGCCCCTCTACACCCAGCCTCCTGTCATGCTGGCAGAGGAAGAGGAAATGATCTCCGGAAAGAAGGGCAGACTCCTCATCAGCCTTCTGGTGCTGGTGGGCCTGCTTCTCATGGTATCCGTGTACTTCACCGTCCTGGTGCTGACCCGGAACCACTTCCTGGATGAGAGCGAGGATCTGAAGGCAGCTATCCCCGCCTTCGAGTACACCATCAACGGCGAGAATTACGGGGAAATGTCCGTCTATCAGATGACCCGGCTCCAGTCTGATGGTCTGTTCACCTTCGACGCAACCTACCGCGTGAATCTGGCGGACGAGCGTCTGAAGCAGACCCTGAACCTGGAGGTTCACGGCGAAAATGTATTCCCCTTCGGCTGGAAGGTTACCGACGTCCACTGGTCCGATGAATCCATGGGCATCGTGGAGGTAAATATCACCGGCATGAAGGATCTCGTGCAGGCAGCAGTGGAAGAGGGGATTCCCACCCACCGGGCGGAAAACTTCGCTATCTGGGTGAATGACCAGAACCCCTCCGGCTTCAAGGGCGACCTGGTGATCTCCAACCTCCGTGGCTCCAACTACTCCATCCAGGGGTCCTACAGCTACGAAGGAGAGATAAGCCCCTCCACCCAGTTTGACCGTGGGATCCATGACTACGCCATGACCATACGACGCCGCGAAGCTGCCGTTAGTGCTGTCAGCTACAGCGGAAACAAGGAACGCCTCACCGCCTGCGTCTACGTACGTCAGCTGCAGGACGGAGAAGTGCGCCTCAGGATCACCGACATCGCCGGCTCCGGCATCCATGTGGAAGCTGTCCGAACCTATACCGACGGTCGTGAGCCCCTCTGGGGCGAGAGCGACGTGAACCTCCTTTGGAGCGTAAATGCCGATCCGAAGACCGGGAACCCTCTGGCCTCTGACCGCATCGGCTGCACCTGGACCTTCTCCGATGCACGCCTCGGCTTCCAGATCATCATCGGCCCCGAAACCATCGACGTCATCGGTGACGACAACCAGCGCCTCGAACCCCGCGCCGACTACCCCTTCTACCCCGTCGGCCCCGACGGAGTCCCCATCCTCCCCACGAAGGAAGGGTAGAGGGTAAGGGTGATATAGGTTACCGATTAGAGTTAGAACAGGACGAACCATATGAACGACGCAGCAACCAACAATTTAACAGGTCTATCGTCGAAAGAAGTGGAGTTGCTCACCCGCTCCGGCAAGTCCAACCGTCTCCCCGACCACTCCTCCCAGAGTGTTTCTTCGATTATCTGCCGGAACGTCTTCACCTACTTCAACGGCATCTTCTTCGGTCTTGCCATCCTGGTGATCTGCGTCGGAGCCTACCGCAACCTCACCTTCCTTCCCGTGGTCATTGCCAACATGATCATCGGTATCGTGCAGCAGCTGCGGGCAAAGAAGGTTCTGGACGCACTGTCCCTCCTGGACGTCACCGAGTACACCGCCATCCGCGACGGCAAAGAGCAGACCGTTGCCATGGAGAAGCTGGTAGAGGGTGATCTGATCCGCCTTACCGCGGGACAGCAGATTCCTGCGGACGCGGAAGTAGTGCAGGGAAGCATCTCCGCAAATGAAGCGCTCCTCACAGGCGAAGCCGACGAGATCGAGAAGGAGCCGGGCAGCGAGCTGATGTCCGGAAGCTTTGTGGTGTCCGGCAGCTGCGTTGCACGCCTCACCCGGGTGGGTGCGGAGTCCTACGCCGCGAAGCTGACAACGAAAGCCAAGGAAGTAAAGAACAAGAAGTCTGAAATGATCCGCGACATAGAACTGATCATCCTGATCGCAGGTATTGTGATCATCCCCGTAGGTGCGGGTATGGTCTACAATTCCTGTGTCGTAAACGGACGCAGCATTCAGGATGGTGTGGTAGGCATGGTCGGTGCAGTTGTGGGTATGATCCCCGAGGGTCTCTACCTGCTGCTTACCGTGGCCCTTACCATGAGTGCAGCGCGCCTTGCCAGAAAGAAAGTCCTTCTGCATGACATGAAGTCCATCGAGACTCTGGCCCGGGTGGATGTTCTTTGCGTGGATAAAACCGGTACCATCACCAGCGACGTAATGACCGTCACCGGATTCTTCGCACCGGAGGGGAAGAGCGAGGCCACCCTCGAGGAGGCAAAGCAAATCCTCGCCAGCTACGCCTGCACCGTCCCCGACACCAACATCACTATGGAGGCTATCCGTGGCTACTTCCATGTCGGAGAGCAGGTGGATACGACGGGACAGCAGGCTGATACGACGGACCAGGGCGCTGCAGCGGCTCAGCAGGCTACGGCCTCCCAGCCCACCTCTGCAGGAAGCACACCCGCCTCCGCAGGCAGCACACCTGACTCCGCAGGCAAGCTCCCCGCAACCTCCATCACCCCCTTCTCCTCGAAGCTGAAATACTCCGAGATAAAAACGGCAGATACTGTCTTCCGTTTCGGAGCTCCCGAGTTCCTCCTCACCGAGGAAGAACTTATCCAAAACAAAGAAAACATAGAATCCTACACCGGCAGAGGCCAGCGTGTCCTTGCTCTCGTGAAGCAGGCCGATGGAACCACACCCCGGAACGCAGCACAGACTGCAGCAGAGAACTCGGACAAAGAACCGACCTCTGAACTTTCGGACTTTACGCCGATTTTATTCATCGCCCTCGCCAACGAGATCCGCGACACCGCCCCCGACACCTTCTCCTACTTTGCGGAGCAGGGTGTGAAGGTAAAAGTCATCTCCGGGGACAACCCCCTCACCGTTTCCCGCGTGGCCATGGCTGCGAAGATCGAGGACGCGGAGCAGTACGTGGATGCCGCCACCCTGAAGGAAGAAGAGGACTACCGCGAGGCAGTGCAGAAGTACACCGTCTTCGGTCGTGTGAAACCGGAACAGAAGAAGCTTCTCATTGAAGCCATTAAGGCCAACGGACAGAAGGTTGCCATGACCGGTGACGGCGTGAACGACATCCTGGCCATGAAGGAAGCAGACTGCTCTATAGCCATGGGCGGAGGCTCCGACGCAGCCCGCCAGGCAGCTCAGGTGGTTCTGATGGATTCCGACTTCTCCCATATGAAGCAGATCGTATCGGAGGGCCGGCGCATCATCAACAACATGACCCGTTCCGGCATCCTCTTCCTGTATAAGAACATTTTCTCGCTGCTGCTGGCCCTGCTGACCATCGTTTTATCCTATCAGTACCCCATGCGGCCCACCCAGATCTCCCTGATCTCGGGCTTCAATATAGGCCTGCCAGGGTTCCTTCTGGCCATGGAGAATAACACGAGACGCCAGCACGGACGGCTCCTCACCCGCACCCTCACCGGCGCGGCACCCGCAGCCATCCTGTCCTTCATCCTGGTTTCCACCGTCATGATCTTCGGCGGAGAGCTGGGGCTGACGGAGGATGAAACCGGCGTTGCAGCGACCTACATGCTGTCCGCCATTTGCTTCATGCTGCTATGGAGACTGATCCACCCGCTGAACCGCTACCGGATCATCGTCTTCCTGCTTTGCGTGGCAGCCATGATCATAGGCATCTTCGTGCTCTGGGATATCTTCATTCTGGCGAAGGTTTCCACCGCCGGAGGCTGGAAGGCCATAGGTCTCGCCGCAGGCAGTGCTTTCCTCATGTGGCTCCCGGGCCTTATCCCGGACCGCCGAAACGCCCGTACCAACCACGAAAATCATAAGAATTCAGCGGAAAAACCTGCCGTAAAATAAGCCTATCCATGACAGGTTTTCTTGCTTATTTACGCAAATAATAGTAGAATAGTACCCATGGACGAAATCAATGTCGAAAATTTACATCTGAAAGGTCTCAGTACCGCGGAGGTGGAGCGGCTGACAAAGGAGAAGAAGACAAATGCGCTTCCGAACCACAGCTCCAAAAGTGTTTCCTCCATCATCATCGGAAACACCTGCACCTACTTCAACGCCATCTTCCTCGGACTCGCGATCCTCGTGATCATAGCCGGTGCGTACAAGAATCTGATGTTCCTTCCGGTGGTGATCGCCAACATGCTGATCGGTATCATTCAGCAGCTCCGATCCAAGAAGGTTCTGGACAGCCTGTCGCTGCTGGACACCACGGAGTACGCCGCAATCCGCGACGGGAAGGTTGTGATGACAGACACCGAGAAGCTGGTGCTCGGGGAGTACGTGATGCTGTCTGCCGGACAGCAGATTCCCGCGGACGCAGAGGTGATCGAAGGAAAGATCTCCGCAAATGAAGCACTGCTGACCGGAGAATCGGATGAGATCGAGAAAGAGCCGGGCAGCACGCTTATGTCCGGCAGCTTTGTTGTGTCCGGAAGCTGTGTGGCAAGGCTGACGAAGGTTGGCTCGGATTCCTATGCAGCCCAGCTGACCGCAAAGGCAAAGGAAGTAAAGGATAAGAAGTCGGAGCTGATCAGGGATATCGAGCTCATCATCCTGGTGGCCGGTATCGTCATCATCCCCGTAGGCGGAGGGCTTCTCTATGAGGCCATGGCCGTGAACCATCTGCCCTTCTCGGAGGCAGTTCCCAGCATGGTGGGTGCCGTGATCGGTATGATCCCCGAGGGTCTCTACCTGCTGCTGACCATAGCCCTGACCGTGAGCGCGGCCCTGCTTGCAAAGAAGAAGGTGCTCCTTCATGACATGAAGAGTATCGAAACCCTTGCCCGGGTGGACGTGCTCTGCGTGGATAAGACCGGAACCATAACAAATGATGTGATGTCCGTCACCGCGGCATTTACGCCGGCAGGCGGATCGGACGCTGAGAAGGATGCGGCTGAGGAGATTCTCGGCAGCTACGTAAATACCGTGCCGGATGCCAACATCACCATGGTTGCGCTGAAGGCCCACTACGGAGAGAAGGAAGCCCTGGTGGCGCGGGCCATCACTCCCTTTTCCTCCAAGCTGAAATATTCGGAGATCCGCACCGCAGACCGGACCCTCCGCCTCGGAGCTCCCGAGTTCCTGCTTACGAAGGAGCAGATGGAGCAGAACCGGGAGGGCATCGAAGCCTACACCGGCAGGGGACAGCGGGTTCTCGCCCTGGTAGAGCGTAAGGGCGGAGAGGAAGTGCCCGCGGGTGCTGAGCTCACCCCCATTCTCTTCGTGAGTCTGGCCAATGAGATCCGGAAGACCGCACCCGAGACATTTTCCTACTTCAAGGAACAGGGCGTGAAGATCAAGGTGATCTCCGGCGATAATCCCCTCACCGTGTCCCGGGTGGCCATGGAGGCGAAGATCGATGGCGCCGAGAATTACGTGGATGCCTCCACTTTGAAGGTGGAGCACGACTACCGTGTGGCAGTGAAGAATTATACGGTCTTCGGCCGTGTGAAGCCGGAGCAGAAGAAGCGTCTCATCCAGGCCATCAAGTCAAATGGTGAGAAGGTGGCCATGACCGGTGACGGCGTAAATGACATCCTGGCCATGAAGGAAGCGGATTGTTCCATCGCCATGGGTGGCGGTTCCGACGCGGCCCGTCAGGCAGCCCAGGTGGTGCTGATGGATTCTGACTTCTCCCATATGATGCAGATCGTTTCGGAGGGACGGCGGATCATCAACAACATGACCCGGTCCGGCATCATGTTCCTGTATAAGAACATTTTCTCGCTGATCCTGGCGGTATTCGCCATCGCGACGACACTGCACTATCCGCTGAAGGCCAATCAGATCTCTCTGGTTTCCGCCTTCAATATCGGAATCCCGGGATTCTTCCTGGCTTTCGAGAATAACACGAGACGGCAGCGGGGACGGCTGCTGACCCAGACTCTGATGGGTGCGGCTCCTGCAGCCATCACGGCAGCCATCGCGGTTGCGGCGATCCTGCTGGTGGGACGGGCCATGGATGCCACGGCGGATGAGATCAGCGTGGCTTCCACCTACATGCTGTCAGCCATCGGCTTTGCCATGCTGTTCCGGCAGCTCCGTCCGCTGAATAAGTACCGCGTCATGATCTTCGTGGTCAGCGTCGTGGGCATGATCCTCAGCGTGCTGACGCTCTGGAATGCATTTATGAACGCGTATGTTACCTTCAGCAGCGGCCTGATCTGTTTCGGACTGGCAGTGGCCGGAGCCATCATCGCGTGGTTCATCATGGTGTTCATCGACTGGATCTTCGATGATCCGAAGGCGAAGGATTCCCTGGCGGATCCGTCAATCGTGTGACATGTAATGTGTAGCGTGATACCCGTGCTACCTGCGGGAAAGTGGTAACGTACTGTAGGGAAGAAATCTGACGCAAAGGGAGGATACAGATATGAGGGACGGAAATTCCTTACGTCTGCTGGAATACATTTACAATTCAACATCGATCCTGAACTTTGGCGCTCTTTTCAGCGACGGCACGGAGAATTACTGTTCTCCCTCGGAGCCTGAGGTGGGGGATGACCTGACCCTGCGGTTCCGGACGGCGGTGGACAACGTGGACGGCGTGTATGTCATGGTAAATGATACGCGCTACGAGATGAAGGTTGTTGAGAGCGATGCGCTCTTTGATTACTATCAGGTAGTGATCCCTCACGTGACGGAGCGGATCCGCTACTATTACGAGATCCATGCGGGGCGCGTGGTGGTTTACTACAACCGGGTGTCCAAGCATAAGGACCTGAACCGCAACTACGATTTCGAGGTGATGCCGGGCTTCCATACCCCGGATTGGGCGAAGGGTGCGGTGTTCTATCAGATCTACGTGGACCGCTTCTGCAACGGCGATCCCACCAACGACGTGTTGACCGGCGAGTACTGCTATATAGGCCAGCCCGTAAAGCATGTGGAGGACTGGAACAAGTTCCCGGAGAGCATGGATGTGGGCAACTTCTACGGCGGAGACCTGCAGGGTGTCATCAACAAGCTGGACTACCTGAAGGATCTGGGCGTGGACGTCATTTACCTGAACCCGATCTTTGTTTCTCCGTCGAATCATAAGTACGATATTCAGGATTATGATTATGTGGATCCGCATTTCGGCAAGATCGTGAAGGACGAGGGCGAGCTGCTCCCGGCGGATTCCATGGATAATTCCCGTGCCACGCGGTACATCACCCGCGTCACGGATAAGGCGAATCTGGAGGCTTCCAATGAGGTGTTCATCCGTCTCGTGGAGGAGGCCCACAGCCGCGGCATGCGCGTGATCCTGGATGGCGTCTTCAACCACTGCGGTTCCTTCAACAAATGGATGGACCGCGAGAAGATCTACGACAGGAATCCGGAGTATCCGAAGGGAGCCTACCTCTCTGCGGACAGTCCGTACCGGCATTTCTTCCGGTTCCAGGACGAGCAGGCCTGGCCGGACAACGGCAGCTACAACGGCTGGTGGGGGCATGACACCCTGCCGAAGCTGAATTACGAGGAGAGTGCGGCCCTGCATGATTACATCATGGAGATCGGCCGGAAATGGGTTTCCCCGCCATACAACGCCGACGGCTGGCGTCTGGACGTGGCAGCGGATCTGGGCTACTCCGAGGAGTACAACCACCGCTTCTGGCGGGACTTCCGCGCGGCGGTGAAGGATGCGAATCCGGAGGCCATCATTCTGGCGGAGCACTACGGGGATCCGAAGGCCTGGCTGCTGGGTGACCAGTGGGATACCGTCATGAACTACAGCGCCTTCATGGAGCCCATCACCTGGTTCCTTACCGGTGTGGAGAAGCACAGCGACGAGTTCCGCGGGGACTTCCTGGGCAATCCCGACATGTTCGTGGGTTCCATGCGGCACTACATGTCCACCTTCATGACCGGCTCCCTGCAGGTAGCCATGAACGAGCTGTCCAACCATGACCACTCCCGGTTCCTGACCCGAACCAACCGGAGAGTCGGCCGGACCCATACCCTGGGCCCGGAGGCCGCAAATGAAGATGTGAACAAGGGCATCTTCCGGCAGGCAGTTTTGTTCCAGATGACCTGGCCCGGTGCGCCCACCATTTACTACGGCGATGAGGCCGGCGTGGCAGGCTGGACCGATCCGGACTCCCGGCGGACCTATCCCTGGGGGAACGAGGACATGGACCTCATCAACTTCCACCGGGACATCATCCGCATTCATAAGCAGTACGACGCACTGATGCGCGGGTCGCTGGTACATTTACACAGTGAATACAAATGTATCGCCTACGGTCGTTTCACCAGGAAGCAGGCCGTGGCCATCGTGATCAACAGCGATTACAGCGATAAGCAGCTGCAGCTGCATACACGGCATCTCGGCGTTCCCAACAACCGGACGATGCGGAGAATTATGTTAACTACAGAAGAGGGCTACAGCATGGATTCCCAGACGGTCATCACCCAGAACAACCAGATAAACGCAGGCGTAGCGGGCTACGCCGAGGATTTTTGAGGCGTGCTATCGGTGTAAGCGGGCAAGCATTCGGTTGAGTTATTTAAGAACAGTTATACTAGATCCACATCACCCCCGCGGATGTTCCGCGCGGGATCAGAACAAGAGAATGAAGGGACGGTTTCTGCTGTGCAGGAACCGTCTTTCCGACTACATATATGTGTGCTCCCCATGCGATTGTGTATGTATACACGTGACTATGTGCGATCTATTTGTGGGAGTGTTCATCCGTGATTATGCATGATCCGCATGCTGGCGTGATACATCCACTCGTGACTATGCGAGATTCGCGAGTGGTATGGGTGCATTCACGCGTGATATTCAGTATCTGAGATTGGATACAGATGCCCACACGTGTGAGAGCACGCTTTGGAGAGTGCTCGAATCGGGACGCAGGAAAGGAAGAGACGGTATGGCAGAGAAGAAAGAGAAAATAGATACGAATGGCAGGGTAGATGAGAAGGAAGCAGCCTTCAAGCTGGAAGCCCCCTACGAGCCCACAGGCGATCAGCCCCGTGCCATCTCGGAGCTGGTGGACGGCTTCCGGAAGGGCAGGAAGAGCCAGACCCTGCTGGGTGTTACCGGGTCCGGTAAGACATTTACCATGGCAAATGTGATCAAGGCTCTGGGCAAGCCCACGCTGATTATTTCGCATAACAAGACCCTGGCCGCGCAGCTTTACGGCGAGATGAAGGCCTTCTTCCCGGACAATGCCGTGGAGTACTTCGTGTCCTACTACGATTACTACCAGCCGGAGGCTTACGTCCCCTCCAGCGACACCTACATCGCGAAGGATTCCTCCCAGAACGACGAGATCGACAAGCTCCGCCACAGCGCCACTGCGGCCCTGATCGAGCGGAAGGACGTGATCGTGGTTGCGTCGGTTTCCTGCATTTATGGCATCGGAAATCCCGAGGATTACAAGGCCATGATGATCTCCCTTCGCCCCGGCATGCAGCTGGACCGCGACGAGCTGATCGGTCGTCTGATCGACATGCAGTACACCCGAAACGAGATGGATTTCAAGCGCAGCACCTTCCGCGTGAAGGGCGACGTGCTGGACATCATTCCCGCGAATACGAATGAGGACGCGCTCCGCATCGAGTTCTTCGGTGACGAGATCGACCGGATCTCCGAGTTCGATCCCGTGACGGGAGAGGTGAAGAGAAATGTGAATTTCGCAGCCATCTTCCCTGCCTCCTACTACGTGCTGGCTCCCGAGAAAATGGCCCGCGCCCTGCAGGAGATCGAGGAGGAGCTGGAGGAGCGGGTGGCTTACTTCAAGGCCCATGACAAGCTGCTGGAGGCCCAGCGGATCCGCGAGCGGACGGAGTTCGACATCGAAATGCTCCGGGAGACCGGAACCTGCTCTGGCGTTGAGAACTACACCCGGATCCTGGCAGGCGGAAAGCCCGGGGATCCCCCGGACACCCTGATGGATTTCTTCAAGAAGGATTTCCTTCTGATCGTGGATGAGTCCCATATCACGCTGCCTCAGGTCCGCGGCATGTTCGGCGGAAATAAGGCGCGGAAGCAGACCCTGATCGACTTCGGCTTCCGCCTTCCCTCCGCCATGGACAACCGACCTCTTAACTTCGAGGAGTTCGAGGACCGGATCGACCAGGTGCTCTACGTCTCTGCGACCCCCGGTCCCTACGAGGAGGAGCACGAGCAGTACCGGACCGAGCAGATCATCCGTCCCACGGGACTTCTGGACCCGCCCATCGACGTTCGCCCCGTGGAGGGCCAGATCGACGACCTTTACGCGGAGATTCAGAAGGAAGTATCCGCGGGCCACAAGATCCTCGTCACCACCCTGACCAAGCGAATGGCAGAGGAGCTGACGGACTATCTCCGGGGCATGGACGTGAAGGTAAAGTACCTCCACTCCGACATCGACACCCTGGAGCGGACCGAGATCGTCCGCGACCTCCGCATGGGCGTCTTCGACGTGCTGGTGGGCATCAACCTGCTCCGCGAAGGTCTGGACATCCCCGAGATCACGCTGGTTGCGATCCTGGACGCAGATAAGGAAGGGTTCCTTCGGTCCGGCACCTCTCTGGTACAGACCATCGGGCGTGCCGCCCGAAATGTGGATGGCCACGTCATCATGTACGCGGATACCATCACGGATTCCATGAAGTACGCCATCGATGAGACCAACCGCCGTCGCGCCCTGCAGCAGGCCTACAACGAAGAGCACGGCATCACGCCCCAGACCATCCGGAAGGCTGTCCGTGAGCTGATCACCACCGGTGTGGCGGACGAAGAAGCAGCCGCAGGCAAGCGTGCCCGCTTCGCAAAGGAAGACCCGGACCTCATGTCCAAAAAGGACCTGAAGAAGGAGATCGACCGCCTGACCCGCCGCATGAACCGCGAAGCAGCCGAGCTCAACTTCGAGCTCGCTGCCCAGCTCCGCGACGAGATCAAAGAACTGAAAGAAACCCTCCGCGACTACGAGGGATAGATCGAATGCTTTTTAGGGAACTTTTTGATGTGAATCCATGACAAAAAGTTCCCTAAAACAAGAACGAAAATTGGGTTTTTTAAACATCCCTATCACAAGTGTGATGGGGATGTTGTATTTTTATCACACTTGTGATAGAATGAATGTGGGAGGTGATGTCGGATGTTTGAAGATCTACTGGCTAAACAGGAGATGAATATCGCGCGTTTATCCGCGATTTCGGGGGTTGGATATAACTACATTTTCAAGATCGTTAAGAATCAGACGGATTTTGGGAGATGCGGGATCGAAACGGCAAAGAAGATTGGTGATGCGTTAGGCATGGACCTGAATCAGATTTATGAATACAAGGAATCGTATTTTCGTAGGAGAATCTACTACCAGGATCAGTCAGACTGGGACTGTGAAATGTTCGGCGAACTGAATGCAGAACTGAACAAGCTATTTTTGATCGGGATCGAGTATCATTTTTCGAAGGGACCGATTTCCAGGAGCACGGAGGTATGCAAACAATCTGACCTGGAGATTAGCTGTATCCGGTTTGACCGGCTGTCGGAGGAAACACGGTGTATCATGGTTGCGATCCTGAATCAGCAGAAACGTCTTACCGATTTTCTGAAAGTCTACGGGAACCTGGCAGGACTGGCGGAGCAGAAACCTCTGAAAGAAAAACTGTCCCTAACAGAGACTCCATATAACCTGTTTCCATCTTACAAGGCCATGAACATCGAGTATTAAGGAGCACCGCATTTTCCGTATGCAAAGGATTATTTGCTCGAAAATGGTTTTGTTAGGGGAACAAAGCTTTAATTTTCAGGCGAAAATATGTTCGAAACACGGTTGAAGT
>CACWHK010000045.1 GCA_902760755.1 uncultured Lachnospiraceae bacterium | reverse complement strand
AGGTTGATAGGCACAGAGTGGAAGTGTGGTGACACATGGAGCGGATGTGTACTAATAGGTCGAGGGCTTTTCCTAATGATTGAATGATCGGTTTGATTCACAGTAAAATAATGCTTGTCAAGTGAATAGAGAATGGTTATAATGATTAAGTCAGTGTGAAGTTTTCAAAGAGCACAATGAGGCCCAGTGGCTCAGTTGGTTAGAGCGCCGCCCTGTCACGGCGGAGGTCACGGGTTCAAGTCCCGTCTGGGTCGCTTTGTTTATCAAAGCGATAAACTTGGATAAACATATGGGATCTTAGCTCAGCTGGGAGAGCATCTGTCTTACAAACAGAGGGTCATAGGTTCGAGCCCTATAGGTCCCACGAGTGCCGATGTGGCTCAATTGGCAGAGCAGCTGATTTGTAATCAGCAGGTTATCGGTTCGAGTCCGATCATCGGCTTTGCCTTATCCATAAGGCAGGTCAAAACTACATAGTTTTGAATGGGCGGATTCCCGAGTGGCCAAAGGGGACAGACTGTAAATCTGCTGCAAATTGCTTCGGTGGTTCGAATCCACCTCCGCCCACTTATTCCTTCGGGAATTATAATGACGCGGGGTGGAGCAGCTCGGAAGCTCGTCGGGCTCATAACCCGAAGGTCACAGGTTCAAATCCTGTCCCCGCTACTACGCATCGCCCAATCGCGATGCTTTATATTTCATATGTACCTTGCCCAGATAGCTCAGTTGGTAGAGCAGAGGACTGAAAATCCTCGTGTCGCTGGTTCGATTCCGGCTCTGGGCACTTTTTTATTTCCGAAATCCCGCCCGGCGCGAAGCCCGCTGCGCGGTCTTTCCTCGGCTCCGCCGAGGTATCGTGCTGCGCACGATGCGTCCTCGCTACGCTCGGATATAAGGAATCTTCCCACCTCACTTTGTTCGGTGGGCCCCTCCTTGTACCCAGCTCTGGGCATTTTTTTTATGCCCTTCGCGGGCTTTTTTTGCTTTCGCGGGCTCTTTTTTTTTGCCCGCAAATGTGATATAATAAGTCATTAATCTATGGAATAAGCAGAGGGTGGACATCATGGATGGACAATGGACACAGCCTGGGACGGAGGATGTTAAGTACTGCGAGATCTGCGGGGCGAAGCTTCCGAAGACGGCACAGATGTGTTACGTGTGTAAAACCACATTTAATGCGGAGATCCGGAGGAAACTGGCGGCACAGAAGGCGGTAGCGAAGGAGATACGTCCTGCGAAGCGGGATACTCTGGACTGGGCGGCGGTGATCGTCGGTCTGGCCGGTGTTTTGGTCTGTATCATAGCCATGGCTCTTCCGTTTCACGTGTATCGTGGATTCTCGGGGGAGAACAGCTTCAGTCTGTTCCAGTTGTTTGCAAACTTTTTCGTTTGCGGGATCCTGACACCGTGTATCGTTGTTTCTGCATTGATCCATAAGTTTACGATCCGCGGAAATGGGATTGCACAGTGTGTGATCGGTCTTTTGATCATGATCCTTGCGCTTGCCAAAGCTGCGGATTATGAGAAGAAGGGCGTCGGGGTTTATGTTCTGATCCTCGGAGGAGCCCTGATCCTGGCATCCGGTGTCATGACGGTGGTCAGCAAGCTCCGGAGACCGGGGAATTACGAAGAAGTGATCGTTGACCGCACTGGTCAATGAAACAAAAAAAAGGAGGTTAGGGGTTACATGAGGAAATGGAAGAAAGTGATCGCGCTTCTTATGATCGTAGCGCTCATCCTTCCGTTCACGGACCTGGGGACGTCGGAAGCAGCGTCCGGAACGTGGGAAGAAAGCAATGGCCACTGGTATTTTAGGTATTCGGACGGAACCTATGCCAAGGGTGAATCATGGCTTGAGGTGGACGGGAAAAAGTATTACCTTGTTGAGAGTGGTTTCCGGGCTGTCAGCTGGAAACAGATGGACGGAAGCTGGTACTATTTCGGAACTGACGGGGTAATGACCACGGACTGGTTTTTCATCAGCAGCCATTGGCTTTACTTCGGTACGGACGGAAAGATGACCATCGGCTGGAGAAAGATCGGCAAGTTCTGGTATTACTTTGATGATAATGGTTATATGCTGACCGGCTGGCAGAATATCAAGCAGAAGCAGTACTACTTTGATGACAACGGGAAGATGGCTACCGGTACGGTTACCATTTCCGGAAAGTCATACACGTTTGATGAAAACGGTGTTCTGGTGACGGGAGGAAGCTCCCTTTCATCCGGTGCCAAGGTGGGGGATGTTGTAACCTTCGGAAACTACGAGCAGGACAACGTGACCTCCAATGGCAAGGAAGCCATCGAGTGGATCGTTCTGGATAAGTATTCCGACGGCAGCTACCTGCTTGTCAGCCAGTACGGACTGGATGCAAAGCCGTACAACGATACGCTCTGCGCATTTACCTGGGATATGTGCACCCTTCGGACCTGGCTGAACGGAACCTTCTACAATACCGCATTCTCGTCCACGGAGAAGGGTAAGATCAAGACAACCAACGTTAAGAATGACGATAACTTCTTCTGGGGAACCAAGGGCGGAAGTGATACGAAGGATAAGGTGTTCCTGCTTAGCTCCGATGAATCCAAGAAGTATTTCGTTGATAAGGACGGAACCCACAACGGCGGTGACAGCACCGACCGTGCCTGCAGACTGACGGCTTATGCCATCGCACAGGGCGGTGAGGAGCGTTACGGCAGTGAATGGTGGGCAACGAACTGCTGGTACTGGCTCCGGTCTCCGGGACAGTATCAGAACTATGCAGCCTATGTATACCGGAACGGGTATGTGAGCTTCGATTATGACGGTATCGATCCGATGATCGGTGTGGTTCGTCCGTCCATCGTCGTAAAGCCATAGGAGGTGAGCAGATATGAAGAAATGGAAAAAATGGATCGCCACAATGTTGATCGTACTGTTCCTTCTCCCTGTGATCTCCACGGATGCAGATGCTGCCATGACTGGAACCTGGAAGAAGGCAGCCTCCGGAAAATGGTGGTATTCCTATCCGGACGGAAGCTATGCAAAGAGTGCGTGGCTGCAGGAGGGCTCCAAGTGGTACTACTTTGATGCCAAGGGCTACATGGTAACCGGCTGGAAGCAGATCGGCGGCAAGTGGTATTACTTCGGAACCAACGGTGCCATGGTAACCGGCTGGAAGCAGATCGGCGGCAAGTGGTACTTCTTCCCGAAGGGCGTGATGGCCAACGGCTGGAAGCAGATCAGCGGCAAATGGTATTACTTCGATGACGGAGCTATGGTAACCGGAAAGCAGACCATCAAGGGTGTCGTTTATATCTTCGACAGCAATGGTGTATATCAGTCCACCCAGTCCAAGGTGGGAACCACCATCAAGTTCGGCAAGTACGAGCAGGATAACAAGACCTCCAACGGTAAGGAAGATATCGAGTGGATCGTCCTGGATGAGAAGTCCGACGGAAGCCTTCTCGTGATCAGCAAGTATGCACTGGACCGGTACTCCTATGATTCGGACTACAAGGCAGTTACCTGGGAGAAGAGTAAGATCCGGACCTGGCTGAACGGCACATTTATGAGCAATGCATTTTCATCGACGGAGAAGGCAAAGATCCTGACCACATCCCTTACGAATAAGGACAATCCTTATACGGGAACGGATGGCGGAAATGATACCAAGGATCAGGTCTTCCTGCTCAGCCTGGATGAGGCACAGAAGTACTTCGGCAAGAATACCGTTACCAAGCAGGGCTATACCATCAATGCGAATGCAGCCTGCAAGCCCACGGCCTATGCTAAGTCAAAGAATGCCATGACCTATGACTTCAGCTCCAAGTATTACAGCAGTGAAATGAAGCAGTTTACCGGCTGCTGCTGGTACTGGCTCAGAACTCCGGGTTCCGAGTCCCGCCGTGCCCTCTATGTGAACAACGTGGGTGAGGCAGGGTATGCAAGCTTCTATTGCTATAATACAGACTGTGCAGTACGTCCGGCCATGGTGATCAAGCCGTAACGGGATCAAAGAAATGAGGTAAAGGATTTTGAAAATGATAAGATCCATTCGAAACAAATGGATAGCTGCAGTAGTAATCGCGCTTGTTTTCATTCTGTTCCTGCAGACCTCGGTCGCAGAGGCGGCAGGGGAGCGGGAGCTTCGTGAGATCGGCGGGCTTACCTATGTTTATGACGTGGAATGGGGCGTGCCGGTTGCGAACAAATGGAGCGAGATCGGCGGGGTCTGGTATTATACCGATGCGACCGGTCTGGTCTACACGGATCAGTTCCTTACCAAGGGTACCAAGACCTACTACCTGGGGCCTGACGGTGGAATGGTAACCGGCTTCTTCGAAAAAGACGGAGACCTTTACTATGCAACGACAGATGGTGTTGTCCGCACCAAATCCGGATGGTTTTCACCGGATTCCAAATGGTACTTCTCCAACAGCGGAGGAACCATTCGCCGGAACATGGGCTTCTGGAGCGGAAACAAGGTTTACTACGCAGGTGCAGACGGAGCACTCACCGGAGGCATCTATACCGTCAGCGACAAGCTTCGCTACTTCAATGAGGATGGCGAGGGAACCGCTGCCGGCTGGGTGAAGGTGGACGGTGTCTGGTACTATGCGGAGACCGGCGGTGTGATCGCTAAGAATAAGATCATCAGTACGGGGAAGGACTTCTACTATGTGGGAGAATCCGGAACCCTGGAGGAAGGTCTTTTCACGGTCAATGATCACCTTCGGTACTTTGATAAGAACGGGAAGGCAAGGGCTGCTGCCGGCTGGGTTCAGTACAAGGGTGACTGGTACTATGCGGATAAGAGCGGTTATATCGTAAGAAATGACGGCCTTACGTGGAAGAATGATACCTACTACTTCGGAGAAGACGGGAAGCTCGCCGGCGGCGTTCACGAGGTAAGCGGAAGCCTTCGCTTCTTCAATGAAGACGGCGTGGCAAAGAAGACGGCCGGCTGGATCAGCTACAAAGGAAAATGGTACTACGCCGACAAGGGCGGAATCCTGAGACGGAATCAGGCACTCTGGAAGGATGTGGTTTACTATTTCGGTGATGACGGAACCCTGACCGGAGGAATCCATGAGGTAAACAAAGCACTTCGGTTCTTTGATTCCAAGGGCGAGATGCGGACTGCCGGCGGCTGGCTCAAGTATCAGGGCGGCTGGTACTACGCAAAGGATGGCGGTATCCTTTACCGGTCCGAGAAGGTCCTCTTTGAAGGGAAGTATTATTATCTCGGGGATGACGGCAAGATGGTGACCGGCGGTCTCTTCAAGGCCGGCGATAATATCCTGCACTTTGCAAAGTCAAACGGAGAACTGGAGACCAGTAAGAATCTGACGGTGGATGGAAACCGCTACTATGCGGATCCCACGGGAGATATCTACGCGGGAAGCACCTTCAATGAGGCGCAGAAGTACTCCAGTAACACCAACTACCTGATCATGGTGGACCTTTCGGAGCAGATCACGGTTCTTTACAAGGGATCGAAGGACAACTGGATCTTCCAGCGGGAGTTTACCTGTTCCACAGGAACCAAGGATCATCCGACTCCCACAGGTGAGTACAGAACCACGATCCATGACCTTTATTTCGACAGCTTCGGATATCGCTGCTGGTATGCGACCGGATTCATCGGAGGAGAGTACCTCTTCCATTCCTCACCGTATACCCTGACCTCGAAGCCGGAGGTATGTGCGGACCGAACCCTCGGAACGCCGTCCTCCCACGGATGTGTCCGTATGAAGCTTGAGGATGCAAAGTGGCTGTATGATAACATCCCTCTCGGAACGAAGGTTGTGATCATAAAGTAGTCTTTGCTTGAATAACGAAGAAAAATGTGCTAAAGTAGGGAAGGTTTTCCGTGCTTTAGCACATTTTGTTTTAAGAATATGGATATGGAAGGGATCAGAGAATGAAAGATCTGTATATGAAATATCTGATAATGGCAGCGGCAGCCCTGCTGGTTGTGACCATCGTCATCCTGGGGGTTTTTGTGCCCGCGGAGAAGAAAAAGATGCAGCCGGCGGTAGAGCAGGGAGCAACCCAGACCACCGAGCAGGTTTCTCAGAATACCGGGGCTTCCACCGAGGCTGCAACGGTATCGCCTGTCACTGCAAGCACAACGGCCGTGCCGGGTACCACGGACTCCACAGCTTCCACGGAGCAGGTGACAGAGTCCACGGAAGCAAAGGTGCAGGATCCGGAGAGAGTCTATGACCTGTCCGCTCCGGCGCTGGATGAGTATCTTGGAGCTACCGGCGTTGTAAAATGGTTGGAGGATCACTGCAACGATTATTATCTGAAAACCGAGTTCCTGATCGGTTCCTATGCATTTGATGAGCCGGAGAAGCTGCTTCGTCCGTACGGAGAGTACGGGGATGAGGGACGCATGAACTGCACCGGCTTCGTATCTCATGTCATGAAGTCCTGCGGTGCGGATCTTTCGCCTCTCACCAGTCAGGGACAGTGGGGCGGTTACGCAAATGCAGTCAGCTACTGGAAGCTGGCGAGCGCAGGAGATGTGGGCTACTATACCTTTGATTCCGTGGAGGATCTGCTTGCCAGCGGTAAGGCAAGAAAGGGTGACGTGCTTTATCTTGAGCCGGACTGGTCCGTGGCAAACACGGACTGCCATATCGGCTTCTTCTGGGGAGACAATTCTGCGGACAACAAGTTCTGGAATTCCGATCTTCGCGGAAATGCCATCACCGAGATCACCATGATCGATCCGATCCAGAAGATCTATCTCTTCCCTCTTTCCGGGAAGTAAAGATACAGAGGAAGATGATGGAAAAAGTGCTTGATTTTACGGGCGTGGTATGATATCATCGAACTCTGTGATAGTTTTATCCTTGCTTCTGCATAAGGCAGAGGCCATCAGACCAAAAGGAGGTAAGCAAAATGAACAAGTATGAACTCGCGTTGGTTATCAGCACTAAGATTGATGATGACGCAAAGGAAGCTGTTCTTGAGAAGGTGAAGAGCCGGATCGAGAGATACGGCGGATCCATCGTGAATATCGATGATCAGGGCCGTAAGAGAATGGCTTACGAGATTCAGGACATGAAGGAAGGTTTCTACTACTTCATCCAGTTCGAAGCACCGGCTGACATGCCGGCTAAGCTTGAGGCTAAGCTTCGGATTCAGGATCATGTCATTCGTTATCTTATTGTGAAACCGGACGCTGAATAAAACGGAGGTTTCTACATGAATAAGGTTATTTTGATGGGGCGTCTTACAAGAGACCCGGAGGTTCGTTATACACAGTCCAGAAACGGTGACCAGATGGCAATCGCACGGTTTTCCATTGCAGTTGACCGCAGATTCGCACGCGGCAACAGTCAGGACGGAAATGATGCTACGGCTGATTTCTTCAACTGCACTGCATTTGGCAGACAGGGAGAGTTCGTAGAGAAGTACCTGAAGCAGGGCACCAAGATCGTAGTGATCGGACGGATTGAGAATGACAATTACACAAACAAGAACGGTGAGAAGGTGTACTCCGTACGCGTGATCGCCGAAGAGATCGAGTTTGCAGAATCAAAGGCTGCATCGCAGGGAAGCGGACAGGGCGGATATCAGCCGCAGGCCGCAGCACCGGCACCGCAGAATGCCAGTGCGGATGACTTCATGAGCATCCCGGATGGCATCGAGAATGATCTGCCGTTCAAGTAAAAAAGGAGGAACGTTATGCCTTACAATAAGACAGAGCAGAAGGATGCTGCTCCCAGAACGTTATGCCTTACAATAAGACAGAGCAGAAGGATGCTGCTCCCATGAGAAGAAGACCGATGCGCAGACGTAAGAAGGTATGTGTTTTCTGCGCAGACCCGAGTCAGGTAATTGATTATAAGGATGCAAATCTGGTACGCAAGTACATCTCCGAGCGTGGAAAGATCCTGCCGAGAAGAATCACAGGCAGCTGCGCTAAGCACCAGAGAGCTCTGACCGTTGCCGTTAAGCGTGCACGTCAGATCGCACTGATCCCCTACGTAGTAGAGTAATCAGTACCGTAAGAGATAAGAATTGTAAGGACCTGTCCCATGTCGGACAGGTCCTTTTTTAAGTTGAATGGGGTGTTTCTTTATGTTACAATGAAATGTGGTTTTCGAGGGAGAGATTATGAAGAAGGTGCTTCGACATCTGAAGATAATTATGCTGATCCTGACAGGGATGCTCGCTGTCTTTTTTTTGGTTCTTCTCATTCTCACCATGAAGGGGAGTAAGGAAACGAGGAAGGACGAGTTTATTCCAATAGACGGTTCCAGATACTTTGACAGCGAAGGGAAGCCGGAGAAGAACCTGTGGCTTTCCTCCAACGAAAAGAAGTATTACGTGGGAGACTACGGGATCCTGCTGAAGAGTGAGATGCAGACCATCGACGGGAAGACCTACTACTTCGATGATTCCTCGGCGCTGGTTACCTCTGCCACATTTTTGCTGGACGGAAAGTACTATACCGCAGCGGAGGACGGAGCTATCTCTCTGGGGAAGGGCTTCCTTACGGTGGACGGGAATACCGTCTATGCGGATAAGGAAGGAAGGCCCGTAAAGGACCAGATCGTTACCGCTGATGGGAAGCAGTATCTAGTGGATCAGGAAGGATTCCTGGTAACCGGGAAAACCCTGCTCCGTCAGGAGAAAATGTACACCGCAGCGGAGGACGGAGTGCTGACACCGGCATCCGGATGGCAGGAGGTGGACGGAATCTCCTACTACGGAGAAGCAGACGGTACCGTGGCAAAGAATACCCAGGTTCCGAGGGGGACCGAGCTTTGTTACCTGGACGAAGAGGGGCAGGCGGTGACCGCCAGCTTCTATACCTACGGGGATAAGCTGTTCTACGCAGATGAGAAGGGGAACACCCGCCGTACCGAGGGGTGTCTGGAGCTGGACGGCAGGTGCTACTATTCCGACAGCGAGGGGGCCTTCTATCACAGCGAATATGTGACCGTGGACGGGGAGAAGTTCTTCACGGATGCGAAGGGTGCCCGGATCTGGGGCAAGCCCACCATAGATCAGTATCTGAAGTGTGAGAATATCTATGAATATATGGAGGAGCATTTCTCCGATTATTATTTCAAGACACCTTACCGGAGTCTTAAATATACGGGAGATCCTCAGCTGCTGATCCAGCCCTATGGTCTGTACGGTGAGGATGGCGGCATGAACTGTACCGGCTTTATCTCCAGCCTGATCACCTATTCCGGCGGAGACCTGACCAGGGTGTCGGATATGGGAAGGTTCGGCGGCTACGGAAACGGTGACAACTATCTGATGCTGGCAACCCGCGGAGTGGTTCAGTATGAACACTTCAAGACGGTGAAGCAGCTTCTGGCCAGCGGGAAGGCGAAGAAGGGAAATATCTTCTATCTGGCACCGGTGTGGAAGTCCGGTCAGGACTGTCATATGGCTGTGTTCTGGGGAGAAACCTCGGATGAGAATAAGATCTGGAGCCAGACGGCAAAGACCCTTTGCACGGTGACGGAGATCTATATGGTGGACCCGATCAATGAGATCTTCATGTATCCCCTGTCCTGCAATCTTGAGGTGGATAACACCCTGAAACCAACGGAGTAAGAGACGAACCGCAGAGGTTCCGTACAATAAAAGAAAGGTAAGTGACGACTATGATTCATGCAAACGAAGATTATTTAAAACTGCCGGGAAGCTATCTTTTCTCCACCATCGCCAAGAAGGTGGCTGCTTTTTCGGAGAAGAACCCGGATAAGAAGATCATCCGACTGGGAATCGGAGATGTAACCCAGCCCCTTTGCCCGGCTGTGATCGAGGCAATCCATAAGGCAACGGATGAGATGGCAGATGCAGCAACCTTCCGCGGCTATGCTCCGGATCTCGGCTACGAATTCCTTCGCAGCACCATTGCAGAGAAGGTGTTCCGCCCGCTGGGAACGGATATCGCGGCAGATGAGATCTTCGTATCCGACGGAGCGAAGAGCGACTCCGCAAATATTCAGGAGATCTTTACCCATGATACAAAGATTGCTGTCTGCGACCCGGTATATCCGGTGTATGTGGATACAAATGTAATGGCAGGACGGACCGGAACCTATGATGAGGCAACCGGCCTCTGGAGCAATGTGATCTACATGCCCTGTACTGCAGATAACGGCTATTCTCCGGAGCTTCCGAAGGAGGTGCCGGATCTGATCTACCTTTGCTTCCCGAACAACCCGACGGGAGCCACCATTTCCAAGGCACAGCTGCAGGAGTGGGTGGACTATGCAAATAAGAATCATGCCGTGATCGTTTATGATGCTGCATACGAAGCATACATCAGTGAAGCAGGTGTTCCGCACTCCATCTACGAGTGTGAGGGTGCGCGGACCTGCGCCATCGAGCTTCGCAGCTTCTCCAAGAATGCAGGCTTCACCGGAACCCGTCTTGGTTACACCGTGATCCCGAAGGATCTTGTGGATGCGGACGGAGTCTCCCTGCACAGCCTCTGGGCGCGTCGTCACGGAACCAAGTTCAACGGTGCTCCGTACATCATCCAGAGAGCCGGCGAGGCAGTTTACAGCGAGGAAGGACAGCGTCAGACAAGAGAACAGATCGCATACTATATGAACAATGCGAAGGTGATCTACCAGGGTCTTTCGGATGCAGGCTATACCGTATCCGGCGGCGTAAATGCACCGTACATCTGGCTGAAGACTCCGGATGGCATGACCTCCTGGGACTTCTTTGATTATCTTCTGGAGAACGCAAATGTAGTCGGAACTCCGGGCTCGGGCTTCGGACCCAGCGGAGAAGGATATTTCCGCCTGACAGCCTTCGGAAGCTACGAGAATTCCGTAGAAGCCATGGAGCGGATCAAGAAGCTGTAAAGCGTTTCGCATGCATAGAATCTCGGCAAAGTGACGGGATCCTTCGGTGCCGCTGCGTATGCACCTCAGGATGACAGCAGCATGTCATTCTGAGCGAAGCGAAGAATCCTGATAGTGGGAAGGAACGAGGGGAAGATATGAAGGTTGTAGTACTTGCGGGTGGTTACGGAACCCGGATCAGTGAGGAGAGCCATCTTCGGCCGAAGCCGATGATCGAGATCGGAGGAAAGCCGATCCTGTGGCATATCATGAAGGAGTATTCCTATCATGGTTTCAATGATTTTATTATCTGTGCCGGTTATAAGCAGCATGTGATCAAGGAATGGTTTGCCAACTATTATCTGCACAACAGTGATATCACCTTTGATTTCACGGACGAGAACCGGATGACGGTCCATAACAATGTGGCAGAGCCCTGGAAGGTTACCATCGTTGACACGGGGCTGGACACCATGACCGGAGGTCGTATCAAACGCGTGCAGAAGTATGTCGGGGACGAAGCCTTTATGCTGACCTACGGCGATGCAGTCTGCACCGTGGATATGAACGATCTGCTCCGGTTCCATAAGGAGCAGGGCAAGATCGCCACCATTACGGCCATCCGCTTCGGGCAGCGCTTCGGCGTGCTGGAGGTGGATGCAGATTCCAAGCTGATCACGTCCTTCCGTGAGAAGGAGGAGACGGATTCTGCCAGGATCAACGGTGGGTACATGGTACTCGAACCGGAAGTGTTCAACTATCTGGAGGGTGACGATACCATTTTCGAGCAAAAGCCCATGCGGAGCCTTGCGAAGGAAGGCCAGCTGTCCGCATACGAGTACGACGGCTTCTGGCAGTGCATGGATACCAAGAGAGAGCATGACCTGTTGGATCGCATGATCACAGACAAGAATGCTCCCTGGATGGCGTGGGAAAAAGAATAGGAGAGATGGAAAGTGCAGGCAGCATGGGTGTGTGCCGCGCGGACCATTTCACTGTGTCCGCGTGGTGCACACCCGTTGCATCCGCGCAGTGAAACGATGGAGTGATCAATGAAAAAACAGGATTTACAATTTTTTGCGGGAAAGCGCATCCTGGTGACGGGCCATACAGGCTTTAAGGGAAGCTGGCTCTGCCGCATCCTGGCCCTGGCCGGTGCAAAGGTGATCGGATATTCCCTTGCTCCCGGAGAGGAGGCGCTGTACCCGCTGGCGGCAGGAAGCATGGAACGCTCCGGGCAGCTTCGCTCCGTGATCGCGGACATCCGCGACTACGACCGGCTGCTGCAGGTGCTGCAGGAGGAGGAGCCGGAGCTGGTACTGCATATGGCAGCCCAGCCCATCGTCCGAACCTCCTATGAGCAGCCACGCTACACCTATGAAACAAATGTAATGGGCACCGTAAACCTCTGCGAGGCAGTGCGTCTTACTCCTTCCGTCCGGTCCTTCCTGAATGTGACCACGGATAAGGTATATAAGAACGAGGAGAGAGGAATCGCCTTCCGTGAGGAGGAACCGCTGGACGGCTTCGATCCCTATTCCAATTCCAAATCCTGTTCGGAGCTGGTGACGCATAGTTATGTAAACTCGTTTCTGCGGGAGCAGGGAATCGCTGTTTCCACCGCCCGTGCCGGAAATGTGATCGGAGGCGGTGATTTTGCAAGAGACCGTATCATTCCGGACAGCGTCCGCGCAGCCATGGCAGGAGAGACCATACGGGTACGGAATCCCTATTCCATCCGGCCCTTCCAGCATGTGATGGAACCGCTCTTCATGTATCTTACGATCCTGAAGGAGCAGGCTCTGGAACCGAATCTGGCGGGAGCCTATAATATCGGACCGGAGGACGCAGACTGCGTGACCACGGGAGATCTGGTAACCCGGTTCTGTAAGGCATGGAACAACGCGAAGACGGAGGAAGAGAAGGAGCTTTCCTGGGAGGATGTGGGGAATCTCGGCCCCCACGAAGCAACCTTCTTAAAGCTGGACTGCAGTCTGGCGCGGAAGACCTTCGGGTGGAAGCCGGTATGGAATATCGACAGGGCCCTGGAGGAGACCGTGGCATGGACCCGGGTCTATGCTGCCGGCGGAGATATGGAAGAAGAGATGAACCGCGAGATCGAAGGATTCCTTGCGGATTCCGAAGCTGAATGAGTCGTTCAGGTATGACATGTCAGCGATACATTTTCAAGAGGAAGAGATAATGGAAAAAACCACCAGAGAGGCAGAGCTTCGGGAAGAGATCAAGGCTCTGGTCGCACAGTATTATCAGGAGATCAAGAAGCCGGAGCAGGAGAAGGCGTACCAGCCGGGTGACCGGATCGCATATGCGTCCCGGGTCTATGATGAGAAGGAAATGCTAAGCCTTACGGACGCCATGCTGGATTTCTGGCTGACCACAGGACGGTTTTCGGATCAGATGGAGAAGGAGTTTTCTGAGTGGATCGGAGTCCGCTACGTGCATCTTACCAACAGCGGGTCCTCCTCGAACCTTCTGGCATTTATGGCGCTCACCTCACCGCTGCTGGGTGACCGGCAGGTGAAGCGGGGAGATGAGGTGATCACCGTGGCCTGCGGATTTCCGACAACCGTAAGCCCCATTCTGCAATACGGGGCTGTGCCGGTATTCGTGGATGTAACGATCCCGCAGTATAATATCGATGTTACGAAGCTGGAGGAGGCACTGTCCGAAAGAACTAAGGCAGTGATGATCGCGCATACGCTGGGAAATCCCTTCTCGATCCGTGCGGTGAAGGCCTTCTGTGAGAAGCATAACCTCTGGCTGATCGAGGATAACTGTGACGCTCTCGGTTCAAAGGTAACCATCGACGGCGTGACAAAGTATACGGGGACCTGGGGAGATATCGGAACCTCGTCCTTCTATCCGCCCCATCATATGACCATGGGAGAGGGTGGAGCAGTTTATACGGATCATCCGCTGCTTCATAAGATCCTTCTTTCCATGCGGGACTGGGGAAGAGACTGCGTCTGTCCTTCGGGGCGGGACAATCTCTGCGGACACCGGTTCGACGGACAGTTCGGAGAGCTTCCGCAGGGCTATGATCATAAGTATGTCTACAGCCATTTCGGCTACAACCTGAAGGTAACGGATCTGCAGGCAGCCATCGGCGTGGAGCAGCTTCATAAGTTCCCGGAGTTTATCCGGAGAAGAAGAGAGAACTGGCAGTATCTTCGTGAGAAACTGGAGCCTCTCTCAGAGAAATATATTCTGCCGGAGCCGGAGCCGGACAGCGAGCCCTCCTGGTTCGGGTTCCTGATCACGGTGCGTCCGGAGGCAGGTAAAACAAGAAATGAGATCACAAGATTTCTGGAGGACCGGAACATCCAGACCCGTCTTCTGTTCAGCGGAAATCTGACACTGCACCCCTGCTTTGATCAGATCCGTGGGACGGATGCATATCGGATCGCCGGGCCGCTTACGGTTACGGACCGGATCATGGAGAACACCTTCTGGATCGGTGTCTATCCGGGAATGACGAAGGAGAAACTGGATGCCATGGTGCAGGCACTGCAGGAAGCCTGACGACATGAAATGAATACTACGGAGAACAGGACTGGGGAGGCCTGTTCTTCGAAGGAAGAGAAGGAGGGGGTTTATGAGGAAAAAGAAGGGGTTTCTGGCGGCGCTGTTGCTTACCGGGATGCTAACCATAGGCATGTCCTTTACGGCAATGGCAGAGGAAGTAAAGACCGGCTGGCAGAAGGAAGGCTCCGTCTGGTACTACTACAACGAAGCAGGCGTGATGCAGACCGGCTGGCAGCAGATCGGAAATCAGAAGTATTACTTTGATACGAAGGGCCGCATGGCTGTAGGAGAGCAGAATATCGATGGTATGCGCTGCCGGTTCCGCTGGGACGGCGTGCTGCTGAAGACGGAAGCCTGGAATACGAGCTGGGTGAACTATGACCCGGCTCCGGGTATGAAGTTTGCCATCGAGCATACTGCAGAGGATATCAGCCTGGGTCTGGCCAGAGATAAGTGTAAGTTCGGCTGGCAGTGCGCGGAATTCCTGTCCAACTGTATCGGGAAGGGCGGCATGAAGGAGTACAGCGACCATGCGACGATCCTTCATAACCAGCTGGCTCAGAACTCCCAGATCGAAGAAGTGGTGATCAAGCTGGACAACGGGTATATCAAGCTGGAGAATGTTCCGGAGGGATATGAGATCGCAGCAGGTGACCCGATCCTTCTTTACTGTCCGCACTGCACGGACGGAAAGCCTTACGTGCATTCCCTCTTCTTCATGGGATGGAGTGATGAAGGCTATGCAAAGATCTACTGTCATAACAACCGGAATGCCGGCGGCGTGAATCGCTGGCCTGCATGCTACGCCTGCCACGGACGACTGACGGAGGCACACTGCATGCATATCAAGGGCAATTCTCCCGCATTGCACGGGACCTATCCGGCAAATACCTGGATGACGGTTGCAGGCGAGACATTTTATATCGGCGGCAACGGCGTCCGCGAGGTTGGCTGGACCAGGATCGACGGCAACTGGTATTATCTGGACAACAGGGGTGTTCCCGTAAAGGACTGGCAGCGGATCGACGGGAAGTGGTATCGCTTCTCCTCGGATAACGGATTGATGCTCACCGGCTGGTGGGAGCTGAACGGTAACTGGTATTACTTTGCAAAGGGCGGATCCATGCAGACCGGCTGGAAGAGGATCGACGGTCACTGGTACTACTTTGCAGGCAGCGGCGCGATGCAGACCGGAGCAAAGAAGATCAACGGTAAGATGTACTTCTTCTCCAAGGGCGGTGTCCTGCAGACCGGCTGGAAGACCCTGGACGGTGAGTGGTATTATTACTCAGAGAGCGGGACCATAGCCATCGGCTGGAAGCGGATCGACGGAAAATGGTACTACTTCAACGAGGATGGCACCATGCATACCCTGGATCTTACCGTGAACGGGAAGAAGTATTTCTTCGGAACCGACGGTGTGATGCGGACCGGCTGGCAGCAGCTGATCCGGAAATGGTATTACTACGGCACAGACGGAGCCATGGTGCTCGGCTGGAAGCGGATCGGCGGTAAGTGGTATTACTTCGGAACCAACGGAGCCATGGTAACCGGAACGCAGGAGATCGACGGAAGAACCTATGTCTTTGATAAAAACGGTGCTTACGTGAAGGAGATCAAACCGGAAGAGTAAAAAACACTTGTGTATTTCGGGCGTATCGTCTATAATACATGCAAGTTTATAAGAAAAGCGAAGAAGGAGACTTCTTTTCGAAAGGACTGACAGGGAGCCGTGGTCATGGACTGGAAGCCACAGCGGGACACCTCGGAAAGCGGAACACTCCGGAGCCGGTGATCTGAAGGAAGAGTAGGATCATCCGTCAGCGGCACGTTACGCCGGTAAGAGTGCAGATGCAGTGCATCTGAAATCGGGTGGTACCACGGTTTAGGAAATGTAATGAATCGTCCCGAGGCTGTTTAATAATGGCCTCGGGATTTTATTATTTAAGAAAAGAGGAAGCGAAATGTACAGAGACAAAACCATCGATCAGATGAATGAGCAGGATGTCGGAAAGAATGTCCGTCTTGCGGGCTGGGTAGAGAATATCCGTGACCACGGCGGTGTATCCTTTATCGACCTTCGGGATATGTATGGTGTGATGCAGGTCGTTCTGCGTGATACCACGCTGCTGGACGGAATCACCCGGGAGCAGGCAATCTCCGTGGAAGGTGTGGTAGAGCATAGAGATGAGGAGACCTACAATCCGAAGATTCCCACCGGAACCATCGAGCTGGAGGCACACTCCATCGATATCCTGGGCAAGGTCTATACACAGCTGCCCTTCGAGATCGTGACCTCCAAGGAGGTACGTGAGGAGGTTCGTCTGAAGTACCGGTATCTTGATCTTCGGAATCAGAAGGTAAAGGATAATATCCTGTTCCGTTCAAAGGTGATCAGCTTCCTTCGTAAGAAGATGGAGGAGATGGGCTTCGTGGAGATCCAGACCCCCATCCTCTGTGCATCCTCTCCGGAGGGCGCCCGGGACTATATCGTTCCGTCCCGTCGGTATAAGGGCAAGTTCTACGCACTTCCCCAGGCACCGCAGCAGTATAAGCAGCTTCTGATGGTGTCCGGTTTTGATAAGTATTTCCAGATCGCACCCTGCTTCCGTGATGAGGATGCGCGTGCCGATCGTTCTCCGGGAGAGTTCTATCAGCTCGACTTCGAGATGAGCTTTGCAACCCAGGAGGATGTATTCAAGGTAGGGGAGGAAGTCCTTTCCGCAACCTTTAAGGAGTTTGCACCCGAGGGCTATACCGTGACCGAGGCACCGTACCCCATCATCAGCTACAAGCAGGCCATGCTGGAGTTCGGAAGCGATAAGCCGGATCTTCGGAATCCCCTTCGGATCATCGATCTTTCCGACTTCTTCCAGAAGTGTACCTTCAAGCCCTTCCACGGCAAGACGGTTCGTGCCATAAATGTTCCGCGGAAGCTTTCCAAGGGCCAGCATGAGAAGATGCTGAAGTTCGCCCAGGGCATCGGCATGGGTGGTCTCGGCTATCTGGAGGTTCAAGGGGACGGAAGCTACAAGGGCCCCATCGACAAGTTTATCCCGGATGAGTTAAAGGAGGAGCTGAAGGGCCTGGCAAAGCTCAATGTTGGCGATACCATTTTCTTTATCGCAGATAAGGAACAGAGAGCCAGCCTCTTCGCAGGACAGATCCGGAACGAGCTGGGCGCACGTCTGGATATGATCGAGAAGAATGCTTATCGTTTCTGCTACATCAACGACTTCCCCATGTATGAGTATGATGAGGAAGTGAAGGGACCGGCATTTACCCACAATCCATTCTCCATGCCCCAGGGTGGTCTTAAGGCCCTGCAGGAGAAGGATCCGCTGGATATCCTGGCTTATCAGTATGATATTGTCTGCAACGGCGTGGAGCTTTCCTCCGGCGCTGTTCGGAATCATGATATGGAGATCATGGAGAAGGCCTTCGAGATCGCAGGCTACTCCAAGGAGGTTCTGGAGCAGAAGTTCGGAGCACTCTACAGTGCATTCCAGTTCGGAGCACCACCGCATGCCGGCATGGCACCGGGCGTGGATCGTATGATCATGCTGCTCCGCAACGAGGAAAACATCCGTGAGGTAATTGCGTTCCCCATGAGCGGAACCGGACAGGACCTGATGTGCGGCGCACCGGGTGAGGTGACCGAGCTGCAGCTCCGTGAGACGCATATCAAAGTTAGGGATTAACGTGTCATTCTGAGCCCGCAGGGCGAAGAATCCCATGACTGAGTCAGGGGATTCTTCCTCACTTCGTTCGTCAGAATGACATTGTAAAGGAGAAGAATATGCAGATTACTGATGAAACCATCGAATACGTCGGCATCCTTGCAAAGCTGGAGCTGTCTCCCGAGGAGAAGGAGCGTGCAAAGCAGGATATGTCGGAAATGCTGGACTACGTCGGCAAGCTGAATGAGCTGGATGTATCCGGAGTGGAGCCCATGAGCCATACATTTCCCGTGTCAAATGTAATGCGGGAGGATGTGGTGACCAAGAGGAAGCATTTATCGTACCGAATACCTTTTAGGTTATTCCGGAAATGTCATCCTGAGGAGCAAAGCGACGAAGGATCTTAACACATAAGGAGAAAACCATGGAAAGAGAAGAAATTCTCCGTCTTACTGCGGTTGAGCTCGGAAAGAAGATCGCTGCAGGGGAGACCACCAGCGTGGAAGCAACGAAGGCTTATCTGGATCAGATCGGAGCCAGAGAGAAGGAGATCCACGCCTATATCACCATCGACACCGAAGGGGCCCTCCGTCAGGCGGAGGAGGCAGACCGAAGGATCGCGGCAGGAGAGCTGACCGGTCCTCTGGCCGGTGTTCCGGTGGCAATCAAGGATAATATGTGCATCGAGGGGCAGCTGACCACCTGTGCATCCAGGATCCTGGGAAACTTTAAACCCACCTATACGGCGACTGCCGTACAGGCCATGAAGGATGCAGGTGTCGTGATCCTCGGCAAGACCAATATGGACGAGTTCGCCATGGGTAGTACCACAGAGACCTCGTATTTCGGTGCGACCAGAAACCCGCGGGATATTACCCGGGTCCCGGGCGGTTCCTCCGGTGGCTCTGCGGCAGCGGTTGCAGCGGATGAGTGTGCAGCGGCCCTGGGAAGCGATACCGGCGGATCCATCCGTCAGCCCGCAGGCTTCTGCGGCGTGGCAGGCATCAAGCCCACCTACGGCCGTGTATCCCGTTACGGACT
Source organism: uncultured Lachnospiraceae bacterium (assembly GCA_902760755.1). Taxonomy (GTDB): domain Bacteria; phylum Bacillota; class Clostridia; order Lachnospirales; family Lachnospiraceae; genus Eubacterium_Q. The sequence goes on along the minus strand of CACWHK010000045.1, from coordinate 23,078 downwards.
TATCGCATACGGCTCCTCTCTGGATCAGATCGGACCCCTGGCGAAGGACGTGACCGACTGCGCAACCATTCTGGAAATCATCTCCACGCTGGATCCGAAGGATTCCACCTCCGCACGGCTTCCCGAGGGAAGCGAGGAGGCTGCTACCGACTTTACCTCTGCCCTGGTGAATGACGTAAAGGGCATGAAGATCGGTGTGCCGAGAGACTATTTCCTGGAGGGGATCGATCCGGAGGTAAAGGAGAAGGTCCTGGCCGCAGCAGAGAAGTTTCGCGAGCTTGGGGCCGAGGTGGAGGAGTTCGACCTCGGTATGGTGGAGTATGCCATTCCGGCCTACTATATCATAGCGTGCGCGGAAGCATCCTCGAACCTGGAGCGTTTCGACGGTGTAAAGTACGGTTACCGTACCGAGAGCTACACCGACCTGCATAATATGTACAAGAAGACCCGTTCCGAGGGCTTCGGAGCAGAAGTAAAGCGCCGGATCATGCTGGGAAGCTTTGTGCTTTCCTCCGGCTATTATGATGCTTACTATGTAAAGGCCCTTCGCGTGAAGGCCCTGATCAAGCAGGCATTTGACAAGGCCTTCGAGAAGTATGATGTGATCCTCGGACCTGTGGCTCCCACCACGGCACTGCCCATCGGAGAGTCCCTTTCCGACCCGATCAAGATGTACCTTGGCGATATCTATACCGTATCCGTAAACCTGGCCGGTCTGCCCGGCATATCCATCCCCTGCGGATGCGACAGCGACGGACTTCCCGTGGGCCTGCAGCTCCTGGGACAGACCTTCGCGGAGAAGAAGATCATCCGTGCGGCATATACGTATGAGCAAAGCCGAGGGGAGGTGGTATGATGAGCAAGGAATATGAAGTGGTCATCGGACTTGAGGTCCATGTGGAACTGAATACAAAGACCAAGATCTTCTGCGGCTGCTCCACAGCCTTCGGCGGGGCACCGAACACCCATGTGTGCCCGGTCTGCTCCGGTATGCCCGGAAGTCTTCCGGTACTGAATAAGGGTGTTGTGGAGAAGGCCATCGCGGTGGGTCTTGCAACACACTGTGATATCACAAGAAACAGCAAGTTTGACCGGAAGAACTATTTCTATCCGGATAACCCGCAGAACTATCAGATCTCCCAGCTGTATTATCCCATTTGCCGGAACGGCTATGTAGCCATCAAGGACGCAAATGGAGACGAGAAGCACGTACGGATCCACGAGATCCATATGGAGGAGGATGCGGGAAAGCTGGTGCATGATGCATTTACGGATGAAACCTATGTGGATTTCAACCGTTCCGGTGTTCCCCTGATCGAGATCGTGTCCGAGCCGGACATGCGCTCGGCAGACGAGGTGATCGCATATCTGGAAGGGCTTCGTGAGACCATCCAGTATCTGGATGCCTCGGACTGTAAGCTGAATGAGGGCTCCATGCGTGCGGATGTGAATCTGTCCATCCGCGAGAAGGGGAGTGAGGAGTTCGGTACCCGTACCGAGTCCAAGAACCTGAACTCCTTCAGGGCCATTAAGCGTTGTATCGAAAATGAAGTAAACCGTCAGATCGATCTTCTGGAATCTGGTGAGAAGGTGGTGCAGGAGACCCGCCGCTGGGATGATGAGAAGGGCTATTCCTATCCCATGCGTTCCAAGGAGGATGCACAGGATTATCGTTACTTCCCGGATCCGGATCTGGTTCCCATCGCCGTATCCGAGGAGTGGATCGAAGAAATCCGCGGACGTCAGCCGGAGATGCGAGCCGAGAAGATCGAACGCTATAAGAAGGAGTATCAGCTGCCTGAGTATGATATCGACCAGCTGACCGGTGAGAAGAAGCTGGCAGACCTGTTCGAAGGCGCTGTCGCAGCCGGAGCAGATCCGAAGAAGGCCTCCAACTGGCTCATGGTTGAAACCATGCGTCTTATGAAGGAGACCAACACAGATGCTTCCAACCTTAAATTCTCCGGTGAGAACCTGGCAGAGCTGATTGCGCTGGTGGATGCAAAGGAGATCAACGGTGCAGTCGCAAAGGAAGTCTTCGAGAAGGCTGTCTTCTCCGACAACTTAAGCCCTGCACAGTACGTAAAGGATAACAACCTGTCCACGAAGGCCGATGACGGCGTCCTCTCTGAGGTTGTGGATAAGGCCATCGCAGCGAACCCGAAAGCCGTTGAAGACATTAAGAACGGCAAGGGCAAGGCCATCGGAGCCATCGTCGGCTTTGTCATGAAGGAGATGAAGGGTAAGTGCGATCCTGCGACTGTTAACAAGATGATCGCTGAGAAACTAGGCTAATATGAATACAGCGAAGCGGGAGACGGAGCGGTGTGCATCGGCGGACCATTTTCCCGTGTCTGTCCGAGGGACATCCCGACTGGAACCCTGCGACGCGTATCTTTAGGTAGGAATAAGAGAATGAGTGTAGAACTTGCCGTGGTAATGCCGGCATACAACGAAGGCAATCGAATATATGAGAATCTTCTCACCTGCGCAGCCACCCTGGAGAAGTTCTGCCCGTCCTTCCGCATCATTGCAGTGAATGACGGCAGCACGGACAACACGGAGACCGAGATGCGCCGCGCTGCAGCAGAGAATGCGAAGATCGGCATCATTTCCTATGAGAAGAACCGCGGAAAGGGCTACGCCATCCGAAGAGGCATGATGGCAAGCAAGGCCCGCTACACCGCATTTCTGGATGCAGATCTGGATCTGCCGCCGGAGCAGCTGGAAGGGTATCTTTCTGCCATGAAGGAACGTGGTACGGACATCGTCCTCGGGTCGAAGCTCCATCCGGACTCCAATCTGGAATATCCCTTCTACCGGAAGGCCATGACCATGGGATATTACCTCTATCTGAAACTGCTGTTCCACCTGCCGATCCGTGATACACAGACCGGGATCAAGCTCTTTTCCACCGAGGCCATCCGCCCGGTGGTATCCGCCATGCGGTCCGACCGATTCTGCTTTGATATCGAGCTGCTTGCACTTGCAAAGAAGAACGGACTCTCCATGGAGGAACGCCCCGTCGTTGTCCGCTACCACGGAGACGGAGAGCGTAAGACGAAGATCCGCCTTCGGACCATTTTTGATATGTTCTTTGAGACATTCAGGATCTGGAGGAGAATTAAGAAGTAAAGGAGAATGCTATGTCATTTAACGATGATTTTTACGATGATGACGAATATGGCGAAGATGATTATTATGACGATCCGGCGTACCGCAGTGCGCAGACGGAGGATGACGAGGATGAGGATGACGAACACCGCGGGATATCTTCCAATGCAAAGTGGGGGATCGCACTCATCATTGAGCTGATCATCATTGTAGGCCTGATCTTTGCACTTGTCAGAGTTTATGTACATAACAAATATAACCTTCTGAACATTCAGGAGCTCAGCAAGGAGGAGCTTTCCATCAACGAAGGCGTAGACGAAGAGAAGATGAAGGGCTATACCAACATCGCCCTCTTCGGCGTGGATGCCCGGGATTCCAGTCTGGGAGCGGGCAACCGAAGCGACGCCATGCTGGTTGCCAGCATCAACAATGATACCCGCGAGGTGAAGATCATATCCGTTTACCGTGATACGCTGTTGGAGATTCCGGATGATGAAGGAGCATATACCTCCAAGATCAACGCATCCTACGCCTATGGCGGAGCAAAGCTTGCAATCCGGGCGCTGAATACCAATCTGGACCTGAATATTACGGACTTTATCACCATCAACTGGGAGGGCCTGACCCGTGCCATCGATTCCATCGGCGGCGTACCCATCAGCGTTGAGGAAAATGAGCTGGATATGCTGAATGCCTGCCTTACGGAGCAGATCCGCGTGACCGGCATTTATTCCGAGGGTGTGTTTGAAACAGGAACCATCATTCTGAACGGAGCACAGGCGACGGCGTACTCCCGGATCCGCAGCACGGATCAGGGTGATATCACCCGTACTGAGCGCCAGAGAGAAGTGATCATGGCGGTGATGGAGAAGGTCAGAAAGAGTGATCTTTCCACCATCGATACCGTGATGGATGAGGTATTCCCCTATATCAGCACCAGCATGACCGAGGATGAAATGATCGATCTGGCAAAGAACGTGCGGTCCTATAAGCTGGAGAAGACCGCAGGCTTCCCGTTCCAGTATCAGTTCTATAACTCGGACACCAAGGGCTCCTGTATCGCACCGGAGGATCTGACCGGAAATGTGGCAGCACTTCACCGGTATCTGTTCGGCCTGCAGGATTATACGCCCACCACTTCGGTACAGCGGATCTCGAATGCCATCTCCAATGAGACCGGATATTTCAGTAAGGGGAAGGTTGCGGCACCGGACGAGCAGTAGACAGCAAAGAATACACCCGGAGGAATAAGATGAAGAATATCATGGTAGCACAGTCCGGAGGACCGACGGCAGCGATCAACGCATCTCTGGCCGGAGTGATCCGGGGGGCACTAAGCAGCAGCGAATATGATAAGATCTACGGCGCGATCCACGGGATCAGCGGCGTACTGAATGAAAACTATCTGGAGCTTTCGGAGCGGGCAAGGACGGAGGAGGACTTCCTTACGCGTCTGGCCCTGACACCGGCCATGTTCCTCGGCTCCTGTCGAGTGAAGATGCGGGACCCTATCGAGGATCCGGAGATCTATGATCAGATCTTCCGGTCTCTCGAGAAGATGGAGATCGGAGCCTTCTTCTATATCGGCGGAAACGACTCCATGGATACCGTGACGAAGCTCTCCGTGGCTGCGAATAAGCGGAATTCCGCGATCCGGTTTGCCGGGGTTCCGAAGACCATCGACAACGATCTGATCCATACGGATCATACACCGGGCTACGGCTCTGCGGCAAAGTTTATCGCGTCCTCCATGCTGGAGATCGCGCATGATACCTATATCTATGATCTTCCCTGCGTGACTATCGTGGAGATCATGGGAAGGGATGCAGGCTGGCTTACCGCGTCTGCCGCACTTGCGAGAAATGAATACAATAAGACGCCGCAGCTGATCTACCTTCCGGAGGTTCCGTTCCACCGGACGCAGTTTGTGGAGGATGTCCGTCGGGAACTGAAGAAGAGTAAGAATGTTGTGGTTGCGGTTTCCGAGGGGATTCGTGATGAGAAGGGGATCTACATCAGCGCGAAGGAAGCAGTGGCAGATAAGTTCGGTCATATGCAGCTCTCCGGTGTCGGTAAGGTCCTGGAGAATATCGTGAAGCGGGAGCTTCATATCAAGGTGCGCTCCATAGAGCTTTCCATCCTGCAGCGGTGCGCGGGTCATGTCACCGCAGCACAGGATCTGAAGGAGTCGGAGGAGCTTGGCGAGAAGGCAGTACAGCTTACGGAAGAGGGAAAGACCGGCTTTATGACGGCCATCAATCGGATCTCCGATACACCCTACCGGTATGAAATCTGTGAGGCAAGCCTCACCGAGATCGCCAACAAGGAGCGGGACGTTCCCCGCGCATGGATCAACGAGGAAGGAAATGATGTGACAGAGGATATGCTCCGGTATATCCGCCCGCTGATCGGAGGGGAAACAGCAACGGAATGGAAGGACGGACTTCCTGTTTATCTGCCGGTTCCGCACCTTGATCATGCGGGTGAATAGTCAGACATTTTTCTTGCATTTTTATACACATTGTCGTATAATGAGTACATAAGAGATGATCCTTCAAAACCGTATGTAGATGTCTGGGATGCTCGACAACTCCTGTTATATTTGAACCTACATCTACTTTTAACGGGAATCCTATATCTGTGGCCGGATGACCAGCCTCCTCTGAGTGGACTTCAGAAGGTCACTTGCGGACACCCACCTAGCCTTATGCTAGGAGTCAAATGCGGGAGCCGGCATCTCGGATATGTGCATACGGTTCTGAATACAAAGAAAAGCAGCTGTGTGGCTGCTTTTCTTTGTTAAAACGGATCTTTAGCTTTCGGGGGGAAGCGTCGTGAAGAAGTGGATCGGAAATATCATCGAGTATTTTGACGGGACAAAGGATGAACATGTGTCAGCCTTTGCGGGTCAGTCTGCCTTCTTTATCTTTCTTTCCATTTTCCCCCTTCTGAATATTCTGCTTTCGCTGATGCCGCTGCTTTCCTTTTCCGAGGAAACGCTGGTGGATATTCTGGTGAAGATCTTCCCGAAGGACCTTTCGGGCTTTGTTCGGAGTACCATCAATGACATTTATTCCAAAGGATCTCCCGGGGTTACCATCATTTCGGTCGTGGCCGGACTCTGGTCTGCCTCCAAGGGAATCATGGCGATCCGGGATGGCCTGAATGAGATTTACCGGTCCAGAGATAACCGGAACTTCCTGATTTCCCGGCTGATCAGCGTCTTCTACACTGCAGTCTTTGTAGTCTTTCTGGTGCTGCTTGCAGCAGTCAGCATCTTCGGCAGGCAACTGGCCGAATCCATCGGAAATAACTTTGAGCATTTGAAGGGTATTATGGACTACCTGATGAACATCAAGGGCGTTGTATCCTTCCTGATCGCATTTCTGCTGATCCTGCTTATGTATGCGAAGCTGCCCAAGCGTAAGCTATCAACCCGGTGCCAGATCCCGGGGGCAATCTTCGCGGCAGGAGCGTGGTCCCTGATCTCCTGGGGCTTCTCCTACTATATCGAGTATGCCATGAAGCAGTCCTATATGTACGGATCGCTGACAACCATCATCTTCCTGCTGTTCTGGATCTATCTCATGGTGAACATCATCTTCTTCGGTGCGCATCTGAATGCATTTTTATACAAGTACGTACTGAGAGAATGGGCGGACCGGATCGAAGAGAAAAAGGCCGCAAAACGGGCAGTCTGGAGAGCCAGATTCTCCAGGGTATTCCCCTGGCTGAAGAAGCCGAAGAAGCTGAAAAAGCTGAAGAAATTCGGGATGAAGGCGAAGAAAAAAACGGGAGAAGAGCCGAAAGAGGAATCGATAGAAGAACCGATAGAAGAACCGGAAGATAATTCCTTGCATCTCGAAGAAAGCGAAGAAAAAGGATCGGAGGAACAGGCATGAAAAGAAAAGGCAGAGTGATCGCCATAATGGCAGGGTTCCTTCTTTCAGCGGGCATACTGGGGATGACCGGATTTCAGGCGGAAGCAGAGGAGGAAGGAATATCGATTCAGGATACATTTTCCGATGAAGCGGTTCGTACGTATATAAAAAAAGAGTTTGATCATGACTGGAATGGATTCCTCAGTGAAGAAGAGATCGAGCTGGCCACATATATATATGTTGAACATGATATGAAAAGCCTGAAGGGGATCGAGGTGCTAACATCGCTTACGGAATTAACATGTGACTATGGACAGATTGAAAGCCTTGATCTTAGTCATAATAAAGCACTTCTGGATCTTGAGATCACGAATACAACACTTTCGGGTTTGAATCTTTCTGAGAATACGGAACTGAAGTATCTTATGTGTAGAAATTGCGGGCTGACAAATCTGGATCTTTCTGCAAACACGAAGCTGGAGACTTTGGATTGTTCGGAAAATGCCCTGACGGAGCTGAATGTTAACGGTTTAAGCAATATTGTGGATTTATTTTGTACGGATAATCAGTTAACCGGGATAGATACTTCGGCAAACCCGGAACTGAAGAGGCTGTTTGTATCATCTAATCTGATCAGCTCATTGGATGTTTCTAAAAACGTGAAGTTGGAGGAGCTCGCGTGTGCGGAAAATTGCCTCACGGCTCTGGATGTCAGCAACAATCCATTGATCACCTATCTGAATTGCTCCACCAATAGTATCAGTACCTTGGATGTTGAGAATTTGAATCGGCTTTGGATTCTGGACTGCTCAGTCAATCATCTGTCAGATCTGTATGTCAGAAAAAATACACGTTTGTCATTTCTTTACTGTGGCTCTAATTCCATCACGTCACTGGATCTCAGCCAGTGTCCCAATCTGCATGAGCTGGGAGCTCAGAATTCGGGTATGGAGTATCTCGTGATCGTAAAGAATAAGGAGCTGATTGGCCATTATCTTGGGATAAAGAGTGCGAAGCAGTCCTACCGGGATGGTTTTTTTTATCAATATGAGCGCGAGGGCTATGGCACGCAGTATCACCTTACGGTGGATACCCGAACCAAAGTAATTACGGACAGGATCGGCTGGAAGAAGAGCGGATCGAAGTGGTGGTACCTGTATATGGATGGGACCTATGCGAAGGATGACTGGATCAGTGAGAGCGGAAAATGGTACTATTTCGGTTCAAACGGTTACATGGTGACCGGATGGAAGCAGATCAACGGGAAATGGTATTATTTCGGCTCGACCGGAGTCATGCAGACCGGTTGGAAGAAAATCAGTGGTTACTGGTATTATTTCTCATCTCAGGGGCTCATGCAGACCGGATGGAAGATGCTGTCAGGTAAATACTATTATTTCCGTGATGACGGAAGCATGGAAACGAGTGCATATAGGGATGGTTACTGGCTGGATAGTAAAGGCGTCTGCAATACGAAACGGATGGCCACATGGAGAAAAAGCGGATCCCGCTGGTGGTTCGGAGATCAGACGGGATGGTATGCAAAGGAACGCTGGCTGACGATTGACGGAAAAGAGTATTACTTCATGAAGAATGGCTTTCTTGCGGTGAATCAGTGGATTGGAAACTACTACGTCGGGTCGGACGGATCGTATGCAGGAAAGGTTCCTCCAGTGGATTGGAAGGATTTATGTGCTTCCCAGGTTCCGGACTATACGGACATGATCTCCCTTCTGGAATGGTATGGACAGTATCACCGGTATTATGATCATGAATTTGCGTCCTCTGCCGAATGGAGTGAACTTTTCTTCTATAGGGATTTATGCCGAAAGGGATCCCCGGTTGCGGCAAAAAAACTATCCGGAGAAGATCCTCTGGGGAAGGTCCCGTCATATCTTTCCAAGTATCTGGTGTCTGAAAAGGATGCAAAGTGGTATGCCAAGTGGGTTCTGAATATGTCTGATGAGCAGATCAGGCTGGCACAGCGAAAATCAGACACAAACTATTACCTGAAGGAAGGCTATTATTACTTCTGGGAGCCGGGAATCGGCGGCCCCGGATATGAAGTGACCAAAGTATCGGTTTCTACAGACGGTTCGAATTATTATGTTGACTACACCCTGCATTTATATAACTCAAAAAGTACAGTAGATGATACAAAAATGCACGCCGTTCTTACAAGACGGTACGGAAAGGGAAAAAGCTTCTGGAGCATTTACATGATTGAGACGGGGGAGAAATAGGGATGAAGAGAATGAAGCAAAAACTCAGCGTTGTGATCGCAGTTTGTTTTCTTCTGACTGCGGTGGCTGTTGGCGGTTATCAGGCGGATGCGAAGACCGGTACCTGGAAGCAGACGAAAAAGGGCTGGTGGTACAGCTATTCCGACGGAAGCTATGCAAAGAATGAATGGGTGAAGTACTCAGGGAAATGGTACTACTTCGGCTCGGACGGCTATATGGAGACGGAAGCGTACCGTGACGGCTATTGGCTTGCAAAGAACGGCGCAGCCAGCATGAGGAATTCTGGCGGAACGTGGAAGAAGTCCGGAAAGAAGTGGTGGTTCACCGATAAGACCGGATGGTATCCGAAGAAGATGTGGCTGAAGATCGACGGGTATTATTACTACTTCGGGGCTGATGGGTATCTTGTGACCAACGAATGGATCGGTCAGGATTGTGTCAACGCGAACGGACAGTGGGTATCGAAACCTTCCAGAGATTGGGCTCTGAAGTACCTGGCACTGGCGGATGTTTATAACGCGGACGCGGCATCCTACGCGCCGTACGGTCCGAAGTATGCTCTGATCTATCTGGACAACAACTCTACACCGGAGCTTTTGATGAAGAAAGGAAAGCACGGAGCGGCAACCATCGTGACCTTCCAATCGGGTAAAGCAGCGACTAAGACACTGAATGACGGGAACCTGGAGTATATCCCGAAGAGCGGAAAGCTGCTGGATGATGATACCTATAAGGGCGAACGTTCTACGTTGATCTGTCAGCTGAACTCCGGAGCATTCAAGGAACTTGGAAAGGGCGAGGGTGACACTGCGCAGTATAGCTGGAAATGGGACGGCAGCTCAGTTACCCAGAGCGAGTATGAGGCAAAGATCACGACTCTCTACGGAAATCGTAAAAACAGTGCAGAGATCCAGTGGCTTACCTACGATGAGTTAAGACGGAAGCTGATCTCCGTCTTCAACGTTACCGATGTGGAGAAGTGGAAGGGAACCTATGCCTATAGCGAGACGGATACACTGCAGGTAACAAAGGTGATGGATGACGGAATCGTGGTAGTGGCCAGAGGTCTGACTGCATCCGGGGAATCCACATTTGAAACAAAGAAGACGTTATACTTCGAAGATGTCACAAAGAAGGTTGCTTATGAATACTACAACGGGGGAACTTCGAAGGTATATTATACTTTGAAGTCTGACCGGATCAACGTGCAGTACCCGGCAGGAGCCTATGCGCCCCGGGACTACATCAGAAAGTAACAACCGGAGGGGGAAACGATGAGAACAATGAAGAGGAACATTTGCAGACTGATGCTTCTTGGGATGCTGTTCTTTACATGCATGATGGGAATGGCCGATACGGCGGATGCGAAGACCGGTACCTGGAAGCAGACGAAGAAGGGCTGGTGGTACAGCTACTCCGACGGAAGTTATGCGAAGAATGAATGGGTGAAGTACTCCGGGAAGTGGTACTACTTCGGTTCGGACGGCTACATGGAGACGGAAGCATACCGTGACGGCTACTGGCTGGCAAAGAACGGCGCAGCCAGCATGAGGAATTCTGGCGGAACGTGGAAGAAGTCCGGAAAGAAGTGGTGGTTCACCGACAAGACCGGTTGGTATCCGAAGAACCAATGGTTAAGGATCAACGGCAAGTACTATTATTTTTACAAAAGTGGATATGTAGCTATTAATCAGTGGATCGGAAACGATTATGTGGGTGCCGATGGGGCGTGGGTTGGTAACAATCTCCCGAAGAACAGCAAGAAAAGCGTAGATCCTGATAGTCTTCCGGGGGATGAACTAAGGATCTTGCTGGATTCCTATGGCTGTCGTAGTTCAAAAGATTATAATGCAAAGAGTGCAACGGTTACTGATTGCGAAGACTTTCTCGGTTCACGTTATTTCTGCTGGTGTGCACCGGTATACAGAACCTGGCATGAAGGCGATAGTAATTGGGAGGTTCGGAAAGACCCTCTGAAAAAACTGGAGGATTCCGGGATCGGCTATTATTCTGTTTCTGAAGCGGATGTAAAGTGGCTCCTCACGACGGTTATGAATATCTCTGATACTGAAGTTAATAAGTTCATGAAAGATACCGGTGTTAAGTATGCCGGGCCAGTTCAGTATTACCATTACAAGAAGAATTATTACTATTGTGATTCCTACGTTCATGCCGGGGATCCGCCAGAGTTTCACTTTGATTCCGTGAAGACGGACGGAGTGTATTATTACATCGATTATTCATATATTTGTACAGATGAATACAAAGAGGCTTACGGTGATAATGTTGAGGATGAGTACTATAGAGCCGTATTAAGCTATAAATATGAGTATGGCATGTATTTCTGGAGTATTCATAAAGCTGAAAGGATTAAATAAAAGATCAGGCCCGGTGGGGTGTCATGAAAATGACACATCACCGGGCCTGATTCTTTGTTTTGTCAGCTATCTATAAATGCTTACGACAGCTTCTCGATGGCTGCCTTGATGCGCTTGATGGATTCCTCCTTCCCGAGCAGGGAAAGAAGCTCGGTGGCGCCGCCCGGGGTGGCAGCCTTGCCGGAGACCGCAGTGCGGATCGGCCACATCACGAAGCCGGTCTTATACTCATGGGCAGCGGCAAATTCCTGCAGTGCTGCAAAGAGCGCGTCGTTTGAGAAATCCTCAGCTGCCTCCAGCACCGGAAGCACTTCGGTAAGAAGGGTAAGAGAATTCTCAGCGTTTGTCTTCATCTTCTTATGGGTGTAGAGTTCTGTGTCATACTCCGGAACCGCATCGATGAAGTCCACCTGTCCGGCGATATCCGGGAAGATTTCGATCCGGGACTGGACCATGGCGGCAACCTTCTTTAAGTCGACCGGGCTCTTTACGGCTTCCTGAAGATACGGGAGAGCCATCTCATAGAACTTCTCCGGGTCCATGGCCTTCATGTACTCGCCGTTCATCCACTTCAGCTTGGTCATATCCAGAACCGCCGGAGATTTGGACATGTTGTGATAATTAAATGCCTTCGTCAGCTCTTCCAGGGAGAAGATCTCCTGATTGTCCTCCGGGCACCAGCCGAGAAGGGCAACGAAGTTCACGATGGCTTCCGTCAGGAAGCCCTGCTCCAGAAGGTCCTCGAAGGAGGAGTGACCGCTTCGCTTGGAGAGCTTGGCATGGGTCTCATCCGTAATCAGCGGGCAGTGGATATAAACCGGAACCTCCCAGCCGAAGGCCTCGTAGAGTCGGTTGTACTTCGGAGCACTGGAGAGATACTCATTTCCGCGGACCACGTGGGTGATGCCCATCAGGTGATCATCCACCACGTTTGCAAAGTTGTAGGTCGGGAAGCCGTCGGACTTGATCAGGATCATATCATCCAGCTCCTCGTTGGGAACGGTGATGGCACCGTAGAGCTCGTCGTCGAAGGTGGTGGTTCCTTCCGTCGGATTGTTCTGACGGATGACGAAGGGCACGCCTGCGTCCAGCTTCGCCTGTACCTCTTCCTTGGACAGGTGGAGACAGTGCTTGTCGTAGTGGAAGACTTCCTTCCCCTCGACCTCGGTCTTCAGAGACTTAAGACGCTCCTCGTCGCAGAAGCAGTAGTATGCCTCGCCACGCTCGATCAGCTTCTTTGCATATTCCATGTAAATGCCGGAGGCCATACGCTCAGACTGAACGTAGGGACCGACACCGCCGTCCTTGTCCGGACCCTCGTCCCAGAGAAGACCGGTCTTTACCAGTGTACGATTAATGATATCGACAGCGCCCTCTACCTCACGCTCCTGGTCGGTATCCTCGATACGGAGGATGAAGTCACCGCCCTCATGCTTAGCGATAAGATAAGCGTAAAGCGCCGTACGTAAGTTTCCCACATGCATCCGGCCGGTGGGGCTGGGTGCGAATCTTGTTCTGACCTTTGCCATAATGATGTCCTTTCTGCCGTTTTGCTATCAGCCATTGTACCACGGATAAGGCCGATTGGAAACGAAAAGTTTTGTTTCTTCGGGAGGATCCTTTCGCGGAATACTATTTGAAATTCTTTTCGGATTGTAGTATACTATCAACGTGTATGCAAACGGGTCAGAAGACCCGGATGACAGATCGAAGGGAAAGGTATTTTAACATGAATTGGGGCATAGGAAAAACGGGTTCTAATATCGCAAATGATCTGAACCTGGACTTCAGTAAGATGAATTCCACTACCTTGTTCAGCATTGCACTGCTTGCTGTGCTTGTGATCCTTCTGATCGTTCTCGTGATCGTGACGATCAAGGTTCTTTCCAAGGGAAAGAAGGAAAGTGACGAGGAGTATACGGAACGTACGTACACTTCGAATGACGCGGAAGACGAGGAAGAGGACGAGGACGTGGAAGAGGACCGCGGTTCGAAGAAGAAGGATAAAAAGAGTAAAAAAGATAAGAAGAAAGAAAAGAAGGCTGCCGAGCGTGCCGAGCGCGAAAGCGGAGACGGCGACGAGGATGAGGACGAGGAGGACGAGGATGATCGTCCGGAGGAATCCCCGGAGAAGCAGGACAGCCGGGATGAGGTTGCAGCTGTTGTAGAGGCTGCCCTTCAGGCAAAGGCGAAGGCCGCTGAGCTGGAGGCCCGTGTTGCCAAGGAGAAGGCCCAGAAGGCTGCAGAAGAGGCTGAGATGGCTGCCCGTAAGGCAAGTGAGGCTGAGGCTGAGGCAAAGGCCGCTTCCAGAGCTCCGGTGGAGGAGGAAGAAGAGGAAGCGTCTTACGATGAGGAACCGGAAGAGGCTCCGGAAGAATCCGAAGAGGATGATGAGGAAGAATCCGACGAGGACGATGAGGATGATGAGGAAGAGTTCGGACATACCGATGAAATCCCCGTGGCCCGCGTCCGCGCAGAACTGAAGAAGCAGGAAGAGGCTGAAGCAGAGGCAACGGCCGAAGAGGCTTCCGAGAAGGAAGATATCCTGACTGCAAAGACACAGGTTGCAAATGCGGATCAGATCGTGGAGGCTGTGAAGGCAGCCAGAAGCGGTAAGAAGCCGGAGATCGAAGAGGACAGCGCATTTGGCGAGAATGCCTTTGCGGTGGAAGAGGAAGATAAGAAGACGCTGGATACCACCTTCGACAGTGCATTTCTGGGAGACAGCGCATTTGCCGAGCCGGCCGCGGAAGAGGACGGCGAGGAGATCCACTCCCTGCAGGTGGCAGGTGAGACCATCACGGTCAACCCCGTAAATGCAGTGAATATTCATACCGTAAATGCCGCAGGTCCGGTTCAGACCACGAATCCGGAGGCAGGCATCAACGATCCTTCCGAGATGAGCGAGTTCCTTTCGGACAACCCGGTTCCGAAGAAGGAAAAGAAGAAGATGAAGAAGCGGGATGCCATCTTCGCCAAGAAGTTCGACGAAGACGCACCGAAGATCGAGGGCGGACGCTTCCTCTGGTATAACAATCAGGATATCGAGGCGCTGACCAAGAAGGAAGACATGTACTACTACTGTCACTACTTCGATGATCCCACCGAAGCCGTACTTCCGCTGATCATAGAAATGTATGACTGCGCATTTGTACGGACCGAGGAGATTCAGAAGATTGCCTACGGTATCAACTATAAGTCCATGGGACTTCGTGAGATCCTTACATCCAAGGATGATGTAAGCTTCGACCGGAGCAAGATCACCAAGGAGCCTACGGATCAGGATCTGCTGCAGATCCGCGCCAAGTGGGTGGATTACGTAGATAACTTCCTTCAGATCATAGTGATCAAGGCACCGGCACATATGCAGGAGTATATCCGTGAGCAGCTGTATGCATACGGCGAAAATGATGTGGAAACCCTGCTGTTCTGTCCGGAACCGGAGGATGAGGAAGAATAAGGTTTGCTTTGACATCTGACACGGCTTGTGTTATGATGCAAACCGTCAGAATTGAATATGCAAAGGCAATGATGGTGCAAAGTAAGGAACGGCAGTAGTCGAACAGAGAGTCGGAGCATGGCTGGAACCCCGACCGACGGCAGTCCCCGAAATTTCACACCGGAGCCGCGGGATTGAACCGATCAGTAGGTCCTGCCGTAGAGAGAGCGCGTTAAGCTTCCCACGAGAGCCGGTACGATGTGCCGGAAGGAGGGTGGTACCACGGTTGTTAATCGTCCCTCTGCCAGTTATGGCAGAGGGACGTATCTTTTTTCAAGGAGGAAAAAACATGAACACGCTTCAAAGCATTAAGGAAGCAGCGGAAAGGAAGATCGCCGAGGCATCCAGCGCCGAGTCGCTGGAGGAGATCCGTGTAGGGATTCTCGGAAAGAAGGGCGAGCTGACCCAGATCCTGAAGGGAATGAAAGATCTTTCCGCAGAGGAACGTCCGAAGGTGGGACAGCAGGTCAATGAGGTACGTGCAGCGCTGGAAGAAAAACTGAACGAAAAACGGCAGGCCCTAAAGCATGCCCTGCTGACCGAGCGTTTGAAGAGAGAGACCATCGATGTCACTCTTCCGGGTAAGCGTGCGATCCGCGGGCATAGACACCCGAATCAGATCGCCCTGGAGGATCTGGAACGTGTATTTATCGGTATGGGATATGAGGTTGTGGAAGGCCCTGAGGTTGAGTACGACCGCTACAATTTCGAACTTCTGAACATTCCTGCCAACCATCCGGCTAAGGATGAGCAGGATACGTTCTATATCACAAAGGATATCCTTCTTCGGACCCAGACCTCTTCGGTACAGGCCCGTATCATGGAGAAGGGCAAGCTGCCCATCAAGATCATTTCTCCGGGACGCGTGTTCCGGTCGGACGAGGTGGATGCAACCCACAGCCCCTCTTTCCATCAGGTGGAGGGTCTTGTGGTTGGTCAGGGCGTGACCATGGCGGATCTGAAGGGAACTCTGGATCAGTTTGCACAGGAGTTCTTCGGACCGAATACCAAGACGAAGCTGCGTCCCCATCATTTCCCCTTCACCGAGCCTTCGGCTGAGGTGGATGTCACCTGCTTCAAGTGCGGCGGAAAGGGCTGCGGCGTCTGCAAGGGTTCCGGATGGATCGAGATCCTGGGCTGCGGTATGGTGCATCCGCACGTTCTGGAAATGTGCGGCATCGACCCGGAGGTTTACTCCGGCTTTGCCTTCGGTATCGGCCTCGAGCGTGTGGCTCTGCTGAAGTATGAGATCGATGACATGCGGCTGCTGTACGAGAACGACGTACGGTTCCTGAGCCAGTTCTAATGGACTGTCATCCTGAGCCGTATGGCGAAGGATCTTTAAACGGGTTAATATTGGAGGAATAAGAAAATGAATACACCCCTTTCGTGGATTAAAGCATATGTTCCGGACCTGGATGTGACTCCCCGTGAGTTCGTGGACCGGATCACCCTGTCCGGTTCTCATGTGGAGAGCCATACGGTATATAATAAGAATCTGGAGAAGATCGTAGTAGGAAAGATCCTTTCCATCGAGCGTCATCCGGATGCAGATAAGCTGGTGGTATGTCAGGTGGACGTTGGAGCAGAGGCTCCGATCCAGATCGTTACCGGTGCACCGAATGTGAAGGTCGGTGACGTGGTTCCGACGGTTCTGGACGGCGGTAAGGTTGCCGGCGGTCATGACGGAAGCACACCTCCGCCGGATGGTATTAAGATCAAGAAGGGCAAGCTTCGCGGCGTTGAGTCCTTCGGTATGATGTGCGCCATCGAAGAGCTGGGCTCCACCCGGGACCTCTATCCGGAGGCACCGGAGGACGGCGTCTATGTCTTCCCCGAGGATGCGGATGTTAAGCCGGGAGATGATGCAGTGGCTGCTCTCGGTCTGGATGATACAAATGTAGAGTATGAGATCACCTCCAACCGTGTGGACTGCTTCTCCATCATCGGTATGGCAAGAGAGGCGGCAGTTACATTTGACCTGCCCTTCTATCCGCCGGAGGTGAAGGTAGAGGCGAAGTGCCCGGAGAAGACGGAGGATTATATCTCCGTGGAGATTCAGGATCCGGATCTTTGCAAGCGTTATATCGCGCGTGTGGTTAAGAACGTGAAGATCGCACCGTCACCGAAGTGGCTGCAGCACCGCCTGCGCGCTCAGGGCATCCGTTCCATCAATAACATCGTGGATATCACCAATTACGTGATGGAAGAGTACGGCCAGCCCATGCATGCCTTCGATCTGGACACCATCGCAGGACATAAGATCATTGTGAAGCGTGCAAAGAACGGTGACGTGTTTAAGACACTGGACGGCGTAGAGCGTACGCTGGACGAAAATGTACTGATGATCTGTGACGGAGAGAAGGAGGTAGCCATCGGTGGTATCATGGGTGGCGAGAACTCCATGGTTACGGATTCCATGACAACCCTCCTGTTCGAGGCTGCCTGCTTCGACGGAACGAATATCCGTCTCTCCGAGCGTCGTCTCGGCCTTCGGACGGATGCAGCCGGCAAGTTCGAGAAGGGGCTGGACCCGAACCTGGCGGAGGAGGCCATCAACCGTGCCTGCCAGCTGATCGAGGAGATGGGCTGCGGCGAGGTTCTGCAGGGCAAGGTGGATGTTTACCCGAATCCGGTTGCTCCCTGGGAGCTGCCCTTTGAGCCGGAGAAGATGAACCGCCTGCTGGGCCTTTCTGTTTCCGTGGAAGAGATGCTTCATATCTTTGAGGCTCTGGGCCTTACCTACAACAAGGAGACGGAAATGCTGACCATCCCCACCTGGCGTCAGGATCTTCGCTGCATGGCAGATCTGGCAGAGGAGGTGGCTCGTTTCTACGGCTATGATAAGATCCCGTCCACACTGACCACGGTCAATGCGGGTATCGGCGGTATCCCCTACAATCGTCAGATTCAGGGAATCGCACGTACCCTGGTGGAGGCAAACGGCTTCTCCGGTACCATGAATTACTCCTTCGAGAGCCCGAAGGTATTCGATAAGCTGCTGCTTCCGGCGGATCATCCGCTTCGCTCGGCCATCGAGATCAGCAATCC
Organism: uncultured Lachnospiraceae bacterium; assembly: GCA_902760755.1. GTDB lineage: Bacteria > Bacillota > Clostridia > Lachnospirales > Lachnospiraceae > Eubacterium_Q. Next base: position 4,912 of record CACWHK010000045.1, on the reverse strand, counting down.
TCTGGGTGAGGACTTCAGTATCATGCGGACCACACCGCTGGCCGGTATGCTGACCTCTCTGGCAACCAACTACAATCGTCGGAACAAGAATGTCCGTCTCTATGAGGTCGGAAATGTGTATATCCCGAAGGCACTTCCGCTGACGGAGCTTCCGGATGAGAAGCCGATGCTGACTCTGGGTATGTACGGTGACGGTGACTTCTACACCCTGAAGGGCGTTCTGGAGGAGCTGTTTGATCATCTTTCCTTCGGTAAGGAAGTGGACTACGTTCCCACAAGTGAGTATCCGTATCTGCATCCGGGTCGTCAGGCGAAGATCGTGAAGGGGAAGCTGGAGATCGGATTCCTGGGACAGGTACATCCGGAGACAGTTGAGAACTTCGACATGAAGGGAGACAGCTATGTTGCGGTTCTGGATATGCAGACCGTGACCATGCTTTCCAGATTTGATATCAAGTACGTTGGCGTTGCCAAGTTCCCGGGTGCATCCCGCGACCTTGCACTGGTAGCGGATAAGTCGGTTCTTGCAGGTGATATCGAGAAGCTTCTGAAGAAGAACGGCGGTGAGATCCTGGAGTCCGTAACCCTCTTTGATGTATACGAGGGTGAGCAGCTGGGCGAGGGCAAGAAGTCTCTGGCCTACAGCCTGATGTTCCGTGCAAAGGATCGTACCCTTGCAGATGCGGAAGTAAATGAGAAGATCGACAAGATGCTGGCAGCACTCGGTGAGAAGGGGATTACCCTGAGAGCGTAATTAAAAGATTCTTCGTGCTTCGCACTCAGAATGACATCTTCATGTCATCCTGAGCACGCAGTGCGAAGGATCTCTATATCATCCTGATCGTCCAGTGCGAAGGATTCCATGAAATGAGAGAATATGAAAGTATCCGACTTTGACTATGAGCTCCCCGAGGAGCTGATTGCCCAGGATCCTCTGGAGCGGCGCAGCGATTCGCGGCTCATGGTCCTTGACAGAAAGAAGAATACCATAACACACCGGCATTTCCGGGATATCGGGGAGTACCTAAACCCCGGAGACTGCCTGGTGATCAATGACACGAAGGTAATCCCTGCGCGTCTTCTTGGCGTGAAACCGGATACAGGTGCGGCAGTGGAGGTGCTGCTGCTCCGGAATCACGGGGACAACGTCTGGGAGGCTCTGGTCCGTCCCGGCAAGAAGCTTCGGCCGGGGGCTGTGGTTTCCTTCGGAGATGGTCTTTTAACCGGAACCATCGAGAAGGTGCTGGAGGACGGCAACCGGCTGGTTCGTTTTACCTATGAAGGGATCTGGGAGGAGCTTCTGGACCGTCTCGGGGAGATGCCCCTTCCGCCGTATATCACCCATAAATTACAGGATAAGGACCGGTATCAGACGGTGTATGCAACCCATGAGGGCTCGGCAGCTGCACCGACGGCGGGACTGCATTTTACTCCGGAGCTTCTTGCTTCCCTGGAGGAAAAGGGTGTACGGATCGCAAGACTTACCCTGCATGTGGGCCTCGGGACCTTCCGGCCCGTGAAGGTGGATACCATCGAAGAGCATCATATGCACAGCGAATACTATGAGCTGTCCGAGGAGGCTGCTGAGCTGATCAACCGGACGAAAGCCGAGGGAAAGCGGGTAATCTCGGTGGGGACCACCAGCACGAGAACTCTCGAAACCGTAGCAAATGTACAGGCGGCGAAAGCGGCAGGAGAAGAGGGTACTGCGGAGCATGTGACCTGGGCGGAAACCGGGGAGGAAGGCTTTATGCCCCTTCGGGCCTGCAGCGGATGGACCGACATTTTCCTCTATCCCGGCTATCGGTTCCGGGTAGTGGATTCGCTGATCACGAATTTTCATCTGCCCCAGTCGACGCTGATCATGCTGGTTTCTGCATTTTATGACCGGGAGCATGTGCTCCGGGCATATGAAACCGCGGTGGAGGAGCGGTATCGCTTTTTCTCCTTCGGAGATGCCATGCTGCTGCTCTGATCGGAATCGGGGATCGGAAATCGGAAAGGAGGCACCGGAATGAAACTGAATAAAAGAAGGCTGTTCTGTGTGCTGCTCCTTAGCTTTCTGGTCCTTTTTGTTACGGCCTGTGGGAAGAAGGAAACAGTAACCACGGAGGAGCCGGAGGATATTTCCGCCGGATTTGAGGCAAAGAAGGATTATATCGAAACCACGAAGGATGATACGAAGATCTACCGCATGCCGGAGGAAGAAGCCGAGGTGTACGGGAATCTGAAGAAGGGCGTGGACCTTTCCAGAACCGGAGTGAAGGGCCCCTGGACCAGGATCCGCCTGAATGATACGACCCTCTATGTAAAGAGCGCAAATGTAAAGGAAACCACCATAGAGTGGATTACGGAGCATAAGACCGCGGAGAATCAGCATATCGTCTTTATCGACCCTGCAAAGCAGATCAACGCAAATGCGGAAAAGGAAGGCCTGTTCCCGGAGGATGATCCGGAATCGGAAAACAGCAAGGCGAAGATGGGAAGAGCATCTGTCGGAGTAAGCTCCGGTCTCTTCGAATATGAGCTGACCCTTTCGGTGGCAAAGAAGCTGCAGAAGGAGCTGGAGCAAAAGGGCTATACGGTAGTCCTTTCCAGAACGGCGGATACTGTGAATATCAGCAATGCAGAACGTGCACTGATGGGAAACCGGAGTGACGCCGAGATCCTGGTGCGGCTTACCGCAAGTGCATCCTCAAACGCGGAATCCAAGGGTGTGTTCAGTCTCATCGCCTCCGCAACGAATCCCTCCACCAAGGACATGTATCAGGACAGCTTCTATCTGGCCAACATGCTTCTTACGGATACCTGTCTTGCCACCGGCGCCACACGTCTTGGCGTCTACCAGACGGATAAGACCGTCTTCCTGAACCACGCGAAACGACCGGCTGCCACGATCCAGCTGGGCTTCCTTTCCAATGGGGATGAGGATCAGCATCTGGCCAGGGAAGAGTATCAGGAGAAGCTGGCAGAGGGGATCGCCAACGGGATCGATGCCTACTTTAAGTATATCGATGAGAAGGGCGAGACTCCGACGGAAGAGGTGACCACGGAGGAAGCCACTACGGAGGAGACTACCACGGAGGAGCTTCCGGAGGAGTAAAGTGTGTCGAAGTGTGTCGTAATAAAATAGTAATAAAGTTAACAGTTTCGGATAACATAACGTGAATTTGCAGGTTGACATAACGGAAATTCGTTTACATAACTATCAGACGCGGTTTACATAAATGACGAAAAGTGGTTGACATAATAGTGAGAAACGGTTGACATATTATTTTTCAATTGACATAACATAGTCGATTTACATAACGAGAAACGGGTGGAAAGCGGTTTTTTCACTCGTTTTTTGTATATATTATACAAAACGGGGTGGTTTGATTTTAAAATGATTGGCAAACCATCTATTGACATGGTTCGGGGTGCATGATAGGATACGTCTGTAACAAATATGTAACATTGGGTTAATGATAGAGTTTTTAGGTTATGAGCAAAAAGACAGAGTACAAACTGAATCGGATGAAATTTAACCTGAAGCGATATGTCTTCTCGGGGCGTTACTTTGTACGGAATGCTCTGATCGTGATGATCCTTCTGACCGTCGTGGCGATCGGTGCGATTGGCTTCGGTCTCCTTTCCTCCATGAAGGAAGAAAAGGCCGGGGAAGAAGAGATCGTGGAGGTGGTGCAGCAGGATCAGACAGCAGGAGATGTGCTGGATGCAAAGCTGACACTGGAATCTCCCAGCATGATCGATACCATTTCCAGGGAAGAGCTGGAGCAGGTGATCAACGACGAAAAGTCGGTTGACCTGACTGCAAAGGATGTAAGCCTTCTGGCAAATACCCGCAAGGATAATTACAGCGGCTTCCTTTGCACGGAGGAGGACGTAAATGTTCGTGCTACGGCTGCAACCGGCGGCGAGATCGTGGGACGTCTTCCCAAGGGTGCCACCGGTGAGGTTCTGGAGCAGAGTGGTTCCTGGACGAAGATCCGGTCCGGGGATGTGACCGGATATGTGGTTTCCACCTATCTGGTGACCGGAGAGGCTGCTTCCATTCGAGAGGAAGAGACCATCGGCACCTATGCAACCACCACAGGCGTGAATGTGTGCATTCGGACCTCTGCATCTACGGATGCGGAGCTTGTATATATCTCCCCGAAGGGAACGAGAGCACTCGTTGAGGAAAAGAAGGACGGATGGTACTATGTATGTCTGGCAGACGGAACCTACGGGTATGTATCTGCAGACTATGTTGATATTACCGAAGAGTCCGTTACCGCATTCTCCATGGAGGAGATCAGTGCAGTAACCGGCTGGAAGGAAGAGCAGATCCGAAAGGAAGAAGAGAAGAAGGAAGAGGCTATGAAGGCAGATCTTTATCTGCTGGCAGCCATCACCTACTGCGAGGCAGGAGTTGAGCCCTACGAGGGTCAGCTGGCCGTTGCAAATGTAGTCCTGAACCGTCTTCGTTCCGGCAAGTACGGCTCCACGCTGGAGGACGTCATCTATGCACCCTATCAGTTTACGGGCTGCCAGCTGTCATCCTTCTCCTGGGCACTGAAGACCGGCGGTTCCGAGTCCTGTCTTAAGGCAGCACGTGAGGCACTGGAGGGAAATAACAACATCGGAGGGTGCCTGTACTTCCGTGCAACCTGGGTTGCGGATCTGGATGCCATCGGTGACTACACCATCATCGGAACCCACGTGTTCTACTAAGGTAAAATAAATTCAGTCCATTTCACACTGACCGAACTTTCCGGGGTTTCGGTCAGTTTTTTTCAGGTCATTTGAAACCCCCTAAGAATGTCGTTGAAATGATAGTTAGGCTGTGTCATAATTGGTTTGGGCAAAACAAGTGTTAGTCTATAGGACTTGAAAGGGGGAAACAAATGCGGGGATATAGAAAGCCGTA
>CACWHK010000044.1 GCA_902760755.1 uncultured Lachnospiraceae bacterium | reverse complement strand
TAAACCATGTTCATCAGCGAATTCACGCCGGTATGTAAAAATGTGGAATCACCGATCACGGCAACCCATTTCTTTGTATAATCCTTGCCCTTGGCCTTCTCGATACCGTGCAGCATGGAGATACTTCCGCCCATGCAGAGAGTGGTATCTACCACGTTCAGCGGAGCAACGGCACCCAGAGTGTAGCATCCGATATCGCCGGAAGCATGCAGGCCCAGCTTCTTCAGCACGGAGTAGGTGCTGCGGTGCGGGCATCCCGGACAGAGGATCGGCGGACGGTTCGGAACCTGTGCAGCAGGCTCGATCTCCACGGTCTCACCCAGCAGCTTCTCACGCAGCATATTTGCGCTGTACTCGCCCTGCAGGGTGAAGAGTTCCTTACCCTCACATGCGATCCCCCAGGAGCGTACCTGCTCCTCGATGACGGGCTCCAACTCCTCAACGATCACCAGGCGCTCCACCTTGGAAGCGAACTCTTCGATCAGCTTCTTCGGAAGGGGATGCACGATACCAAGTTTCAGCACGCTGGCATGGGGCAGAACCTCCTTCACATACTGATAGGGGATACCGCTGGTGATGACACCGATCTTCGTATCATCATAGGTCACCTTGTTGAGATCGATGGTGCAGGCATCCTCCGCCAGCTGCTTCTCTCTCTGCTCTACGTAAATGTGACGTCCCTTAGCCATACCCGGCATCATGATATTCTTCGCAGGATTACGAACGTATTCCTTATCCTCGGGAACGATCCGCTCCTCCAGATTGACCACACCCTGGGAATGTGCCAGACGGGTTGTGGTGCGAAGGATCACTGGAGTGTCATATTTCTCGGAGATCTCAAAGGCGCGCTTTGTGAAGACACGGGCCTCCTCACTGTCGGAGGGCTCGATCACGGGCACGTGAGCCGAGCGTCCGATCATCCGGGTGTCCTGCTCATTCTGTGAGCTGTAAAGACCCGGGTCATCTGCCACGATATACACCAGTCCGCCCAGTGCTCCGATATAGGATGCGGTGTAGAGCGGATCGGATGCAACATTCAGTCCCACACATTTCATGGCGCACATGGCACGGGTTCCGACGATGGAAGCACCCATGGCAACCTCGGCTGCCACCTTCTCATTCGGGGCCCACTCTGCGTATACGCCCTCATACTTTACCAGATTCTCGCTGACCTCGGTACTCGGGGTTCCCGGGTATGCGGAGGACACCTTAACGCCTGCTTCCCAGGCACCTCTGGCAATCGCTTCATTTCCAAGCATGATCTTCTTTTCCACTTTTTTGTCTCCCTTGTTATATTCAGCACATCGTAAAACTCCGTGCTTATTTGCTGATTAACTGCTCTTCCGGAAGCCGGACCCCAGTTCATCGAAGGTCCTGTACTTCTCAAAGCCCAGCCGGATATGTACGATCTTCCAGGCCTCCCGGTTCCGGTTCGACCAGAAGGACCACTTCAGTCCGAACTTCCAGTCTCTTTTCATCTTCACATTCTCCAGAACCGACCGCACCGTGATCACGGCGTAAATGGGACTCATACTCTCGATCTCCCGCCGGGGGTCCCGCATGGCAAGCCGACGTCTCCGGTACTCCGCGCCGCGGCTCCGTCCCTTCATGTTGTACATGAGGTTTGCCCGCGGGGTCGGAACGTCGAAGAGCACATTGCAGCCCTGGAAGTTCCGGTAGAGAAGATCCAGAAAGCTCTTCATCTCCTTCCACTTCATGTAGGAGAAGATATCCTTAACCACAAAGAGCAGTCCCCGATCCTTCTCACACACCAGCTCGGATACCCAGCTGTCATCATGGACCGAACGCTCGATCCGCTTCTCGCGTCCGCCGAGACCGGTGTACATGGTACGGACCGCAATCCGTCCCGGACTATCGAGATTATACCACAGGACACGGCCGTTATCCACCCGTTCCAGCATGGTATCCATGCTGCAGCCGATATAGACTACCGTCCCGTTGGGATACTCCTTCAGGAAGAGCGATACCGCCTCATCATAGGAACGTTGCACCGCAGCCCCCATCAGGCTGTATATATTCTTTGCTTTTCCTTCCTTCGTCGCACGCATCGGATGTCCGGAGACATACCGCGTCGCACGCTCATCCGTGAAGATCTCGGGGAACCACTTGGACCACTCGGCCCTCTGGCGCACCTCTTCCATGTACTGGTACAGGATCGCATCCTCGGAATCCAGGAGGAAATCATGCAGCATCCGCATGAGATGCTTCGTGTCCTTCCGGCTTCCGTGGAGATAGAAATCACTTCCGGCCTCACGATACTCAAAAAATTTTAAAGGATTTCCTGTATCCTGCACCCTGGAAGAAAACTCCCGCGCATACTCGCTGAAGGGATCCTTCGAACCGGAGGCAACCAGAATATCCTTGCAGATATCATGCAGATCCTCGTAAATGGGTGCCGTATACTCCATCCTTCCGGCGTAGTTTTTCACCCAGTAGCGGTCCAGGAATTCCTTCCGCAGATCGAACCGTTCCTTCCCCATGGTTCGGATCACCTTCTCTTCCATCTTCTGATCGAAGAACTCCGCATCCATGATGGGAGAAAGAAGAACCACCTTATCCGGATCCGCCAGCCCCTCCTTCCAGATCTGCAGCATCAGGGAGACCACAAAGCCTCCTCCGTTGCCTGCACCGATCATGATGAGCGGGCCTTTCTCTCTATGCTTACAGAAGCTCTGATAGGCAGGGATCAGATGATCGAACACTTCCTCACAGTCCTGCTCCGGTGCCAGGGGATACAGCGGTACCGTAACCGCCATCCGTGTCATGGTGCAAAGCTGAAGGATAAACTCCCACTGCTTCCTTGTTATGTCACGAACATAATCACTGTGATAGAGATAGAAGATATTTCCCGTCGCACGCTCCGGGATCAGACGGTAGACCTGGCGTCCGCGGATCTTATCCTTTTCGACTGCAACCGCACCCGAAACGAAGGCAGGGATCTCCATATGCTCCTGCCGTCTGCTTCGAAGGATACGATCCTTCAGTCTGTTAATCTCCTCTGCCCCCGTCATAAACCTTCTCCGTATCTTTTAAAATGCCTCCCGACCATAAGTCGAGAGGCATATAATCATTATTCCTGGAAGAAATATCCGACGCCCCATTTCGTATGAATAAACTCCGGATCCGCCGGATGGCTTTCGATCTTCTCTCTGAGTCTTCTTACATGGACATCCACGGTCCGTGCATCTCCGGGATATCCCGGTCCCCAGATCGTCTTCAGCAGTTCATCTCTGGAATACACCTTGTTGGGGTTGGAAACCAGAAGGAGAACCAGCTCGAATTCCTTGGCCGTAAGATTCACTTCCTGATCCCGGATAAATACGCGACGGGAATCTGTTTCGATCCGAAGGCTCTTCTTCTCGATCACGCTGCTCTTCTCCGTCTTTCCGGAATCATTCCGAAGATTCCTGCGGAGGATGGCCTTGATCCTTGCTTTTACTTCAAGGATGTTGAAGGGCTTGGTGATATAATCATCTGCGCCGTACTCCAGGCCGAGGATCTTATCCATATCCTCCCCCTTCGCCGTCAGCATGATGATCGGCACATCCGAGAACTCCCGGATCATCTGACAAACCTCAAGACCGCTCAGCTTTGGAAGCATGATGTCCAGAAGGATGATGTCATATGCCTTCGTCCGGGCCATCTCCACAGCCGTCTCTCCGTCATACGCCATATCCACTTCCATGTCATCCTGCTCCAGGCTGAACTTCAGGCCCTTCACGATTAACTTTTCGTCATCAACTACCAGCGCTTTTTTCATTCTTACTCTCCCGTCCCCCGGTTGGTTCTAAGTCAGTTCACGCATATATGATCTTTCAGTTTCTGATAGGTTCCTTCCTTGATCCCAGGGACCTTCATCAGGTCCTCGATCTTTCCGAAGCTTCCGTGTGCATCCCGGTAGGCTATGATATCCGCAGCCCGTGTCGCCCCGATCCCCGGAAGGGTGGTCAGCTGTCCGGCATCCGCATGATTGATATCCACTTTTCCATCCGAACCGGAAGCACCCTGCTTTGCCGAAGCATCGGAGCCGGACGCCTGTCCGTCTTCCCATTCTTCTATGGTCGGGATATAGATCTGCTCTCCGTCCGTGATCTCTCTTGCCAGATTCACCGCAGCCTCGGCCGCATCAGTTCTTACGCCTCCGGCAGCCTTCACCGCATCCGCGACACGGCTTCCCTCCGGAAGGGTATACACCCCCGGCGCTTCCACCGCTCCGCACACATGGACAACCGCTGCAGCTGCCTCCGTCTTCTCCGTCTTAAGGAGCCCGGAGTCAGTGGAGGATTCTTCCGAAGCCTCTTCGCTCTCCTTGCCTGTCCCGCCGTCCTCCGTCACGTACGTCCGTATCTGAACGCCCGAATCGTTACAGCCCGACAGACTACAAAAGAACAGCACCATGATTGCTGCCGTCCAAAACCGTCTTATCTTATTTCCTCTCATGTGACCGCTTCGTCTGTTCCGTCGAAGCATGATTCTCCGCATATCACACGTAACAATATTGTAACGAATCTTTCATAAAGTTTCAACCTAAAAATGCACCGATTTCACGGTGCATTTTTATGGGAAAGCCCCCTTCTTTATGCGCTTTCCTCCTGCTCCTGCTGTTCCTCTTCTTCCTCCGCCGGCTTTTTCCGGTCACGGAAGATCACAAGCTTACTGAGCAGGTAATTGCTGATCACAAGAACGAACTGGACCATCAGCTTGACAACACGGTCATTCCAGCCCAGCACAGTAACGAAGAGCCAGGTCATACCCATCTCCAGCCCCAGGGTTGCCAGGCGTGCCGCATAGAACTGCGCCATCTCCCAGACAACGTTGTTCTTGCTCTTAAAGACGACATTCCGGTTCAGGATATAGGCTACGGTCACCGCTGCGATCCAGGAGATCACATTAGCAGCCTGCAGCTGCCAGCCGTTCTCCGGGTCGAGAAATGTGGATGTCAGCAGCAGATACATCCCGAGATTCACCGCTGTGGTGATACCGCCGACGATCACGTACCGGATCAGCTCCTGATATTTCAGGATAAGTTTTTTCAACGTCTGTATCATTTAAAACAGTGCCTCTTTCAGGATTGCGGTTCCGATACCCTTCTCGGTGAAGAACTCCAGAAGCAGGCAGTGCTCCAGACGTCCGTCCAGGATATGGACGCGGGATACGCCCTTCTTCATGGCTTCAATACAGTTCTGCAGCTTCGGAAGCATACCTCCGCCGACCACGCCGGTGTTGATCAGCTGCTCTGCCTCGTGGATATCCATCTCGGAGATCAGTGTCTTCTTATCCATGGGATCCGTGAAGACGCCCTCGATATCGGTCAGGAACGCCAGCTTCTCTGCGTGGATTGCAGTTGCAACCGCGCATGCGCAGTCATCGGCGTTGATGTTATATCCGTGATGATCCTCGATACCCACACCGATGGGCGCGATAACCGGGATGAAATCATTGTCGATCAGGGTGTCCAGCAGTGCGGAGTCGGTCTTTACAACCTCCCCCACATATCCGATATCCTTATCCCCTGCGTATTTCTTCTTCACCTGCAGGAGGTCCGCATCCTTACCGCTGATACCGATGGCCCGAAGACCAACCTCGGACATCAGGGTAACCAGACTCTTATTTACCTTGGAAAGCACCATCTCGGCAACGTCCAGAGTCTGCTCATCCGTCACACGAAGACCGTTGATGAACTGGGACTCGATCCCCAGTCTTGTCAGATACTTGCTGATCTCCTTCCCGCCACCGTGTACGATGATGGGCTTCATGCCTACAAGCTTCAGCAGCGCCACGTCCTGAATGACATGGTACTTCAGATTCTCATCCAGCATGGCGCTTCCGCCGTACTTGACAACAATCTTGCAGCCGTTGAAGCGCTTGATATAGGGCAGGGCCTCGATCAGGGTCTGGGCCTTGGCGATAACAGCATCGATTTGATCGTTATTCTTCATGATTAATTCCTCTCTTTTCCGCATGAATAGCGGGATTCTTCGCTTTGCTCAGAATGACATACCATTGTCGTCCTGAAGCCACGTAGGCTACGCACCGCAGGCGCTTGCCTCGCGGGCCGAAGGATCTTACGACCGATAATCCGCGTTGATCTTTACGTAATCATAGGTAAGGTCACAGCCCCAGGCGGTTGCTTCCACCTCGCCCTGGTGCAGCTCCACCTCTGCCGTGATCTCCTCCGGTTCCAGGATCTTTAATGCCTCTTCCTCCGAAAATGTCGGCATAGCCCCGCCCTTTACCAGCTGAATGGAGCCGGCCTTACTTACCATGGTCACATCTACCAGAGACGGATCATACTCTGCTCCGGAATAACCCATGGCACAAAGAAGACGTCCCATATTTGCATCCTGTCCGAAGATCGCAGCCTTCGTCAGGTTTGAGGTGATGATGGACTTTGCCAGTGTCCGGGCCGTCTCACGGTCCGGCGCTCCGGTCACATGCGCGGTGAAGAGTCTGGTTGCACCCTCGCCGTCCTGTGCCGTCTGCTTTGCCAGATAGGTGCAGATCTCGGTTAGGGCTGCCACGAAGCTGTCCAGTGCCTCACCCTCTGCCTCGATCTTCGGTGCTCCTGCCATGCCGTTGGCCAGCACGAGAACCGTATCATTTGTGGAGGTATCCCCATCCACGGAAACCATATTATAGGTCTCATCCACAACGCCGCGGAGCTTCTCCTGCAGCAGTGCCTTGTCGATGGCAGCATCCGTTGCGATAAAGCAGAGCATGGTGCCCATGTTCGGGTGGATCATGCCGGAGCCCTTGCTCATACCTGCCATGGTACAGGTTACCCCGTCCACGGTAAACTCCACTGCAATCTCCTTCTTGTGGGTATCTGTGGTGAGGATCGCTTCTGCCGCATCCAGCGCAGCCTGACGACTGTGGGCCAGTGCCGGTGCCAGCTTAGCCACACCGCCCAGGATCACGTCCATGGGAAGCTGGAAGCCGATCACGCCGGTGGATGCCACAAGAACCTGTTCCTTCGGAAGCTTTAAGACCTTCCCAGCCTCCTCTGCGGTAAGCTCGGAATTCTTCAGTCCCTCGGCTCCGGTTGCAGCATTTGCAACTCCGGTATTTACAACTACGGCCTGTGCCGTTTCCTGCTCGGCAACAACCTTCCGGTCCCACTGAACCGGCGCTGCCGTTACCTTATTCCGTGTAAATGTACCGGCTACCGTTGCAGGTACCTCGGAATAGATCATTGCCATATCTTTATTTGTTTTTCCGGCCTTGATGCCTGCCCGGAGGCCGGCTGCCAGAAATCCTTTGGGTGCGGTGATACCGCCATCAATGATTTTCACCATATTATCATCTCCTATTTCTTTGTCATTCTGAGGAGCAACGCGACGAAGAATCCCTTTACTTTTCTCACTTTTGGGATTCTTCGCTTTGCTCAGAATGACAGGCTTGTGTCATCCTGAACGTAGGGAAGGATCTTATATTACGGGAAGATGGGCGGGAACAGAAGTCCTTCCGTCTCCTCAAATCCGAACATCAGATTCATATTCTGAACTGCCTGACCGGCAGCACCCTTTACCATATTGTCCAGCGCACCCATCACGATGATCCGGTTGGTCCGCGGGTCCACAACGAATCCGATATCCAGGAAGTTGCTGCCCTCAACCCAGCGGGTTTCCGGGGCTCCGCCCTCACCCAGAAGACGGATGAACGGCTCCTTGCCGTAATAGCTCTGATAGATCTCCGTAACCTTAGCCGCATCCACGCCCTCAGCCAGCTTTGCATAGCAGGTGGCCAGGATACCCCGGTTCATGGGAACCAGATGGGGTGTAAAGTTGATCAGGATGGGAGATCCGCCCGGCTGTGCCAGCGCCTCTGCATCTCCTGCATGGTAGGCATAGCCCAGCTGCTCTTCGATCTCCGGCGTATGACGGTGATTTGCAACACCGTAAGCCTTAATGCTCTCGTTCACCTCACAGAACAGGTTCTGAACCTTGGCTCCGCGGCCGGCTCCGGAGGTTCCGGACTTTGCATCCACGATGATGGTATCCACGTCGATGGCATGCTCCTTCACCAGCGGATACAGGGATTCGATGGAACAGGTCGTAAAGCATCCCGGATTCGCAAGCAGTCTTGCCTTTTTAATGTCCTCCCGGTTCACCTCGCAGAGGCCGTAAACCGCCTCCGGAAGAAACTCCGGACTCTTATGCTCGATCTTATACCATTTCTCATAAACCGATACGTCCTTCAGACGGAAATCCGCCGAAAGGTCGATCACCTTAGCCTTGGACAGAATGTCCTCGGTCAGCACACCTGCCAGGTATCCCTGAGGTGTCGCCGTGAAGATCACATCGGCCTCCTCAGCCAGCTCGGCGATATCGTCATCGCGGCAGTCAGCGTCCGCAAATGCTCGCATATTTCCATACACAGAGCTATACGGGGTGTTCACATAGCTTCGTGACCCATACCAGATTACCTCCGTGTAGGGATGCGTATACAGCAGCCGTGCCAGTTCCTGTCCGGCATATCCGGTTGCACCGATGATTCCGACCTTGATCTTCTTATTCTCCATGATGTTTCCCTTCTTCTTTATATGGACATGCAATATATGGATTATATATCGCCCTTTCGGAAATGGCAAGCAGTTTTTTATTTTTATGAAACATTTTTGCATTTTATGCAATATTCAGTGTATATTATGCATATTATTGCATTTTTATGCATTTCTTCCATAAAAAAACTCCTTGCTTATTCTTCTGATTTATTATAATATGTATGTGCTGCTCTATTTGCGGCATCAGAATCTTAGATCAGGAGGCCAAAGTTATGGCAAAAGAAAAGGTAGTGCTTGCCTATTCCGGCGGGCTGGATACAACCGCGATCATTCCGTGGCTGAAGGAAAATTATGATTATGAAGTCATCTGCGCCTGTGTAGATGTTGGACAGGAGTCCGAGCTGGACGGTCTGGAGGAGCGTGCAAAGTACTCCGGTGCCGAGAAGCTGTACATCCTGGATGTTGTAGATGAGTTCTGTGATGAGTATATCGTACCCACAGTAAAGGCTGATGCGGTTTATGAGAACAAGTACCTCCTGGGTACTTCCTTCGCCCGTCCGCTGATCGCCAAGAAGCTGGTGGAGGTTGCCCGCAAGGAAGGCGCTGTTGCCATCTGCCACGGCGCAACCGGTAAGGGAAATGATCAGCTGCGTTTCGAGCTGTCCATCAAGGCACTTGCTCCGGACATCAAGATCATTGCATGCTGGAGAGATCCCAAGTGGACCTTTGATTCCCGCGAGGCAGAGATCGCTTACTGCCAGAGCAAGGGTATCGATCTTCCCTTCGATGCAAAGCACAGCTATAGCCGTGACCGCAACATCTGGCACATCAGCCATGAGGGTCTGGAGCTGGAGTCTCCGGCCAACGAGCCGAACTATAAGGACCTGCTCGTTCTCGGCGTATCCCCGCAGGATGCACCGGAGGAAGGCGAGTATGTGGAGATGACCTTCGAAGCAGGCGTTCCGAAGTCCGTAAACGGCAAGGAGATGAAGGTTTCCGACATCATCCGTGAGCTGAACCGTCTCGGCGGAAAGCACGGCGTCGGTATCATCGACATCGTAGAGAACCGTGTGGTTGGCATGAAGTCCCGCGGCGTCTATGAGACTCCCGGCGGAACCATCCTCATGGAGGCACATAAGCAGCTGGAGGAGCTGGTGCTGGATCGTGACACACTGGATTTCAAGCGTCATATCGGCATCAAGTTCGCAGACCTGGTATACGAAGGAAAATGGTTCTGCCCGCTGCGTGAGTCCCTGCAGGCATTCGTAGAGAAGACCGACGAGCGTGTAACCGGTACCGTGAAGTTCCAGCTCTACAAGGGCAACATCATCAAGGCCGGAACCACCTCACCGTACACCCTCTACTCTGAGTCCATCGCAAGCTTCACCACCGGTGATCTCTATGATCACAAGGATGCAACCGGCTTCATCAACCTCTTCGGACTTCCGATGAAGGTACGTGCCATGCTGGATCAGGAGCGCGAAGGAAAGTAAATCATTCGTGCTTTAACATGAAAAAGATCGGTGCGTACGGCATTTAAATGTCGCACGCACCGATCTTTTTATGTTTGCACGTTCTTTGTTGCTTCGTCTTTATTTCGCATCCTTCAGTACCCGGATGTTGGTGATCGCCACCTCATCTCCGGTGATGGCTGCGAAAACCGACCGTACACCGGCATCCAGCTGCACCACATCTCTTATGGAGATTCCGCAGTTCTCGGTAATGATGGTCACCTCATTATGATCAAACCGGAAGGTCACCACCACATCATAGCCCTTATGATTAAACTCCATCCATGCTTCCCAGCCCGAGAAGTCCTTATGCTCGACCACACGTTCCTTCACAAAGCAGCTCGGATCATACTCCCAGCACTCCCCGTCCAGCCGGGCCAGGGCCAGATCTCTGTAGTTCTCTCCCTCCACGATTCCGTCATCCGAGGTAAAGATATCCACGAACGGACAGTGCCATACCAGCCTGGCCACGGGAAGGCTCATGGCATGAAATGCGATCCGAAGGCCGTCATGAATCCGGATTCCCCGGGATGCATCCGTCCGGAAGCCGTCGATCTGCACATTCGGCACATCCCCCGCCGGTCCCTTGATGAAGCTGATCTCCTCCGCGATCCGCGGGATGGACTCCGAAGAGCTCTCCTGCTCCGACTTCTCGGAATGAAGATCACTGAATCTGCAGTGCTCGCCCGTAAAAGCGATATACAGGAATCTGGAGTTGTCCGGAAGCGCGATCACTGCCTCCCGGGTCCACTCCTTCCCGCTGATCCGGATCCTTGCATGATCCCGGACGCGGACGGCCTCGATCTTATACTCGCCGCTTCGCTTCACATCCGCAGCGCCGGTCTCTTTCGTCTTTACTTCGATCTTTCTGGCACCTTCGGTGTTACTTCGGCCATCGAACCAGAGCTCTCCGTACTCAAAGTACGCAAGTTCACTCTTCTTTCGTTCGTCTGTATGAACGATCCCGTCCATGGCATCAAACAAAACCATGGAGGGTACCGGAGCGATCCCCGCTGCTTCATCATCGGAGTTCACAGCCAGCCGCAGGGTGGCCTCGAAGGCGTCGATCAGGATTCCGGAGGAATAAGCACTCCGGTATTCCCCGATGGTCAGCTCCTTCCTTCGTTCCGCCTTTTCCACCTGAGCCCGCTCCTGCATCTCATACTCCGTATCCACGTCGATCAGGTGCAGCATAAGTCTTGCATACGCCGGGTCAAACTGGGTTCCGGTTCCCTTGACGATTTCCTCACGAACCTTCTCCTGAGGGATCGGATCACGGTAGCTTCGTTTGGATGTCATGGCATCATATGCATCTGCCACGCCGACAATCCTGGCGATTTCCGGAATCTCTTCACCCTTCAGTCCCTCGGGGTAGCCCTTTCCGTCGTAGCGCTCATGATGGTAATGCGCTCCGATTTCCAGATAGGGATATTCACTGATGGTTTCCAGGATCTGCGCGCCCAGCACGGAATGCTGCTTTACTGTTTCATATTCTTCATTCGTCAGCCTGCCCGCCTTGTTGATGATGGTACTCGGGACACCGATCTTTCCGACATCATGCAGCAGTGCAGTATAGTACACCTCATCACATTCTTTTTCGTCCTTACCACTCAGCTCGGCAAGTCTCCTGGAATACTCCGCCACGCGGGAGGAATGACCCTTCGTATAGGTATCCTTGGCATCGATGGCATTTACAAGTGCTGTAGCCGTCTGCTCGAACAGATCCCGCATCCGCTTCTGATCCCGCTCCATCCGCCTGTGACTGCGGTAAATGATGATGATCATGATCATGGTAAATGTGTTCGTGAAAAAGCCCGGAACACCCTGCATGTTGTGCCGGACAAGAATCATCATAAGTAGTATCGGATACTGCACCGAGAGAATGATCATGGAGATGACGAAGCCAAGCTTATCATACTTCAGCACCATGACCACAAGGCAAAGATTGCCGAGGGCAGAAAAAACGCCCGTAAGTGAGGAAAGGGGAAGCTGACTTCCCATGAGCGTGATCGACCCCTCCGAACGTCCCAGGATTACCATCCCCAGGTAAAATGCCACATAGATCAGGATCGGTAGAATGATCGTATACTTCGGCGCCCTCCTCTGGGCCGTAAGAAATACAAGTGTTTTCTTTATGCTGCTTTTTTCCTTCATTTATTTACGCATCCTATCATCTTTCGTTGATGTCAAACCCAGAAGATAATACTTAAAACTTTTTAAGTATAGCATAAACTTTCGGAAAAGCAAGTATTTTTTATGATACATTTTATTGCGTCTTTTTTTGAACCACTCTACGGTTTATCACATCAAGCATAAAACATATGGGGACACAGGTGGCTATAGCAAGGATCCATACCAGCACCGATCCTGCAACGATCCGGAAGGTGACAGGGATTCCGAACCATTCCAGATACCAGTACTGCCCCATCCGGCTGTATACCCCCAGGAGATCACAGTACACCATACCGAAGGCCGAGTGCATAAGCAGGATTGTAAGAGAATGTCTTCCGATCCATCCCACCGCTTTAGCGAGGACTCCAAGATGCCCCAGGCCCCGCGCCGTAAAATACATGGCAGGCGTCACAAGGATCACCTGCAGGATCACGGTCAGCACATCCCACGCCCCGTTTTTTCCGTAGACACTGACATAATAGTATTCGGAACCGTTCAGACACCAGATCCCGAAATGTGCCGCAAATAATAACACCGAGATCCACACCGCATGGACCGCCGGTACTTTTTGAAGACGCTCCACGGCCTTCCACTCCCGAAGCTTTGCACCCATCAGCATGAAGATCAGAAATGTAGGTACGATGGTAAGCCCCCAGGGGGCCGGATCCAGGAACACGTACATGGGAATCTGAATTGCAATAAGGAAGAGCAGCACCGGGATCCAGACCTTCTCCCCCTTTCCCACGAGCCACTTTCGGAGCGGATGAAAGAGAAGCTCCGTCCAGGCCATAGTCCAGATGAACCATACCGGAGAAAGCGTATTAAAAAGATTCCCTCCCTCTCCCCAGGTTTCGGAGATATGTGTCGTGATCTCCGGCCGAAGGAAGGTTACTGCCGTATCATGCAGTACATCCGTAAGGGTATAGTCATGAACGAACATACAGTAGACCCCGCCCAGAATAAGAAGCACTATCTCCAGTAGAATGGAGGGAAGGATCACCAGCCTGAGACGTCGCCGGTAGGTCTCCGTCACACTTCCTTCCTGTCTGCAGGTATATCCGGACAGAACAAAAAAGATACCGATAAACCCCCAGCCTATGGAGCAGACCATCTTGTCCGGTATACTGTTTTCTACAAAAAATACAAGATGATAGATTGAGATCGAAAGGATCCCGAGGCCCTTCATATAGTCCAGTTCAGGAATTCTTTTTCGTCTTACAGCGCTCTCGCCCATACTTCCAATCGTTCCTTTAATCCATCATTTTCCTGATCACTCCGCCGGCCCGTAGTATTCAAAGCCCAGCATGGTGATATCATCGAACTGGGGTGCCTTCCCCACAAAGAGATCGATATCCTTCTTTAAATCCGGCAGAAGCTCCTGAAGCGTGTCCTCCCCGTGGGAGTTCAGGGACTCGATCAGTCTGTCCAGGCCGAAGAGCTCATCCTGCTCATTGGTAGCTTCCGGAACACCGTCCGTATAGACGAAGATTCTGTCTCCCGGATGAAGCTCGATCTCGTGCTCCCGGAAGGGAATCCCGTTCATAACACCCACTGCAGGAGAATGATTATAGATCACGGCTTCATAGGTTCCTCCGGCCCGCCGGACCACCGGATGCTCATGACCTGCATTTGACACAATGCCCTTCCCTGTCCGTAGATCTATTATGGCGATCCACACCGTAACGAAGTATCCGAGCTCATTTCCTTCGCACAGCTGATCATTTACGACAGCAAGAATCTCTCTTGCGGACTTGCCCTGAATGGCCTGATTCTGGATCCGCGTCTTGGAATTCACCATGAAGAGGGCCGCCGGTACGCTCTTTCCGGAGACATCAGCGATCACGAGACAGAGATGATCCTCATCCACAAAGAAAAAGTCATAAAAGTCTCCTCCTACCTCTTTGGCAGGATCCATGGTTGCATACAGGTCAAATTCCTTCCGGTCGGGAAATGCAGGGAATTTATTGGGCAGCATATCCGCCTGGATCTTCGTAGCTACGGAAAGCTCTGCTGCTATTTTTTCCTTCTCTGCCGTAATATCCCGGATCTCCGATACATACTGGTCGATGGAGACCACCATGTCGGAAATATCCGCGGAAAGGGCTCCCAGCTCATTGTTGATCTTAATCTTTTTCAGGTTTGCGAGTACCTTCTTGCTGCTCTTTTCTTCCTGATAGATCCATACATTCTTCTGAATCTCTCCGATGGGGCGAACCACAAAGTAGAAGATCAGAATATAAAGCGCGATCGCCAGTACGTCCTGAAGAATGACGAACACGACCATTCCTTTAATGACCTGGGAACGGGCCTCTTCCTTCAGGACCGAAGTATCAAAAGTAACGTCTACGATAATATGGCGGCCATCCAGAATGTCCTGAACATAACCGTATGCATCCACATAGTCACCATATGCGGCAAGACTGTTTTTTCCGGCCTGGGCCTCCATCAGACTTTTCCTTTGTTCCTCTGTGGCATCCGCCTGGACACCGAGGATGTATGCATCCTCAAAATTCGTTCCTCGTTTCTGGGAACTGGATGCACCACTGAGCAGGAAGGTTCCTCTCGAATAATCGGGTTCCAGCAGAATAATGGCGATATAGGACGGCTCATAGATCTCCTTTAACGTATTCAGAAGAGCTAACAGTTGATTATGTATCACCTCTGCATACAGCTTCTGATCCTCTTCGGAGAAGGCTTCCACTTCCTCTGTCGTCACATAGTCCAGAACCAGTCCCGGATGCCTCTCCGTCAGTTTCTTTGCCTTCTCCCGGGTAACATCCGTAAGCTGATACTCTACATCCAGCGTATCCTTATGCTGGAACCAGTAAGCGATCAGCCACTCATATGCGGGATATGCCTTGATGGTGGTCACAACATCCTCCGTCAGCTCCGCCGCCCGGTTCTGTCGTTCCAGGTTGACATTTCTGGATGCATTTCTGTTCAGGACAATATTTGAAATAACTGCCGTGATCAGGGTTGCAAGCAAAGAAAAGAGCAGAACCTGCCCCGCCAGACTGAACTTGGTCCTGTTCATCCGATTGAACTTCTTCTGCTCTTCTTTCTTCATGCGGATCCGATTCCTTCCTGTCACCGTTATTCTAACTCACATGCCAAACAACAGTATACACTATTTTTCGGAATCTTTCCATCCTTCCATGTCTAAACTTTGTGTTCAGTATTAAGTGGCAAAGCATTCTTTTCAGCTTGTACGCCGTACATCCTCATGTAAGGCTGAAACCAGAGCTGTTAAGGATTCCCCTCATAGCCTCCGATATGCTGCTGCGAGCTGCTGCAAGGGAAGGAACCGATGTGGCAAATACTTCGATGTATTTACTACCCTTTCCAATATGCTTCTTATTATCACGGGCTGAAAAGAATACCGGTTCGGTTTTCAGCACTTCCGTCAGTACCGGTGATGAATAATCCATCGTGTTGATCAGTTTACCGAGTAACCCATTCTTGATGGTACAGAGCAT
>CACWHK010000043.1 GCA_902760755.1 uncultured Lachnospiraceae bacterium | reverse complement strand
TATCGTTACAACAACGTTCCGGTGGATGTGGGAGGACGTTACTTCTACATCAACGATGAGGGCGAGATCTGGAATCCGGGCTGGTCTCCGGTGAAGACCACACTGGACTTCTATCAGTGCCGTCATGGTATGGGTTACACCGTGATCACAGGTAAGAAGCGTGAGCTGAAGGCAGAAGTTACCTTCTTCGTACCGCAGGGTTATAACGGTGAGATCCAGAAGGTCGTTCTGAAGAACGAGGGAACCTCTCCGAAGAGCTTCACCCTGTTCTCCTTCCTTGAGTGGTGCCTCTGGAATGCAGAGGATGATTCCACCAACTTCCAGCGTAACTTCAGTACCGGTGAGATGGAGGTTGAAGGTTCTACCCTCTTCCACAAAACCGAGTACAAAGAGCGCCGCGATCATTTCGCATTCTACACCGTAAATGCAGATATCGACGGCTATGACTGCGACCGCGAGTCCTTCCTGGGACTGTACAACGGTTTCGACCGTCCGGACGTAGTTGTAAATGATCAGTCCTCCAACTCCAAGGCTGACGGCTGGTCACCCATCGCTTCCCACAGCCTGAAGATCTCTCTGGCACCGGGCGAGGAGAAGGCATATGTCTTCATCCTGGGCTATGTAGAGAACGGCAAGGACAACAAGTGGAACGCTGACGGCTCCATGAATAAGTCCAAGGCTTATGAGATGATGAAGCAGTTCGATACCGTAGAGAAGGTTGACGCTGCATTTGCTGCAAATAAGGAGATGTGGGACGCACTCCTTTCCAAGTACAACGTAGATACTCCGGATGACAAGGTAAACCGTATGGTAAACATCTGGAACCAGTATCAGTGTATGGTTACCTTCAACATGTCACGTTCCGCTTCCTACTTCGAGTCCGGTATCGGCCGTGGTATGGGCTTCCGTGATTCCAACCAGGACCTTCTGGGCTTCGTACATCAGATTCCGGACCGCGCTCGCGAGCGTATCCTGGATCTGGCAGCTACCCAGTTCGAAGACGGCGGTTGCTTCCATCAGTATCAGCCCCTTACCAAGAAGGGAAATGATGCGCTGGGCGGTAACTTCTCCGATGATCCGCTGTGGATGATCCTGTCCACCGCTTCCTATATCAAGGAGACCGGTGATTACACCATCCTTGACGAGCAGGTTCCGTATCGCAACGACGAGTCTCTGGCTCAGTCCATGATGCACCACCTCCATCAGTCCTTCTACAAGGTAGCAAACAGCACCGGTCCTCACGGACTGCCGCTGTCCATGCGTGCTGACTGGAATGACTGCCTGAACCTCTCCTGCTGGTCCGATACTCCGGGCGAGAGCTTCCAGACCTACACTTCTCCGAAGTACGGCGACAAGGGATTCTCGGATGTGGCTGAGTCCATCTTCGTAGCTACCCTGTTCACCTACGCAGGACCGGAGTATGTAGCACTTTGCAAGTACAAGGGCGATACCGCTGAGGCTGAGAAGGCTCAGGCTGAGATCGACAAGATGAAGGATAAGATCAAGGAGTTCGGCTGGGACGGCGACTGGTTCATCCGTGCATACGATGACCTGGGACGCAAGGTTGGTTCCAAGGAGAACGAGGAAGGCAAGATCTTCATCGAGCCGCAGGGCTTCGGTATCATGTCCGATATCGGTAAGGAAGAAGGCTGGGCTGACAAGGTGATCGCTGCCGTTGAGGAGCGTCTGGGCTGCAAGTACGGTCTCGTACTGAACAATCCTGCATTTACCAAGTACTTTATCGAATACGGTGAGATCTCCACTTATCCGGCAGGATACAAGGAGAACGCCGGCGTCTTCTGCCACAATAACGCATGGATGATCGCTGCTGCCGCTTACGCAGGCAAGGGCGATGTGGCATATGACTGGTACAGCCGTATCGCTCCGGCATTCCTGGAGGATATCTCCGATCTGCACAGAACAGAGCCGTATGTATATGCTCAGATGATTGCAGGTAAGGATGCAGGAAGAAGCGGTGAGGCTAAGAACAGCTGGCTGACCGGTACCGCTGCATGGAACTTCGTAGCTATCTCCCAGTACATCCTGGGTATCACACCGGATTGGAACGGTCTCTCCGTAGATCCCTCCATCCCGTCGGCTTGGGACGGATTCAAGGCTACCCGCCAGTTCCGCGGTGACACCTACGAGATCGAGGTTCAGAATCCGGATCATGTCTGCAAGGGCGTGAAGAGCATGACCGTGGACGGTGTAGCCGTAGACGGAAATGTAATTCCGGTGAAGGGCGACGGAGCAACCCATAAGGTTGTTGTAGTGCTTGGATAATTGATCAATGCATGTTTTAAAGGATCACCCCCGCAAGCTAGCTTGCGGGGGTGATCCTTTTTTTGTGGTGCCGGCGTCGTGCGCTTCGCGCACACGCGATTCGTTTGTGTAGTCGCTTACCAATTACTCGATCGGCGTCGTGCGCTTCGCGCACACGCGATTCGTCTGTCGCCGAATCGCTATCGAATAAAAAATAGACATACCCTTTCATGCAAGCATGAGGGTATGTCTATTTTTATTCTTCGCCGATCTTGGCTCGTTACTCGATCACTTCTTGCACTTCATGGTCTGACCATTGTTGTTGAAGGTAATAACGCCATCTTCGATGGTTGCGTTGGCAGTCTGACCTTCCAATGTGATCTTCAGGGTTGTGCCGTCTACTTCATAAGTTCCGGTCTTCTCCATACCCATCAGAGAAACGGTAACATTGCCACCGGAAAGCTTGAAAGAGCAAAGCTGCTCAGCTGTCAGCTCCATGCCAGCTTCCTTAGCACCCTCCAGTGCTTCATCAACACCTGATCCGTTAACCTCATAAACAACATAGGTTCCTTCAACATTCTTGCTTCCGCATGCGCAGAGCGCGAATGCCATAGCTGCTACCATAAGTGCAGCAAGTACGATCTTCTTTGCGTTCTTCATGGTTTCTCTCCTTTAACCAAAATGTATTTTTACAACAAATGTGATTATAGTGCTTGTTTCACCGATTGTCAAGTATCTTGACAAATCTGTTTCTTCTGCTTATACTCCCCTATGTTACAATAATAATTCATTTGGTAAAGGAGACCATCTATGAAGAGCATTAAGAAAATCGCGCTTGCTGCCCTTATGGTAGCGATGATGGCTTTTGCACTCTGCAGCTGCGGCGGTGCAAACGCTGACGGAACCTATGTTGTATTCGAGTCCAACGGACAGAGCATTGATGATGCGCTCAAGGCTTACGAGGCTATGGGCCAGAGCCTTACAGCTGAGGAGATATGCACCATGAAGCTGTATGACGGCGGTAAGTTCGATATGTCCGTTATGGGAACAAACCTGGGCTCCGGTGAGTACAAGCTTAGCGGTGAGACCCTGACACTCAGCGATGCAAACAACACAATGGACGCAACTCTTAAGGATGGTGTGATCACCATGGAGGTTAACGGCCAGAGCATGAAGCTGAAGAAAAAGTAATCGCTGACAATTTCAGGCAACAAAAAAGATTCGTACGACATGTAAATGCCGTGCGAATCTTTTTTTGCCTACTTTCTAAGCTTCGTTCCTTTGTTTCCCGTACAACAGAGCTTCACCCTGCTGAAGGCCACATCCTCCAGGGAATCATCAGGCTTTCCCGCAACCGCAGCCTCGATGGTATCTCCCTCGGTCAGCTTGATCAGCATGATACCCGTAGCGCCCTTTCCCTTGAAGGAGATATCACTGATCTTTACTCTTACATAGAAGCCCTTGGCGCTTCGTGCCATTACCTGGTCCGTCTCCTCCACCGGTCCGATCCAGATAGGGGTTTCCCCGGGCTTTCCTGCTGCAGCCTTCTTACGGGAGGTGTCGAAGGCAGAGCCCTCCACGCGCTTCGCGTGACCTTCCTTTGTTACAAAGAGCAGCTGTTCATCGGCAATCTTTTCCGCCAATGTTATGTAAACTATATTCTCGGACTTTTCCATTTCACAGAACTCGAAGACCTGAATACCCTTATCCGAAAGCTTCGCGAAGATGCCCTTGCCGGTCAGCTTCTTGCCCTGCTTCTTCACCAGCTCGCTGACCTTCACGGTATAAACCCAGCCGGCGTCCGTAAAGAGCAGCACCCGTTCATTGGTCATCACGTTGACGGAAGCCCGGTATTCCTTTCCGATCTGCTCCGCATTCTTCTCGTAGGTGGCGCGGTCGATGCACTTCAGATAGTAGAAGCGGTCCAGAAGCACGGTTACCTCCGTAGGCTTCTCTTCCACCTTCTCCACCTTCACCTCGCCCAGATCGTGAATCTTCGTCCGGCGCGGCTTTCCGAAGGACTTCAGTTCCTCCATGTCCCGGATCATCTGATCTCGCATGGCTGACTTGGAGGCCAGGAGCTTCTGATACTTCGCGATCTTCTTCTCCGCATCCGCCAGCTCCTTCTTCAGGACATCCACCTCCAGGCCGATCAGGCGGGAGAGCCGCATGGCCAGGATCGCATCTGCCTGCTTCTCCGTAAAATGCAGTTCATGGGCGTCAAGCTCCGACCCCTTGTAGCGGAACTTAATACCCTCGGTCTCACCGGTCATCAGGCACTTCTTCGCCATGGCCAGGGTCTTGGAGCCCCGAAGGATCTCTATGATCAGGTCGATTACATCGATGGCTTCCAGAAGTCCCTGCTTTACCTCACGGACATCCTCCTGCTCCGCCAGCAGCTTGGTATATTTCTTGGTATAAACATCGGACTTGAAGCGGGTGTAGAGCTCCAGGATCCGGCGAAGGCCCATAACCTCGGGCTTTCCGCGGTTGATGCAGTTGATGTTTACGCCGTAGGTATCCTCCAGGCCTGCCTTCTTATACAGGATGTTGATGATCTTCTCGATCTCTTCATCCGTGGTACCCTTCTTCACGTCGATGGCCAGACACTCGCCGTTCTTATCCCCGCGGTCCGCGATGTCCACCACCTGCGGAAGCTCACGGTTCCTGGTCAGCTCTCCCACCGTGGTGAGGAACTTCTCCGTGCTGCCGATCATGGTCACGGGCAGCTCCGTCACGCAGATGGACTTCCGCCCGTATCCGGCATCCCGCACCTCCACCTTTCCGCGAATCCGAAGGCGTCCCTGTCCGGTCTCGTAGATGGAAAGCAGGGTTTCCTTTGAGGCATTGATGATACCGCCGGTGGCAAAGTCCGGTCCCTGGATATACTCCATCAGTTCTTCCGTGGTAATGTCCGGATTCTTCAGGTAAGCCACGGTGGCATCGATCACCTCTCCCAGATTGTGGGTGGGGATGTTGGTTGCCATACCTACCGCGATACCCATGGAGCCGCTGACCAGAAGGTTCGGCACCTGGAAGGGCAGGTAGGTGGGCTCGGTCTCTTCGCCGTCGAAGTTCGGGACGAAGTCATCCTTGCAGAACCGAAGGTCCTTCATGCAGGCCTCTTCGGTATATTTCGAGATACGTGCCTCGGTGTAACGCATGGCAGCTGCACCGGACCCGGACACATCCCCGAAGTTCCCGTGGGGATCGATCAGGGGGATGGTCAGCTTCCAGTTCTGGGCCAGGTTTACCAGACCTTCGTAGATGGAGCTATCCCCGTGGGGATGATACTTACCCATGGTATCTCCGACGATGCGGGCACATTTCCGGTGGGGTGCATCCGAGGATGTGAGCTCGGACAGGGAATAAAGAATCCTCCGCTGCACCGGCTTCAGACCGTCCCGCACATCCGGCAGGGCGCGCTCGGTTATTACGGACATGGCGTAGTCCACGTACGCCTGGCCCATCTCCGATTCATAATCGACTGTACTGATCTTCTCAGCCATATTTAAACTCCTGTTGTTATCGCTTTTGTATTCTATATCAAGGAATCCTTCGCTCGCCATGCTCACTCAGGATAACATCATAAATCTATGTTCGCCTCGCGGCTGTGGCGCTCGATATACTCCCGGCGCGGACCCACTTCATTCCCCATCAGCGTGTGGGTGATGGAGGTTGCCTCCGCCACGGAGTCGATGGACACCTGTTTTAAGAGCCGGTTCTCGGGATCCATGGTGGTCTCGAAGAGCTGCTCCGCATCCATCTCACCCAGTCCCTTGTAGCGCTGGATGGTGAACTTCTTCTGGTGCGCTCTGCGGTACTTCTCCAGCTCCGCATCCGAGTAAAGATACTTCATATTCTTTCCGTCTCCCACCCGGTACAGCGGCGGGATTGCGATATAGATATGCCCCTCGTTGATGAGGTCCGGATAGAACCGGTAGAAAAATGTGAGCAGCAGGGTTGCGATATGCGCACCGTCCACGTCGGCATCCGTCATAATGATGATCTTACCGTAATTCAGCTTCGACATATCGAAGTCGTTGCCGTAGCCCTGCAGGAAGCCGCAGCCGAAGGCGTTGATCATGGCCTTGATCTCGGCGTTCTCCAGCACCTTGCTGACGGGCACCTTCTCCACGTTCAGGATCTTTCCGCGAAGAGGCAGGACCGCCTGATACTTCCGGTTCCGGGCTGACTTTGCGGAGCCGCCTGCGGAATCACCCTCCACGATAAAAATCTCGCACTTCTCCGCGTCGTTGCTCTCCTGCCGTACCAGCTTGCCGTTCCCTTCAAAGGAGAACTTGCTCAGGTTGATCTTATTCTTCTCATTAGCCCGCTTCTTGGAGAGCGCAACGGCACGGTCCGCGATATCCTTTAAGACCTCATAGTTCCGGTCGAAATAAATGGTCAGCTGTTCCTTTACGATATCCTCGACTGCCTTTACCACATCCGTATTTGAAAGCTTGGTCTTCGTCTGTCCCTCGAACTGGGGGTCCGGGTGACGTACGGAGATCACGGCCACCATGCCGCTGCGGATGTCCGAACCGGAGAGGTTGCTGTCCTTCTCCTTCAGAAGTCCCAGATCATTTCTTGCATACTGGTTCACCACCTTCGCAAAGGCGGACTTCCAGGAGGTTACATGGGTCCCGCCCTCCGGGTTTGTGATGTTATTAGTGAAGCCGATGATGTTCTCATCTCCGTCCTCGGTCATGACAAAGTCGATCTGGGCCCAGATCCCGTCCCGCTCCCCCTGGATCTCCACGATGGGGGAGGTGTGGGTAAGACCCGTGGCGATATCCTCCACGAAGGCCGAGAGCCCTCCGGGCTGATGGAAGGTCTCCGGCTCCTCACCATCCCGCTTGTTCCAGAAGGTGATGGTAAGATCCGGGTTCAGATATGCCGTCTCTTTAATACGCTGCTTGATGGCAGAGCATTTGAACTTGATGGTCTCGAAGATGGTCTCATCCGGACGGATGGTCACGGTGGTTCCCGTATGCTTTGCGGGAATCTTCTCTCCGGCGGAATTCTTCGCCGAGGACTCGGAGATCCGCTCCTTCGGCAGCTCGCCGTCCACCAGCTTCGTGGTGGGAACGCCGTAGGCATAGGTGTCGTGATAGACGTAGCCGTCGCGGAACACATCCACGATCAGCTCCTTCGACAGTGCGTTGACCACGGCAGAACCGACGCCGTGAAGACCGCCGCTGATCTTATAGGTGGAGGAATTGAACTTGCCTCCTGCGTGGAGCACGGTATAAACCACGCGCTCCGCCGGCATCTTCTCCGTGGGGTGCATATCCACCGGCACACCACGCCCGTTGTCGGACACCGTCGCAGAACCGTCCTCATTTACAACCACATCGATCCGGGTGCAATACCCCGCCAGATGCTCGTCCACGGAGTTGTCGATGATCTCCTGCACCAGGTGATTGAGACCGCTCCGTCCCGTATTTCCGATATACATGCCCGGCCGCTTCCGGACCGGCTCGAGGCCCTTTAAAACCTCGATCTTTTCTGCATTATAAGCCATGGTAACCTACCCTTACAAAAAATTGGTTGGCGCTTTACCGGACCTGCCGGAAAGCGCCAACTCATTATATTATATAGGGTTCCTTCATGTCAAGCGTGTGCCGAACATATATTCGCACTTTTCATCCAATCACTCCTGGATCAGATTGTAGGCGGATACCTTCTTCATCCGTCCGGACATGAGATAGGTCATGCCGAAGACCAGTACCGCGAGGACCACGATGGTGATCCCGATCAGGAGCGGGCTTACCAGGAAATCCGCACTGGCGATGCCGAAGCCTGCCAGGACCACGGAGATCAGCGGGTTTACCAGGAAGAAGCCGAGGATTGCGCCTGCTACGGATGCGATGAGACTCACCGGGAAGAGGGACAGGGCCAGCTGCAGACGGAGCTGACGACTGGTGAAGCCAACGGCCTTCTTGATACCGAACTCCTTCTCCTTTCGGATGAAAATGGTCTTTAAGAGGAGCTTGATCACCAGATAGATGATGGCTACATTTACAAGGATCAGCAGCAGGATCAGCATAAGGGTTGCGAACATGGTCAGATTGTCACTGCTTCTCTGATACCGGTACTCATTCTGAACGCCGGTGCACCTATCTCCCAGCACGGTCTTCGCCTCTTCCAGAGCCTTATCCACTGCATCCGCGTCCGGATCCGTCAGGCGGAAGCGGATGGAGGTGTAGGAGGATTCGATCCCGATCCTTCTTGCGCCCTCCCAGCTCATGAAGACACGCTCGCCCATGTTGATCACGGACTGCTGGAAACCGGTCACGATATACCGGGCCTTCTCATTTCCGTATTCCACCAGGATCTCATCTCCGATGGAAACTCCCAGCTTCTCTGCCAGGAGACGGCCGATCACCGCTTCATTTGCCTCGCGGAACATGGTTCCCTCGTACACACCGCAATCCATGCAGTCCGGCCGGTCGGTGGTAAAGGTGTAGGTCTCACGTCCCTGCACGGTGATGTTATGCCAGCCCATGCCATAGGCCTGGGAAACTCCCGGAAGGGCAGCCACCCGGTCTCTTAACTCGTTATACTCCTCCTCCGTTTCGACATTGATATCCACGATCCCGTCCGGAACATCCCCGTTTACAAGGCGCTGGAAACGGGAAAGATCCACCCGTGTGTTATAGAACAGGATGCAGGAGAAGATGGTCATAAAGCCAACTACCGTCACGATCCCGAGAACGATCAGGTTCTGTCCCTTGCTCTGCAGCATGCTCTTTGCCGCAAGAAGGGGACTGAGCTTCCCCTTCGTGGTAGCCAGGGGCAGGTGGTTCTTTTTAAATGTATTCGCCTGCAGGCCGAACCGAAGGGCCGTGGCCGGGTGCAGATTCTTCAACTTCCGTGTGGAAAGCAGCACCACCAGAGTCATGGCCAGCAGAAATCCGCCGAGGATCAGACTCATCATGCAGGGATATACCCTGGTTTCCCAGGTAATGCCGGATACACTCCGGAACAGCTTCTCATCGATGATGGGCATCAGGATATAGGATACCCCGATCCCTACGGAGGTTCCGATCACACCGATCAGAAGATACTCCAGCAGGAATGCGCTCCGTACCTGGCCTGTGGTATGCCCCACGGCCCGGAGGGCACCGATATTCTTTACGTCCCGGTCGATATTATTGTTAATGGTGAAGATGATCATTACAAGGCAGACCATCATGGCGATCAGGGAGAACACGGTCATGAAGGCCGCAAGGATATTCGTCACACTGACATAACCTGCCTTGGCCAGATCCATGGCGTAGCTGTAGGTTACGATCCCGGCGTCATTCAGCGCATTTGTTGTGGTTCTCTGTCCGTCATCGATGGAAACTCCGTCCCGATAGGTGCAGACGATCTCCGTGGTCTGCCGGAAGGTGGATGCAGCCGCCGGAGCCTCCGCCAGCTTCCACAGCTCCTGAAATGCTTCGTCATCAAAGAGAAATGCATGCCATGCGTACTGGTTGCCCTGCTGCAGGTCCTCAACGATTCCGGCCACCGTGTACGTCTTCGTACCTATGGCTTCCGTGGAAATGGCAATCTTATCACCGATCTCCAGATGATTTCCGTAGGCATAGTGAGTGGTAAGATAGATCTTCGGTCCCGTCACGGATTCATCCCTGCTTACAAATCTGCAGCTGGTTCCGTGGGTCCCGCTGATAGGATGAAGGATCGCATCATCCCGGATATCCTCAAAGCCCTTTGCTTCGCAGGAAACCTGGATGTCGTCCGGCCGGAGGATGTCGCTCAGGGTGTACCGGTCCGGCTCCGTCAGGTTATCCATGGTAGCCCGGATGGTGTCCGGATCCCCGAGAGCGAATACCACCATATCTCCGATGCCGTACTCCTCCTTCTTCTCGTCATAGAGTGCGTCATACCGGTTCACGAAGAGACCGGTCTGCAGAAGCATGGCGCATAGGGTGATGATGAGGAGAAAGACCGCAAGAACGGCTTTATCTTTTCTGATGTTGGACTTCACTAATTTAAGCATCTTCGTGCCTCCTACCAACCCATGTTTTCCAGAAAACGTCTGATCTTCTCGTGTCTTACCTTATCCCCGCTTACATATTCCCCGGGGTAGCACTCCCCCACAACTCCGCCGTCCTGCAGATACAGGATCCGGTTGGCGCGTCTCGCGGACTTGATATCGTGGGTTACCATCACCACCGACTGTCCGCTGCGGTTGATCTCCGTCAGCACATCCAGCACCGCCTTTACACCGGCGGAGTTTAGTGCCCCTGTCGGCTCATCCGCGAAAACCACATCCGGATCATTGATCACCGCCCGGACCATGGCCGCCCGCTGGGCTTCCCCGCCGGAGAGCTGGGCAGGGAACTTCTTCGTCATATCCTCGCTGATGCCGACCCGTTCGAAGAGCTGTCCTGCCTTCTTCTTTAAATCCTTCTGCTTTTGCCCCGTGAGCATCCCCGTGGAAATGGCGTTATCCATGATGCTCATGCTGTCCACCAGATGCACCTGCTGGAAGACGAAGCCACAGTGCTTCCTGCGGAAGACCGCCAACTGGTCGTCGTTCATTTTCGTGATCTCCTTCCCGGCGTACTCGATGCTGCCGAGGCTCGGCTGATCCATGCCGGACAGGGCGTAAAGGAGGGTGGACTTGCCGGCTCCGGAGGATCCCATGATCACGGTAAAGTCTCCCTTGTAGATCTCCAGATCCAGATTCTTCAGGATGTGCTGCTGTCTTCCTCCAATCGAAAAGCTCTTGGACAGCTTGTCTGTTTTAATGATGACTTCTTTTGCACTCATGGGATTTCCTCCTCGGATTTTGATTCATAAAGAAAACCATGCAGGCTGTTCTGCATGGTTTCAGTATAGTATCTATGGATTCAAAAATCTTTGTCTAATCTTTAACTGTTTTTTAAAAATGCTACGCCACCGGAATCTTCAGCCGTACCACAAAGCCTCCGTCCCGGTTGAAGCACTCCAGGGAGCCCCCCATTTTCTCCATAAAATATCCGGAAATGTACAGCCCGAGGCCCGAGCCGTCCTTCCCCTTCGCATTGGAGCCCCGCTTAAACTTCTGTGTCACAAGCTCCAGCTCCTCCTCCGGTACACCGCCTCCATGATCGCTGATCTCGATCATCAGAAGCTGCGGGTCCTTCCCCTCATAGTCACTGTGGATCCGGATCCCTGTATCCGCATATTTGTAGGAGTTTGCGATAATGTTGCTGATCACCTGATTAAGCCGCAGCCGGTCCGCAAGGACCACCGCCGCCGAAATCTCCGGGGCTTCCACCTTCTTTCGGTAGTCCGCCTCCCGGATCATCTGCTCGATCTCCGTGGAGCTAAGCTCCTCCGGCTTTACCTCCAGCTGCTCCAGCTCCTCCAGGGTTGCATGGAAGAGGTTCGAGATCAGATGGTCGATCTGATCTGCCTTGCCGTTGATGGCCGCAATGGTCTCCCGCTCCATATCATCCTTTGCGGTAAGGCTCATTACGTCCGCCATGGCCTTGATGGAGGCCACCGGGGTTTTGATATCATGGGAAAGCTCAGCCACCAGCTCCTTCCGGCTGCGCACCGCTTCCGCCTCCCGCTCCCGGGAGAACTTCAGCTCCTCCCGCATGATGTCGAAGCTTTCCGTAAAGGCACCGAAGACGTGGCCGCGGTCCATATCCAGAGGGGTTTCCAGATCCCCGCCGGCTACCCGCGCGGCAAAGCCCTTCAGCCGGTCAAAGGGTTTCACCACCCGGCTCCGAAGGTAGAAAAAGTATCCGACGGTGACAAGAAGCATGGCAAAAAACAGCGCCCCGATCATCAGGGCCTGCCGGACATCTCTCCTTTGCTGCAGCTCCAGATAGGGATTATGCACCAGCAGTCTTCCCACCACTCTGCCGTCCTTCTCGATATCCCGGATCACGTCGAAGTGGGTGGTTGCAGAGGAAACCGAGGTTGCGATCCCTTCCTTCGTGTACTGCAGAAGATTCCCCTCCGGGTCTATGATCGCGTAATCGAAGGGTTCCTCCGAGGTGATCCTTTCCTCCTTCTTTCCCTTCACATCCTCCCAGCGATCTCCGAGAGCGATCACCAGACGGTTGATCTCCGTCGGATAGGAGGGGGCCTCCTGCTTACTCCCCCGGGCGATATAGACGCACATCAGCGCACCGATCACGGCAAAGAGAATGATATATATGATCATGTTCCGGACCTTCACGCCTTATCCTCCAGCATAAATCCCGTGCCCCACACGGTTTTGATGAAGACCGGATTTCCCGGATCCTCTTCGATCTTCTCCCGTAAATGCCGGATGTGCACATTCAGTGTCACATCTCCCACATATTCCGTCTCCCAGACCTTCTCGAAGAATTCATCCTTCTTAATGATCCGGTTTCGGTTATTCAGCATAAATACCAGAAGCCGGAATTCCATGGCCTTTAAGGGTGTCTCCTTCCCGTCCCGGATCACCACCGCCCGGCGAAGGTCGATCTTCGCGCTTCCCAGATTGACAACCAAGGTTCCCTCCGAGCCGGACTTCTTCTCATTCTTAATCTCTTCCGCCCCGGACTCTGCTGCCGGACCGGTGCCCTCTGCTTTGCCGTGAGGCGTTTCATTTGCGGCCTCATACCGCTTCAGTGCGGCCTTCACCTTCGCCAGCAGCACGGAGAGGGAGTAGGGCTTGCAGATATAATCATCTCCGCCGATGGTCAGTGCCAGCAGCATATCATCCTCCGAGGAACGGGCACTGATAAAGAAGATGGGAATATCTCTTGTCCGCCGGATGATCTGGCAGAGCTCGAAACCCGAATCCCCTCCCAGGTTGATATCCAGCAGCACCAGAGAGCAGGTATTCTCCTCAAAGAAGGCGAGGGCCGACGCCTGATCCAGCACGTAGGCCGCCGACACCCCTGACATATTAAAGTACCGGGCGGTATACTCCGAAAGCTCCGCCTCATCATCCACGATCAATACACTGTAGTGCATGACACACTCCTAACTCAGCTTCTCATAATCCTCTGCAGACATGGGCTTATGGAAATAGAAGCCCTGCATCTCGGTACAGCCATGACTCTTCAGGAACTCTGCCTGCTCCTTTGTCTCCACGCCCTCCACGATCATCTCCATGCCGAGGGACTTCACCATCTGGACCATATAACCCACGATGATCTGCCCCTTGTCTGCATCTCCGGTTTCCGTGAGGAAATGCATATCCAGCTTGATCCGGTCCACGGGAACCTCCTTCAGCATATGCAGGGAGGAGTAACCGCTTCCGAAGTCATCCATTTCCACCCGGAAGCCCAGCGCCCGAAGCTCCTCTGTCGTACGGATCAGAAGCTCCGGATCCTTGGCATAGGCGGTCTCCGTGATCTCTATCCGAAACTGATCCGGCGAAAGATCATACTGTCTTACCAGATCCCGGAAATATCCCGGGATGTCCCGGTCCTCCCGGATGTCACTGCGGGAAAGATTCACGGAAGCAAACCGGTAATGTCCCTGCTCCTTCCAGCGTTTCAGATCCTCACAGACCCTGTTCCATACAAAGCTGTCCAGATCGTAGATGAGACCCGTCTCCTCCAGCTCGGGGATAAACTCCATGGGCGGGATCCATCCCAGGGTACTGTGGTTCCAGCGGCTTAGCGCCTCCAGACCTGTGATCTCTCCGGTGGAATAATCCACCTGGGGCTGATACCAAACCTGCAGCTCTCCCGACTGAAGTGCTACCGGAAGACGTCCGACGATATCCGCCACACGCTTTCCTCTCTCCCACTGATCCGGATTATAGAATTCATATCCGTCCTTTAAGGTGTCGTGCACCCGCTTTTCGGCTACACGCGCGCAGTCCAGCATATGATCCACATCGATCTTCTGATAATCCTCCGGTGCAAGAACATACACGCCGCCGCAGATCTGCACCCGATTTTCCTTCCCCAGGTCCAGGAAGAAGTCCCGTACGGAATCCACTACCTCCTGATCGTCTGCCTTCAGTCGCTCATCTCCGCCCGAACGGCGCAGGACTGCCACATGATCGCTTTCAATCCGGCAGATAGCCTCTTCCTCCGACAGGGTCTGCTTTGTGCGGCTGACCCAGTAACGGAGCAGCGCATCCCCGGCTTTCATACCCAGGCTGTCATTGACATATTTGAAGTTTTTGATGTTGTTATAGGATAAGAGGTACGGGATATCCGGATGGGCCCTGAGGAGCTCCTCCACCCGCTTCCGGAAGCCCGTGAGACTGAGGGCTCCGGTCAGGGAATCATGATCCTCCAGCCAGAGCATCTCCTTCTCCTGTTCCAGCCTGAGAGCCCGCCGCCGGAAGACGGTGATCAGGATCAGCGCGATGAAAAGAAGGCCTCCCAGGATAAGCCCCACCTTATTCTCATAGAGGTAATCCGGAAACGTCTTCTGATAGAGTCTCCGGGTGGTATAGTCCAACACCACGGCCTGACGGTAGGTCTCCGTCAGAGATGCGATGCCCTTATTCAGCCTCTCTATGATCTCACGGCCCTCAGGAGTATCCGGAGTACCGGCCTTAAAATCCATGGAAAACATGGCGGTGGGCTGAACCTCCAGATCGGAGTAGGAGGGCTTCTGCAGCACATAGCTCCATACATAGGAGTTATGCAGCAGGGCATCCACCTGATCCTTCCGCAGGGCCTTCACCGCATCCTCCATGGTATCATAGAAGACGATCTCGATCCCGGGATACAGGTCACGAACCGTCTCCGCTCCCGCGCCGAGAGATCCGAGCATACCGACACGAAGCTTACTCAGCTCCGGAACCTTCCTTTTTCCGTCCGTAACCAGCGTGAAGGGTGTCTGTATCAGATTGTTGGATACCACCGTGTCCTTCCCGCTCTCGCTTTTGATGGCGCTTCCGAAGGGCAGTATGACATCATACGCCGGGTTATCCAGTGCTTTCTTCAGGGTTTCTTCTTCAATGAATCGGAACGTGACCTTGTACCCTTCCCGTTCTGCAACCGTGCGCACCAGATCCACGCCGATCCCCACGATCTCCCCGGTTTCCGGATCCTCATAGAAGACGGGGCAGCGATCCAGAGGCACACCCACGGTCAGCGCTTCCCCGGAGGCTTCCTCCGCATGGGACAGAACCGACGGTACAAGAATGAAAAATAAGAGCAGCATACAAAAGAGAACGATCCGTAATCGTCCGGCTGAAACCTTAACCATCACCATAGATCCCCCCTCTCCTCAAATGCTGCATAAGATCAGATTCAGAATATAGCAATCCCCCTACCTACCATGATACAACATGAGTGCAGCAGGCCGCAAGTAAAATGATAAACAACCCGGCAGGTCACCTTCCTATTGCAGGGAAGGCGACCAGCCGGGCTGCCTGTTTTTGATTCAGTTAGATTTTTCCGAACAGCATATCCGCAGCTTTCTCCAGTTCACGGCGTTCCGCAGAGTCGTCATAACTGCATTCTTTATCGTCGATGCCCTTCACCACATCGATGATGAAAAGTCCGTCGCGATTGCAGAAGAAGCAGATCTTCCTCACACCTCTTTGCTTGATGCGTACCTCAGCAGCCCCCTCCGGATAAAGCTTTATCATATGAATT
>CACWHK010000042.1 GCA_902760755.1 uncultured Lachnospiraceae bacterium | reverse complement strand
CCGGGCGTCGGAAAGACGACGCTGGCGAAGGCACTTGCATCCTCTGTAACCATGGATTTTGCGCGTGTGCAGTTTACACCGGACACGCTTCCCTCGGATATTCTCGGAACCTCCGTGTATGACGCGGAGACCGGAAGCTTCCGTCTGCTGAAGGGACCGGTGTTCCATCAGTTCCTGCTGGCGGACGAGATCAACCGGACCTCTCCGAAGACCCAGTCCGCGCTGCTGGAGGTGATGGAGGAACATCAGGTGACCATCGACGGAACCACCTATCCGCTGCCGGAGCCTTTCATGGTTCTGGCTACCCAGAATCCTATCGAGCAGCTGGGAACCTACCCGCTGCCGGAGGCAGAGCTGGACCGGTTCTTCATGCAGCTGACCCTGGGCTATCCGGGAACCTCCGAGCAGGAACGACTGGCAAAGTCCTTCCTCTCCGGAGAATTAAAGCAGCCCATCGATGCGGTGGTCACTGCAGAAGAGCTTCTTAAAATGATGGAGGAGGTTCGGAAGGTGATCTTCTCGGATGAGCTGATCGCCTATGCGCTTTCCATCGTGGAAGCAACCCGGACGAAGACCGAGGTCCGCTGCGGACTCAGTCCCCGTGCAGGACTGGACCTGCTCCGCGCGGCGCAGGCAGCAGCCTACACCCGGGAGAGAGACTTCGTAACCCCGGAGGATATCATCGATATGGCCAAGGTGGTATTCCCCCACCGGATCGTTCTTACAACGGAGGCAAGGATCAATCATTTCACCGGCTTCCAGGTTATTCTGGATATCCTGGACAGCATCAAACGACCCTCATGAAAGTAAAGAAAGCACGGAAAAAAAAGGTAAGAGACTGGAAGCGGATTCGTCCGCGTCTTATCTACCTGCTCTTCCTCGTTGCAACGATCGTCTTTGTAAGCGTACGGGGAGGGGCTTTTTCGTATGCTCTTTTTTACGCGGCGCTTCTTTATCCGCCGCTTGCATTCTTCTACCTGTTGTATGTCCGCGTGGTGATCCGCATCCAGGAGGAGCTTCCTCTCCGTGAGATCAAGAAGAAGACGGAGGAGGAGTATCTGCTGGTTCTGGAAAATGCAGGGCTGCTTCCCATTTCCGGGGTCCGTCTTACCACGGAGGTGGGGACGGTGTTCCGGGAAGACATGACTGGGGAGGAGGTATCCCTCTTCCCGCGGGAGAAGAAGGAATTCTCCACGGCCCTTTCCTGCAAATATGCCGGAAGCTACAATGCGGGGATCGCATCCCTTCGGTTCCGTGACTGCTTCGGGCTGATCGAGCTTCGGATGAAGAACCGGAATCCTCTACGGGTTCAGGTGCTTCCGGTGGTTACCTCGGAAGCGGAGCGGGATATGGACCACGCCATCTGGGAGCTGGCCCACGGGGCATCCGGAAACCGGAGAGAGAAGGAGGATACGCTGGGGAACGACATGGCGCGTTACACGCCGGGAGATCCCATCAAGCGGATCCACTGGAAAAACTATGCAAGAAGCGGGGAGCTGTTTGTCCGTCTTCCCGAGGAGAAAGACTACCGCATGTACTCGGTGGTCCTCTTTGCGCACTCAAGTGAGGAGGGAGAGGAAGGCCTGATCAGCCGTGACCGCTTCCTGGAATACGCGGTTTCCGTGGCCGGCATTTTCGCAAATCATAAGCAGCCGGTGCAGTTTCTCTACTATAACACCGGGGTTAAGACCGTGGTGGTGGAGGGCTTCGACGGTATGCAGGGACTCTGTCACGAGCTCTCGAAGGAGCTTATGCTCCGCGGCGATGAAGCTGCCGTGGAAAAACAGTTAACCGAGGAAGCCGGACGGCAGAACTGCCCGGCACTCTATATCAGGGAGGGGGAGAATCAGCTGTGTCCGATGTGAGCCGAAGACTCTGGAAGTTCATATTGGAAGGCCTCGCCGTTGTGGCACTGGCGATCCCGATGCTGGAATGGCTGCAGAGATTCTCCGTGCTTTCGTTGGACAGCAGATTCTTTCTGTTTTATTTTGCTGCCTTCTTTCTGGCAGCCATGGTGCTAACGGCCACAGGCCACGAGAGCCTGATCTTCCGGCTGCTCCCGGCCATCCCCATCGCCGTGCTGGTGATCTCCAGGGATCTGGCCCTGTTCATCAATTCGCTTGGCGCGCTTCTTATCTATGCGGCACTGCATTTTCTTCGAAGGGCCCCCTTCTGGAAATGGGCCGCTGCCGGACTTCTGGTCCTGCTCCTCACTCTCTGGCTTCCGGACGAAACCATGCCGGGGTATGTTGCGGTCTGCCTGATCCTTATTTTTGCCACCGTGCTGTCCGAGTTCCTGAACCGGCAGTCCGGCTACTGGATCCTGCTCTTTGCCCTTGTGATGGGAATCGCGCTATTCATTCCGTCCTCCGAGGAGCCCATGCGCTGGGAGCGGACCCGGGCCTTCCTCTCGCGGGTAGGGAACTTCTTCGAGACCACCTACAAGGATGTGTCCTACT
The DNA here is from genome assembly GCA_902760755.1 of uncultured Lachnospiraceae bacterium. GTDB lineage: Bacteria > Bacillota > Clostridia > Lachnospirales > Lachnospiraceae > Eubacterium_Q. The sequence goes on along the minus strand of CACWHK010000042.1, from coordinate 13,919 downwards.
TCCTGGAGGGAATCTTCGGCGGGGAGGATGTGGCCTACACCGGATATTCCGAGGCGGGTCGTCTGAATGGAGGAACCAGCGGCTCCGACCGGGAGGCACTTCTTTTTGAATCCAACGGAAAGGGACATCCGGTCTACCTTCGCGGCGCGGAGTATGCGAAGATGGATCCGAAGGGCTTCCTGGAGAAGGATGAGACAGAGCTTCCCGTAAATGCATGGTTTGCCATGTATCTTTCTGCCCTTTCCAAAAGCGACTTCTGGAAGGCACAGGTTCTCTGCTTCTCCAAGGTAGAGCGGGCTACCATCACCTTCCAGTATCTGCGGACCTCGGACCTCATCATCCCGGCCACTACATTTAATATAGATAAGGGACTGGAGCACGGACTTCCCGAGCGGAAGAAGAAGGGCTTTACCTACGATATCAACTATATAGCCTTCGATACGGTGAATCCCTATTATCTGGAAATGGCAGAGAATCCGGCCCTGTCGGAGTCAACCGCCACCTACAGCGAGGCCTGCGCCGTAGCAAAGGAGGTGTACGGTCTGGACCTTTCTGCCTACATGTCGGAGGAGGCGTACGAGGAGAGCCTTCGGGCTTATGCCGCGATCTCGACCTCTCCGGAGTATCTGGATATCTCCATGGGGACAGAGCGGACGAAGCAGCTGGCTGCTAAGATCACAGAGGGATGTACCTCGGACATGGAGAAGGCGCTCCGGATCGAAGCGTACCTTAGGCAGTATACCTATGACACCTCCACGGATCTTCGTGACTATGATAATTATGTGGAGGCGTTCCTCTTCGATGTGCAGAAGGGTTACTGCGTCCATTATGCATCCGCCATGGTGCTGCTGCTTCGGGAGTGCGGGATCCCCGCCCGTTTCGTGCAGGGCTTCCTGTACGGGAAGGACAGCGAGGGTGTGGTGGTTGAGGGAGATGCCCATGCCTGGCCGGAGGCTTATATCGAGGGCCTTGGCTGGATCAACTTCGAGCCCACGGCCGTGATGGCAAATGCAGAGGAAACCCAGTGGGGTCTTCGGACCTACGAGGGCGGTATCGCCACGGTGGTACCGGAGAATAAAAAGCAGCAGGAACAGCAGCAGGTGGAAACGCCAACGCCTCCGGTGCTCCCGGAATCAACGCCGGCAGCGAAGGAGAAAACTGCCGGAAATGTGTTCCTTACCATCGGCATCTATCTTCTCTCCGTGATCGGGATCGCAGGACTCCTTCTCCTGCTCACTCTGATGATCCGACGGATCCGCTACGCAAGGCTGAGTCCGGAGCGGAGATTGAAGGAGGATCTTGGTACGGTCTGCAGGTATCTGGACCGGGATCTTCCGGAGGGAACGAAGGCGGCTTCCGTTTTCGAGTATCTCCCCTACATAAAGGATGAAACGCTGCGGAGCGAGCTGGACCGGTTGTTCCGCGGATACTACAGGGTCCGCTTCCGCGGGGATGCGGTGGAGGAACCGCTGGCCGAGAGCATGCGTGAGATGGCAGGCCGGATCCGGCGGTACAAATTCCGGGAGCCTGTGGCGGAATCATAAATCTGTTTTATGTTGTACGATACGGGATTATGTGGTATTCTGTGAATAGATGTTATTAGGATACGGAATCCCTCGGGATGCCGGATTCAGGGGATTATAAGGAGGTAGAATGTTATGAATTGTCCGAATTGTGGAAGTCCGCTTCCGGACGGAGCGATGTTCTGTGGCAGCTGCGGAACCCAGCTGGCTCAGCAGCAGGCACCGCAGATGCAGTATCAGCAGTATGGACAGCCGCAGCAGCAGTTCCAGCAGGGCATGCAGGGAATGCAGCAGGCAGCACAGGGCATGCAGCAGGGTCAGTTCCAGCAGGGCCAGTTCCAGCAGGGTATGCAGGGCATGCAGAATATGCAGCAGGGCATGCAGGGGATGCCCCAGGGCCAGTTCCAGCAGGGCATGTATCCTCCGGGATATATGGCTCCGAAGCCGAAAATGGTTCGCGTTCCGAAGTATGTTAAGCCCTCGATCTGCCGGATCGTCGGAGCAACGCTTATGCTGGTGGCTTCGATCGTACCGGTCTGGTTCGGTGCCAGCTATGGCGGCGGATATGCAGGTGTCGGATTCTTTGCAACCGGCGGAGGTATCCTTGCACTGTGGGGCGTACTTCTTATGCTGACATCCATCGCGCTGCTTTTCTTCGAGGTTGATGTAACCGCATTCCGAAATGCACAGGGTGCATTCCATGCACTTCCGTTTGCAAGATTCTATCTTCCGGGATTTGCACTGTTCCTGCTTCTCATGGGAACCTTCGCACATTCCCTGGGCACCCATGATATCGGCTGGGGCTGGTGGCTGTGCCTGATCGGAATCCTGCTTACCTGTGTATCACCGGTGGTGGATATCGTTAAGGGTAACAAGTAAATATGCAGGGAACTGCGGTTCCTTCGGAAAAAGGCCGTAAGGCCTTTTTTCTTGTTGCATTATCGTGCATTTTATGTTAATTTTATGGTGGTAAAGGATTGTCTTATTCTTTAGGACAATCATGAAAAAAGGGTATCGGCGAAAGCCGAAAGGAGGGAATTTATGAATTGTCCTAATTGTAACGCACCGATCGCAGATGGCGCTGCTTTCTGCGGAAGCTGCGGTATGCCGATCGCACAGCAGCCTCAGCAGCCTCAGCCGAACATGCAGTATCAGCAGCCGCAGATGCAGTATCAGCAGCCGAATCCGCAGCAGTTCCAGCAGCCGAATCCGCAGCAGTTCCAGCAGCCTGGTATGGACCCACAGATGCAGCAGCAGTGGCAGGCACAGCAGCCGGCAGGCCAGTATGCACCGAAGGGAAGCTTTGTTGATCAGCTGAAGGCAAATCCGCTGAAGATCGCAACCTATGTCGGATATTTCTTCATCTTCCTGACATCGTTCCTTCCGGGCTGGGTAACCGCTAAGATCTGGGGTATTTCCAGCAGCGAGGGTCTTCTCGTATCTGGTGGCGGAATCCTGAAGCTTTGGGCGTTCCTGTTCTTCGCAATCGCAGTTTGCGGCATCCTGATCGAGTTCGGATCTCTTATCCCGGCAATCAACGGTGTTGCTGACAAGTTTAAGAAGCTTCCGTATTCTCAGTTCTATCTTCCGGGACTCGCGTTCATCATCTGGATCATCGCATCCTTCACCGGTGAGTTCCATGACCTGGTTAAGAGCTCCGGCGTTGGCTACGGCTTCTGCATGTTCCTGAACATCATCGGAATCCTGCTCGTGCTTGTACGTCCGATCATGGCTATCATCAAGAAGCAGGAGTACTGGGACTAAAGCTTGACTATTCGCAGAGAATAAAAAGAGAGTACACCCTTGTGCTTGCACGAAAGGGTGTGCTCTTTTTTATTCTCCCTGCGAATAGTCGATATTTCGTTCATCAGTTGAACGAAATATCGATTATCATAAGAACTATTCTCTTTACATTTTCCCATAAATCGTGTAATTTAATATGCATACGGAGGATCACAAAAACGTGCGGGATCATCGGTATAGTCCGAATCCCCGGGCACGCGGATGTGATAGAAGACCATGACTGAATTTGATCCGATGGGAAGGGGAGGAAATCCCAACCTGTATGATCGAACTAAATATTCAGCAGTGCTTGATCAGAACAACGGGATTCCACCCGGAGCACCTGTGGGCTATGGCGGAGAGTTCCGCCAGGGTATGCCGCAGCAGTATCCGGGACAGATGCCCCGGCAGTATCCGGGCCAGTATCCGGGTCAGTATCCCGGACAGATGCCGCAAAGAAACGGCTTTCCTCCCAATGGCGGACCGGTACAGCAGCCCATGAGCACGCAGAGCATTTCCGCAACACTTACGGAGATGGAGATGCTCAGGAAGAAGATCAACACCCGGAACATCCTGTTCGCGGTAGGGCTCGGAGGCCTGATGGTGGTTATGTTCATGATATCCATGAGCAGAGGCAACAAGAGCTCCGTGATCTATAAGATGGCTCCGCTGATCCCGATCATTTTTATCGGGTTCGGAATCGTTTTCTTCATAGCCATGAAGGGATCGAACGGTCCCGGAAAGCGGCTGAAGATGCTGTATAAGGAGACATTTGTACGGCAGCTGCTGAACCAGCATTTCCAGGATGTGTATTACAACTGGGAGCAGGGGATGGATCAGAACCTGATCAAGAACAGCGGCATATGCCGGCTGGGAAACCGGTATCATTCGGAGGATTATCTGAATGCGGTATACCGCGGGATCCGGTTCCAGCAGGCGGATGTGACGATCCAGTATCACACCAGCAGCGGAAGGAGCTCCCACACCACCACGTACTTCCAGGGTCGGATGTTCTGCTTTGAGTATCCGTCGAAGAGAAGCTACGCGGTACAGGTTCACTCGAAGAATTTCATCTATGCAGGCGAGCCTGCCAGCGGGATCCGTCGGGAGAAGCTGAAGATGGAAAGTGTGGATTTCAATAAGGAATTCACGGTGCGGGCGCTGAGCGGTCATGATGCATTTTACATCCTTACCCCGCAGATGATGGAGCGGCTTCGGGCACTTCGTACGAAGTACGGAAGCATTACACTGGTATTCGATCATGGGTATGTAATGGTTGGTCTGAATTCGAAGATGGATTCCTTTGATGCAAATCTTTCGAAGCCAATCGATTATCAGACGGAAATGATGCGGATGCGTGCGGATGTGGCTGTGATCGAGGAACTGATCCAGCTGCTGAACTGCATTCCGGCATAAGAATTGTTTTTAAGAGTAACATGGTATATAGTAAAGGATGGATGCCCAAAGGGGCATGAAAGGAGAACACTATGGGATGGGTTATCGGAATCGTTGTAGGAGTGATCGTGATCCTGCTCTTGTCATGGATCGGAATGTCCAATGGAATCAAGGTTGCCGGACTGAAGTGCAATGAGGCGCTTTCCGGAATCGATATCGCACTGACAAAGCGGTATGATGTACTGACCAAGCTGGTTGATGTTGTAAAGGGTTATCAGAAGCATGAGGTTGAGACCCTGACGAGGATCGTGCAGATGAGAAGCGGCATGTCCATGCCGGAGCGTCAGGATGCAAGCAATCGGATGGATCAGCTGTCCGGACAGATCCGGATCCTGGCTGAGCAGTATCCGGAGCTTCGCTCCAGCCAGAACTTCGTTCAGCTGCAGAACGCCATCGTGGATGTGGAAGAGCATCTGCAGGCATCCCGCAGACTGTACAACGCAAATGTAACTGCGTATAACACCAAGATCGTTACCTTCCCGAGCAGCATCGTGGCAGGCAGCATGGGTGCAACCCCGCGTCAGTTCTTTGAGGCAGATCCTACCAGAAGGATGGATGTTCCCATGAACTTCTAACGGGTAATACGTATCAGAATGAGGAGGCAGTTCCGCAGCGGACTGCCTCCTCTTTTTCGTGCACGGAATGGGGGAAGGAGCGTGAAAAAGTCTTTTATTCCGACGGGATTTCTGTTATACTGTTCAGTGGGGATTTAGCAACAAATTGTGATGTTTGGTGGATATGGAAACAAGGGAAATTCATAAAAAACAAACAATAAAAATGTTGTTGGTCTGTGTGGTATGTATCCTGATCAACATGGGTGGTGTACGCCTGATGGAGCTCCTCGGGTGGCCGCTCTTTCTGGATTCGGTGGGAACCGTGATCGCTGCTACGATGAGCGGATACCTGCCGGGTATTATTGTGGGTCTATTCACCAATCTCATGAAGGGGATATCCGATACGGAAGCCCTCTACTACGTCGTAGTCAATGCGCTGATCGCGCTGATCGCCTATTGGTTTGTAAAAAAAGGATTATTAAAGAAGATCTACGGATGGGCAGGACTGGTCCTGGCGATGGCGGTTCTCGGATGGCTTTACTGGATCGTGATCTCGCTTGTGATGAAGGATCCCCTTACCACCGAAGGTATCTGGGAAGATATGATGATCGAGCTGGCGGATAAGAGCCTTACGGTTCTGCCTGTCGGGATCCTGGTTCTGGCCCTTCCGAAACGGGCTAAGGAGTTCCTTAAGTTCCGGGGCTGGCAGCAAAGACCGCTTACGGAGGAGGAGAATCGTGCGGTTAAGCGGGGCAAGAACCGGAAGATGTCGCTTCGCACCAAGCTTCTCATGCTTCTCGTCACGGTCTTCGTGGTCATGGGTTTTGCAGCGCTGCTGATCAGCGCATTTCTCTACAGGGATTATACCGAGAAGGAGAACACCAACTTCGCAAAGGGCACCAGTGAGATGGTGGGAAATATGATCGATCCCGAGATGATCGATACCTACCTGGAGAAGGGTGAAGAAGCTCCGGGATACCCGGAGACGAAGAAGCAGCTGGAGAATGTTCTAAGGAGCAATCCGGGTATCGAGTATGTTTACGTCTATGCTGCAAGGCAGGACGGATTCCATGTGGTTTTTGATATCGATACCGAGGAAATGGAGGGCGATCCTCCGGGATATGTAACAGAGATCGGATCGGACTACGATCACTGCCGCGGGGCGCTGCTGGCAGGCGAGGAGATTGAACCGGTGGAGACCGTGGATCAATGGGGACACCTGATCACGGTGCTGACGCCTGTGAAGAATTCTGAGGGAGTTACGGTCTGCTACGCGGGAGCGGATGTCTCCATGGAAGTGATCAACCGGAATCAGACGGACTTCCTGACGAAGCTGATCCTTCTCTTCGTCGGATTCTTTATCCTGTCCATGGCGGTTGCCATGTGGATCTCCGAGTACAACATCATACTCCCCATCAACTCCATGGCCATCAGTGCCAGCAAGTTTGCGTACGAGGATGAGGAGTCTCTCGAAGACAATGTGGAGCGGATCCGGGAGCTGGACATCCACACCGGAGACGAGATCGAGAACATGTATCAGGCGCTCTCGAAGACCACGGAGGACAGTGAGCAGTACTTCAGTGCACTGAAGACGAAAACGGAAACCATTTCCCAGATGCAGGACGCGCTGATCATGGTGCTTGCGGACATGGTGGAGAGCCGTGACGAGAGTACCGGTGATCATGTCCGGAAGACCGCAGCCTACACGCGGATCATCATGGAGCGTATGAAGAAGCTGGGATACTATACCGATCAGCTGACGGATCAGTTCATGAATGACGTGGAGCACTCCGCACCGCTGCATGATATCGGCAAGATCGCGGTATCGGATATGATCCTGAACAAGCCGGGCAAGCTGACGGACGAAGAGTTCGAGAAGATGAAGCTCCACACCACGGCCGGTGCGGAGATCCTGGAGCAGGTAATCTCCACGGTACCGGATTCGGCATACCTGAAGGAAGCAAAGAATCTGGCAGCATATCACCATGAGAAATGGAACGGCCGCGGATATCCCAACGGTCTGGCGGGAGAGGACATCCCCCTTTCGGCCCGGATCATGGCGGTGGCGGATGTCTTCGATGCATTGGTATCGGAGCGCTGCTATAAGAAGGCATTTTCCTTTGATGACGCCATGGATATCATTCAGAAGGATGCAGGAACCCACTTCGACCCGAAGGTGGCAGAGGCCTTCCTTTCGGCGGAGCTGGAGGTTCGGCAGGTAGCGGAACATTTTACCACATATCGTGTAACAAAGGGACAGACGGAGACGCTGCGAGGCGAGGGAAAAACAAACTGAATTCCGGCAAAGGATGGATCATAAGAGGAACCATAAGGAGGAGGAACCATGAAGAAGCGTTTGGTAACAAGAAGTGATTTTGACGGACTGGTATGTGCCATGCTCCTGAAGGAGCTGGACATGATCGATGACATCAAGTTCGTACACCCGAAGGACGTGCAGGACGGAAAGATCGAGCTGACGGAGAATGACATCACCACGAACCTTCCTTTTGATAAGCGGGTGGGGATCGCATTTGACCACCATGAAAGTGAGCTGATCCGAAATAAGAAAGAGGATTACGAAGGAAAGTATATCATCGACGGGGACGCAAAGTCGGCTGCCCGGGTGGTTTATGATTACTATGGCGGCGCAGAGAAGTTCACCCGCGTCTCCGAGGAGATCATGATCGCCGTGGATAAGGGCGACAGTGCGGACTTTACCAAGGACGAGATCCTGAACCCCACCGGATGGGTGCTGATGAACTTCCTGATGGATGCCCGGACCGGTCTCGGACGCTTCCATGATTTCCGTATCTCCAACTATGATCTGATGATGGAGCTGATCGACTACTGCGTGGATCATACCATCGATCAGGTGCTGGAGCTCCCGGATGTGAAGGAACGTGTGGACATGTACTTCGATCAGCAGGAGAAGTTTATCGCTCAGCTGAAGGATGTGACGTCTATCCATGACAAGGTGGCTGTGATCGATCTTCGTGACCAGGATCCCATCTACACCGGCAACCGTTTCATGGTTTATGCGCTGTGGCCGGAGGTTGAGGTTTCCGTGCATGTGGCATGGGGCTTCCGGAAGCAGAATACGGCTGTTATGATCGGACGTTCCATCATCAACCGGAACTCCTCCGTGGATATCGGAGAGCTGTGTCTTTCCTATGGCGGTGGCGGACACCGGAAGGCAGGCACCTGCCAGCTGGACAACGATAAGGTGGATGCGGAGCTGCCGAATATCATTGAAAAGTTAAACGGACGGTAACAGGTTACGATTCACGTGGAATATAGAAGCGTGTGTATCCGCGTGCTTGCACGCAGGGATGCGCACGCTTCTATATTCTCTGCGAAGCAGGAACCGCAAGGATCATGACGACCTTTGAGTGCCGAAGGCACGTCAGACGCACGAAGTGCGGATGCGGTCGTCATCGACGCCTTGCGGCAGTGAATCGATTAAGGAGGTAAGAATGCAGAAGCGACAGGTATACAATCCATTTCTCCCGTTAAATGTGTGTATCCCGGACGGGGAGCCCCACCTCTTTGACGGGCGGGTGTATCTATATGGATCCCATGACCGTGAGGGTGGCTGGACCTTTTGTATGGAGGATTATGAGGTCTGGTCCGCACCGGAGGAGGATCTCTCGGACTGGCGCTGTGAGGGCACCATTTACAGGGCATCCCAGGACCCCATGTATCCGAACATGAAGTATATGTATGCGCCGGACGTGGTGCAGGGAAATGACGGGCGTTATTATCTATACTATTGCATGTCGGGAGATTACGGAGTTGGAGGTTACCGCTGTCCCATCAGCGTGGCGGTGTGTGATACCCCTGCCGGGAAGTATGAGTATCTCGGACATGTGCAGAACCCGGACGGGTCTCTTATGATGCGCTATGTCTGCTTCGACCCGGCGGTGCTGAATGATGACGGTGTGATCCGTCTCTATTACGGCACGCAGTACGGCTTCGAGGAGGACCATCCCGGAGAGGACTGGGTGTGGGAGACGGAGCAGGATATGTTCGGACGGACGAAGGAAGAGCTTATGTCCTACCCGGATTCCATCAACGGTCCGGTGATGGCTGTGCTGGAGGATGACATGCTGACGGTGAAGGAACCGGCGCGACACATTATCCCCTATAAGGTGAAGGGAACCTCCTTTGAGGAGCATCCCTTCTTTGAGGCTTCCTCCATGCGGAAGGTGGGAGAGAAGTATTACTTTGTATACTCTTCGTGGCAGAACCATGAGCTCTGCTATGCTACCTCGGACTATCCGGACCGGGACTTCACCTTCGGCGGGACCATTGTCTCCAACGGAGATGTGGGGCTGGGCGGACGGAAGCTGGAGGAGAAGCTGAATATGACCGGAACCACCCACGGAAGCATCATCTCCCTGGCAGGTCAGTGGTATGTCTTCTTCCACCGGCTCACCCATAAGTCCGATTACAGCCGGCAGGCCTGCGCGGAGAAGATAAAGATTGCTCCGGACGGAAGCATAAAACAGGTGGAGCTTACCAGCTGCGGTCTGAACGACGGACCTCTTCGCGGGGAGGGAAGCTACCCGGCAGTGATCTGCTGCAACTTAACCAACGGGCGTATGCCCCACGGCTGCAACAGCATCTATCCCATCGCCTTCCCGAATGTGACTCACAGGGCTTCTGCGGGACCGGAGGGAACGGAAGCGGTTTCATGCGACGTGGACGAAGAAGCCGTGGACCGGTTTATCGGGGAGATCGAGGACGGAACGCTCATCGGCTATAAGTACTTTGACTGTAAGGGTCTTACGGAGATCGGCGTCACCGTACGCTATGAAACACCGGAGAATCTGGTGACATACAGCGGTCCGGCACGGATCGACGAGCGGAGCGCGGAGGAACTGAAATCCTACGGGAAGCCGGCGGATACAGACGAACCGCAGGATGCGACAGGGGATGAGGGCTTTTTCGACGTTTCAACTGCCATCGACGGTCCCGTGATCGCAAGGATCGGGATCGCGGACAACGACGATCCCTTTGCCTGGGAAACCTGCACGGGGATGATCGAAGAAGGGGCGCTTCCGGATGGGGTTTATGCCTTCTTCTTCCGGTATCACGGGAAACGAAAGATTCAGATGAAAGATATTCTGTTTCAATGATAGGAGGACACAGCGCCGAGGATAATAGATGGTGGTAAAAAAAACGATCCTATGGTAAAATAATAGTATCTATCGACACTTCCGTTTTGGGGTGCGGAAGGCGTTGAGGGAGGGGGTATTATATGGAGGATCTTGAGGCGAGGATGCGCGAACCGGAGCTCGTAGGGTGCTTTGATGACGCATTACAGTTCGATCACATCTATGCGGTTTATCAGCCGCAGATCAATCATTCCACCGGCCGTATGGTGGGAGCCGAGGCGCTGATGCGCTGGCGGCATCCGATCTACGGAGTTCAGATGCCGGCGGACTTTATTCCCGTGCTGGAAAAGAACAATCTGATCTATCGTGCGGACCTGCACATCTTCGAGACGGTCTGCAGGTTCCAGCGGAAATGCATGGATGACGGCATTTCCATTATTCCCATTTCCGTAAATATGTCCCGCTACGATATCTATAACACGAATTACGTGGAGGAGATCGAGGCGATCCGGATGAAGTATGATATCCCGGTGAAGTACCTTCGCCTGGAGATCACGGAGTCCTCGGCCATCGGAGGCCGGGAGATGATCACCCGGGTGCTCCGGCAGTTGCATGACCACGGCTACACCGTGGAAATGGACGACTTCGGCAGCGGCTATTCCTCCCTGAACATCCTGAAGGATCTGGATGTGGACGTGATCAAGCTGGATATGGCCTTCCTGTCCGGCGATATCGGCGGACGTGGAGGCACCATCCTTTCCTCCATCGTGCAGATGACGAAGTGGCTGAACACACCGGTCATCGCCGAGGGTGTGGAGACTATGGAGCAGGCGGATTATATGAAGAGCACCGGCTGCAACTACATTCAGGGATATCTGTACTACAAACCGCTTCCCGAGGAGGAGTTCCTTGAGAAGATGACACAGCTGGAGCATGAACCCCTGACCCCGGCCATGCATCTGATCAAGACTCTGGATGCAGGCAAATTCTGGGATCCGAATTCCATGGAGACCCTTATTTTCAACAACTTCGTGGGCGGGGCTGCCATCTTCACCTATAACAAGAATACAAAGGCGAAGAAGATCCTTCGTGTGAACCGCAAGTATGTGAAGGAACTCGGTATGAACATGACCGAGCGTGACATCATCGGAAAGGATGTATGGAGTGTCTTTGACAGTCATGAGGAGCAGAAGTATGAGGATATGCTGCTTCGCGCCATCATAGGCGGTGAAGAGGAGATGAGTGAGACCTGGCGGAAGATCTACTCGGACTGCTGCGGTGAGGATAAGATCTGTATCCGGACCTATGTGCGGGAGATCGGTGAAGCCGGAGAGGAATACCTGTTCTATGCCATGGTGCAGAACGTTACGGCGGAGAAGAATCGGGATCTGCAGCTTGCAGAGGACGAGGCCCGTTACAAGTTCGCATTTGAACAGGCAAATGTATATGCCTGGGAATACACGATCGCTACGAAGGAGATGCGACCATGCTTCCGATGCATGCGGGATCTGGGACTTCCGCCATTGGTGAGAAACTATCCGGAGCCGGCCATCGAGCAGGGCATATTCCCGCAGGATTATGCCGATATGTATCGTGACTGGCATAAGCAGCTGGAGCAGGGGGTTGAGTCGCTGGAGGCCATCATCCCGCTTACCGTGGGACGGGTACCCTTCCATGTACGCTATACCCTGGAGAAGGATGAGAACGGAAAGCCTTTGAAGGCATACGGTTCCGCAACACTTGTGATCGAAGAAAAGTAATAAACCCGGATCTGAACGAAAGAGACCTGAAAACCGGAGGAAGATGCAGATGAAAAAATTGGTTGTACTCACCAGACCGAAGGAGGAAGCTACACATTTTCTGGTGAACACTCTAAAGGATAGTTATGAGGTTGTAGTTGAGGACTCGGCGGAAGAGGTGATCCGGCTTCTGGATGAGCAGTCAGGAGATCTCATCGCGGTGATCGTGGACCGTCCGAATTTGCAGGAGGATGCACCGGAGCTCTTCGATTATATGAAGGAGAACAATTCGGTGATCTTTGCGGTACCGGCGCTGGTACTGACGGATGAGGAGAATCTTGAGAAAGATCTGCCGTATCTGATGAATCCGGTGGTTGATATCATTCGGACCGGAGATGCACCGGAGGTAATTAAGAATCGTGTACAGCGTGCAAGTCAGTTCCTGAACTCCGTATCCTTTGAGGAATTCGCACGGATGCTGCAGGTGCTGCCGTCGCTGATCTACCTGAAGGATGCGAAGGGGAAGTATGTCTTCTGCAGCCAGTACTGGCACCATCTGGAGCATTATGATGATCCGGAGTGGACTATCGTCGGTAAGACGGATATGGAGATCCGGAAGGATATCGAGAACGCAAAGAAGGCCTATGAGTCGGATATGCGGATCCTGAAGACCGGCGTCGGAACCTCCTATATCATTGAGGAAAATGAAGACGGGCAGCAGGAATTCCTGCAGCTGATCAAGGAGCCCCTTCGCTATGAGGACGGTAAGATCCGGGGCATCATCGCTCTCATCAATAACGTGACGGAGCAGGAGAACCTGAAGCGGAAGCTGGAGAAGATGTCCTTCACGGACGAGCTGACCGGCCTCTACAACCGTGCCTATATGGATGTTTATACGAAGACTTTGAACCAGAGCAGCTATCCCCTCAGCGTGATCTCCGCAGACTGTGATCACCTGAAGCTGGTCAATGATAAGTTCGGTCATATGATGGGGGATGAGTATATCCGCATGTCCGTCACGCTGATGAAGAGTATCCTTCCGGAGAACAGCGTGATCTGTCGGATGGGTGGAGACGAGTTCCTGGCCTTCCTTCCGAAGACGGATGAGGAGCGTGCGACAGAGTATCTGAAGATGCTGGAGGAGATGGAGGATATCTTCCGGATCCGTGACATGAAGCTGTCGGTATCCTTCGGAGCAGCTACGCTTCGGGAGAAGGGAGATTCCATCGAGACAGCCATCGAAAGCTCAGATGCGGCCATGTACAGGAACAAACAGCAGCGAAAGTACCGAACTTGACGGGATCCTTCGCCTGCGGCTCAGGGTGACAACAGCATGTCGTTCTAAGGGCAGAGCACGAAGAATCTCGTATGACACTAGGAGAGGGGGTGCCAACCTTGGCATTTCGCATCGTAAGAAATGACATCACAAAGGTAAAGGCTGACGCCATCGTAAATACAGCAAACCCGGAGCCCACCTATGCGGACGGAACCGACCGGGCCATCTATGAAGCTGCAGGAGCTGAGCTTCTGCTGAACGAGCGGACAAGGATCGGACGACTGAAGATCGGACAGGCAGCACCGACTCCGGCCTTCGCACTGCCGGCGCGGTATATCATCCACACGGTAGGACCGGAGTGGATCGACGGAGAGCATGGAGAGACCGAGGATCTTCGGCACTGCTATGAAAACAGTCTGGAGGTTGCAGTGGAGCTGGGGTGCAGCAGCGTTGCATTTCCGTTGCTCGCAACC
>CACWHK010000041.1 GCA_902760755.1 uncultured Lachnospiraceae bacterium | reverse complement strand
ACTTGTAACCCCCAATACATTATAGTTTTTTGCTACACCCCATAAGTAACAAAATACCTTCTCCAAGATGGGCAGTCACGAAAGTGGCTGTCCATCTTCCTTTTGCGCGTTTCCCCGAGGCGAGCACATGCGAAGCATGTGCGTATACAGGAAAGAGCATGGCTGTGCTTGCACAAAGCCATGCTCTTTCCTGTATGCGCCATGTGCCTTCGGCACATGTATTCGCCGAGGGGCGCGACATCGACGGACGCGAAGCGTCCGGAGAGGCGCATCGGGCACAGCCGTGCTTTTTTTTGCGCCTTTCGCCCACCCATCCCATCATTGACAAGCGAAGTTGTACCGTGCCCACCCTACGCGAAAGGCGCCGAAGACTGGCTCAACCCAGTGGCTGGGGATGTAGCTCGGAAAAGGATTTCAAAGGTGGTCAAAAAATGTATTTTTTGCTATACTGACTTTTAGGGGGGGATCGCCTTTTCCACCATCGAAGTGGGGAAAACGTTATAAAGGTGGATCTCTCAGTTTTTCACAGACAATATCAGATACTTGGGAGGGGAGATTGAATGAAGAAGAAAACACCCGGTTTTGGAGAGTATGCCCTTCAGCTGCTTTCCAAAAACTATACGGTTAAACCTTGTGATCTCGGAAGTGATGCATGTCTTTCCGCTAAAGGATTCAGCTTTGATACGGAAGCATATGATGTGGATGGGCTGGGACATCTTTGTATCATGAAGATGAAAGGATTATTCGGGCTGATGAATATGGAAACGGTGATCCTTTCGGTAGCGGATAAGGATGTGCCGCTTTTCAATCTGGACTGGATCGGCGTTTTCGGGAAGGAAATTCAGATCGTGGAGCTTTATGATAATCAGATTTCTTTCCAGCCGGACAGCCTGCTTCAGGCTTTTCAGAAGATCAAGGATCGGGATGCTGAGCTTCAGGATTATAAGAATGATGAAGCCCGCTGGTATGATGAGATCCTGTATCCCTGTTCCTATGGAAAGACCGGGGGAAAGGTGTCCGCCAGACTCCATCGGGCGGCCCGCGACTGCACCAGGGTATTCCTCGCCAGAGCGGCAAAAGCTCCCGCGTGCGATCCGGAGAAAAAGAAAGAGAAGATCCGCAGCTTTGCGGAAAGACTTTTCGAGGAGGGAGGACCTGCCGTTGATATGCTTACCAAGTTGTTTGGAGCGGATACCGCAAGGCGTGTGATCCTCGGTCATATGTATGGGGTGAAAAATGCGGAATAGTTATCGGAATAGTTATCTGGACAGAGAAAGGGTGAACGCGAATGGTATTTCCGACTTACATCTGGATATTGCTTCTGACAGCGCTTGCGATCAGCGCTATAGGTTTTAAAAAGTATGTATGGTTCATTTCCCTTGGCTATGGATTCTCCATTGCAGGTGAGGGAATCCTTATGCTGATCCTTTTCGGCATTGATGGGAAACTGACGCTCGGCACGGTGCTCTGCAACATCGTAATGATCCTGTACGGAATGCGGCTGGGTGGTTATCTTGCTTACCGGGAGTTAAGGAAAGCGTCGTACAGTAAACATATGGTCGGCGAGATTAAGGAAGATGTCCCCTTCGGAGTGAAGATCGCAATCTGGATCACCTGTGCTTTGCTTTATGTACTGCAGGTGCTCTCTGTATTTTACCGACTTAGTAATGAAAGTGGTTCCAATGTCTGGGTTTATATCGGAACGGCGATTATGTTCTGCGGGGCAACCCTGGAGACTTCTGCCGACTATCAGAAGAACATGGCGAAACAGAAGAATCCGAAACGCTTTGTGGATACCGGGCTTTACCGCATTGTACGCTGCCCGAATTATTTCGGTGAGATGCTCTTCTGGACAGGAGTCTTCCTGTCCGGGATCGGCGCTGTCACCGGATGGCAGTGGCTTCCTGTGGCACTGGGTTATGCAGGAATCATCTATGTCATGTTCAGCGGCGCCCGCCGTCTGGAGATCCGGCAGAACAAGAATTACGGAAATGATCCGGAATATCAGGAATATGTTAAGACGGTTCCGATCCTCGTTCCTCTTATTCCGATCTACAGCGTGGAAAAACACAAGTGGCTTGTGGCGTAGGAAAAATAATGAATTTTTGGAGGGCCTATCGGAAGATAGGCCCTTTTGTGTTCGAGAGTATGAGAAATTCAGGGCATATAAGCTAAATGAACCATTTTATCCCACATTAGCAGCGAGGGAGAAAAATGATCATTTCAAAGATAAAGTGATTCCGGAGTTTTTACAGTATAACATATGGGAGATTTCAGTTTACGATGTTGCATGAGATAAAAATAGACAAGGATATGTTGATTCAATGGTTAAAATACTGTAATATGTCTGCTAATGAATTATGATACAAATCTTGACTTGATAAACAACAATACGGGGGAGAATCAATCATGGAGGAATCGCGCATTCATCTGAAAAAGATCGGGAAGACCATTCAGATCATTCTGATCATACTGCGGGTATTTGCGATCATTGCCATCGTGCTGGGAGGCATCATGGTCTGCGTACCCATATTTCAGCCCGAAAAGGTAGCTGATCTGCAGATCGGATTTGAGGACAGTGATTTCCTGTTCATTCAGCTGGTCTATGGTCTGACGGAGGGAAAGCTGGATGTAAAATACAGGTTTATGATCGCCGGAGTTCTGCTTGCGCTGGGAATGGCGCTGATGCTGTATTTCCTTACGAAGCTGCAGAGGTTGTTCAAAATGATCACGCAGCAGGGAACGCCGTTTACACGGGAGAACACGGATCATATGCGCAGGCTTTCCTGGCTCACGCTGTCATTGATCATCTTCAATGTGTTTGTGGTGGCTGTGGGATTTTTGATGATGCGGTTCCTGATATACATTTTTGAGTATGGGACCTATCTGCAGAAACGGTCTGATGAGAACAGCCGGATCCAGGAAGAAATGATCTTATCCTTTGCGGAAATTACGGAAAATAAATCTGAACAGACCGGAAAGCATGTACGCCGTGTGGCGGAATATACGAGGATCCTGGCTGAGGAAATGGGGATGGAGAAGGAAGAGGCAGGGAGACTTCGTCTTGCATCCACCATGCATGATGTGGGAAAACTCCTGGTTCCTGCGGAGATCCTGGAGAAACCGGCAAGACTGACGGATGAGGAGTTTATGGAAATAAAGAAACATCCGGGATATGGCGGAAAGCTTCTCAATGATGTAGAGGGAGATGTGATGCACATGGCGCGCACCGTAGCACTTGAGCATCATGAACGGCCGGACGGGCGCGGTTATCCGGAAGGCAAGAAGGATGAGGAAATCAGTCTCGAAGGTAAGATTGTAGCCGTTGCGGATGTGTATGATGCACTGACCAGCCGCCGGAGCTACAAGCAGGCCTGGGATGAGAAGGACGCCTATGAGGAGATTGTAAAGGGCAAAGGTACCCAGTTTGATACTGCGGTGGTGGAAGCCTTTGAACGGGCGTATCAAAAGATCAATGAAGCAAGGGTAAGTTTGCAGGATTAGAATATAGTCAGGGCGTCAGGCGTCACGACAGGCCTATGTATTGCAACCGGTTGCACACGATATTTTACCGGATCACTTGACAGAGTGCGGAAATTGATAGAAAATGACGGGTTAGATAATGAAGATGAGAAAGACAGAAAGGTAAAGGAGCAAGGTCATGTACGTAAGAGGAATACGAAAGAAACTGTGTCTGGCAGGGATCGCCATAGCACTGCTGTCCGGCGTATCCGGAACCGCGGAGGCTGAAGAGGCAGTTGTAACGGGCGTTCAGGAAACGGAAACCGTGGCGGAGGTGCTGGACACCGAGGGCACAGCGGATGCGCAGGAAGGGTGGATGCGCAGGAAACATCATACATTGCGGATATACAGGATACCGCAGGCACAGCAGATGCGCAGGCAAATGATGGTCACTGGGCTAAGGAAGACGGAGTCTACTATTACTATCTAAACGGTGAGAAGGTGAAGGACACGGCCATGGAGATCGAGGGTGAACTCTACGGATTCGATCAGGATGGCGCTATGTATGATGATGAAGAATTTTATTTTTATTCCGGCAGAAAATTCGTATGTTGCCGCGCGAAGGCGGGCGGCGCCCTCTATCGGGATGGATGGTATACGGATAACAGCCGGACTCCGGAAGAGTACTATTATTATCGGGAGGACGGCACCGCTGCTCTCGGATATACGGAAATTGACGGTGTATACTACATCTTCAGCGATTTCGGACGTCTGTACGTAAATGAGCTCGTGAAGATCGATGGTGTGTATTACACCGCAGACAGCGAAGGGCATGCGACGAAGATTACGAAAAAAAACGGATGGGTAAGCGCCGGGGAGTACTCCTGGTATTACCTGGAGAACGGAAAGGTTGTCGAATATGATTTCCGGGAGATCAAAGGGAAGCTTTATTATTTCGGCTCTTCCGGGAAATTGTTTATGGGCGGGGAGTTTGATCTTTCCCGGTCCGGTTCGAGATGCTATTACCGTGCAAAGAAGGACGGATCCCTCTATGTAAATGAATGGGCTGAGGTTGAGGGTGTCCGGTATTACTACGGTGCGGATGGGGCCGGTGCCAAGGGCCTGACGAAGGTCGACGATAAGACATATTATTTTTGGGAAACAGGCGAGCTTCTCACTTCTTCCCGTCTTTCATCCCCGATATTCACGGATAGCAGTACGGGAATAACCTGGATCGTGAATTCCGAGGGCGTGGCTAAGAAAGTGCCGAAGAACGGATGGCTCAAGATGGGCAGTCAGTACCTCTACTTTGCGAATGGTCAGCAGCTGAAGGGGACGCTCAGGAAGATCGACGGCCTGTATTATGCATTTAACAGTGAAGGCATTATGTATGCTGACTGCCGCTTTTACCTTAACGGAAACTACTACCGTGCAGATAAGCAGGGTGCGCTTCTTCAGAATACCTGGTTTAAGGATGAGTACTATGGGGAAGATGCCATAGGGCTCATGGAATTTGCCAAGGTTAATGGGAAGCAGTACTACTTTAATCAGGGAAAAGCGGTATACTCATGCTATGTTGCAGACGATGGCGATGAACCTAAGCTGTACTATGCGAATAAATCCGGCATCCTGTCCCCGGTTACGCAGGATGGTCTGTATTATGCGATAGACGGCAGTGCGTACTACGCATATTTCCTGCAGGGAGGAAAGCTTCTGGCCGGAACCTGGAAGAAGGTAGGAAATGAATACTATTACTTCAGCGATGGCAGCTATGGTTACAGATATGAAAATAATGTAGATGGAAAGACCTATATCTTCCGGACGGACGGAATCCTGATGCGGGGTGGTTGGATCCATACGAACCTCTATACATACTATGCGAAGAACAGTGGTGAGCTGCTGACCGGAAAGCAGAAGATCGATGGAAAGTGGTACCTGTTTAATGGCCTTGGAGAACTGCAGACCGGTATCGTTCTGGTGGACGGTAATTACTGGCTGTGCGGAAATGACGGCGCATTGATCGGTAAATCCGCAGGAGAAGGCTGGAATGTGATCGAAGGAGAACGGTATTACATTAAGGATGGGGAGCTTCTGTCCGGAGTACAGACCATTGATAAGAAAGAGTATTTCTTTCATTCCAGCGGAAGGATGCTGAAGAATTATATAGATGAAGAGAATGGACACATCTATGGGGCAAAAGGTGCCCGGGTTAAGAGCGGATGGGTAAAGGTAAGCGGTTCCTGGTACTATGTGGATCCCTCTACAGGTCAGTATGTAAAGGATGATCTTTTAACGATCAAAGGCAAGGACTATTACTTCGGTTATTTCGGAGCTCTTCAGATCGGGACTGTGTATATAGATTCTTACAGTTCATACATAACGGATGCAGATGGAGCCATATTGAAGAGGGTCGGACTCAAGGTCGGCTGGAATCTGGTTGACGGGTATTACCGGTATGTGGCGCCGAACGGAGATACCTCCTATACCGGCTGGGTCGGTAATTACTATGTAAGCGACGGTTATCTGATGATGGAAATCATTGTAGACGGGAAGTATCTGATTGATGCGGAAGGCCGGTGGGTGAAGAAGCAGGGATGGTATCGGGTGATCTCGAAAGCAATGTGGTATATCTATCATGAAGTCTCAGACCGTCGGAAGCAGGAGGGGAAAACTTCAAATTCTATGGACCAGTACGTCTATGTAAAGGCGGACGGACAGATCGCGAAGGGCTGGCTACAGATCGGCAAGGACTGGTACTATTTTTCCGCGGACGGAAGCATGGTCACCGGTATCCGGACCATCGGTAAGAATGTCTATATGTTTGATGAGAACGGGAAATACCTGAAGACACTGAAGGATCCGAAGGAAGGCTGGTATAAGTATCAGAACACGTATGTGTATATTGCAGGCAACCTGGAAAAAAACGGAGAGGTAGTAGAATACGGAAAGAGGTACCTTCTGGAGGACGGCATGGTTGCAAATGCGGTTGTCTGGGAGAAGAACTACTTTGGCAGTGTGAAATCCATAGACGGTTACTACTATGGGAAGGACGGAGCAGCGGATCTCTCTAAACGGGGCTGGAAGAAGATCAACGGCAAGTGGTTCTATTTCCGGAAGGACGGAAAGGCAGCCGGTGGCTGGCTGGCGCTTGGCGGGAAGAACTATTATATCGATTATGACAATGGTATGGTGACAGGAACCAAGGTCATCAACCATCAGATCTATACCTTCGATGAAAGCGGCGCACTGACCGGACAGGTGGTGAAGACCAATGGATGGTATGAAGGTGAGGATGGCTGGTACTACTTCCAGGACGGAAAACTGACCGAGGAAAGCAGTCTCTGTATTAACGGCGTGGTCTATGCCTTTAGCGACGGCAAGATGGCAGCAAACCAGTTTGCAGGCACGAGCTATATGGATAAAAACGGCCATCGGGTAAAGAAGCAGTGGAAGAAGATCAATGGTAAGTGGTTCTACTTCGATGAGAACGGTGACTACGTAACAGGAAAGCAGACCATAGGCGGAAAGACATACATATTCAACATGGTCGGAGAGATGATGGAGTAGATAGGATTGTCTTTTATTTGGATTAAGGAACGGAAGGGCATGGGCCGGGATTACCCGGTTCATGCCCTAATTTGGCCGTAAAAATGGTTTGACTCACTTTTCCTAAACTGCATTTGCGGAATGCACGGGTGTTTTTATCCGTTCTGCAGTATCTTACGGGATTGTATAATTAACCGGATACAGGAATTCTGTCAATTATCTCCTAAATACCTATTGACATAGTAGGTAAATAGTATTATGCTGTAGTAGCATTGTTGGTGAAGGTACTGGGTACCTGCCCGGGGTATCACCGATTAATACTGAAAAAGCAGATGGTCAACAGGAAAGGGGGAAACAGATGAGAGTATCAACCAGAGTAGAGTATGGGTTGATCGCCCTGACTGACATCGTGATACACAGCGAGAATGGTTCCAGCGTATCAGCACCGGATATCTCGCAGAGACAGAAGATATCCCACAAATATCTGGAACAGATACTGTTACTGCTAAGGCAGGCGGGGTTCATCACGGCACAGAAGGGACTTCGTGGCGGCTATTCACTGGCCTGTTCGCCGGAAGAGGTAACACTGTCGGATGTGCTGAATGCTTTGGATATGAATATCCTGGCAGATATGGATCCGGAAGAGGAGGAAGGCGGTCTTCGTCCGGTGGTGCACGACTGTTTCTGGGAGAAGATCAACTCGAATCTCAATCAATATGCATCGGGACTTACGCTTAAGGCGTTTGCAGATCAGTGTAAGACAAAATCAGCCGGTGAAGACTGGGATCTCTATGTGATATGACCGGTGTTACGGATTTGTATCGTGCTTTATCGATGTTACTTAATAATCGCTGAAATGAAAGACAGAATACTATAGGAGATACCGTTCTGTCGCATACGCGGTAGAACGAAATATCACGGAGGATGGCTGTGGGCGAAATATCAGAGGAAAAATTCAATACGAGATTACTTCACGGGAAAACGGCGTCCGGCTACGGGCAGAGGGAAATCCTCCCGCCGATTTCGCAGGTTACGGCTTTTCGGTATGAAAGTATGGAGGAGCTGGAGAATGTATTCCAGCATAAACGTATGGGTTATGCCTATACCCGGATCGGAAATCCCACTCTCACTGCCTTCGAGCAGAAGCTGAGCGAGCTGGAGGGCGGAGCAGGAGCTGTCTGTTGCAGCAGCGGCATGTCGGCAATCTCAACAGCGCTCCTGGCGGTCTGCGAAAGCGGCGATGAGATCATTGCCGGAAGCGGACTGTATGGTGGAACCCTTGCTCTCCTCCATGATCTGGAGAAATTGGGGATCCGCACCATTTACCTAAAGGAACTTACGAGGGAAGCTTTGGAGGAAGCCATCACCCATCGTACAAGGGTGATCTTCGGCGAGCTGATCAGTAATCCATCTCTTACCGTCCTGGATATACCGGAGGCGGCTGAAGCAGCCCACCGGGCGGGGATACCGCTCTTTGTGGATGCAACCACGGCTACACCGTATCTTACCCATCCCACAGAACTGGGAGCGGATGTGGTGATCCATTCCACATCGAAGTATATCAACGGCGGCGGGAATTCCATCGGCGGCATCATCATCGACGGGGGAAAATTCCCCTGGAACTTTGAGAAGCACACCGCACTTTCGGAATTCCGGAAGTACGGCCGTATGGCGTTTCTGCTCCGCTTAAGGACGGATCTCTGGGAGAATCTCGGCGGGTGTATGGCACCGATGAATGCATTTCTCTCTTACATCGGTGTGGAAACGCTGGGACTTCGTATGGAGCGGATCTGTGAAAATGCGGATGCGCTGGCGAAGGCCCTGGCCGGGGAACCGGATGTTACCGTGAATTATCTCACTATGGAGTCTCACCCTTTTCATGAGTATGTGGAGAAGGAACTGAACGGCCATGGCGGTGGAATCCTGACCTTCCGATGCGGTTCCAGGGAGAGGGCTTTCCGTATCATCAACGGTCTGAAGTATGCGATGATCGCCAGCAATATTGGGGATATTCGAACACTGGTGATCCATCCGGCATCAACACTTTACATCCACTCGGATGTGGCGGAGCGGGAGGCGGCAGGCGTCTTCGAGGATACGATCCGGGTCAGTGTCGGGATCGAGGATAAGGAAGATCTGATCCGGGATTTTCTCCGGGCTGTGGAAGAAAGCCGGAAATGATATGAGAAGAGATTTTGATACGGATCAGAGTGCGGATACTGAAGGAATCGCAGTTATAAAGAAGGTACAGCGTAAGATCAGGGAGCATGTCAGGGATGCATATCCGCTGGAATGCTGCGGTCTTCTTTTTGGCAGAGCCGGGAAGACCGGGCCGCTCATGATCGAAGATTCCGTCCGGACAGAAAATGTAAGTGAAAAGAAAGAAACGCATTTTCAGATCGCACCCCTGGAAATGTTCCGGCATGAGAGGAAGCAGGCGGAGAGGGGGTTCGAGCTTCTGGGGTTCTACCATTCTCATCCGGATCAGCCGGCCGTCCCTTCGGAGGAAGATGTCCGTAAGATGCTTCCGGAGGTGATCTATCTGATCGTTTCGGTTACGGATGGAGAGCCCGGCGGGATCCGTGCCTGGATGAAAGAGCAAGGCACGGGCACGGTGAGGGAACCTGGCACGGGAGAAGGAACCGGCTGATACATGGTGAAAGGGTATGTGCAGAAGAATGAGCCGGTGAAGATAAACCATGAAGTGGGTTCGTGCCGGAGAATGAACCGGATATGCAGGTACGAATGTGCTGTTTTGACGGAAAAGAAACAGACAAATAATAGACGGGAGACAGATGATGAAGGTGATCATATCAGCGACATTGCGAACCTTTTTCGGGCGCACTGCCGAGACGGAAATACAGGGGAATACCATTGGGGAGATACTTCAGAGGATTACGGAAGAATATCCGGATACCGGGAAAGGGCTCTTTGATGAGAACGGAAAAATACGACAGTTCGTCAGAATCTATGCGGATGACCGGGATTATACAGACCCCGAAAAGCATAACGAGTTACTGACCGATGTGCAGGAAATCCTGTTATTACCCTTCGTTGCCGGAGGGGCACCGGATGGGAGCGAAGGCTCCGAAAACAATGCAAGCATCATTTCCGATGAGCGAAGAAAGGAAGTCAGGCTGGACGATAAAGAGATCGAGAGATTCAACAAGCACCTGCTCCTTCGGGAGGTCGGGGTGAAGGGACAGAAGCGGATCCGGGCGGCGAAGGTGGTTATCGTCGGAGCCGGAGCCCTGGGCTCACCGGTGATCCAGTATCTGGCTGCGGCCGGAGTCGGAACGTTGAAGATCATTGATTTTGATGAAGTGTCTCTCGGAAATCTGCAGAGTCAGGTGCTTCACAGCTCCAGGGACGTGAAGCGTCCGAAGGTGGCGTCTGCCCGGGATACGGTACGGAATATCGACCGGAGTATTGAGGTGATCCCGGAGAACACACAGCTTACCGCGGAAAATGCACTGCAGCTGATGGAGGGCTACGATCTGGTCATCGACTGCACGGATAATTATAAAGCCAGATATCTTATCAATGATGCCTGCATCCTGTCCGGCATTCCCCTCATTTTCGGATCGATCTACCAGTTTGAGGGACAGGTGAGTGTACTGGGATACGGTAACGGTCCGTGTTTAAGATGCATCTACCCGGAACCGCCGGCACCGGGGCTGGTACCTACCTGCGCGGAGGGCGGCACCATCAGTCCGCTGTCCGGTATCATCGGAAGCATACAGGCAAATGAAGCCCTGAAGCTGATCATCGGAATCGGGGAGCATCTTTCGGGTAAGCTTCTGACGGTGGATACACTGGGACTTCGCTCACGGGTTCTCTCCGTGAAGCATAGCTGCAGCTGTCCGCTCTGCGGGGATAACCCGACCATTTTCGCGCCGGAGGATTTCGATTATGAGGAATTCTGCGGATTGAAGGAAGACGAGAATGATATTCCGGTGGAAGGCCTTACTCCGAAGGAACTGGCACAACGGATCGAGCATGGCGACCCCATCACCATCGTGGATGTACGGGAGCCGCATGAACGCGCCATCGTCCGTTTCCCCGGCGCCCTGGTAATCCCCATCGGCCAGCTGGCGAGACGTCAGAAGGAACTGAATCCCGAGCAGGATACTATCTTTATCTGCAAGGAAGGAAAAAGGAGTATCCTGGCCATCAATACCCTGCGTGAGGCGGGATATAAGGGACCGCTGTATAACCTGAAGGGCGGTATGGACGCCATGAAGGATATCATTTTCACAAATGAAGGCGGGTGGCTGTAAATCCGGAGAGTGAAAATATGCAGGGTATCATGGCATGACCGGCTATGACAGGAAGAACGCCATGGCAGAAAGAACACCATGGCAGGAAAAACATCATGGCAGGAAAAACATCATGGCAGGAAGAACATCATGGCAGGAAGAACACCATGACAGGAAGAAAGCCTGCTGCATAAAGAGGGACATAGGCTCAGCAGATGAGCATGTCATATACATTTTTACCTGGCTGTGGAATAAAGAAACGCGGTCAGAAGAGTAAGTTCTATGGAGGTAGAAACATGGCAAAAGAAGAAACAAAGGCAGCAGGAATCAATGCGCTGGGTGCAGCTGCAGCGTATAATCTTGCGAACGTTACCAAGACGAAGCCGCAGTTCGGCGCACTGACCCCGAAGTGGCTCACAAAATTCCTGGAGTTCAAGGGATTGGAGACCGGTATCTTCCGTGTTAACAAGGTAGTAGAGGGAGAAACTCCGCTGGATGTCCTCTGCAGCCAGACCAAGAAGTCCGATATCATTCCGGACGGATATGTAGAGTATGAGACAGAACCGAGAGAATACCGGCTGAATTCCATTTCCACCATCATTAATGTAAACACAGCCATCGAGGATGTTTACAGCGTTCCCTACGATCAGGTTCAGGAGCAGCTGGGACTTGCCATCGAATCCCTGCGTGAGCGTCAGGAGAGCCAGCTGATCAATAATGATGACTACGGTCTTCTGAAGAATATCGCGGATTCTCAGCGGATCCAGACAAGAAACGGCGCACCGACACCGGACGATCTGGATGAACTGATCACCAAGGTATGGAAGGAGCCCTCCTTCTTCCTGGCGCATCCCCGTGCCATCGCTGCATTTGAAAGAGAATGCACGAAGAGAGGCGTTCCGCCGGTAGTTGTAAATATCGCAGGCGGCACCTTCGTAACCTGGAGAGGCATTCCGATCATCCCGACAGATAAGCTTCTGGTGGACGGCCTGAAGAACCCCACATCTCAGAGCGGAAAGACCAACATCCTGCTGATCCGTACCGGTGAAGCAAAGCGTGGTGTTATCGGTCTCTTCCAGGCAGGCCTTAAGAATGAGCATTCCAGAGGACTGTCCGTTCGTTTCCGTGGAATCGATGATAAGGGAGTTGCATCCTACCTGCTCTCACTGTACTGCTCCGCAGCCATTCTTGCAGATGACGCTATTGCAGTACTGGAGGATGTGGAAGTAGGTGAGTACTATGACTATGACTAATCCCTATGCGGTTTCGGAGGCGGATCTTGGTCTTCCGAGCGCTGCGGATCTGACACAGCTGGCAAATGCGCTGGTTTCCGATCTTTACGGCGTACCATCCGTGCCCGGAAATGTATCGGAGCCCTCCGGCGTGCCGGTGATCCCGGAGGAGCCGGGTGACCCGTATGTACCGACGGATGCTTTCATACCGACGATTCCGGCAGAGGTTCCGGGCGTTTCGGCACCGGCATCTGCGGATGCATCCGCAGTACCCGGCAGCGCGGCAGCCTATGGTATAGAGGATCCGGCAAGGCTTGCAGGGGCACAGCCCTCTGCAGTACCGGGAGCGGCAGTTCCCGCAGCTGTGGCGGAGGCGCCTTCTGCATCCGGCAGTGATGCCTACAGCTGGGGCGTTCCTCAGGCAGGACCGTATGCGGCAGAACCTCAGGACGGGACAACCCTTCCGGAGGCAGGCGCCTATGACTGGGAGAATCCCTTCCGGTTTGCGGCGGCCGATACAGCTACAACCTCCTATGCACCGAAGGTGCAGTCGAAGACCGAGGCGGCAGAATATGACCGCAGGATCGACGTACCGACCTCCCTTGGCGGAGACGGGGTAGCGAAGGAGCAGGACAGAGCTGAGGAAGGAACCACACGAAATGATTCCATCCGTATCGGCAGCAAGACCCTGGCTCAGATCCGGAAGGATTTCCCGATCCTGAAGGAGAGGATCCACGGGAATCCCCTGGTATGGCTGGATAACGGAGCTACTACCCAGAGACCGAGACAGGTCATCGACCGCATCAGTTATTACTATGAGCATGAGAATTCCAACGTTCACCGCGGAGCGCATACTCTGGCAGCCCGTTCCACCGATGCCTATGAGGCAGCGCGGGATACGGTCCGGGATTTCATCGGGGCATCTGCTTCTGAAGAGATCATTTTCGTAAGAGGTACCACCGAGGCGATCAATCTGGTTGCAAATGCCTATGTAAAGCCGCAGCTGGAACCGGGAGATGAGATCATCGTATCCATCCTGGAGCATCATGCAAATATCGTTCCGTGGCAGCTGATCGCCCAGAAGACAGGGGCCGTGATCAAGGTCATCCCCTGCGATGAGACCGGGCAGCTGATCCTGTCGGAATATGAGAAACTGTTCACCAAACGGACGAAGTTCGTTGCGGTTACGCACGTATCCAATGTTCTTGGTACGGTAACCCCCATCGAGGAACTCATCGCAGCTGCACACAGGCACGGCGTGAGAATCCTGATCGATGGAGCTCAGTCTGTGGCACATATTCCGGTGAATGTATCGGCACTGGATGCGGATTTCTTCGTCTTCTCCGGCCACAAGGTCTTTGCACCTACCGGAATCGGTGTGGTATACGGAAAGAAAGAACTACTGGAAGCAGCTGAGCCTTATCACGGCGGCGGAAATATGATCGCCGATGTAACATTTGAAAGAACGATCTATAACGGGATTCCGAACAAATTCGAAGCAGGAACCGGAAGCATCGCGGACGCGGTAGGACTGGGAGCTGCACTGCAGTATCTGTCAGAGATCGGAATGCCCTGTGTATATCGTTGGGAGCATGAACTCCTGCAGTACGCTATGCAGGAAATGAAACGGATCCCGGGTCTTACCCTGATCGGAACGGCGCTGAACAAAGCTTCCGTACTGTCCTTCAAGCTGGACGGTTACTCCGATGAAGAGGTGGGAAAGCGGCTGGATGCCTACGGCATCGCGGTCCGTACCGGACATCACTGCGCACAGCCCGTACTTCGGCACTTCGGATACGAAGGCTCTGTACGGCCGACGCTGGCACTGTACAACTCACCGGATGACATCGATGCACTGGTGAAGGTGCTGCGGACGTTTGCGTAGCTTGTCATTCTGAGGAGTGAAGCAACAAAGAATCATATCGATGAAGGCAGGTACGTCTTCCGGATACGTCTGTGATAGAAGGGGTGCATGCCTGATGAGATAACCCCGCACCGTAGTTATACCTATGGCTGCGGTGCGGGGGATTATGATACTGCGATTTGCACGGAATGCTGTATCGGAACACTCCGCTGCTGCGTTATGTGCAGTGCTGAATCGGGAAAGATTCGGGTAACGATATGAGTGATAGAATTCGAGAATCGGAAATCGACGGCATCGTAAAGCTGATCCGCGCTGATCTGAAGGGCGGGAAGAATATCGATGCGGAGAATATAGAAAACAACCCGGACAAGACAGAGGTCAGGACCATCGTGAATCATCTGTCCCGGTTGGTCTTTCCCGGTTTCTACCGGGACAGGACATTCAAATTGTATAATCTGAAGAACAGCATCGCGGTTACGGTAGAAGACATTTTTTACCATCTGCAGAAGCAGGTGATGCGTGCGCTGGACTTCTGCAAGCTCAGAGGGACCATGACGGAGGAGGAACGAGAGAAGGAGAGCTACCGCATATGCAGAAGCTTCTTCGAAAAGCTTCCCTCAGTCCGGGCCTATGTGGAGAAGGATCTTCTTGCAGCGTATGACGGAGATCCCGCAGCCTGCTGTCTGGAGGAAATCGTTCTTGCCTATCCGGGCCTGATGGCTACCACGGTGTACCGGCTTGCACACGAACTGTATCTGCTTCGTGTTCCTGTGATCCCCCGGCTGATGACGGAGTATGCGCATTCCGAAACCGGTGTGGATATTCATCCGGGAGCGACTATCGGGGAGAGTTTCTTCATCGATCACGCTACGGGCATCGTCATCGGTGAAACCGCGGTGATCGGCAAAAATGTGAAGATCTACCAGGGCGTGACCATTGGTGCACTGTCCACCCGCGGCGGGCAGAAGCTTTCAGGAAAGAAACGGCACCCCACCATCGAGGATAATGTCACAATCTATGCCGGGGCCTCCATCCTTGGAGGAGAGACGGTGATCGGAGAAAACTCCGTGATCGGCGGCAATACATTTATCACAAGGTCCGTTCCGAAGAATACAAGGGTAAGTATGAAGAATCCGGAGATGGAATACACAACCACGGATAACCGTCGTGTGACTGAGGAAGTGAAGCCAAGCGACGAGTGGTACTATATGATCTGAAAACCATGATGAGGAGGAAGTAGAAGATGAAGATCACGGTAGCAGGTGTGAAGAAAGAAGTTGCGGATGGCCTTACGGTAGCCGCCCTGATCGAGCAGGAAAATGTGGAGACACCCCAGTACGTGACGGTGTCTGTGAACGAAGAATTCGTGGAGTCCGGAGCGTTTGATTCCACAGCCCTGAAGGAGGGTGATGAGGTGGAGTTCCTGTACTTCATGGGAGGTGGAAGATAATGGCATTTACAAATGAGCAGCTGGAGCGTTACTCCCGGCACATCATTTTGAAGGAGATCGGAGCCAAGGGACAGAAGAAGCTTTTAAATGCGAAGGTTCTGATCATCGGTGCGGGGGGACTCGGAGCACCTGCGGCACTGTATCTGGCAGCGGCCGGCGTGGGTACCATCGGGATCGTGGACGCGGATGTGGTGGATCTTTCCAACCTGCAGCGTCAGGTGATCCATACCACAAATGATATCGGAAAGAAGAAGGTGGATTCCGCGGCAGAGACTATGCGGGCCATCAATCCGGATGTGCAGGTGAACACCTATTATGATTTTGTGAGCAGTGAGAATATTCTGGACCTGATCAGGGATTATGATTTTATTCTGGACGGAACGGATAATTTCCCTGCCAAGTTCCTAATCAATGATGCATGTGTCATGGCGAAGAAACCCCTCAGCCATGCGGGGATCATCCGGTTCAAGGGACAGCTTACCACCATCCTTCCGGGAGAGGGACCCTGCTACAGATGTATCTTCAAGAATCCGCCACCGAAGGATGCGGTACCGACCTGTAAGCAGGCCGGTGTCATCGGTGCTATGGGCGGTGTCATCGGATCCCTTCAGGCTATGGAGGCCGTAAAGTACATCACCGGTGTGGGTGATCTGCTGGTGGGATATCTCCTGACCTATGATGCGCTGAAGATGGAGTTCCATAAGATCAAGCTCCCGCCTCGCGGAAAGGGTTGTGCCGTATGTTCAGACACACCCACCATCACGAAGCTTATTGATTACGAGCAGGCAGCCTGCGATTTTCATCCCGGAAGCGCAGAGTAGCAACTTATGTTAGGAGAACTCCATGAAGATAACCATTAGAAGATCGGATCTCATCCGGATCACGGAATATGCCATATCCCAACAGCCCGATGAAGCCTGCGGGCTCATCGGCGGCGTGGACCGGGAGGACGGTGTTCGGGAGATCCGGAAAGTATATCTGCTGACTAATACGGATCATACAAATGAACATTTTACCATCGATCCCCGGGAACAGCTGGCATCCATCAAGGATATGCGCGCGGAGGGGATAAGTCCCCTGGGAAACTGGCATTCTCACCCGGAGACCCCGTCCCGACCCTCGGAGGAGGATAAGCGTATGGCCAATGACAGCCGGGCAAGCTACCTGATCCTGTCACTGGCAGCGAAGGATCCGGTCCTGAACGCCTTTCATGTGGAGGGACCACCCGAAGCAAGGAGTGTGCGGAAGGAAGAGCTGATAATTCTGGAAGACGTTGAATTCGAAGAACTTAAAGCGGAGGACAAAGAAGTGGCTGATTTTACTGTTACGGATACGATTGATATTACGGATGTTACCTGCCCCATCACATTTGTAAAGACGAAGGTGGCGCTGGAGGAGCTGGATGACGGTGATATCCTGCAGGTACACATCAATGACGGAGAACCGATCCAGAATGTTCCCCGCAGTGTGAAGGAGGAAGGACATGAAGTACTCCGGATCGACAACAACGAGGATGGTACCTTCGAGCTTTTCATCCGGAAGGTAGGAGAATGAAGCAAGTAACCTGCGAAGAGATGAAAAAGGCGGAAGGATAAAGCATAGTCCCCGTTATATCTGTGCATAGGTACGTTTCTGAAGGAACTCCGTTGCATGTGTTCTTGTTCAATATAGTCTGTCAGAAAAGGTAAGGTGTTTGCCATTACCCTTTATGTTATGACTCATATGAGCCTCCTTTCTGACAGACAGATAACCTTGGATAGGATACATATCCCAAAAGGACTGTGCAAGAGTAACTTCTACATTTGACGTTTTTAGATCAAAATATATAGAATTTAAAAATTCACATTACGTTATGAATATCAATCAGTTGAAATATGTTCTCACGGTAGCTGATTCCTCCTCCATGAGGGAAGCTTCTACGAAGTTATATGTGTCGCAGCCGGCTCTATCAGCGAGTATACGGGAGTTGGAAGAGGAACTGGGGATCCTGATCTTCGAACGGACGAACAAGGGGATCTCTCTTACGAACAACGGCCGGGATTTCCTTACGTATGCCAAGAAAGCCGTGGGACAGTATGAGATCCTGGAAGACAGATACCTGTCCGGGGACAGCCACAGAGAGCGCTTTTCGGTTTCCACGCAGCACTATAACTTCGCCATAAAAGCATTTACGGAAATGGTCCGGAAGATGGATCCCAGAAAGTATGCTTTCTCCATTCACGAAACCAAAACAAAAGAGGTGCTGGATGATGTGGCGAGTCTGAAAAGCGAAGTAGGCATCGTATCCTTTTCCGGTTCCAATGAAGCGGTGATGAGGAAGCTTTTTCGCGACTATGGTCTGGAATTCACTCCTCTGATGAGGAGAGAAACCTACGTATACGTCTGGAAGGATCATGAATTTGCCGGCAGAACGGAGATCTCTCTAGAGGAACTTGCGGATTATCCGTGCGTATCCTTCGATCAGACCAGCGACGGCAACTTCTATCTGACGGAAGAGGCCATGGCAGACTATCATTTTGATAAGATCATCAAATCGGATGACAGAGCCACATCCATGGAACTGATCGCGGAGCTGGGCGGGTATTCCATCGGCTCGGGAATGCTGTCCGGGGATGATGTGATCCTGCAGGGACTTACCTCCATCAAGCTGAAGGAAGAGGATCCCATCGAGATCGGATATATTACAAGAAAAGGAAGTGTTCTTACGAAATACGGGGAAGCTTATATCGAGGAGCTTTTAAAATATCTTGTTCCCATGGACACGGAGGAGGAACAATGAAGGAAATACAGGTTTACAGATGGCCGGTGATAACTGTTGGTTATCACCGGCTATTAAAATACCCGAATTTACAGACAGGAGCCGGTATCCTATAATTGTGACAACTTGAGCAGAGGCAGAGAGAATATTTGATGAAGGAGGAGAAAGAGATGTTTACCGCCGGATCGCATAAACAGATACATACCATGTGTTGTCGAACGACTGTTTCCCGAGCATGTAATATGGCCGGGGCGTTCGAGTGTCAGCTTATGCGCCCAAGTAGAGTTCACTGCATTCAATCGTAGGAATGCATGTTGATCTTGCCATCTTGCCCGGGAGCTTACTTGTTGAGGCTCCTTTTTTTGCGGCCTTTTTTCACCTGGTCGATTCGGAGCAAAAAGCATGAAGCAAAAATGAAAACCGCACGAAAGTGTGAAATAAAGATAAGGAGAATGAAAATGAAGAAGTTTAAGTTTTTGAAGAAGAAGCTGATCAGCCTGGCGCTTATGACCGTTTTGGGAGTTACGGCACTCACAGGCTGCGGATCAAACGAGCCCTCTACCGTAAAGGCAAAGAATGACGACTCGAATACTGTGGTTCAGGAGAACACAGATGCTGACAAGACGGAAGAAGCCTCTCAGGATAAGACGGAAGCGGCTCCCGAAAAGAGCGGAAAGGTGATCCGTATCGCAGCACAGGCGTATCCGCTGTATTCTCCCATCAACGCAGCCTATGAGCTTGGTTACTTTGATGAGGAGTTCGATGCCATCGGCGCATCCTATACCTGGACAGAGTTCGCTTCCGGTCCGCTGGTAAATGAGACCATAGCAGCAGGCGAAGGAGATGTGGGATTCATGGCTGACCTTCCGGCGATCATTGCAAGATCCTCCGGACAGGACATTCAGGTGGTATCCGGTGTATCTACCGGTGAGAGATCTCTTGCGGTTCTGGTACGTGCGGATTCCGATATCAAGGATATCAAAGAACTGAAGGGTAAGAAGATCGCATATGCTTCCGGATCTTATGCACAGCACCTTCTGGCGCTGGTTCTGGATCAGGCAGGACTTACCTTTGATGACATCGAGAGCATCAACCTTGGCGCGGCAGACAGCCCGGCAGCCCTTGCAAATGGGGATGTAGAGGCTATCGTCATCTGGGAGCAGTTCATTACCAAGCTTACGAATGACGGTACGGCACGCGTTCTGATCGACGGTACCGGAATCAAGAAGAGCAACATGATCCTCTACTCCGTGAAGGATTTCGCAGAGCAGAATCCGGAACTCATCGAAGCCTTTATCAAAGCAACCAATCGCGGTGCCGAGTACATTAAGAACAATCCGAAGGAAGCTGCTGAGCTCCTTGCAAAGAAGTACAGTGTAACTGCAGAAGAGATGGAGAAGATCTTCGGAAACTTCAATTTCTCCGTAACACTTACAGATGATGACGTTGCCGAGATCGTAAAGGTTGCGGATTATGCGTACCAGGCCGGGATCATTTCAAATCCCGTAAATGGAGATGAATTCATCAACAGAGATTATCTGAAGAAAGCAGGATACTAAAATTCATGAAAAAGAAGAAGTCGATTCCGAAACGGCTGGGCTGGTGGGGGCTGTACATAGCCCTTCCGATCCTTCTCATACTGATCTGGGAACTGGTCAGTCATTTTGGAGATGTAAAATCATATAACATGCCGGCCCCCGAGGTGATCCTTAAGGATGCCTGGGAGAAGCTGCAGGACGGAGTTCTCTGGAAACACATCTCCGTAAGCTTTCTACGGGTGCTGGAGGGGTTCCTCATCGCGGCTGTTTCGGCGTTGGCTTTGGGAGTCCTGATCGGACTCAACAAATATTTTGAACGCTTCACTGAATTAGTCCTCCAAATTTTAAAGCCGATCCCGCCCATCGCATGGATCCCTCTGGCGATCCTGTGGTTCGGGATCGGTGAAAGTTCAAAGCTGTATATCATTTTCTACGGAGCATTCTTCCCGATCCTTCTGAATACCGTGGACGGGATCCATAACGTAGATAAAAGATATCTGGAACTGGGACAGGTTTATGAAGTCGGTAAATGGCGGCTGGTACGGAAAGTGATCCTCCCCGGGGCCCTGTCCTCCATCCTCACGGGTATTCGTGTCGGGCTTGGAAATGCATGGGTCTGCGTTGTGGCAGCGGAAATGATCGCGGCTACCAAGGGCGTTGGATATATGCTTTCCAACGGAAGAAGCCTTTCACGGGCGGATGACGTGATCCTGGCCATGCTGCTGATCGGGATCGTGGGGAAGATCATGGATGATATCCTGAAACTGATCAGCAGGAAGATTATGAAGTGGAGCTAAGGCATGAGTGAGAAAGAGATCGCTGTAGAGATCGGACATCTAAATAAATACTTTGACGAGCTGAAGGTATTGGATGATGTGAGTCTCTCGGTGGAGAATGGTGAATTTGTCTCTGTGATCGGAGTCAGCGGCTGCGGGAAAAGTACCCTGATCCGG
>CACWHK010000040.1 GCA_902760755.1 uncultured Lachnospiraceae bacterium | reverse complement strand
AGATTTAAAGGTGATCTATAGATTATATAATACAGAAAAACGGAGAGAATTTTCCTCTCCGTTCTTATTTCTGATGTTATCTGAACCTGCATACTTTGCAGTCAATAACTCTGTACCCTGATTTCTGTGTAAGGTATGCAGCCGCTTTGTCTGCCGGAATGTCATCAGGAATTTCTGTTTCCTGCGGAAGAATTGGATTTGATGCTCCTTCTTCCGTATATACATCCCATTTAATCCCAAAGACAAGCATGCTGCCTCTTTTTGTCGGCTCAAAATAATCTTCTCCCCGATGCAGCCTGAGAGACCGCATTGCCATGGCGTGATCAGATGCCTTCCACTGTAAGGGTGTTATTGTATTCGTTCATATCTTTCTCCTTTGATTGCAGTGTACAGTTAAGTTACAGAGAAAGAATGGAAAATTGCGTTTGTAAACAGGACAACAGAAAAAGGCCGGCATTTCTGCCGGCCAAGTATCATATACTCATCATTTTCTGTGGAGTCAGAATTTTTTCTTCTCCATTTTTTCTGCAAAGATAGAATGTTCCTTGGCTGCTTCTGAACATTCGGCGAAGGACTTCATATCCACGAAACGTTTTTGGGTGCTTCCTGTTCGGGAATGCAAGCATCGGATGACAAGCATGGCCATCATCAAGAGAANNNNGGCGGCGACCCCGGTATCGGCAAATCCACCATTCTCTTACAGATTTGCGAATTCATGGGACGCAGTTTAAAAATCCTCTACGTTTCCGGCGAGGAATCGTTCCATCGTTGTTTTTGTTTGATTTCCTTTTTCGTCCGCTACGACAATATCATGAACGCCGTTATACTGAACAATGACTACTGAAACGCCATTTTTCTGCAGGCGCTGTTCTCCGGTACGGTCATGTAGTTTGTTACGCGGATGCGTAACATCGCCGGATTTCCAGAGGGATGAAGTGGTCTGCACCTTTATTCCATCCTCATACTGTACTGTGATGTGGTTGCAGTCAGTGTATTTGATTACAACTGCCTTCTTCCCATTCCTGCAGATCTTTGTGTCGCCTACTTTGACGGAAGGAGCGTTTGTCTGCTGGACAGGGCTGATTGTACCTTTTTTCCAGTTCTTGTATCCGGTATGGATCAAAATGTCAGAATCTTCGAATTGAACAAGGATATGCTGGTCGTCAGTATAATCAACGATTTCTGCATTTCGTCCGTGAATGATTTTTTTCTCTCCGATACGGTTCTCTTTCTTCGCGATCATACTGTCCGGTACGCACTTGCAGGAATCGAACATCTGCCAGTTTGTATCCTTCTCTTCTCCGTTGTCAAATCGGATGCGGATATGCTTGCAATTTGTATACGCAATGCATTCCGCCTTCATTGCGCACCGCATAGTTTTCACTATCCCGACACGGTTCTGACTTTTGCTGTAACGGCCATTGCTATCGAGTTTTTGTCTGTATTGTTCGTGGCATACTCTCCCTTTAAGGAACTGCTGCAGAGTCCAGTCTCCGGTTATATTGCCGTCTGGCCACTGTACTTTGACGTGTCTGGCGTTGATATATTCGTAGATGGAGATGTTCTCTCCCTCTGCAGATTTTCCGATCTTTCCAGTCCATTGCCTTTTTAACTTGATGAGGCCAGTATCTTCTTTAACTCCAGGATGTTTAACCCATCCTTTTTGAAAAGCCCTCCATGTTGTTCTGACCACAGCCCCGTCAGAAAATGTTACATCTATATCAGATGTTTTGCGGTAAGCAATACATACCATTTGTTCTCCAACGGTTGATGTGCTGACAGCTCCGACTCTTTCTGTGGCGAGATTTGGGTGCGTATATTGATTCACATGTTTCTCCTTTCAGCCTTACACTATTTTTGTTTTCTGCGGATCATCAACATCTCTAATGTCATGACATATAAGCGGCCCCAATATCTGAGGCCGCCTTATTACTTATGCGGCTGGGCTATCTTTGGAAATCGCTTCCAATGCCTTTTGTGTTTCTTCCGGGATCTGCAGTTCATCCATAACCGCTTCCATTGCTACCCTCTTGATCTTGCAGAAAGGGGCGAGTGGAACGTACTTCGGCGGAAGATGCTTTACGATTTCGGCTCTCGTATAGGGGATACCGTTCTCATCTTTGAGCTGTCCGCCGCATTCAAGCCAGTTAAGAGCCGCCTTTCTTGCGCGGATAACGCTCGCTTCCATCACGGTTTTACGGAGGATATCCTTATAAGAAGCAAACTTCCCTACCGCAATCAGATCCCGTTCGGCACCATCGTCATCTTTCGGCTTCTGCTCTTTCCTGGAAAACCGCTTGGACAGATACCTGTATTCCTGTTCATCCACATGTGTCCACTGGGGAGCGGTCTCAGGTTTTTTATCATATCCTTCAAACCGCTTCTTCGTGTCCGCGTCGATTGTCTGCAGGGCAGCTTCCGGATCCTTCTTCCAGATAGTATATGCGTCATACTCTTCCTTTTGCTGGACAAGCTGCATATAAGCTTCCCACGCCGTTGTTGTGTAAACAGATTTGTGTTCAAGGATTGAATATTCCGCCATCTGTCCGATATTATCGACCATGTCGAAGATCAGACCGCCCTTTGCCCGCTCAGACGAAATAACGCGTCCGAACTGCTGCGGGTAAATAATCGGCGATTTTGTCCTGCGGAACATGACGATACCAGTGATATTGTCCACATGGTACCCGAGATTCAGCATGTCACAGGCATAGATCAAATCAATATGGTTTTTCATGGGAATCAGATGTGAAAGCCTGGTTACGTTGTTATGGTACTCCGATGTTTCACTGGATACCGTCAGCGTCGTGATCTTGTGATCCGGATATGCTTCATGGAACCACCTGCGTATTTTCTTCCCGTTTTCCTTCATGTGACGAAAGTTACGGAAGAAAACGATAAATTTCATATACGACGTATCTGCCGCGTATGAATCGCAGTTCTTCCTGATCGTGTTTGGCACGTTCCAGATCTTTGCCATTGCGATCATTTGTTCATCAAGCCCTT
Organism: uncultured Lachnospiraceae bacterium; assembly: GCA_902760755.1. Classification (GTDB taxonomy): domain Bacteria; phylum Bacillota; class Clostridia; order Lachnospirales; family Lachnospiraceae; genus Eubacterium_Q. The sequence goes on along the minus strand of CACWHK010000040.1, from coordinate 16,849 downwards.
TTTCGATGATAAACCTTGACTCATCATCGAGCCCTTCCAGCATCCCGGTTTTTTCCGCATACCAGTACATGGCATCCGTGATAAAATTTCCGTTGTTTGTCTCCATGGCGCGGTTCTTCTCTCGCTCACCGCTTAACTCCACTTCACTCTTCCCGACCACCTCGCCGTACTTTGCATCCTGCGGATACTGCACTTCGTCGGCAAAGACCGGGAAGCGGATTCCCAGGATCAAAGCGATGCCCAGGAAAAACAACAGGATTCTCTTCTCATAGTTTCGCACAAGTTCCATACCGCGAAATCACCCTTTTATGCCCTGGTATTCTTCACCAGATATTCATTCACATTGAAATCATCCGCATACTGATAATCCAGGCAGTATTCGGTTTTTCCGTCCTCCGTGGTGTTCACGGAATAGGCATCTACATTTGCGAGGATGATCTTCGCAGAGAGGGAATTCTCCACGTCCTCCAGGCGGTACTTCTTGCCCCCGTCCACGAAGGAGAGGCGCAACCACTGGGGCATGAGGTCCACATCCAGACGGATCTCTCCGCCGGCCTCGTAGGCATTGGCAATCCGCTCCGTGAGCATCTCCTCCACACCCAGACGGATCCGGTTGATCTGGCGGTCACTGAAGCCCAGATTATCCGTAAGCCCGCTGATCATGGAGCAGGCAGGATAGATGGTATAGGGCTGATTCTTCATGGTAAGACTGTAGATCCGCATGCCGCGATCCACCGCCTGCCGGATGTTAAGGGCCAGCAGCCGCTGCAGCATGTCCGCCTTCAGGGTCCGCTGGTCCAGCTTTCCGTTGGAGTTCAGCGGGAACCTCGGGTAGATGAAGAAATGGGATGGCACCTTGAAGGAGGAGATCCGGGTCTTTAATTCCTTTGTCAGTTTTTCCGGGTCAAAGGCAGTCTCATCCTTTACCACGATACAGGCCTCCACGCTCTCGCCCCAGACCGGGTGCGGTGCACCCAGCACCTTCACCTCCGTGATGTTCTCTTCCTCAAGCAGTACCTTCTCCACATCCGAGGGAGAGATATTCTCTCCGCAGCGAATGATGATATCCTTGATCCGCCCCGTCAGCCGGAGCATACCGTCCTTTTCAAATGCACCAAGATCTCCGGTATGGAGCCAGCCATCCGCATCGATGGCCTGCTGCTCCTCAGGAAGTCCGTAGTAGCCGTTCATCAGGCAGAAGCCCTTTACGACCACCTCTCCGATCTCTTCCAATCCCATGAAGCCCTTGTCCGGTCTCCAGATACGAACATCCAGGCCCGGCAGCGGACGTCCGACACATACGGCACGCCGCTCCAGCGGATCATCCGAGGACGCCACGGAAATGATGGGCGAGCACTCGGTCTGTCCGTAGCCGTTGATGATCCTGGCCCCGCCGAATGCATTTTCCATACGCATCATCTTGACCGGCGTCTCGAATCCTCCGCCGACGATACAGATACGCATCCGGCCTGCCACCTTCTCCTCGAAGTCCGGCATGCGGATCATCATCCCGTAAACCGCTCCCACGGAGGCCATGTCGATGATCTCATTTTCATAGATCAGATTGTTGATGATTTCCGGCTTCAGAACCACCGGAAGGAAGATATGCATGCCCTTTGACAGGGCCGCAAATGTAACGCTGAGCCCGTAACTATGGAACAGTGGAAGGGCCAGCAGGAATTTCGTAGCCACAAGACCTTCTCCCGGGAAGAAAACACTTCCCGCGCTGAAGGCATCGTTCAGGATGGAATAGGAGGAAAGCTGCGGTGCCTTCGGGAAGGAGGTTGTACCCGTGGTAAAGATGATCACCTGCGTGTCATGGGAGTCCATCTCCTCTCTCCGGAAGGCGAGAAGTGCGGCATCCGCTGCCGAAAGCGTGGGACCCTCCATGGCAAGACACGCCTCTGCCAGCATTTTATCCTGCAGAACATGCTCTTTGGGAATTCCGGCACGAACCGCAGCCTGCACGGCATCCTCCGGATTCTGAATGGTCACGGTATTCGGCCCCACCACCAGCCAGGAGCAGCCCGTACTTTTCATCAGAGCCGTCTCATCCTCAGCCTTCAGACCATAGTTCAGAAGAACCGCTATCCCTCCGGCTCCGGTGATCCCCAGGAAGGCCACGATCCACGGGGTGCAGTTAAAGCCCCAGAGTCCGACCTTATCGCCCTTCTTCACCCCTGCCCGGATCAGCTGCACGCTGCAGCGCTCCGCCATCACCTTCAGTTCCCCGTAGCTGAGGGCCTTCCCCTCACAGGTAAGTGCCGGTGCGGCGGGACATTTTATGGCCATCTCCGTTAAGAAATCCGGAAATAACAGTTCTCTTGCTTCCATTGATTCAAACCTCCAAGGGACTGATCTAAAGCAGTGCTTCCGCCAGAATGATATCCTCCGGGGTGGTTACCTTCAGATTCCGGTAATCGCCCGGGACGATAAAGCACCGCTGTCCCAGATACTCTTCTACCAGCATGGTGTCATCCGTGATGCCCTGCCGCGGCTCCGCGCGGAAACGCTTATGCGCTTCTTTGATCAGCGTCCGGCGGAAGGTCTGGGGGGTCTGCACCTGATACAGAGTGGACCGGTCCGGGGTGTCGATGCCGAAGCCTGCTTCGTCCACGACCTTGATGGTATCCTTCACCGGGACTGCCACCGTACAGGCTCCGTGTTGCCGTGCAGCCTCGATGGACGCGCGGATCATTTCCGCTGAAACAAAGGGACGTGCCCCATCATGGATCAGGAGGACATCATCCTCTTCCGCCCCCCCCGGGCGTAACGCTTCGGCAGCAAGGATGCCCTGCCAGACCGAATCAAAGCGTTCCTTTCCGCCGGGAACGATGGCGCGGACCTTGGCTGAGCCGTAGGGGCGCACGATCTCCCGCCGCACATACTCCTCATCCCCGGGACGCACCACAAGAACGATAGCGTCCACCGGGCTTTCCTGAAAGGTGCGAAGGGCATGCACGATCAGCGGAACGCCTCCGACCTCTATATACTGTTTCGCTTTCTCCGAATGCATCCGGCTGCCGCTGCCGCCGGCCAGTAGAATTGCTGATACCATAGGCCACCTCCGTCCATTCCACTATCATCGAATTTCCATGAAATCCGCCACACCTGTTTCGACGGAACTCATCCTGCCAGTGTTGCCGGTACTCCCGGTAGGATTACTGCCATCGCCGTTGTGGTTGCTTCGGTTGTCTTTGTGGAAGCTTCGTTGCCCATATCGATCAGCAGCCAGATCAAAAGAACCGTCATCGCGATCAGAAAGACCACTCCGATGGCAATCACGATCTTCATTTTTTTATCCATCTTCGCCATAATTATTTACCTCGCTCCAATCGGAAGTCCCGGGATCGCATTTAACGTAAGATCATCGCGGATCCCGCGCATATAGTCAATATAGCCTGCAGCACCGATCATGGCACCGTTGTCCGTGCAGTAGATAAAGGAGGGGCAGACAAATGTAATACCCTCCGCTGCGGCCCGTTCCTCCATGGCCTTCCGGAGGCCGGTATTGGCCGCAACGCCGCCGGCCAGGGCCAGGGTCTTCACCCCGTGATCCTTCGCCGCCTTCACCGAACGGTCCGCCAGAACATCGATCACCGCCTGCTGGAAGGACGCAGCCACATCCGCCTTGTTGTAGGAGATATGCTTCATCTCGCACCCGTTCAGGTAATTCAACACCGCGGATTTAAGACCGCTGAAGGAGAAGTCATAGGGTGCTCCCTCGATCACGGCCCGCGGGAATTCGATGGCCTGCGGGTTTCCCTCCCGTGCCAGCTTGTCCACCTTTGGTCCGCCGGGATAGCCAAGGCCGATTGCCCGGGCCACCTTGTCGAAGGCCTCTCCTGCCGCATCATCATGGGTCTGACCGATGATCTCGTAGACCCCGTACTCCTTCACCAGTACGATATGGGAATGTCCGCCGGAAGCCACCAGACACATAAAGGGCGGCTCCAGCTCCGGATGCTCGATAAAGTTGGCGGAGATATGCCCCTCGATATGATGGACACCCACCAGAGGGATGTTCTTCGCATAGGCGATGGACTTCGCCGCGCCGACGCCCACAAGAAGCGGGCCCACCAGCCCGGGACCGTAGGTCACCGCGATGGCATCCAGATCCTCCCAGGCGCACTCCGCATCCGCCATGGCCTTCCGGATCACCTGATTTACTTTTTCGATATGCTTCCTCGACGCAATCTCCGGTACGACACCGCCGTACAGCGTGTGCAGTGGAACCTGGGAGAAGATCACATTTGACAGGACCTTCCGCCCGTTTACCACTACCGCCGCAGCCGTCTCGTCACAGGACGATTCGATGCCGAGGATTTTTACTTCCTGCCTGCTCTCCATGTTCTGCCTTTCATCTCTTAACTTGTGCTAATTTTCTGCGCAAAGAATCTCCAGCCGCTACCGGAACTCTTCTTCGTCCTCGAAGTTCAGGACCTTCGTCATGCGGTCCTTGCCCATCTCGGTCCGGGGAAAGATCTCGCGCACCTTGTCGAGATACTGCTTCGGCTTAATGAGGGACGGTGAGAAATGTGTGAGCCACAGTTCTTCCACGTCCGCAGTCTTCGCCAGCTCCGCTGCCTCGTACATAGTCATATGCTTCTTCTCTTTCGCCTTCTTCAATTCCTCCGGATCTCCGTACATGCCCTCGGCGATGAAAAGATCCGCGCCTGCTGCATGCTCTGCAATCGAGGCGATCGGACGGGTGTCCGTGCAGTAGGTCACCTTCAGACCCTTCCGGTCCGCACCCATTACCATGTCGCTGGTGTATTCCTTACCCTCGTAGGTAACCGTATTCCCCTTCTGCAGAGGATTCCAGAGCTGTACCGGAAGCCCGAGAGCCCGGGCGGCTTCCACATCAAACTTGCCGCTGCGGGCCAGCTCGATACTGTAGCCGTAGCAGGTGATATTGTGGTTCACCTTGAAAGCTGTCACCTTGAGACCCACCAGGTTCATTACCTCTTCCTTCTCATGCAGCTCCACAAAACGGATCGGGAACGGAAGCTCCGGCGCGATCACACGCAGGCTGTTCACCACTCGCTCCACCCCCGGAGGTCCAACGATGGTAAGGGGTTCTGTACGCTCTGCATTTCCCATGGTGAGAAGCAGACCCGGAAGTCCGCTGATATGGTCTGCGTGGAAGTGGGTCACCAGCAGCACGTCGATGGGCTTAAAGCTCCAGCCCTGCCGCCGCACGGTGAGCTGCGTCGCTTCACCGCAGTCGATCATTACTGTACTTCCGTTGTATCTCACCATCAGAGAGGTGAGGGCCCGGTTGGGAAGCGGCATCATACCGCCGCAGCCGAGCAGACATATATCCAACATTCTGTTAATATCCTTTCCTCAGATCGGTCATTCATACGTGACCATGCGTTCTGACCCTAATGTGCGTTCCTTCGCATAACCACCGCATCCTCCTCCGGATCATGGTAGTAGTTCTTCCTGCGGTCGATCTCCTGAAACTCACAGGCGGAATAAAGCGCGATGGCTGCAGTATTCCCGGCACGGACCTCAAGGAAGATGCTCTTCCCTTCGACAGCCTGCTCCGACTTTCCCTTCTCCGATATTCCTGCGTCCTCCCTCTGCGGATCTGCATGAGACATTCCCCGGCCAACCTGACGGAACAGCTCGTCCATCAGCTTTCGGGCAAGACCCCGTCTCCGGAATTCCGGCAGGACTGCAATCCGGTGCAGCTCGGCTTCCTCCGACGGATCCGCAAAGATGAGATATCCTGCGGTCCTCTGCTCCTCTTCTCCCACCACAAAGGAATCCGCCACATCCTTCTCGGATACCAGCGGACGGATCTCTCCTTCCGTGGAAATAAGCAGGATATGATTATAGGGATACCGGATGCTGTCCGTCAGTGCCTCCAGAGACCAGGCGTCAGAGAACATCTCCTTCTCCATGGACGCAACGTCCGAGAGGTCCTGTACCTGCCGGGCCTTAGCCGCTGCCTCATGCTCCCGCTCTGCCTGGGACTTCCGAAGATAGATGGGCTTAAAGTCATCTGCGGAAATGAGGCACCTTACACCATCGGAGCCTTTGCTTCCGGGATCTTCCCCCTTCGCATTATCGCTTTCGGTCATGTTTTCCTGTTCACTCACATAAAGCTCCGCCAGTGCCGCCACCGACGCTGCCCGCTGCAGTGCGCTCTGCGGAGGCGCAAAGGAATACGGTACCCTGCAGGATTCTTCGATGGTTTTACGGAAAACGGGAACTCCGTCTCCGAGGAAGGTGACCGGTTCTCCGTAGCCTTCCAGCTTCTCCAGCAATTCCTCAATGGCAAGGGCCATCTGGTCCTCCACCACGGTGATCGGCTTCTTTGCTTCGCTCAGAATGACAGGGTTAACCCGATAGATCCCCGTATACACCTGTCCGCGTCTTGCGTCCATGATGGGAACCACCAGACCCGGGAAGTGCGCATTTCTCCCTTCCCCACCTCCGGCCGGAGCATAGAAACAGCCATTACTAAGATTATATGCCAGGCCCTCGCAGGTCGGAACCGCGATCACCGGCTTCTCCAGCGCAAGTCCCAGTCCCTTCACCGTTGCCGCGCCGATCCGGAGTCCCGTAAAGCTTCCGGGGCCCGCTGCCACGGCGATGGCATCAATCTCTGATAACTCGATCTCCGCGTCCCGCACCAGCTGATCCAGCATGGGGAGCAGGGTCTGCGAATGAGTTTTTTTATGATTCATGGTGTACTCCGCAACAAGAACACCGTCCGCCACATATGCGACGGAGGCTACCATGCCGGAGCTGTCCATACCGATTATCTTCATCTTTCGTTCTCCTCAGCGTAACCGGCCGGAACCGGGATCACGCCTGTCTCTTTGTAGTCCATACGTTGTCGGCGCGATGGCTCTAAGTGGTCTCTCAGAACGTCACCACCTCAGGTGCTGCCGTAAAAGAGCTGAAGGTCGCGGTTGCATCCTTGAAATAATAAACCACTGTATTCCCGTCATCCGGATCATACATGGCTTTCAGATCCGGGTAAGCATCCAGCATGGAAACCCGTGCCTCGCGACGGTCATCCTCTACCAGAGTTCCTGCCACGCGGATCCACGCACCATCCTTAAATGCCGAAATTTCCACCTTCGGATTTGCTGCGATCTGCTTTGCAACCGGCTTCACCTTGCCGGTCTGGATATAAAGCTTCCCGTCGAAGATGTTAACGGTTCCGAAGGGACGTACTCTCGGCTGGTCTCCCTCCACCGTTGCCAGATAATAGGTTCCTGCTTCCTTCAAAAACTTCGCTACTCTTTCCATAATATCCTCCTTGATCATGCTTTCGGGATTCTTCGGGCTTCGCCCTCAGAAAGACAATCTATTTCTTTCTGAACATATACTTTCTTGCAATATTGATTCCCAGCTTAAAGGGCTTCGGCAGCAGCGCCCTGTCCGCCTCCTTCAGCTTCTCCCGGATGGGGATGCCCTGGGGACAGTGCATCTCGCATTTACCGCACCCGATACACTGGGACGGGAAGGAAGGAGCCTCCGTCAGTCCCACGGTCTGTGCATACTGGAACCGCCCGGACATCTTTCCCTCGATAAACATCGTATTGTAGCAGTGGAAGGTTCCCGGGATGTCCACACCCTTCGGGCAGGGCATACAGTACCGACAGCCGGTACAGCCCACCTTCTCCTTCGCGCGGATCTCCTGCTTTACCACCTCGATCAGCTTCTGATCATGCTTCGTAAAATGTCCCGCCGTGGCTTCACTTGCCACCCGGCAGTTCTCCTTCACCATTTCCACGGAATTCATGCCCGAAAGGACACAGGTTACCTCCGGCTGGTTATACAGCCAGCGGAACGCCAGCTCCGCCGGAGACCAGCCATTTCCGTGCTTCTCGATAACCCGCTTTGCCCGGGGCGGAAGCAGATTCACCAGCTTCCCTCCGCGAAGGGGCTCCATGATCACCACCGGAATCCCCTTTGCTGCCGCAGCCTTCAGACCCTTAACGCCTGCCTGGGACACATCATCCATGTAGTTGTACTGGATCTGACAGAAATCCCAGTCATGATCATTCAGGATCTTCAGGAAATTGTCCGTATTTCCGTGGTAGGAGAATCCGATATTCCGGATCTGTCCGGAGGCCTTCTTCTCACGGATCCAGTCCAGGATCCCCACGGCCTTCAGCTTCTCCCACATGGCAACATCCGTCAGATGGTGCATCAGATAATAATCCACATAGTCCGTCCGAAGCCGGGACAGCTCCTCGGAAAAGAACTTATCCAGTCCCTGCCGGTTGTGGATCAGGTACTGGGGCAGCTTCGTTGCAATATTTACCTTCTTCCGTAAATGATGCTTCGCCAGGATCTTCCCCAGCGCATCCTCACTTCCCGGATAGATATAGGCCGTGTCATAATAGTTCACCCCGGCCTTATAGGCAGTCAGGATCTCCCGCTCCGCCTTCTTAAGATCGATCTTCGTCCCCTTCTTTGTAAACCGCATGCAGCCGTAGCCAAGCAGCGATATCTTCTCCCCATGCTTATCGGTTCTGTACTGCATCCCTTCTCCTCCCGGGGTTCCCCCTAGTGTAAGAGCACGGCAGCTATGAAGTCGACCGTCTGTCTTTGCTGCTCATCGGCAGAAATGGTCGCTTCTCCGTCCCCGCTCTGAATCCCGTAGTTTCCGAACTGCGCGTGATTTCCGCCTTCGATCACCAGCTCCGCGCAGTTTTCCGCCAGCTTTCGTCCCTCCTCCAGCTTCTCCTTCCGGACCACCCGGTCCTCCGATCCGCAGATCATAAGCACCGGGAGTTCCTTTCCGATGGAATCCGTTGTGTATGCCGCAAAAAGGATGACACCGCGGAAATCCTCCGCATGCTTTGACGCATAGCGTGCCGCAAAGGCTCCGCCCATGGAGTGTCCTCCGATATACCAGCTTCGGTAGTTATATTCCTTCATCACGTCCTCTGCCCGGCCGCTTCCGAGGATTGCCAGCCGGAAGGGCATCTTCACGAGGCAGACATCCATTCCCTGCTCCGCAAGCCTGTGCAGCATGGGAGCATACGCCGTCTCCTCCACTCTGGCTCCCGGATAGAAGACCAGCGCATCCGTCTCCGACGGGCCGTCGAAGAACCATCCGTAATCCGTCTCCGTAACGCGGACCATGGCATCCGACTTCAGTGCTGCCAGCGCTGTCTCATCCGCATGATAGTAAGTGAGCAGGAAGATCAGCACCGCACCGGTCATGACAAGCAGAACTACCAGCAGAGAAAGGAGGATCCATTTCTTTCTGCCGTGCTTCTTCTTTTCCTCTCTGATCACCGGCTCCTGTTTGGCGTCCCGGTCGTATACCTCTTCCTGCATAAGATCTCCTGACTCCTTCTCTCAGCCTTCTACCACGATCCTCCGGTACGAAAAACCCTTCTCCGGCTCCTTTTCGATGGTCACGCGGATTGCATCCTCCGGAAGGATCCCTTCGATCAGCTTCGACCATTCGATCAGGCAGACCGTATCCGGCCGGCCGGTCACATCAAAGAAGCCGATCTCCTCCATCTCATCCTCGGAGCCGATCCGGTAGACATCAAAATGATACAGGGATAGTCTCCCTGCATGATATTCCTTCAGTATGGTAAATGTAGGGCTGGCCATGGGTTCCGTGATCCCCAGCCCTGCGCCGAAGCCCTGTGCGAAGACAGTCTTTCCGACACCCAGATCTCCGTCCAGGCAGTAAACCTCTCCGCCCTTTGCCTGCTCCGCGAGCTGCTTCGCAAAGGCATGGGTCTCCTCGGCGCTGTGTGTTTCTATCTCCTGTCTGTTCATCCGTATCCTCTCCGTCACACATTCTTCCTGTATTCCTTCAGATTGCCCGACAGGATCGGGTGAAACTCCTGGGTGTACTGCACCACACGGGACAGTATGGCGGCCTTCTCTTCCCCAAGCTCGGAAAGCGGCCAGATAAATGCATTGATCTTGTTGGTGTACACCGCAACCATGCATTTCGTCATCTTGATCTTGTAGATCAGCTCCCAGCCCACCTCCAGATGCTCCTCGTCCTGACGTACCTCCAGATACTCCGGATAGAGGGTATACTCAATGGGCTTCTTGTAGGAATCACTGGTTTCCAGCTGCTTCTTCGCCTTGGAGCGAAGCGACAGGGGATTCACCAGAAGACAGATCACTGCGATGATCAGATAAGCCGCAAGGCTCGGAGCATCCACATGATCCCGGAAGAAGATCTCCCGCACGGCCATTCCCACGCCCGCCAGTCCCAGCAGGATGCTGAACCATCCGCCGAGCCGGCTGTAGTAGGATGTAAAGACGAAGCTGGTCAGCGCATCCTTCGTCATATTGATCTCAAACTTCTTCTCCTGTGTCATGGGTTTCTTAATCCTGTTCCTTCCAGATCACGCGGTTCCGTCCGGTTTCCTTTGCAACATAGAGGAAGCCGTCTGCCACGCTGATATTGTCCTCGATGGATTTCTCACGGTCAAACTGTACGCAGCCGAAGCTCATGGTCACGTTGATGATGGTGCCCTCGGAATCGCAGGGTGTCTGCTGGATGGTCTGGCGGATCTCCTCCGCCTTCGCTACGCACTCCTCCAGGGTGGTATCCGTCATGATCATGATGAACTCCTCCCCGCCCCAGCGGTAGACACACTCGTTGTCCCTGCAGGCCTTCGCCATGGTCTGGGCCACCGTGGAAAGCACCACGTCCCCGGCGTTGTGTCCGTAGGTATCATTGACACGCTTGAACTTATCGATATCGGAGATATACAGACTGATGGGACGTCCCTCGTCCAGGATCTTCGTATACTTCCGGGAGAAATCACTGTAGAAGCCCATGCGGTTCTTCTGCTTCGTCAGCTTATCGTGGTGCGAATCCTCGAGGAAGGTCTCGGACTCCAGCGCGATACCGCAGATCAGGGCAGCCAGCGACAGCCGGCGTACATCCTCTTCCTCATCAAAGCCCGCGTCATTGTTCTTGTTGATGATCTGGAAGGCTCCGATAAAATCCCCGTAAATGTTGGCCACCGGCATAACAAGTACGGACTTCGTCACATATCCGGTCTTCTTATCCACGGCAGAGTTGAAGTCGGGATCGCTATACGGATCGTTGGTCACGACCACTCGCTTCTCCTTCAGGGCCTTTCCCACCAGACCCGTATTGTCCGGGATCACGATCCGGTCCACGCCTGTTGCTGAGGTGGTCCAGAGCTCGCCTCTCCGGCGGTCCCATTTCCAGAAGCTGGCACGGTCCGAATCCGTCATGGTGCGCCCGAGCTCCGTCAGATAACTGAAGAGCGTTGCGTGATCATTCTCCTTGTTGCTGCACATTTCCCGATACAGCTTGTCACTGATATCAAAAATGTCGGTGAGTACCTTCTCATTCTCCTGCATGGTTCTTCCTCCCAATCTTCATCTATCGTTAATATCCCTCATTCTCCGGCACTACCATAGGATGCTGAAGCAGCCTATGTGCGATCGGACAGACGTATGTGCCGTTATTTTACTCTGCGATGAACCGGTCACGCCCGTGCGATGGCTGCCAGCGGTGCCGGAAGGAATCCGGTATTCCGCGTCTTTTCGAGGATTGCTTCCTCGTCATCCAGATGCATCAGGTACACCTCTGCGTGTCGCTCCTGCAGTGTCGGCACGTATTCCAGCAGCCGTCCGACGTATAGATGCACCGGGGTATCAAAGGCCGTCACCTCCGTGTAGAGCACGGTGCCCTCCGTCACGTACGGAAGGAACGGCTCCAGGGTACAGGTGTCTCCGGTGTAGAGCACATTCTTCCCGCCAAGGGTCAGGCGGTAGCCGAAGCACCGTCCGGCCAGCTCGGGAACATGCTCCGTCAGGATGGCTCCCGTAAGCCACGGGAACTTCTCCCCGGCCTTGGCTTCCTCCACGGTCAGCATGGTGTACGCCTCCGGCGCACAGCCATCCAGCCGGAAGAAGACATATTCCATATCCTTCCGGATCTCCTCGGAGGGAACGATCACCGTCACGCCCACCTTCAGGATATAGTGTGCATAGTGGATCAGCATGGGAATCCCGCCGATATGATCCCCGTGGGTATGTGTGACAAGAACCACGATCTCCCGGATGGTCGGTACGCTCTCTTTGTTGCCTTCGTCCCCGACTCCGGTTTCTTTGGCAGTCTCCCTACGGTACACCTCAGCCATGCGCTGCAGCCCGGCTCTCCGGATCTTATGGAAGCCGTCCATGGCACAGTCGATCAGCACAAGACGGTCTCCGTCGATGAAAAACGCGTTGTTCTGCTCTTCATGAAATGCAGATCTGCGTCCCAAAAATCTAAGCATTCTGCTTCACCCTCTTTTCAACCTTCTTTTCCGCTTTTTTTCCTGCCTTCTCTTCATCCTTCGCAGGCTCCAGAGGTCCGCCGATCAGTGCCTTTACGGAGAAGACGTTCACTCCGTTGCTCTTCCCCTTCAGCGGGATCTGTCCGATCTCCTCCACCTCCAGACGGTCCTTCAGACGCTCATACAGGGTATCACTGATCAGTACCTGCCCCTTCTTTGCATTGGCCTCAAGGCGGGCAGAGGTATTGACCGTATCTCCGATGGCCGTGTAGTCCATGCGGACGTCACAGCCCACATTTCCCACGACGGCAGGTCCGCAGTGGACGCCGACACCAAAGCCGACGCTGCGTCCGTACTTTTCAAGCAGGTCCTTCTCCAGCGCTTCACCGCCCTTCACGATATCCATGGCGGCGGAAACCGCGCGGAACTCGTAGTCCGGCAGATCAAAGGGCGCATTGAAGACCGCCATGGTGGCATCCCCCACGAACTTGTCCAGAGTCCCCAGATTATCGAAGATGGACTTGGTGGTAAGACTTAAGTATTCATTCAGGATCGCAACCACCTGCTCCGGCTCCAGGGCCTCGGACATGGTGGTGAAGCCGCGGATATCCACGAACAGAACCGCGATATCACGGTTTTCTCCGCCCAGCTTGATGGAGAAGTCGCCCTTCTTGGAGATCTCCTCCACGATCTGGGGAGCGACGTACTTACGGAAGGCCGTAAGCACCTTCCTCCGGCGTGCCTGCTCCAGCAGGTAGCCGATGGCCAGGGAATAGATAAAGGACAGGATCAGAACCAGCGGGAAGTACACCATGTTGAAGGTGAGTCCGTGGTTGTTCAGCATCACGCAGAAGAACATTTCCGCGAGGATCGCCACCACCAGAAGGATCAGCCCCTGCCAGATTTTCAGTTTACGGAACAGGAAATGCAGGATCATGGCAAGAAGCGCGGTCACCAGTCCGAACAGATTGGTGTTGCCCACGATGGCAAACCGGTTCTGCAGATACGACTGCAGGATGTTGGCATGGATCTCCACACCGTACATCTGGCTGCTTCCGCCGTTGGGTACCAGGAAGTTATCCTGAAGCCCCGGTGCGTAGGCACCCACAAGTACGATACTGTCCCGGAAGCTCCGGGTATCGATCTTGCCGGAAAGGATATCCGCCAGGGACACACACTCATAATCCCCGGGACGACCGGAGTAGTTGATGATGCTCCGTCCGAACTTATCCACGGGAATCTCCCGCGGCTCCGTTCCCTGCAGCTCGCAGTAGGTGTCGTAAAGCACCTTCGAAAAGATGGAAAGGTCCTTCCCCTGATACTTCTGTGTCGGCAGGATCCGGCGTACCACGCCGTCTGAATCCAGAGCCATGTTGCTGTAACCCACCTTGCAGGCATCAGCTATGGCAGCGTAGGGTTCATCCGTTCCTTCCACCGGTGAGGTCCGTACACCGTCCTCATCCACCTCCATCCTGGAGCGGTAGATCAGCTGATCTACGATCACCACATTTCCGCTCTCCTTTGCCGCCTCAGCAAAGGCTGTATCCCCGCTGTCCACCTCGCCGGAGAACAGGATATCGAAGCCGATCAGCTTCGGCTTCGCATCCGGGTTTTCGTTCAGCTTCGTGATCAGATCCCCATAGATGGAGCGGGACCAGGTCTGAACCGGTCCCAGCTCACTCAGGGTATGCTCGTCGATCCCGATGATCTTGATCTTGCTGTTGATACCACGCGGAAGCTGGTACAAACGATCCCGCATCATGAAATCCAGAGAACTAAGGAGATTCGTGAAGGTAAGAAAGAATACCAGCAGTCCGACGACGATTGATTCAATTAGTATTTTCAGATTCTGTTTCATTTAATTCACTTTGTCAAATGTACATTCCGTGTCATTATCTACGTAGAACTCTCCGCCTCCGTTGTAGACGGTGGTGTCTCCGCTTCGGGTCCACTGTCCCTCTTCCAGCTTGTATGCGGTTCCCTTCTTCAGGATGACCTTCATGCCGGCCGGCATGACACCGGTCTTCATCCATGCCGCAAAGAGGTGGACGCTGAGCGTGAATCCATTGCCTGCCGCATCCTCTGCATAGATCGTGTACATTTCCTCTCCGCCGTTGGTTTCCAGGATCAGCTCCGCAAGTGCATCATCCACCTGCATCAGCATGTTGTTCACACGAACAAGGATCAGGTTCTCATCCTCTATGGAAAGGTGCAGCTCATTTGCATAATAGTCGCCCATGGTGCTTAAGCTCTTCCCATTCTCATCCGTGATGAGGCTGGAAAGCTTCGGCCGTTCCTTATCCTTCTTCAGGCTCTCGGAAACCGAAATGGCTGCCGTCTTGGCTCCGTCAGAGATCCGCCGGAGGAAGATGCCGCGTTCTACCGCGTCATAATCCACCGATTCCTTGTACGTTCCATCCAGCTCTGTTGCGATCTCATATCCCTTCGGTGCCACAACCCGGATATCCGTTGTAAAGAAATCGTTGTTACCAACGGTTCCGTCAAAGCCGTAAGCGACGCTCGGAGCCGGAAGGAAACTGATCTCAAAAGACTTCTCCATCCGAACTGCATTGCATGTATCCGTCGCCGGCATCGTAAGCAGGATCGAATAGGACCCCGGTGCAGTCGGCTGATCAAGGAAGTAACCGGAACCTGTTCCTCTGTTTCTGAAAAGAATCTGCATATCCTTAGCGTCGGAATCCGATGAAATTTCAGCCGCATAGAAGGTTCCGTAGTAGACAACGTCTCTGAGCTTGATCTGGGCATACGGCGTTCTCCTTATGGATCTTGAAGTCTGCCGTACAAACAACCTGCTTATAGGTTTCTGTTTCTTCGATGGTCGCACGTACCGTGTAGGTTCCTGCGCTATCCGGCGGCGTCGTTGTATAGGCCGAATCATCCTCCGTGCTCTTTTTATACTCGAAGGAAGCCTTTCCGTCGGAGGTGGTTGTCACACTCGGAGTGTAAGAGGATCCTTCCGTGGTATCCGATACCGTTACAGTCGCAGTTGCCGTCTTCTTATTGATCCGGAATGCTGCCGTTTCCGTAAGTCCCACGTAGGTTTCCGTCTCAGCTACGGTAGCGCGTATCGTGTAGCTTCCTGCTGCCGTCGGCTTTGTCTCTGTATAGGTCGTATCTGCCGCATCCGCTTCCTTATACTCTATGGTAACCGCTCCGTCAGACGCCGAGGTTACCTTCGGATCGTACTTCTCTCCGATGGTGATGTCATCGATATCTATGGTCACCGTTGCCGTCTTCTTCGGGCTGATCCGGAAGGTATCCGAACAAACGATCCGCTCATACTTCTCTGTCTCGGCGATGATCGCACGCACCTGGTACTCTCCGACTGCAGCCGGCTTCTCGGTGGTGTACGCCGAGTCCTCAGCCTCCTTAGCCTTATACTCGTAGGTAACCGCACCGTCGGAATCTGACACAAGCTTCGGCGAATAATCCTGACCGACTATGGTATCTGCTACCGTGATGGAAGCCGTCGGAACGATCTTCTCGATCCGGAAGCTAGTGACACGGACCACTCCTTCATACTTCGCCGTTTCCGGAAGCGTCAGGCGTGCATTGTAGTACCCTGCTGCCGTCGGACGTTCCGGCTGATACGTGGAATCATCCTCGCCATATACCTTGTACTCAACTGTAGCTTCGGCATCCGAAGTGTGGAAGATGATCACCGTCGGCTCCTCTCCCACATGTGTATTCGAGATGCTGAATATCACGTCCGGGATCTCCCTGGCAGTAACACGGAAGGTGCAGGTACAGCTGGTCGCCTGGTAGGTGTCCGTCTCGTCGATGGTGGCGCGTGCCACATATTCTCCCGCAACAGCCGGATACGAGGTCGAGAAGCTCGAATCCTCCGCTTCCTCTTTCCTGTACATAACGGTGTACGCTCCGTCCGAATCCGTATCCACATGCGGAACCGGATCGTATCCGATGAAATAATCTACAACCTCGATCGAAGCGGTAGGTTTCTTCTTACTGATGGTAAATGTATCCGTACAGGTAATTCCCTTAAAGTTAGCGGACTCGGCGATGGTAGCACGTACCTCGTAATCCCCGGCTGCCGTCGGCTTTACATCCGTGTAGGTGGAAACGTCTGCTCCGCTCTTCCTATACTCGATGGTTACCGTTCCGTCAGAATTCGTCTCCACCTTCGGCGCATAGGTCGTTCCGATCACCGTATCCTCCACACTGATGGAAGCGCTCGGAAGATACTTGTTGATGGTAAAGTCACCGGTGCAGACATACTTCTCATATTCATCCGTCTCCGGGATCGTTACCTGAACCGTGTAATCTCCGGCTGCTGTCGGCTTCGCTGTCTTATAAGTGCTGTCATCCGCTCCCTTTACCTTATACAGGAAGGTTGGGATTCCGTTAGAGTTGGTCTCAACATACGGATCGATCTCTTCACCCACATAGATGCCTGCAAGGGCCACGCTGGCCGTTGTGGTCTTCCGGCTGATGGTGAAGTTCGCCGTACCGGTCTGCTCCGCATATTCGTCAGTCTCAGCCGCCGTTGCACGAACCGTGTAGCTTCCGGCTGCCGTGGGCTTCGTCGGTGTATA
>CACWHK010000039.1:28756-46900 GCA_902760755.1 uncultured Lachnospiraceae bacterium | reverse complement strand
GTAAATGCTGACCTTCGTCATAAGACGGATCTTTTTTTCGTCCAGCATAGAAGTTCTCCTTTTTATAAGAACACATACTTGGTTCTATTTTATGTTATCCGCGCGGAAATATCAAGTTTTTTATGGTTTTTAGTGGCTAAGTGACGGCGCTTGGTCCTTCGCCACGGATGCAGCTTTGTTAGCGCAGTCCTCGGCGCTGTGTCCTGTGCCACCGATGCTTTTTCGAGGACAGGCTCGTGCAAGAGACGGCGCTGGTCCTTCGCCACGGATGCAGCTTTGTTAGCGCAGTCCTCGGCGCTGTGTCCTGTGCCACCGATGCTTTTTCGAGGACCGGCTCGCGCCTAATTGCGGGAGCCCCTAGCGGCACTAGGCTTCCCGCTTCGTGCAGAGCACTCGCGGATTGCCAAGTGCCGAGACCCGCAACGTCCTCGAAAATAGCATCGTGGCCGGACATGGCGCGCCGTGAGCAGGGATCCCCCATACAAAACCGAAAAGCATCCGCGGCAAGGGAACAGCACCTGTGATGGTAAGAATAAAAAAACCGGCACAAACCTGATATTTGTGCCGGTTAACATAAAATCTATTATGACTAGAAACTTACTCGACAGAGTCGATGATTTCGAGGGTACGCTCGGTATTCATCTTGACACAAAGGGCTACGAAATCGGAAAGAGGTATTCCGTTCATCTGTTTGTTTCCGCGGATGTTGACAGAGACGGTCTCTTCTTCGGCTTCTTTGTCGCCGAGGATCAGGACGTAGGGCTCTTTGTACTTCTTGAAGCCCTTGATCTTGGTCTTCATGTTTTCGTCGCTGTAGTCGGCTTCAACGCGGATGCCGGCTGCGCGAAGGGCTTTCTCGACTTTCTTTGCGTAGTCGTTGTGCTCCGGACGGATGGGTACGATGCCCACCTGATACGGGGATGCCCAGAAGGGGAATGCTCCCTTGAAGTTCTCGATGATGATTCCGATGAAGCGCTCGAAGGATCCGAAGATGGCTCTGTGGATCATAACGGGGCGTTTCTGGGTTCCGTCGGGTGCAATGTAGCGAAGATCGAAGTTGAGGGGCAGCTGGAAGTCGAGCTGGATGGTTCCCATCTGCCACTCACGGCCGATGCAGTCTTTCATCTTCAGGTCGATCTTCGGGCCGTAGAATGCGCCGTCGCCTTCGTTGATCTCATAGTTGCCTTCGCCGTACTTCTTGTCCAGGATACGCTTCAGGGAAGCTTCTGCCTCATCCCAGAGCTCCGGTGCTCCCATGAAGTCGTCCGGACGGGTGGAAAGCTCAGCCACATAGGTAAGGCCGAAGGTTCCGTAGATCTTCTCTGCGATATCCATGATATCGGAGATTTCCTGCTCGATCTGCTCTTCCATGAGGAAGGTATGATCGTCGTCCTGGTGGAACATCTGTACACGGAACAGTCCGTTCAGCTCACCGGATTTCTCACGGCGGTGGATTACCTGCGTCTCGCTGTAGCGAAGGGGCAGCTCCTTGTAGCTGTGCATGGTGTTCTTATAGACGTTGATGGCATTCGGGCAGTTCATGGGCTTGATGGCATACTTGATGTCCGTCTCGATCTTCTCTTCGCCGGATTCTTCATCAGTGTATGCATTTGTCACAAGGAACATGTTCTCCTTGTAATGTCCCCAGTGACCGGAGGTCTCCCACAGGGTTCTGTGGTTGATGACGGGTGCCAGGATCTCCTGATAACCGTACTCCTCATGCAGCTCACGCCAGAAGGTAAGCAGGGAGTTGTACAGCTTGAAGCCACGGGGCAGCCAGTAGGGCATACCGGGTGCGGTCTCGTCGAACATGAAGAGTTCCTGCTCCTTACCGATCTTCTTATGGTCACGCTCCAGCGCTTCCTTGATCAGATTGAGATGTGCCTTCAGCTCATCCTTGCTTGGGAACGCGTACATGTAGATACGCTGCAGCATATCGCGCTTCTCATCGCCGCGCCAGTAAGCGCCGGATGCGGAACGGATCTGGAATGCCGTATTCATCAGCTCCTGGGAATTGGAGACATGAGGTCCGCGGCAAAGATCCACGTAGTCATCGCCGGTATAGTATACGGTGATGGTCTCTCCCTCCGGAAGGTCATTGATCAGCTCTACCTTGAAGCGCTGATCCTTGAACATTTCCAGGGCTTCTTCCTTGGAAACCTCCTTCCGTGTCCAGTCCTCGCGACGCTTGATGATCTCACGCATCTTATCCTCGATGGTCTTGAAGTCATCCTGGGTCACGGTGCGCGGAAGTTCAAAATCGTAGTAAGCACCGTCTGCGATCTGCGGTCCGATGGTGATCTGCACCTGATCCTTACCGAAGATCTCCATAACAGCCTTCGCCATCACGTGTGCCAGAGAATGGCGGTACACGCTGAGGAAATACTCCTTCTTTTCGTCCTTGTCCATGGTTATATCCTCCTTGAAATTATTATCTTTTACTGTTTTCTGTTGCCTCTCCAGGCTTCGCGTCGATGTTGCATGATTGATGCGGTCATTGATTGCGCCGGGGCCGCATCGCACCTCTCCGCGCTTTGCGCGTCGATGTTGCGCCCCTCGGCAAATACATGTGCCGAAGGCACATGATGTAAGCATCCGGCGGATCCCCTTCGTGCAAGCACAGGGGATCCGTCGGATACTTACACCCATGCTTCGCATGTGCTTGCCTCGGGGAAACGCACAAAGTCCCCGACCTGCCTTGCGGCAAGTCAGGGACGATCACTCGCGGTTCCACCCTGATTGAAGCACCACTCTATACGGGAAACCCCGGTGCTTCCACTTCATTTACGGTCTGTTACGGGACCACCCGTACCGGTTCACCGGTCTCTCCGAGGCGGTAATCCTGCAGGCTCTCTCAAGATGCTTCCAGCCATGGCATCTCTCTCTGGAGCGGGACTTCCTGCGGATCTTGTCCTCTTCTTCGATTTAACTTGTCAACGATTATACGTCACGCCCCGGAAAATGTAAAGCACTATTTCTCGGGTTTTGCACAGTTCTTCCGGAATCAGCGCACGGCTCGGAAGCCTCGCTCCTCTTCCGCAAGCGGCAGGGTCTTTACCTCCATATTCGAGATCTGCACATAGGTTCCCCGCTGAATGGCAACGATCACCTGATCGATGGCTTTCTCGTCTCCCTGGATCTCCATGGTAACAGACCCGTCCCATTCATTCCGGACCCATCCGGTGCAGCCGTACATTTCTGCCGCCTGGCAGGCCCGGTATCGAAAGCCGACACCCTGTACCCAGCCCTGAAATACGATATGCTTACGAACCATTGTACGACCCTCTTTTCTTACCGGAACCTGACGGGATCCTTCGTCGTGCTTCATACTCCTCAGGATGACAGGCGTTTTATTCGCACGTTCTTTTACATGCAGTTTATTCACTCATTCCTGTCGACAGGTCCCTCACCACTTCTCCTGCGATAATGAGCCCTGCAACGGAGGGAACGAAGGCCGCACTTCCCGGGCTCTGCTTCCGTTTTCTGCCCTCTGCTTCCTCCTGCTCCGAATCCTGAGCGATCGACGTTTCTCCGTAATCGGGTACCATCGCCTCTTCCGTGGAGTAAACCACCTTTAGGTGCTCTATTCCGCGCTTTCTGCATTCGCGGCGCATCACCTTCGCCAGCGGGCAGACCGTGGTATCATAGATATCCGCAACTCGGAAGGCCGTGGGATCCAGCTTGTTTCCGGCTCCCATGGAGGAAATGACCGGCACACCGGCTTCCTTCGCACGTTCGATCAGGGACAGCTTTGCCGTCACCGTATCCACCGCATCCACCACATAATCATATTTCGCAAAGTCGAACTGATCTGCCGTCTCCGGCAGGTAGAATACCTGATGAACCGTCACCCTGCAATCCGGGTTGATATCCCGGATCCGTTCCGCAGCCACCTCCACCTTCGGGCGTCCCACGGTGCTTTGCAGTGCAATGATCTGTCGGTTCAGGTTTGTAATATCCACGTCATCCTTGTCGCAGAGATCCAGCGCACCGATGCCGGACCGGGCCAATGCTTCCACCACATATCCTCCGACACCTCCGACGCCGAAAACTGCAACACGGGCATTTGTCAGCCGCTGCATGGCCGGTTCTCCCAGAAGCCACTGCGTCCGTATGAACTTGTCATCTGTTCGTTTATTCATAATGCTTTTCCCTGTAAGGTTATCTGTTATGGAGCGCCTTCATATCTCCCGGCAATCATCTTCCGATAATACCCCGGCAAAGCCGGAACCATGCTGAACCACTCCGCTTTTGAACTAAAGATGACCTCTACGCTCCGGTTTTCTTCACCTGCTGCTTTGCGGTCAGCTGAACCGCAGTCTTTCTGGGCAGGAGTCTTCCGCCGATCACAGCCCCCTTCATGGTGAGGGTCGGAACGATCACGGTCCTCCGTTTCTTCATGCCGGACAGCGCTGCCTTGACACATTTCTCCGGAGTGATCCCCTTCAGTGCGAACTGCACCTCCGCCACCGAGTTAAACTCCGTATCTACCGGTCCCGGGCAGAGACATCCGACATAGATATTGCTTTCCTCCAGACGAAGCTCCTCGGCAACAGCCTGAGTCAGGCTTGCCACATAAGCCTTGGTTGCATAGTAGGTTGCCATGTAGGGACCGCCGGGAAGAAGTCCCGCAGAGGATGCCACATTCAGAATATAACCGACACCCCGTCCGGACATGGACTTCAGTGCAGCCTTCATCAGCAGGTGCATGGCCGTTACATTCAGATCGATCATCTGCCTTTCACGGTCCGTCTCGGTAGTGAGGAAGGAGCCTGCCAGACCGAAGCCCGCATTATTGATAAACACATCCATTCTATGCTTCTCCATCCACCGGATCAGCATATCCCGGCCGTAGTCCGAAACCAGATCCGCGATCAGAACCTCCGCATGTGCTCCCGCACTCTTCAGCTCTTCCTTCATCTGATACAGCCGATCTCCCCGCCGTGCCACAAGCAGCAGCTTATAGCCCTGCCTTGCCAGCTGTCTTGTAAACTCATATCCGATCCCGCTGGTCGCACCTGTTACTACCGCCCAGCCCCGTCTTCTCTGTTCCTTCATGCTACACCTCCGTTTTCTTTTCTTCCCTGCTTCGATTCATTGAAATGTACTTAACCCCCATAGCCCGAAGCCGCCTTCTCTTCTTCTGCACCTTTTTGTCGGGAAAACGTCTGCCGATGCAATCCCTGATCATCTTTACCGTCACACCGGTCTTCACAGCTCCCTTTGCGGTTGCACCGACGCATCCGCATTCATCCAGTCCGCAGAGGTATACCTCCGAATACTGCATTCACATTTCCGACCAGAGTATCCGTATCATAGGAGAACTTCTTCTTTCTCTCCGGCCACAGATAATCATTCTGCATATCGATCACGATCAAAGCTTTCTTATCCGACATACATCCCTCTCCTTTTCAAACACGGCCATCGGTAACTATGGGAAAGAAGCGATATTTGCAGGTCAGCAGGATATTCCTCTCCCCGTTCAGGATGACCAGCAGTCCCTTTGCTCCCCGAACCAGACCCATATCCCCGGTGGTATGGGTGTTCATCTTGTAGGTCTCCCCGTTCATTGCTTCAAATGTAACATGCTGATCCGATTTCAAGCCGTGAATCTCATTATGCACGTCAATTATGATGACATCCTGCACCTTATAATCAGACGCCCTGATCTCATTTCTCTGTCGCGCGATGGTCCTTAAGCTGATCATGACAATGACCGCCAGAACCAGGCTGACCGTGATCATGACGATCCGCAGAACCATTCCGATACCTATATGAGCAAAAAAGCTGATCAATGCAACAGAAAAAGTACTCGCGAATAACAGCATGAGGATCACGTAGTTTCGTCGCTCCCGCCTGTACAGCATCTCCTCATTTTCCGCGATCATTCTTTTTTCCTGTTCATCTGCTTCCCGAAAGAAATGATCCCCGTTCATATCAACCCCATATACACCGTTCTTTCGAAAAGAAGCGATGACTGATCACCGCTTCTTTCCATTTGTTTCGACACTTATTTCCGTCTATTCTTTCGCTTCTGCCTCAGCCTCTGCCCCTTCATCCCTGGGCTCTCTTCCGATCACCTTCTCGATCACGAGCAGGGTCAGGATCATCAGTACGATACCGATGGGAAGTGCAGCCCAGCCGATCTCCCAGGCCTTCTCAAACCAGCCGGAGATCAGATACGTAACCGCAGAAACCGCAGCAACCGTCAGTGCGTATGGCAGCTGGGTGGACACATGGTTCACATGATCCGACTGGGCACCCGCAGATGCCATGATGGTGGTATCCGAAATGGGTGAGCAGTGGTCACCGCAGACAGCGCCTGCCAGGCAGGCAGCGATGGACATAACCATCATTTCACCGCTGGAGAATACGCCCAGCACGATGGGAATCAGGATACTGAAGGTTCCCCAGGAGGTTCCGGTTGAAAATGCAAGTCCGAGAGCCACCAGGAAGATAACTGCCGGAAGGAATGCCTGCATGGCTGCCGCAGAACCGCCCACAAGATCAGCTACAAATACCTTTCCGCCCAGAAGACCGGTCATACCGGACAGGGTCCATGCCAGAGTCAGGATCAGGATCGGAGCTACCATGGCTATAAATCCCTTCGGGATACATGCCATGAACTCCTTGAAGGTGATCACATCTCTGTACATGTAGTAGAAGAAGGTAAAGAGCAGTGCGATAAATGCACCGTATACCAGACCTACGGATGCGTCTGCATTTGCAAATGCATCGATAAAGCTTTCGCCTTCAAAGAAGCCGCCGGTATAAACCATGCCCATGACGCAGCCTGCGATCAGGACAACCACCGGAAGGATCAGGTCCAGAACCCGTCCCCTGGGATTTGCTTCCTCTTCCTCTTCACCGACTACCGGACCCGTGGTGAAAAGATCTCCGTTGATGGCGTTGATCTCATGCTTCTTCATGGGGCCGTAGTCCACGCGACGTACGGTGATATAGATCATCATGATGATGGTCAGGATTGCATAGAAGTTATACGGAATGGTCTTTAAGAAGGTCTGGAAACCGTTGATCCCTGCCTCCTCCGGTACGGAGGAAGTAACCGCTGCAGCCCAGGAGCTGATGGGTGCGATGATACAGATCGGCGCTGCCGTTGCGTCGATCAGGTACGCCAGCTTCGCACGGGATACCTTGTGACCATCCGTTACCGGACGCATAACGCTGCCCACGGTAAGGCAGTTGAAATAGTCATCCACGAAGATCATGATACCGAGCACAACCGTAGCAAGCTGTGCACCGATCCGGGTCTTGATGTGCTTCGATGCCCAGCGTCCGAAGGCAGCGGAACCGCCTGCCTTGTTCATCAGGGCAACCAGAATACCAAGAAGTACCAGGAAGACCAGGATACCGGAATTCCAGGAATCCGCGATCTTCGGGATCATGCCTGCAGCACCCCCTTCGGTATCGGTTCCGAAGAGCATGGTCTCAAAGGCAAACTCCAGATCAAAGTTCGCATACAGCAGAGCTCCGGAGACGATACCGATAAACAGTGATGAGTAAACCTCCTTTGTGATCAGCGCCAGAATGATGGCAATCACCGGCGGAAGCAGCGATACCCAGGTTGCATAAAACTTACTCTGGTAATCATCTCCCACCACCAGCTCGGTACTGAGCGTATAGACGATGATGGCGACCACAGCCAGGAGAATCGCGGTGATTCCGACATTCTTCAAGACACGTTGTTTGTTCATTTTCTTCCTCTCCCCTTTTTTTATTTATTCCACACTTCGCGCTACCCGCACTCCGTGGTGTTTACCGGAAATGTACCTCTACCGGAGGATCTTACCCAGGAATTCCTTCAGTCTCTGATTCTTCGGATTCGAGAACAGCACGTCCGGAGGCGCGTCCTCCTGAATCTGTCCTCCGTCTATGAACAGCACACGGCTGGATACTCCCATGGCAAAGCCCATCTCATGGGTTACGATCACCATGGTCATGCCTGCTGCCGCAAGGTCCTGCATGATCTTTAAGACCTCGCCCACCATTTCCGGGTCCAGTGCGGAGGTGGGCTCATCAAAGAGCATCACGTCCGGCTTCATGGCCAGGGACCGTGCGATGGCCACACGCTGCTGCTGTCCGCCGGAGAGCTGCGACGGATACTGATCCGCCTTGTCTGCCAGACCCACACGGTCCAGAAGCTGTACCGCTTCCTTCGCTGCGGTTTCCCGGTCCATCAGCCCCAGCTTCACAGGGGCCAGCATGATATTATCCAGGACCGTCATATTCCTGAACAGGTTGAACTGCTGGAACACCATACCGATCCGCTCACGGATCTTGTTCTGCTCCGCCACCTTCTTCCCCGTCAGCTCCTCGCCCTCGAAGACGATGCTTCCGCTGTCCGGTGTTTCCAGAAGGTTCAGGGACCGGATAAAGGTAGACTTGCCGCAGCCGGAGGGCCCGATGATGGAGATCACTTCGCCCTTATGGATATCCAGGTCGATGCCCCTCAGCACTTCATTTCCGTCAAAGGATTTCTTAAGACCCTTAACGGAGATAAGCACTTCATCACTGATCACCCGTTTTTTCTTATCGCTCATTCTTCTTCAGCCTCCTCTCCAGCCAGGATACCAGGGCACTGAGAAGTACCACCAGGATCAGATATACGATGGCAACCGTAACCAGCGGAAGGAACGGCTCATAGGTTATGCTTCGGATGATATCGCCGCCGCGGGTCAGGTCCTGCAGACCGATATAGCCTGCGATGGAGGTTTCCTTCAGAAGGGCGATAAACTCATTTCCGATGGCCGGAAGAACGTTCTTTAAGGCCTGGGGAAGGATGATGCTCTTCATCATCACATGGTAGGAAAGGCCGAGACTCTTGGCTGCCTCAAACTGTCCCTCGTCTATGGACATGATACCGGAGCGGATCACCTCGCAGAGGTACGCTGCGGAGTTAAGGCCAAATGCAATGATTGCCACCAGGATCTTGCTGATATCCACGGACGCAAAGATGACGAAGTAGATGATCAGCAGCTGGATCATGATGGGAGTTCCGCGGATGATGGTAACGTACAGCTTCGCAAAGAAGTTCAGAACCTTGAAGTTTCCGTTCTTGTCGTGGGCCACACGAACCAACGCCAGCAGGAAGCCCAGGATCACACCGATCAGGATGGACACGATGGTGATGATGATGGTGTTTAAGAGTCCCTGTGCCAGGAACTTCCAGCGTCCTTCCTTGATGAAGTTGTTATAGAGCTTTCCTCCGAGACTGTTGGCCTCCTTGATGGCCTCATCATCCCGGACGATGATCACCTGCTTGGAAACGGCGTAGGTTTCCGAGAAGTTGATCTGCTTCTTTCGCTCATCGGTTACGGTAAAGCCTGCAAGACCGATGTCTGCCTTGCCGGAGCTAACCGCGCTGATAATGGCATCAAACTCGATATCCTCGATCACCAGGACCTTCCCCAGCTTGTCGGCGATGGCCTTCGCGATCTCCACATCGATACCCACGATCTTCCCGTCCTGATAAAACTCATAGGGCGGGAACTGGGCATTGGTTGCCATGATCAGCTTGTCCCCCTCCGTCACCTTCTGCTCGTAGGTGAAGGGGACTGTCTCTCCCGTGGTTTTATCCGGGATATAATTATCAATGATCTTCTCTAAGGTCCCGTCGGCCTTAAGCTCCAGGATCACATCATTTACCTTCGAGAGCAGCTCTACATTTTTCTTGGCAACAACTGCTGCATAATCCTCCAGGGTAAACTCCTCTTCCAGGATTCTCAGCTCCGGATTCTGGTTGATGAAGGCCTTCGCAGGCTGCTCATCGATGATCACGCAGTCGATCTTGCCCTGGATCAGCGAGGATACCGCATCGGCACCCTTATTGTAGCGCTCCACGACGGAGCCCTTGCCGTCGTTCTCGTAGTCTGCAGCGTAAATGTCTCCCGTGGTTCCAAGCTGAACACCAATGGTCTTTCCCTCCAGATCATCCACGGAGAAGACGCGGTTCGGCGGCACGTCCGAACCACAGGATACCAGCGTCAGCATCCCCAGGACCGTCAGTGCAAGCACGAGAAAACGCTTGTACAGATTCTTCATACTTTCCCACTCTCCTCTTCCTTTTCATGTTCCCATCCACACGCTTCTTGCATCCCGAAGAAGCCTCGTGTAAAATGTAGTTTGAACACCTTATTATTTTATAATAATTGAATAAAAAATGCCATATAAAAGTTGATTTCTGCATAAATAGCAAATCTTATGAATCAGGAGGTATTCCATGGCTGAACAGCTTTTTACGATCCCGGTAAATGAGGCCTTTGAAGGTGACTCGGAGTGTCCCTTCTGCGAAATGCATAAGAAGATCGAGGACTCCGCCATCGAATTTACGTTAGGTCCCAGCTACATGGAGGATGATAACCGTGAGGTAACGGATAAGCTGGGCTTTTGCTCCGTGCATATCCGGCAGTTATATGCCCAGAAGAATCGTCTCGGACTTGCACTGATGATGAACACTCATATGAACAAGCTGCTGAAGGATCTGCATGCCGCGGCAGATCAGGGCCCCGGAGAACGGGGAGGCTTCCTCTCAAAAAAAACAGGGGAATCCCCTGTAGTCAAACTGATCCACACCGTAGAGAGCACCTGCTTCGTCTGTGGACGGATCGAACCGGTCTTTGACCGTTATGTGGATACCTTCTTCTATCTCTGGAAGCGGGAGGCCTCCTTTAAAGAGAAGGTGGCTGCCTGCAAGGGCTTCTGCCTCTCCCACTACGGAAGGCTCTACGAGGAAGGCGTAAAGCGCCTCAGTAAGTCGGATCTGGACGAGCTGCTTTCCGTACTGAACAAGGTCTTCTTCGACAATCTGGAGCGGGTGAACGGTGACACCTCCTGGTTTATCGATAAGTTCGATCACCGGAACGCGGATAAGCCCTGGAACAACTCCAGGGATGCCCTGCCGAGAGCGATCATCAAGGTGAACTCCGAGATCGTCAGTGAATAGGCAAAATAAAATCCCCGGCTTCGCTCAGTACGACATTTCCGGAAACGTCGTGCTGAGCGAAGCCGGGGATCTCTTTATTCCTTCACCTCGGAGACAGGGGACGTGTCTCTGTCTCTCTTCCTCCGCAGCCACAAAGCACGCACACCGGCAAGGATCAGCAGCCCCACCAGGGCACCTGCCGCATCGATACAGACATCCGTCACGGCTCCGGCCCTGCCCGGTACGAAGAGCTGGTGAAACTCATCCGTTCCTGCATAGAATACCGCGAAGATCCAGGCGATGGCATACCGCTTGAATCCGGTAAGGGGAAGCGCACCGAAGCATAGCAGGGCCAGCAGTGCATATTCCGTAGCATGCGCTGCCTTCCGTATGGGATATTCGATCTTCTCTGCCCACGCCTCCTGCTCCGCTTCGCTCATATCATCGAAGCCGGATACGAAGATGTGACCGATCATCCGTCCCACCCAGCCGCTGGTCTTCGAGGAATCATCCCCGTCCGCTGCCGAGAAGCAGAAGATCACCACCATCCACGCAAGGGCCAGGCAGGCGAATATGATATTACGCCGGTTCATTTCGTTCTCCAATCTTTTCGTTCCTGATCCCGTTCGGATGAAACACCTTTCATTCCAACATTGTATCCCTGCATTTCCTCCGACACGCCCATCAGTGTATCAAAAATCCCGGACACAATCAAGAAGGAGGAGCACCGTCTCGGGCGGTGTCCTCCTCCAAAGCACCTTATGAAGTTGTATATGCTGCTCCCACCGGGCCCAACGCCCACGGGCAGGAGTCGCTCAAGAATTATATCTTTTGTTTTGCTTATCCGCACGTTCCCGTACCACATGTGATATCAGTACCGCCGTTCGCTGTTTCTACGTGATATATCTATACAGCCTTTTCATTCGAGGCGTCTATACCTACCGGGTTTCCAGGACGTATCCGCGGAACTCTGCAATTTCAGTCGCATCTACCTTCCTTTCTTTTATATTTGCCTCACCCCGTCGAGGCATCTCCCGCTTCCCTTGCGGGATTCGTTATCCGACTTGTTTATGGTCTTATTATACCTCGATTTGCATGACATGTCAATACAGAATGTATATATTTTCCGATAATTTTTTGACATTGTTCGAATTTGTCAGACTACTTCTGTTTTGCCTTCTTTTCAATGATCAGCTCCCGGTCTCCGATGGTATCCTGCAGCAGACCGCGGATCAGCTTCTCTGTCTGCTCCTCGGACTTCGCCTTCAGTTCGTCCAGATTTGCATTTGAGATCACGTCGCTCTCCGCTGCCTGGAGGGCAGTTGCAACGTCCTGCTTATCACTCCAGTTAAAGATCGCATAGCTCTGATCATAGAAGTCGATGGAATTGGAATCCACATTTACCGACTGGATCTCCGTCTCGGGAAGTGTTACGATCACGTTCTTGCTGTTCACGTCCACCTTGATCTTGGAGAAGTCGATGCCCGCCTTCACGGTTGCCGTGTACTTCATGGTGAAGCCCTTCTGGGTTATCCAGGGGATGGAGCCATCCTCATAGCGGACGATACCCGTATAGGTAAGCTCCGCCGTGTTCAGCTCACTGGCTACTTCCATCTTGCCCGTGATATACTCGGCTGTGATCTTCGGCTCGCTCTTCCCGAACAGGAAGGTCTTCAGCCAGACACCTGCCATGATCAGCAGCACAACCACCGCGATCAGGATCACAGTCCTTGTCATCTGATTCAGGCCGGACCACCAGATCCTGCGCCGTTCTGCCCGTTCCGTACGATCACTTCTCATTTGTCTCCTCCTTTGCAGTCACATGAACTCTTTGCAATAGTTCGTCAACCCGTTGCTTTGCCACACCGAACTCCTCTTCCGTAATGGGAACATCCGAGAATCCGGCCTGTTCCAGTGTCCGGATCAGAGCCTCCAGCGGCTCCGGATCTACCCGGTCACCATCTCTCCTGATGGGTGCACCGTAGCTCATCCACTGTGTATCCGGTACGCCCGCGGACCGTCTCCGGTCAAAGAGACACTCCATCTGCTCCCGGTAGTTGACACATTTCTTTAATTCCTTATCGCGCTTTCGCCTTCGCATGGCCCGACTATAGTATAACACAAGTCGCTCCGACCAGCTTCCTTTTCTGTAATCCACATGGTATCGGATCACCGGAGCCACCCGGAAGCCCAGGAAGATCAGGGCCGCCAGCACCAGAAGTCCGATCAGGATATAGACTCCGCCCTTTACCACGTTGTCATTGATGGCAAACCTAAAGCCGGTATCCCCGCTGCTTTCGCCCACATTATCCTCATCTCCGTCTCCGAAAATGCTGCTGAAGTTCTCCCAGAAGGACGCGGTTCCGTCATCCTCATCGAGGGTGGTGGAGGGCGTTACCTCCGCTACGACCCAGCCCTTTCCGTCGATATAAATCTCCACCCAGGCGTGGGCGTTGGCATCCGTTGCATTGATCTTCACCAGCGCGGTCTTTCCCAGCTCAGAATAGCCGGAATAGTACTGGTCATAGTTATCCTTCTCCTCCTCCACCAGCTCACCACGGCTGAGGATCTGGGAATAGGAAACCGCGTAGCCCTCGCAGTATCTGGCGGGAATCCCCACCGCACGGAAGGCCAGAACCGCAGCACTGGCAAAGTGTGCGCAGTAGCCCTTCCGGTTCTTGGTCAGGAAGTAGTTGATGAAATCCTTGTTCCGTGGGGTTGCTCCCGGACGGATGGTGTAAGGGATATTCTCCTGATAGTAAGCTGCCAGCTTATCCACCGTTACCTCCGGCGAATCCTTGGAGGAAAGTCCCGCATCCAACACCAGGCCGTTGATGGCTTCCCGGTTGGTCTCCGGAACCTCCAGGTAGCGGGGATCCAACTCTCTGGACTCCTGATCCAGCAGGTCATAGTCCAGCAGCGGATAGTACTCCACCTCGATCTCCTGCCCGTATTTCAGGATACCGTTTTCTTCCTCGTTGTAGTACGGATTGTAGACCTGGGGCGCTGCTTCCACATTTTTCAGCTTCATCACGCCCTTCGCGGAATACTCCTCTCCTGCCTCATAGGCCTTCTTCAGGGCCTCGGTCTCGTAGAGGTTCTGTTCCTTCGCCAGATTATAATTCTCCGTCTGCACCCAGTAGTTGTCATTCGGCACGTAGGTCTGGCCGATCAGATTCTTCACGTACAGTGTATCATAACTATATGGCGTAAATGTGATCGCCAGATCCGGCTGATAATCCAGTCGGATGGAGGACACACCGCCAAGCTCGCCGCTGGCAAGACCACCGTTGTTCGGGTAGAAATTCCAGAGCGCCGCAATCCCCAGCATGATGATGTTCTGCACGTACTCACGGGTAGCTTCCTTGTAGCTGTTCTTTGTCCTTGTGTAGATGTACTCATCCTTCGGATTAAATGCATTTGCGATTCCCGCCAGCAGGATCACCAGCACCAGCGTCACCAGCATGCCCTGGCGCAGGGACTTATGATCCAGTCCGTAGGACATGCCCCATTTTCGTCGTTTAAAGATATGGTCATTCCGGCTCAGGGTAAAGTGTCTGCCGGATTTTAGAACGTAGGTCATGGAGAGTCCCGCCATGGTCATCAGCGAGTAGATCAGATTCGGCTCCTTCTCCATGTAGAGCGCAATCAGGTTGATGGTGATGGCCAGAAATGCGGCAACCATATACC
Source organism: uncultured Lachnospiraceae bacterium (assembly GCA_902760755.1). GTDB lineage: Bacteria > Bacillota > Clostridia > Lachnospirales > Lachnospiraceae > Eubacterium_Q. The sequence continues at coordinate 32,268 of CACWHK010000039.1, read as the reverse complement.
GTGCGCGACGCAGGATATAGTTGTTCAGCAGGATGTTGGCCGCGATACCGATCAGAGTCACCGCCACCGTCACCGCCAGGTAACGGTTTGCGATCCGCTCGTTGTAATGCTGGAGACCTTCCGCGTCGAAGTAAATGGTGGCCCATTCATTTGTCTCATTGACGATGGCGTAGAAACCACTGTTGATGTAATCCCGGAAGAGATAAAGCGTCACCGCATACACCGAGAAAAAGATCAGATACCCCAGGTTCTCCGACTTCCAGCTGTGATAAAGACATGCACAGAGGATTGCCGTAACAAAGATCACGGAGTGAAAGATCAGCTCCGAGAACTCGATCTCCATGGCGGTAAGGTAACAGCCCAGTCCCCCCGCAGTTATGAGATACACCACGAGGCCCTTGATGAGCAGTGTCCAGTACCGGTTCTCCCCGATCTCATACACGGACTTGTCGATGGTAACGCCCTTGCAAAGAGGAATCTCCCGCAGGTCCTCATCCACCCAGGCCGAGCGCCGGATCAGACGACGTTCCTTCCTTGCCGCTTTCTTTTCTGCCTTATTCAGTTGCTCAGTCCTGCTCGACAACCTCGGCATCCGCTTCTCCATTTCTGTAGCAAATATGTACATATGCGGTAAGCTCCGGATGGATGCTCCGCATCAATTCTTTCGTTTTCTCCAGGTCCTTGTAGGTCTTATCGTAATAAAGATCCGCAAAGGCCTTCTTCAGGGCATCCTTATTCAGGATCTGCCGCTCCTCGAAGGCGAACCGTCCCTCGCTCCACCACATCAGACGCACGTAGATCTGCTCTCTTACAAATGCGTCGCAGATGCCGTAGGTAAGTGACAGCACCTGATCCACCTCTTCATCCTCGCCGGAGAGCTCCGTCAGGATGACCATCTGCTGATCCGACATGGACACCCGGTCCTTCACCATCAGGATGTCCCGCTTCGCGGAAAGCTTCCAGTGGATGGACATCAGCTTATCCCCGGGGATGTACTCCCGGACATCGGAAACGTCCGAGAAGTCATGGCCCTTCTTCTGGGTCTCCTCACTCTCCGTCATACCCTTGGAGAGATCGGACATATCACCGGTTCTGGTGCCTTCGCCCGCCGGGTAAATCACAACCTCCGTCTCGGTGGTCACCTTCTTCGCCAGAGATACGATTCCCAGCAGGTCCCGCATGGCAAAGCCATCCAGGCGATAGCGGTACATGCCGTTCATGGAATAACGGACGGGGATCATTTTCTCGTAGGTTGCGTGCATCTGGATCGGCACGGAGATCCGGGTCTTCCCGGTATCGCCGTAGAAGCAGTTCTGTGTCCAGAGGATCAGATTTGCGTCAAAGGAGAATATCCAGAGGGGATTCTTCACCTTCAGGTGCAGGAATCCGATCTCATCCTTGTTCTGCTCCCGTTCCGGGGCCACAAGGGTTACCTCCACAAACCTCCGGAGCAGGAATACAGCTCCGATGGACAGGAAGGGGACAACGCTCATCACCACCAGGAACATCAGAAAGAAATGTGCCCGAAGGAACCAGAACAGAAACGCCACCAGCAGGTACTGGACCAGATATGCAATTATTCTCGTCACATGGACCTTGGTCTTCAACGGTGCTTCTCTCCTTCGATCGTTTTATCCTCTCGGGGCAGGTACGGTTTCCAGCAGCATACGGATGGCGCCATCCATATTGACGCCCTGTGCACGGGTTCTCTGGCCCAGCTTCACGCGGTGTCCCAGAGTCTCCCGGGTTACCGACTGCACATCCTCCACCGTGACGAAGTTTCTTCCGTTGATCACGGCCATGGCCTTTGCCATCTTCAGGATCGCAATGGTTCCGCGGGGGCTGGCGCCCATGGAAAAGAGGTCATTCTTTCTGGTTGCCTCTACCAGATTCACGATATATTCATAGATCACGTCATGGACGTAGAGATCGTTGGCTTCCTGCCGCAGGGCCTTCAGCTCTTCCACACCAAGAACTGCCTCCACGGTGTTGATGGGGTTCAGTGCATTTCCCTTCAGGATCTTCACTGCGTCCTCATGCTCCGGATACCCCATGGAAAGGCATACCATGAAACGGTCCAGCTGGGACTCCGGCAGAAGCTGGGTTCCCGAGGAACCGTAGGGGTTCTCGGTTGCAATAACTACGAAGGGATCCGGAAGTCTCCGGGTCACGCCATCCACGGTAGCCGTGCCCTCTTCCATGACCTCCAGCAGCGCGGACTGGGTCTTCGGAGAGGTTCGGTTGATCTCGTCCGCCAGGAACAGATTACAGAAGACGGAGCCCGGGCGGTACTCGAATTCTTTGGTTGCGCTGTTATACATGGAGAAGCCCAGGATGTCGCTGGGGAGTACGTCCGGCGTGAACTGGACGCGCTTATAGTCCAGGGACAGGGCTCGTGCAAATGCAGTCGCGAGGGTGGTCTTGCCCACACCGGGGATGTCCTCCATCAAGATGTGGCCGCCGGCGATCACGGCCGCAAGAACCTTGCGTACCACGTGCTCCTTGCCCTTGATCACCTTGTTAACGTTGTCCTGAACCAGTTGGATCTTCTGTACATCTGCCATAAAATATCCTCGTTTCCTTCTTGAATCGTTAAATGAGTGCACAATATATCATTTTATTTTACCATTTTTCGGTACTTTTCGCATTATAATTTTTGTTAACGAATAGTGAACTAAGCGCAAGGTGACGGCGCTTGGTCCTTCGCCACGGATGCTATTTTCGGGGCCCGGCTCGCGCCTTAGTTTCGGGTGCCCCTTGCGGTTCTAAGCTTCCCACTTCGCGCCAATGGCGCTCGTGGATTGCTAAGAACCGAGACCCGAAATGACCCCGAAAACAGCACCGTGTCCGGACTGGGCGCGCCTGTGTACAGATGACCTCGTAAAGCGGCTAGTTTCCGCCCGCATTTGTGCCAAAGTGAGGTGCCCGATAAAACCGAGGCCGAGTGCCATTCCCACGACCATTGCGGGTCTCGGCACTTGGCAATCCGCGAGTGCAAGCGCGCGGCGCAGCATGCCGGTGGCATGCGTTTTGCGCCGAGTCGTTCAAGCGCAGCACGCAGCGGGAAGCCTATGTGCCGCTAGGGGTACCCGCAATGTGCGCGAGCTGAGTCGTGGGAAGGCACTTCGGATCGGCTTAGGGCACCGGAGATTGGCACCAATGATTCAACCCACTCATACGTAAGGCCTTCCTTGAAAAGTATCCATAATCATGGTATAGTTGTTACACTCAGTGAAAGCTGGGATTCAAGGAATACAACTCGGGTTTGTTTGAATTTGTAGGAGGACAGCATGCGCAAGACAAAGATAATCGCGACAATAGGTCCGGCGAGTGAGAATGAGGAGACATTTACGGCGCTCTGCCGTGCAGGGCTGGACGTTGCGCGTCTTAATTTTTCCCACGGAACTCATGAAGAGCATAAGAAGAAGATGGATCTGATCAAGAAGGTTCGCAGCAGACTGTGCCTTCCGATTGCCATCATGCTGGATACAAAAGGCCCGGAATACCGCATC
>CACWHK010000039.1:1244-28692 GCA_902760755.1 uncultured Lachnospiraceae bacterium | reverse complement strand
TCAAGGAGGGTGACACCTTCATTTTCACCACGGAGGATGTGATCGGAAATGAGGAGCGTGTCTCCGTCAGCTACGACCATCTGGTAGAAGACCTGTCCGTCGGGGATCAGATCCTGGTCAACAACGGCCTCGTGATCTTCGAGGTAACGGAGCTGAAGGGAAAGGATGCCGTTACGAAGTGTCTTTCCGGCGGTGTGCTCTCCGACCGGAAGAGCATGAACTTCCCGAACAAGGTTTTAAAGCAGGTGTTCCTCAGTGAGCAGGATAAGTCCGATCTTCTCTTCGGCATCGAGCAGGGTGTGGAGTACGTAGCCGCTTCCTTTGTTTCCACGAAGGCAGACGTGCAGGCCCTCCGGAGCTTCCTGGACGAGCACGGCGGAAAGGATATCGACATTATCGCCAAGATCGAGAACCGGTCCGGCGTAGACCATATCGACGAGATCTGCGAGATTGCAGACGGTATCATGATCGCCCGTGGTGACCTGGGTGTGGAGATCCCGGCTGTCGAGGTTCCGGCGATTCAGAAGAAGCTGATCACCAAGTGCCGTATGCTTGGCACCCGTGTCATCACTGCAACGGAAATGCTGGAATCCATGATCGAGAAGCCGCGTCCGACCCGTGCTGAGGTATCCGACGTGGCCAACGCAGTCTATGACGGAACCTCCGCAGTCATGCTTTCCGGTGAGACTGCTTCCGGCAAGTATCCGGTGGAAGCACTCCGGACCATGGCAAAGACCGTAGAAACTACAGAGGCTACCATCCACTACGAGAAGCGGTTCAAGGCACTGGACGTAGAGATCCGCAACAATCTGGATGCTGTCTCCCACTCCACCTGCTCCATGGCCATCGACGTGAATGCCAAGTGCATCATCGTCAACTCCCTGTCCGGCCGTACGGCCCGCATGGTAAGCCGGTTCCGCTGCCCGGTGGACATCATCGGAATGACCACCTCCGAGAAGGTTTGGAGGAAGCTGAACCTCAGCTGGGGCGTAACCCCCATGCTCTGCGGCATTTACGACTCCATGGAGTCCATGTTTGCAAATGCCATCCGCGAGGCAACCCGCGTCCTGGGCCTGCAGCCCGGTGATAACGTGGTCCTGACCGGAGGCCTGATGGACGGCCACAGCGGCAACACCAACATCATCAAAGTTGAGTGTATCGAGTAATACCGAAGCGACAGGAGACAGGGGACGGTTCTCTGTCTCCCCCGGAGGAATAAAAAGAAAGAAGCCGGAATGTGTGACATTTCTCATGGCACACATTCCGGCTTCTTTTCTGTGCTTTCGCCGGGAGACAGAGAACCGTCCCCTGTCTCCTGAATTCCTGAAGGAATTCGCTATCCTACCAGTTTTTACCACTGGAGTTGTTGTCGTAGTTGTTTCCGCCCTGCTGGCCGTCGCCGCCTCCGGCGTTCCTCTGGTCATCCTGCTTCTGCTGCTCCTCAGAGCGCTCCTGCAGTGCCTCCTTCTGCTGCTCCTCCAGCTGCTCGCGGATCTTCTTCTCCTGCTCTGTCTCCTTATCCTGGTCCTGATTGTTCTGATCCTGATTATCCTGATCCTTATTCTGATCCTGATCCTGGTTCTGGTCCTGACCGTCCTGCTGATCCTGATCCGGCGGATTCTCCAGCTGCTCCAGCATATCATCGATATCCTTCTTCAGCTTCTCCGCTTCCTCGCTGTGTCCGTCCGCTTCCACCGGTCCTGCACAACCATGAGCCGTGAGGACAGTCCGTGCGGCACGGAGCTGCTGGATGGCATTCTGCAGCTTCTTCTCCGTGGAAAGATCCGAGAAGTCGATCTTCTTGATCATGGCCAGAGCCAGATTGATGCGGATCGCACAATCCTTGCCCTCCGGTGGATTCATATCCAGGGCCTGCTTGTAGTAGCCGATGGCCTTGGTGTAATCCTCCTCCTTGTAAGCCACATTTCCCAGGTTGTAATAGGGGAGATACTGCTCCACCAGGTTCATCTTCTGCAGGGTTTCCTGCTGCTCCACCTGATAATCCCCTGCCTGATAGGCAGAGACGAACTTCTCATTGATGATGTAGCGGATTCCGAAGTAAAGGCCCACTGCGATCAGGGCCAGCGCCAGGAGGTCCATCCAGAACATGAAGGTTCTCGGACTTCTGGGCTGAAACTTCTTCTTTTTCTTCTTCGGCGCCTCGCTCTTATCCGATATTAACTTGATCTCTTTCTTCTCATTTTTCATGGGCAGATCCTCTTACTTTCCAAAGATCCTACAGTCTCCGCAGCAGCACGATACTGATCAGTTCCCAGATCAGGAAGGCTGCCAGAGCTGCTCCAAAGTAAAATGTAACATCCTCATAGGTGATCATTTCCGCTTCTTCCATACGGATGCTGCTTCCGCTCTTGATGGCGTCCGCCATGTAGCCCACCTCCGTAGCCGACCGGACATTCATGTACTCCACCTGAAGATCCGAGGCGATCTTCCGAAGGTTATCCTCGTTGATCACGGACACGGCGTCCTCACTCTTCTCCTTATCCTGGACATACTTCCGGGAATAGCCGTTATCCGCCTGCATCTTGCCGCCTTCCTTCGTACCGAAGCAAAGCACGGCACCTCCGTCCACGTACTGCTCCAGCTCCGAATAGCTCTGCAGCTGGGAGTTATCCGTGATCTCTCCGTCGCTGATGAAGAATACAACGGTCTTCCGATCCTCCTTCTTGGAGGAGGAGATCAGAAGCTCCTTCATTTCCTCGTAAGGGACGTTCAGGTTACTTCCCTTTGCATAATAGGTGTCCGGCTGCTTGATGGTGGAGAAGGCATCCGACACGCTGCGTGCGTCCTGGGTAAAGGGTGCCAGGATCTGACCGCGGTTGTCGAACCGGATCAGTGCAAAGTTACTGCCGGCCAACTCCTTCAGGAGATAGTCGCAGGTTTCCTGCACACCTTCCATACGCGTCTGCTTGCTGCCGTAATCCTCTGCCCACATGCTGATGGTGGTATCCACCACAAAGAGCACGTCGATATTCTTCAGCTCGATCTCTGCGTTGTACCGCTTCACGGAGGGACGCAGGTTCAGGAAAAATGCAAGTGCAAGGATTGCGGTGATCCGGAGCACCGAAAGCACCTTGCTCCAGACCTTGTCACTCCTCCGGAATACGGTGATGAGCAACAGGATCAGAATTAGGGAAAGCACCGGAACCACTATATAGTTTGATAAAACCGGATTTGTCATCATGACCGAATAATCACTCCTGCTCCGAAACCAAGGGTCATAAATACCAGCAGAGCGATCACAAAGCCCTCCGGCTGGTCTATCTCCTTTGTAATGATCAGTTCATCCACCTCCAGGGCTTCCTGTCGCTGGATGTCTGCAACGATATCCTCCACCGTCAGTGTTCTGGACTGCTGATAGAAGGTTCCTCCCGTCCGTTCCACGTCTGCCTGGAATTCCTTCAGGTCCGCGGAATAATCACTGTAGTTACCCTTGTTATAGGTTTCCTGATCCGGGAAGAGACCGAACATTTTAATATGATTCTTGATGGCCAGGTCCGTCGCACCGTCAACCTCGATCAGCGGCTCGGACAGCTCCATTTGCGCATTGTCCGTTGCCATGATGATGATACGGGTACGATCCTCGGAAAGCCGCGGGAAGCTGTATACGCAGCTTGCAAGTCCCTCACCGATGAGGGAGCTTCCCTTGGTGTAGTTGTTCACCAGGGTTCCTGCATCGTAATACTCCAGCTTCTCGATCATATCAAGGTCCGTGGTGGTGTAGTCCATATCCTGATATACCTGCTGCAGCCGGAAATACTCCTTTAACTCATCCAGCTTCTGGCGGATGAAATCATAGTCATCCGTCATGGGTACATACAGAACGGAGGATGTGTTGAAGATCAGGATTCCGAACCGGTCTCCCTCCAGGCCTGCCACTACCTCCTCCAGGCTGTCCACCAGATCATAGTTCAGGTAACAGATGGAATAGGACACATCCAGACAGAGGAAGATGTCTCTCTTCTTTACGCCGTTGCTGGTGGTCTCGGTCCGGTAGGGACGTGCCGCAAGGATAAGGGACATGATCAGCGTTCCCACCATGCAGATCTCCAGCACGATGGCCAGGATCCTGCGAAGCCTCCGCTGGTCCTCATACTCCTGCAGTCCCCGGAAGAACCTGGTATTCGCAACACGCCGTCCGCCGTGGAACTTCTTCTTTCTCCAGAAGAAATGCATGACAAACAGCCCGACTACCAGTACGGGAATTCCGATATATAAAAAGATCGGATATTTCAACTCCATAGCTCGATCGCCTTTCTGGTCCGGAACAAGGATGCCCTGATGTCCGCCATGGACTGCCGGGCGAATTCCGGCTCATAATACTCCTGCACCAGAGCAGTCAGCCCCGGGATCCCGACTCTCCGGATCTCCTGCAGGGAATAGTTCTGTACCTTGATCCCCGTGGCATCCGTCACAAAGGAACGGATCAGCATCGAGAGATCCTGGTATGCTCTACGCTTCGTAAATGACCCGGCCATGATGCCGCGCTCCAGATGGTCCAGACGCTGCATGTACTCCCATTTCAGGACGGACAGCGGTTTCTTCTTCGGCGGTCGGATCTTCGGCGTTTTCTCTTTCTTCTTTCGGAGCTGATCCTTCAGCAGGATCCGGAAGAAAATCTGTATAAAAAGAACAGCTGCCACGGCAACGATCGCCACGATCAACCAGACCAGATAATATGACATTGGATCCTGTAACTCTACTGAGGTTTTCATCCCTCACGCTCCTTTATGTTCATCCATCAGCTCAACGATACGGTCCACCACCTCATCCTCCTTGCGGATCTCGGTGTGGGTTGCTTCGTATCGCTTGCAGATTGCTAAAAATTCTTCCTTCCGGGCCTGACGCTCCTTATGCTCCAGCCGGGACAGTCGCTTCGACTGCTGGAGGAAGTCCGGCTCATAATCCTGCCGCTCCACGTCGTAGGACTGCTCTCCGGTAAGATAAGCATCGGAGATGGTGAGGAACAGGACATCGCTCTGTACCGTCAGCTTCTTCAGCAGACGCTCATCGATATGAGACGCACCCTCCATGTCCGTAACAACGAAGATCAGCATCCTTCTCCGGAAATTGTCTGCCACGTAATCCAGAAGGTCTCCTACATTTTTCCCGGTGGGCTTTCCGACGGAGGTTTCATACCTTCGGACGATGCGCTCAAAATGGACTCCTCCGGACTTGAAGAAGGAAAAGTCCATTCCCTGTCCGCGGTTCATGAGCAGTGCAAAATCATCTCCGTGGCGGTTTGCAAGATAGGCCAGGGACCCGAGGGTAAGCACTGCCAGCTTCTCCTTCGGCTCGCCGGCATCCGTGTCAGCCACCATTTTCAGGCCTGCGTCACCCACCAGCAGGATGTTATGCTTACGCTCTGCGATATACCGGCGCACCAGCGTCTTCCCGGTCTTCGAGGAGGATTTCCAGTCGATATCCCGGACGTTATCGCCGTAGGTATACTCGCGAAGGTCATCAAAATCAAGACTCCGCCCGCGAAAGATCGAGCGGAAGCCTCCATCCAGAAGATTTGAAGTTTTCTTCTTCGAATACAGGGTCAGATTCGCTCTGATCCTGGACAGATAATCATAATCCATGGTCGTAAACCTTTACTGCGGGATCATCCGTGCAGGGCTTGTCTCTTCGCTTCCGACGACGTACCGGAGTGTCTTCCGGGGATGCCTTCAGAGATAGATACGAAGCCCGCACGTGATTTTATGGCCGTAATCCGAAATTACGGGGTACGGATGCTGCCGAAGATCTTATCGATGATGGTTTCAACGGATACATCATCCGCGATGGCAGCATAGTTCAGATCGATCCTGTGACGAAGCACCTGATACCGAAGGGCCTTTACGTCATCCGGCGTTACGTAGGTACGTCCGTACAGCAGCGCAACTGCCTTCGCGATCTTTAAGAAAGCGATGGACGCACGCGGGCTCGCACCCATGCGCACGTAGCGCGCCAGCTCCTCCGGAAGGACGGTATCCGCATGACGGGTCGCATCCACCACGTAGGAAATGTACTTCTTGATGGCCGGATCCACATAAACCTTCTCGGTAATGGCCTGCAGACGATCCACATCCTGGATGGACAGAACGGCCGGAGTCTTCTCCATGGCTCCGCTCTCGATCCGGTTCAGGATCTCGGTCTCCTCCTCCGGTGACGGATAGGTGATCTTCTCCTTGATCAGGAAACGGTCGGTCTGTGCCTCGGACAGCAGGTAGGTACCCTCCTGCTCGATGGGGTTCTGGGTCGCGATGACGATGAACACATCCTCGGGCATCTGGTAGGTCACACCACCGATGGTCACGTGACGCTCCTGCATGGCCTCCAGCATGGCACTCTGTGTCTTCGCACTGGAACGGTTGATCTCGTCCAGCAGAACGAAGTTCGCAAAAACAGGACCCAGGATCGTCTCAAACCGTCCGGAGGACTGATTGTAGATCTGGGTTCCTATAATATCACTGGGAAGGAGGTCCGGCGTACACTGGATCCGGGAGAACTTCCCGGCCACAGCGTCGGAAATGGCCTTGGCAGCTGTCGTCTTCGCGAGACCCGGCACGGACTCCACCAAAATGTGTCCGTCTGCCATGACAGCTGCCACCAGTGCAAATTTCATCATTCTCTGACCTACGACCTTCGAGTCGTAGTAGCCCGACAGCTTCCCTATGATCTCCTGGGACTGGTCGAACTCTTCCTGTAAAATATGATTCTCCTGTTCCACAACGTTCTCCTTCTTAAACTCTACGCAACTCTGTTATGGGTTTCGATAAACCGCAGGAAGTCCTTCTCCTGCAGAGGCTTCGAGAAATAATAGCCTTGGATATAATCTACACCCAATTCCTCCATCGCGTCAAGTTGTTCCTTCGTTTCCACCCCTTCCGCTACGATCTTAAGTCCTATGGCCTTGATCATATCCACGGTTGCCCGCATGACGATCTTGGCTCTGTCACTTCTGAAATAGTCCTGCACCATGCTGCGATCAAACTTCACGATCTGTACAGGCATGTCTACGATATAGTTCAGATTGCTCTCGCCTGTTCCGAAATCATCCAGGGAGAAGCTGCAGCCCATCTGGGACAGCAGGTTCATATTCTCCAGCAGGATATTCCGGTAATGCAGAGTTGAGCTCTCCGTGATCTCCAGGTTGATCGATGTCGGGTCGATCTGTTCACGCTTCATGATACCGTGGTAAATGTCGGATAAATGTCTGTCCTCGCACTGTGCGACGGAAAGATTCACCTCCAGATAGTGGATTCCCTTCTCCTGCAGCCGGTCATTCCGGAAGGTCCGGCAGGTGATCTCAAAGACCCGCTCTCCGATCTGATCGATCAGTCCGTACTCCTCAGCCACCGGGATAAAGAGCCCCGGCATGATCAGCTTGCCTTCGGAATTCACGATCCTGGCCAGTGCCTCTGCGGAGACGAACATTTGCTCCCTGAAGGAGTAGATCGGCTGGAAATGTACCTCGATCCGGTTTTCTTCCAGAGCCTTTACTATCTCGGCCTTGATCTCCCGCTGCTCCCGGATATTCTGTCCGGCAGCCTCATCCAGTACCCGGCTTATCTCGTTCCGTTCCATGTTATCCTTGTAGTATCTGCAGATCTCAAAATATTCGTCGAAGTCCGTTGCGATCCGCGGATCCGGGATGTACAGGAACCTGGCGTCGATCACCATGGTGCCGTCAAAGGCCTGCTGGAACCGGGCCTTGATCACGTCCAGGTTGATGACACTTTCGATCTGATCCTTTGCCTCATCCTCCGTAGCGTAGATCATCATGAAGTCATGTCCGGTGCTCCGGAAGAGCTTGGCTCCCGGGAAGGAGTGCAGGAATTCACTCATTTCCAGAAGGATCCGGCTCTCCTGCTCATTGTCCATCTTCCACTCGTCTTCCGTACAGATCATGATGGCCGTGAACTTCCGGTTGGAGCTGAACAGCTGCCGTAGGTACATAACCATGGTATCAAAGGAGAAGATTCCCGTGGTCCGGTCCAGGAATGCCTCGGGGCTCTCCAGCTCGCAGTAGAGGATGAAGAGGCCGATAGAGGAACCAAAACCCACCAGAAGAAGCTTCGGGAAGATAAACTGCAGTGTCGCCGCCAGGATCTCCAGGGACATCCATGCCCGGATGGCGTTCCTTCGGCTCTTGCTCATGTATTTGCCATGGGAGAAGGTAAGCACCAGAGCCCAGATGATGAAGAACGGTGCAAAGATATAGGTTGCCACCGCCGAGAGGCCATAGCTGTAAACCACTCTTCCGTCCCGGAAGAAGCTGATGGGAAGGAGCAGCACGAAAAGTGCCCCGATTCCGAAGATGATCTTAATGATCTTGTTGAAGGTTTCACTGTCCCGAAGATGCTGCACGCCGCTGCTGGTATAGAGGAATCCCATGAAGGACGCTGCCACCAGGGAAACCAGATACAGCTTACCGACCAGGGCAACAACAAAGGCCGGGAGGATATCCGTCATAATGATCGCGAAAACGGACAGAATGTCCAGAACGATACACACGGTATTTACAACCAGAGACATACGGAACAGCCGCTCGCTGTAAAGTCCGACCGTCTCATGCCGAAGGAAGAAATAGATTAATAGCAGGTCAAGAATAAGCCCGCAGCATTGCATCTCAACGTTCATCTAGTTTCCTCCTTTCCGGGACCCCGTTACAGGTAGACGTAACGTCCGATCCCCATCCTTTTTGAAGGGTATACATACCCAATTACATTATAACACTATTTCACAAAAATAACTACAAAATTGACATTATTCTTGTGCATGTTATTTAACGAAAATGCAGGGCAAAACTGTGCATTTTAGCTAGTTTCACAAACGGTGTTGTGGAAAATGTTTACGTATTTGCGTGGAATATGCTATACTCCCATAGAGGGGAAATCCTCAGGATTAGTTTACATAATCCACGGTTTACATAATTTTAGTTGACATAACTATGAATCAGAGATCTAAAAGGAGAATTTAGAATGAGATCGATCGATGAAAGCATCCGCCTTGTAAAGGCTCCTGAGTTTCGGGACCGGCTTCTGGAGATCTACCGGGATCCGGGCAGACCGGACCGGGAGGTACAGCGCTACGAGGCTTCCCTCCTCCGGTTCCGGGAGCTGTTCGGGGATGTGCCTGTGGAAATCTTCAGCGCCCCGGGACGAACCGAGATCGGTGGAAATCATACGGACCATCAGCATGGAGAGGTGCTTGCCGCTTCCATCAATGATGATGCCATCGCAGTGGCCGCTCCCCGGGAGGACCGCACCATCCGGGTGCTGTCCGAGGGATATTCCATGATCCGGCTGGAGCTGCCGGAGTCCTCTTCCCATGCGGCCCACGCACCCATCCCCGAAGAGGAAGGAACCACCCGCGGCCTGATCCGCGGTATGGCTGCAGGAATTGCGACCCGGGGTTACCGGGTGGGAGGCTTTGATGCCTATATCACCAGCGAGGTACTGGGAGGCTCCGGCCTCTCCTCTTCCGCTGCCTTCGAGACCCTGATCGGAACCATCCTGTCGGGGCTGTATAACGAGATGGCCATCGACTCCGTGACCATCGCTAAGATCGGGCAGTATGCAGAGAATATCTACTTCGGAAAGCCCTGCGGGCTTATGGACCAGATGGCCTGCTCCGTGGGGAGTCTTTGCCATATGGACTTTGCGAACCCGGAGGACCCGAGGATCGAGCGGGTGGAATTCGACCTGGTATCTGCAGGCTTTGCCCTCTGTATCACGGATACCAAGGGCTCCCATGCAGACCTGACCCCGGACTATGCCGCGGTTCCCGCGGAAATGAAGTCCGTGGCCGCACAGTTCGGGAAGGAGGTGCTGCGGGAGGTTCCGGAGGAGGAATTCACCGCTGCCATCCCTACGCTACGTGGAAAACTGGGAGACCGCCCCGTGCTTCGGGCCATTCATTTTTATGAAGAAAACCGAAGAGCCGCTGCCGAGGCAGAGGCTCTCCGAAAGAAGGATATCGAGGGCTTCCTCCGGAGCGTCCGTGCTTCCGGGGATTCCTCCTTCAAGTTCCTGCAGAATGTCTATACCGGCCGGGATGTACAGCATCAGAACATCTCCCTGGCCCTGGCGGTCAGCGAGTCGGTGCTGGGACTTGCCGACGGGCAGAAACCGCTGACGGAAACCGGTGTGGCACGGGTCCACGGCGGAGGCTTTGCAGGGACCATTCAGGCCTTTGTGCCGGAGGCGAAGGTGGACACCTACCGAAGCGCCATGGATGCCCTCTTCGGAGACGGTGCATGCATGGTGTTACAAATCCGTAAATACGGTGGTATACGTGTCTTTTAACTACATACGATGGTGAAAGCCGGGGCATGAATCATTCACGCTCCGGCTTTTTCCAACGTACGGAACTCAGAGCTATAACAAGAGAAACTCCCATTCCGATCAACGACAGATGTGAAACCACCCCCTCCGGCACTCCGATCGATCCGAGCCAGTCGGAAAGGAAGGTGGCTGCCAGTCCGAAGCACCCTCCAAGGGCTACGGCAGTAAGCCATATCCCTTTTCGCACCTCCCTCTTTTTATATACCAGGATTGCGATCAGCATGGGGAAGATCACTCCCGGGGCATAGATGGAGTAGGCTCCCGTCAGAATGTTGATGATATTTCCGCTGCCGCAGACTGCGATCACGGTGGCAAGGCCTCCGATCACCAGCACGGCTCCGCGGATCCAGGTGACGTTCTTCTTCCCCAGGATATCCCGGGTGAAGATGGTTGCTGCATTTATGATACAGGTATCCGTTGAGGAAAGGATGGCAGAAAGAAGTCCGAGGGACAGGATGATTCCGATCCACTTCGGAAGGATTCCCGCCACCACCATCAGGGTCTTCTGCCCCGCCAGCTCCTCCGGGGACAGATTCAGCTTCGCCCAAATTCCGATCATGGTGATGAGAAATGCAAAGACGATCAGGACAGTTCCGGAGATCCAGGCCCCGCGCTTTGCGGTCTTCCCGTCCTTTGAGAGGAAGTTCCGGGACATGATGTCCGGTCCCAGGAAGAATACCCCTCCGATCACGAAAAACTGTGTAAAGAGATTACCGACGCCATAGGATTCATTCAGAAGCTCCACACGGGAGGCCGCATCCGACAAAGCACCGTCCGTGGAACCGTAAAGATAGGCAAAGCAGAGGATCACACCCAGCAGGATCAGGATCAGCTGCAGTTTATCGGTTTTTACCACAGACAGCTGTCCCCCCAGGGTTGTATAGAGGATCACCACCACGGAGAGGATCACCATCAGCACCTTGCTGCTGCTTCCCGTCGCAAAGGTAACCAGGCTGTGCATGGCCACCAGCTGCCCGGCCACCACACCGATCCAGGATATGCTGATCAGCACCGCAAGGAGCACCGAAGCTGCCTTTCCCACCGTGATCCCCGCCAGATGCGGAAGGGTATCCGCCCCGATGGCACGCACCCGCTCCGAAAGGAACACCGCCTGCAGCAGCAGTCCCACGGCTCCGAAGAGCAGCCACCAGATTCCGGGGAAGCCGATATCATAAACCGTATCCGTTATGCCTATGGTGGTGGAGGCCCCAAGCATGGTTGCCAGCAGCGTCATGCAGACCGTCAGGGTCCCCTGCCGCTTTCCGGCCACCGCATACTCCTCAAAGCTTCCGGCCCGTCTTACATCCAGAATCCCCACAACCATCATAGCTGCAAGGTAGATTCCCATCACGATCAAAAAAGCAACATTCAAGTCTCTTACTTCCTTTCCACGCAAGTCACGGCAAGCATCAGTTCGTTTCCCAAACTATTCCTACCGAACTGCATGGTAACACAAAACGAAGCCTTCGTCAACCAAACAATTTGCGCTGGTTGACGAAAACTCCGTCTGCTTTGTCATATAAAATTTCGGTAAACTACGAATCCATACCTCCGGCTCGTTACTGCGGTTCCGGCCGCGGTTCCATCCGGTCCGGATCCCGCCAGGGATTCTCTCCCTCCGCATATCCGCTGTTCTTTACCCGAAAATGCTGTCTCCGCCGCATCCGTTCCTCCTCTTCCTCATCGGAGATCCGGTTAAACTGCGTATTGTAAAGCTCGCTGTAGACACCACCCTGCTTTACCAGCTCCTTATGCTGCCCACGCTCCACGATCTCCCCATCCTTAACCACAAGGATCTCATCCGCAGCCAGAATGGTGGAAAGCCGGTGCGCGATCAGGATCGAGGTCCGCTCCCTGATGATGGGCTCGATGGCCTCCTGGATCTTATTCTCGGAGATGGAATCCAGCGCCGAGGTTGCCTCATCGAAGATCAGAAGCTTCGGGTCCTTTAGGAGTACCCGGGCTATGGAGATCCGCTGCTTCTCACCGCCGGACAGCTTCAGTCCGCGGTTTCCCACCATGGTATCCAGCCCCTGCTCCTGCTTCTCCACGAAATCATAGATATTAGCCCGCTTCAGGGCGCTGATCATTTCCTCCTCCGTGGCCTCCGGCTTTGCGTAAAGCAGATTATCCCGGATGGTTCCGTTGAAGAGGTAGGTTTCCTGAGATACCACCCCCACCTGCTTCCGGAGGAAGGTAAGGTCCAGCTTCCGTACATCCACACCGTCATAGCTGACGGTCCCCGCCTTCACATCATAGAGTCTGGGGATCAGATTGATGATGGTACTCTTGCCCGAACCCGAGGGTCCGACGATGGCGATGCTCTTCCCGCTTTCCAGCTTGAATGTGATGTCCTTCAGGATCTGCCGCTCCTCATCATAGGCAAAGTCCACATGGGAGAATTCCACCTCGCCCACGGAGGTGGCAGGTGTAATGGCATCCGGTGCATTTTCGATCTCCACCGGCATGTCGAAATAGTCGAAGATCCGGGTAAAAAGGGCCATGGAACGCATCCAGTCCACCTGGATGTTGAGGAGACTGTTCACCGGCATATAGGTCTTCCCCAGCAGTGCCACCAGCACGGTGATATCACCCACCGTCAGAGAACTGTCATATTTCATCATCAGGATCCCTCCCACCAGATAGAGGAGCATGGGCCCGATGTTTGTTACGGTATTCAGGATCACGAAGAACCAGCGGCCGGCCATCTGCTCCTTGATGTTGAGACCGATCATCCTCCGGTTCACCTTCTCGTACTTCTCGTACTCCGCCTGTTCCTTGCCGTAGAGCTTTACCAGCAGCTGTCCGCTGACGGAGAGGGTCTCGTTCAGAATCCCGTTTACCTCGTCATTGCAGTCCTGAGCCTCCCGGGTAAGGGACCACCGGGTCTTTCCGGCCCGACGTGTAGGCAGTACAAAGAGGGGGATCACCGCGATCCCGAGAAGTGCCAGGATCCAGCTCTTCTGGAACATGGCCACCAGTGCCACCACCAGGGTGATGGAGTTGGACAGAATGCTCTTGAAGGTGTTGGTGATCACCGATTCCACGCCGTCGATATCCGAGGTCATTCGCGTGATGATATCTCCCTGATTGTTGGAGGTGTAAAACCTCTGGGACATCCGCTGCAAATGTCGGAACATCTGATTTCGCATATCGAAGGTGATATGCTGCGCGATCCAGGTGTTGATGTAGCTCTCTGCCACACCGATCAGGTTTGCTGCCAGCGTTACACCGAGAGATGCCACGATGAATATGATCAGCAGCTTCATGTCCCGTCCGATCAGGCCTTCGTCGATGATCTTACCGGTCAGGATCGACGGAAGCAGCGTCAGCACGGATGACAGCACGATGGCCAGGAACACCAGAACCAGCTGAAGCTTATAGGGCTTCAGGTAGGAAAATACCCGCTTTAAGAGCTGCGGGGTCACCTTCGGAATGCTCTTTTTCTCTTCTTCGGTCATGAAGCGTCCGCCCATGGGACCGCCCGGACCACGTCCTCCCGGTGGCATAGGATCACCTCCTTACGCTCTTTTGAAAAAACAGCCACGCCGTGCGCACACGGTGTGGCTGTTCTTCCTGTAGTTCGTGGTTATTATCTTAGAGAGTCGGGCCGGCTGCAACCAGTGCCTTACCAGCCTCATTTGTCTCATACTTCTTGAAGTTCTTGATGAAGCGTCCTGCCAGATCCTTTGCCTTCTCTTCCCACTCAGCAGCATCTGCGTAGGTATCGCGGGGATCAAGGATCTCTGTGGATACGCCCGGAAGCTCGGTCGGTACTTCGAAATTGAAGAACGGGATCTTCTTGGTCGGAGCCTTCTTGATATCACCATTCAGGATCGCATCGATGATTCCACGGGTATCCGGGATGGAGATACGCTTGCCAGTTCCGTTCCAGCCGGTGTTAACCAGGTAAGCCTTTGCGCCGTTCTTCTGCATCTTCTTAACCAGCTCCTCACCGTACTTTGTGGGGTGCAGCTCCAGGAATGCCTGGCCGAAGCAAGCGGAGAAGGTCGGTGTGGGCTCTGTGATACCACGCTCGGTACCTGCAAGCTTTGCCGTGAATCCGGACAGGAAGTAGTACTGTGTCTGCTCCGGTGTCAGGATGGATACCGGCGGAAGTACGCCGAATGCGTCTGCGGACAGGAAGATGACATTCTCAGCATCCGGTCCGGAGGACTTTCCGTTTACCTTAAGAGCGATATTGTTGATGTGATCGATCGGATAGGAAACACGAGTATTCTCGGTTACGCTCTTATCATCAAAGTCGATCTTGCCTGCTGCATCAACGGTAACGTTCTCAAGAAGAGCGTCTCTCTTGATCGCACCGTAGATGTCCGGCTCATTCTCCTTGGACAGGTTGATAACCTTTGCATAGCAGCCGCCCTCGAAGTTGAATACGCCGTTGTCATCCCAGCCGTGCTCATCATCACCGATGAGGAGACGCTTCGGATCGGTGGAAAGGGTTGTCTTACCGGTTCCGGACAGACCGAAGAAGATAGCTGTATTCTTGCCTTCCATATCTGTGTTTGCAGAACAGTGCATGGAAGCGATGCCCTTCAGCGGCAGATAGTAGTTCATCATGGAGAACATACCCTTCTTCATCTCTCCGCCGTACCATGTGTTGATGATAACCTGCTCACGGCTTGTGATGTTGAAGACAACTGCGGTCTCGGAGTTGAGGCCCAGCTCCTTGTAGTTCTCAACCTTTGCCTTGGATGCGTTGTAAACAACGAAATCCGGCTCGAACTTCTCCAGCTCCTCAGCGGTCGGCTGGATGAACATGTTCTTGATGAAATGTGCCTGCCATGCTACTTCCATGATGAAGCGGACAGCCATACGTGTATCTTCGTTTGCACCGCAGAATGCATCAACTACGAAGAGCTTCTTTCCGGACAGCTCCTTCTTAGCGATCTCCTTTACTGCAGCCCATGCTTCCTGAGAAGCCTCATGGTTATCGTTCGGATACTCCGGTGTATTCCACCATACGGTGTCCTTGGAGTTCTCATCCATAACGATGAACTTATCCTTGGGAGAACGACCGGTGTAAACACCTGTCATAACATTTACGGCACCGAGCTCTGTCTCGACACCCTTGTCAAAGCCTTCAAGCGACGGATCCATCTCATACTTGTACAGATCCTCAAAGGAAGGATTGTGAATGATTTCCTGCACATCTGTGATGCCATACTTGCTAAGATCAACAACTGCCATGCTAACGTACCTCTTTTCTTAAAATATTGAAACCTGTATGACAGGTAACTTCTCTGAAAAACCTCATATAGTATAAAAGCAAATGTCACGGAAGTCAAGCGACGATGCGTGATTTTTGCAAAAAGTTAGCACGAACTAACCGCATTACTTCTGAATCAGCCCGGTCAGCGTAAGTACATCCGCCACCGTCTCCACCGGCGTGATGGTAAGAGCCTTCTTTACCTCCTCCGGAACATCCTCCAGGTCCTCCACATTTTCCTTTGGGATGAAAACCGTCTTTACACCTGCGCGGACCGCTGCCATCAGCTTCTCCGGCAGACCTCCGATGGGCATCACCCCGCCGCGGAGGGATACCTCCCCGGTCATGGCTATGGTGGGGTTCACCCGCTTTCCGGTGAACAATGAGGCGAGGGCCGTGGTAAGCGTGATGCCTGCGGAAGGACCGTCCTTCGGCACGGCCCCCTCCGGCACATGGATGTGCAGGTCATACTTGGAAAGGTCTCCCGTCTCCTTCGGGAACCGCTCCTTCACCAGGGAAAGCGCGATGGAGACAGACTCCTTCATCACATCCCCCAGCTGGCCGGTGATGATCACCTGGCCGCTGCCTGCCACCTTCTTGGTCTCGATATACAGGATCTCCCCGCCGGCAGAAGTCCAGGCCAGTCCGGTGACGATGCCCGGCACTGCCTTCTTCTCCACCTTGTCGCGGTGCAGGCCCCGTCCGTCCACATAGTCCTTCAGGTTCGCCGGAATAACGGAGAGCTTCCTTTCTCCCTTCACCAGCCGCACGGCTGCATGTCTGCAAATGCCGTCGATCCGCTTCTTCAGTCCCCGCACGCCGGACTCCATGGTATACTCCTGGATCACCTTCCGTACCGCGGGATCGGAGATCTTCAGCTGGCTCTTCTTTATGCCCATGGCCTCGTAGGCCCGGGGGATCAGATGCTTCTTTGCGATACTCTCCTTCTCCAGCTCGGAATAGCCCGGGAACTCGATGATCTCCATCCGGTTCAGCAGCGGCTCGGGGATGGTATCCACCTGGTTCGCCGTACAGACGAAGAAGACATTTGAGAGGTCATAGGGCACATTCATATAATGATCCGTGAAGCTGAAGTTCTGCTCCGGATCCAGCACCTCCAGCAGGGCACTGGCCGGGTCTCCGCCGTAGTCCTTCGCCAGCTTATCCACCTCATCCAGCACCATCACCGGATTCGAGGCTCCGCAGCGCTTCATGCCCTCCAT
This sequence comes from uncultured Lachnospiraceae bacterium, assembly GCA_902760755.1. Taxonomy (GTDB): domain Bacteria; phylum Bacillota; class Clostridia; order Lachnospirales; family Lachnospiraceae; genus Eubacterium_Q. The sequence continues at coordinate 11,887 of CACWHK010000039.1, read as the reverse complement.
GATCCGTCCGGGCATGGCTCCAATATAGGTCCTTCTATGTCCGCGGATCTCTGCCTCATCCCGGATACCCCCGAGACTGATCCGCACATACTCCCGTCCCAGAGCCTTTGCGATGCTCTGGCCGATCGAGGTCTTTCCGGTACCGGGAGCTCCCACAAAGAGCAGGATGGATCCGGACTGTTGCTTCTTTAAGGCCATCACCGCCAGCTGCTGCAGGATTCGTTCCTTTACCTTCTTCAGGCCGTAGTGATCCGCACTTTTATCTATAATATTTGCATTGGTATTATTTGTGAGATCTAATTCATCTATAAAATTCAACAGTTCTGAGTCTGAATAATCACCTTTTTCCAGGGAAGGGCGGTCAGATAGTCCAGATAGTCATGGAGCATGCCGGCTTCCGGCGAATTCTGCCCCTCCTGCTTCATCCGGTTTAAGACCTTGTCCGCTTCCTTCCGGGCGGTTTCATTCATGCCGGACTCCTCGATCTTCTTCTGGAACTGACGCACATCCGAGATATTCTCCGGGTGCATCTCATCCAGCTCATTCTGCAGGATCTCGATCTGCTTCTTTAATGCATTCTCCCGGTAAATGCTCTCGCTTTCCTTCTGCTGCTGGTTCTCCGCCTCACTGTGCACACGGGCCATCTCGATAAACTCGTAGGCTGCCTGCTCGATCAGGCGGTAACGCTCTGCCACCCGGTCCTCGGTCAGGATTGCAACCTTCTCCTCCCAGGTGATGCTGAAGTAGGGAGCCATGGTGCAGACCAGCTCATAGATATTCTTCCACTGAAGGATAAAGCCTCTGGCCCAAAGCCCCCACTGGTACATTTTCACGAAATTAAGATAATCCTTCTTCAGCTGCTCAAAGCGCTGGGACTGCTCCTCGGGGGTAATGTCCTCCACGTCGGGACGCTCCACCACCTTCGCATCCACCGCACCGCTTTCCAGCTCCGTAAGGGAAAGAATGTCCACCCGGTTCCGGGTGCGGATCTTCAGATTCCCCTCGTTATCGATGGCCTCCAGGCGCGCACGGACTCCCACCGGGTAGATCAGATCCATCAGATCCTCCGGTGTCTCCTCCGGCTTTGCACCTGCAGGCCGCTTCTCCTCCGGCTCCCCGTCCTCGTAGGGCGGTTCGTCCTTCAGAAAGGCAAAGACGATCTCGTCTCCTGCCGTCAGTGATTCCACCTCCCACTCCTCGAAGGTTTCCTTCTTGAAGAAGAAGGTAACGTCCGGGAGCAGGATCGTATCATGAATCGGAATTGCTATCATTGATAGTCCTCCTTCGCTCGTTCAACACTTTCACTTACTACTTTATCATATCCTGTCAAAGCTGCAAAGGGTGCAAACTGCGCTGCCCGCTGTTCTCTCGACATGGGCTTATGCTTTTTCGACACCGGATGCTCCATATGGATGATATGTCCATACCTTTGCTCTGCTTCCTCGGCTGCTTTTTTGAATCGTTCGATCTCCATATCGTTCCTCCTGTCCGGGTCCTGCCGCGCTTTGGCGCTGCCGTACCACGCCGCACAAGTCTTTCGCCCGTTCCAATGCTGCCGGAAGTTGTGCTACCGCTACGCTTTATGTCCGCCCACCTGGTCGTTCCTCTCCCGGGTGGTGGCACCCTCCTCTAAGTTCATGCCCTTTAACAGCGCATTTTTCCCATATTTCTTCTGAACGGAAAGGATCGCCTGCTGAATCTTCGCTTCCTTCTCCCGCTCCACTTCCTTCTTCTCGATCTCCTGCTTCTTCTCCGGTGAAAAGTCTGCGAAGAGGTCCAGCTGCCGGCCCTCCTCCTTCTTATTTGGGATCCGGTCCACGGGCAGCACGTGATTTGCCACCACGTAGATCCGCCGCACGGTAAACCGCGGATCCACGATCCGGTCATAGACCTGCAGCATGGCGTCGATGATCTCCTTGCTTGAGGAGCTGTGTCCCTCCAGATTCCCGGTGCCGTGGGCATGCCTGGGTGCAAGTCTTCCGTAGTAATCCATCTTCACTTCCCCCGGAAATGCCTCGCCCGGGTCCAGCTTGGAAACATTCTCCACATCATAGCAGACCGTCAGCACCACCTGATCCGTCATAAGCCCCTTCTCCACCAGATCCAGCACCAGAAGGTCCGTCATCTCGTGGACAATAAGCCGCGCCTTCTCCGCGGTGTAGGGTTCCTTCAGCACCTGGCCCACGGAGAGGGAATTCTCCTTCGGACGGTAGCTCTTAACCTCCGACATCTCTGTGGGCTCGTAGCCCCAGGCGTGGTCGATCAGAAGCTCCGCCTGGATTCCGAACATATGATAGAGAAGGTCCTCATTCTCCACGGAGCAGAGGGCCACATCCCCCATGGTGAAGAGTCCCCGCTTCTCCAGCTTCCGGGCCGTGGCGGGTCCCACCCGCCAGAAGTCCGTAAGGGGTCTATGGGTCCAGAGGTACCGTCGGTAGGACATCTCATCCAGTTCTGCGATGCGGACACCGTCCGCGTCCGCAGGCATATGCTTGGCCACGATGTCCATGGCAACCTTCGCCAGATACATGTTGGTCCCGATACCCGCCGTGGCCGTGATCCCGGTCTCCGCCAGCACGTCCCGAATCATCCGGATGGCCAGCTCATGCCCCGTCATCCTGTAGGTACCGAGATAGGCGGTAACATCCATGAAGACCTCATCCACGGAATAGGGGAAGATATCCTCCGGAGCCACGTATTTTAAGTAAATGCGGAAGATCTGCCCGCTTACCTCCATGTAGCGCCGCATTTGCGGAGGAGCCACTACGAAGTCCAGCTCCAGGGAGGGGTTTTGCTCCAGCTCATCCGCGTTCCGGCTCTTTCCGGTAAACTCCCGTCCCTTCAGGGCCTTCCGCCGATGGTCGTTCACCTCCCGCACCCGTTCCAGCACCTCAAAAAGCCGGGCCCGGCCCGGGATTCCGAAGGCTTTCAGGGACGGAGTTACGGCAAGACAGATGGTCTTCTCGGTCCTTGTGGGGTCCGCAACCACGAGATTCGTCCGGAGCGGATCCATGCCCCGTTCCACGCACTCCACCGAGGCGTAAAACGACTTCAGATCTATGCAGATATAGGTTCTGTTTTTCCTTAATTTTTCCTGTTCCATACCCAAAATCTCTCTTTACAGTTTCCATAAACTGCGTTATGATTAAGTGTAAGTATGCACTTTTATTTTAGCTTATTTTGTGAAGGTTTTCTCCATGAAGATCAATCTGAATGAAGTCCTATATGCATTCTCCCTCGGACTGGACGCGGCGGAATATGAGTTCCTGAATGTGAAGCCCGGTCACTCCAAGCGGATCGCTGCACTGTCGATCATCACAGGCAAGGCTATCGGCCTTTCCGACAACGAACTGATCGATATTGCGGCTTATTCCATTTTACATGACAATGCACTGACCGAGTTCAACCAGGAGGAGATCGAATACAAGAAGTATAACGGCGGCCGCGCATACAGCGAGCTGGACTTCCTGATCCGTCACTGCACCATCGGCGAGATCAACACGAAGCTGCTCCCGTTCCGGACCAACAACCGGGATGTGATCCTTCTGCATCACGAAAATGCAGATGGTTCCGGTCCCTTCCACCGTCTGGCACAGCGGACCCCCATAAAGGCCCAGATCATCCATCTGGGAGATCTGATCGACACACATTTCAACCTGCTGGACCAGAGTGCGGAGAACTGCGACGCCATCATCAATTATGTGCGTGCAAATACCGGAACCCTCTTCTCCAGAGAGGTGTCGGATGCCTTCTGCGGGACCTTCAAGAAGAAGCATCTCAAATACTTCAACTTTGATAATATCGACGGATTCCTTCGCTCCTCCATCAAGCACCACGAGGATGAATACACACCTCAGGAGGTTCGGAATCTGGCGACGCTGATCGCGCGTATCATCGACTTCAAGTCCCACTATACCTGTAAACACAGCCTGGGTGTTGCGACCAAGGCCGAGAAGATGGCGATCCATTTTAATTACAATCAGGAGAAGTCCATCCGCTACTATCTGGCGGGAGCTCTGCATGATGTAGGCAAGCTCATGATCCACAACTCTGAAGAAGCCGTCCAAGCTGACGGATGACGAGTACCTGGTGATGAAGAATCATGCCTACTATACCCACGAGATCCTGAAGAACCTGAAGGGTATGCGGGATATCACCGACTGGGCGTCCCATCACCATGAGAAGCTGAACGGTGAGGGCTATCCCTTCGGTCTGGCTGCCAAGGATCTGACCCAGGAGGAGCGCCTCATGACCTGCGTGGATATCTACCAGGCCCTGACGGAGGAGCGTCCCTACAAGAGTGGCTTCCCGCACCAGAAGACCATTCAGATGATGCAGGAAATGGCAGTGAAGGGCGAGCTGGACATGTCCATCGTGGAGGACATAAATGTGGTCTTCCGCTTCTATCACCTGTCGGATCAGCCCTCCGTTACGGAGATCCTGCGGGCGGATTATTCCTAGGCTTTACAGTTGCTTCATGCAGATAATACTTAAGATGCTTGCAGGAAGTACCTGCAGAAACATTTGCAAAACTATTTGCAAAATCATTTGCAAAAACCGGTTCCCATGGGAACCGGTTTTTTGATGCTCATCGCTTCCGCCATGCATGCTGCTTCCCATGAATCCCCGGGGAGCCATATGCATGATCCGCTCCGATCATTATCCTTGATGCTACCAGGAGATTACCTCGTGTCCATCCTCGGTCACAAGTACCTGGATCTCCCACTGCGCGGAAAGTGATCCGTCATCGGTATAGACCGTCCAGTCATTTTCCTCGTCCACGAAGATCTCCTGCCGACCCATGTTCACCATAGGCTCTATGGTAAACATCATGCCCGGCACCAGCAGCATATCCGTTCCACGTTTCGTTGTATAGCCGACCCACGGATCCTCATGGAACTCCAGTCCCACGCCGTGTCCGCCAATCTCGCGGACCACGGAATAACCGTTGGCCTTGATATGATCATGAACCGCCTGGCCCATATCCCCGAGGAAGCCCCAGGGCTTTACCTGCTCCAGTCCGAGGTACACGCTTTCACGTACCACCTCTACGAGTTTCTTTGCCTCATCGGATACATTTCCAATCAGGAACATGCGGGACGAATCCGAGAAGTATCCGTCCAGGATGGTGGAGCAGTCCACGTTGATGATGTCCCCGTCCTGCAGGATCTCGTCGGGAGACGGGATGCCATGGCAGACCGCGTCATTTACCGACGTGCAGACGCTCTTAGGGAAGCCCTCGTAGTTGAGGGGCGCAGGGATGGCGCCGTGCTTTGTCGTCACCTCATAGACGATCCGGTCGATATCCTCCGTGCTCATGCCCGCGCAGATCTTCTCTGCTACCGTGTCCAATACTTCTACATTTACCTTCGCGCTCTCCCGGATCTTTGCGATCTGCTCCGAGGTCTTGATCAGGCGGTGCTCAGGCACCACATGGCCCTGCTTCTCAAACTGCTCGATCCTTCTGTCAAACTCCTCGTGGCACTGCTTGTACTTCCTGCCGCTGCCACACCAGCAAGGGTCATTTCTTCCGATCTTGATCATCTTCTCTTTGTCCTCCTCTGCATTCTATGTTCCGGTACTCCCTGCCGGCTTTGGAATGCAATCATTCTGTTGCCTTTTATAATATAGTTTCAGCTGTTACACCTTTCCTCCGTGCAGGAGGCGGTTGTGCCGGTGACTGAGGTACCCGGCCCGTCCGGCTTCTATGGCCATCCGAAATGCATCTGCCATCAGGTTCAGATCATCCGCGGTTGCGAGAGCCGTGTTTGCCATAACCGCCGCACAGCCCAGCTCCATGGCCTCGCAGGCCTGAGACGGGCATCCGATGCCGGCATCCACGATGATGGGCAGCGGGATAGTCCGGATCAGCTCCTGGATAAAGTCCCGGGTTTGCAGACCCTTGTTGGAACCACTGGGAGATGCCAGAGGCATCAGTGCCACGGCCCCTGCTTCCGCCAGCTGCTTTCCCACCCGCAGCTCCGGATAGAAGTAGGGATATACCAGGAAACCGTCCTCCACCAGACGCTTTGTTGCTTCCACGGTGGCATGAGGATCCGGCAGGAAATACCGGCTGTCCGTCATGATCTCGATCTTGATCCGGTCACCGAGGCCCTTCTCTCTCGCCTTATGAGCCATGGCCACGGCCTCCTCCACCGAGTGCGCACCCAGCGTATTCGGAAGGATCCGCATATTCTCCGGGATCATCGAAAGCGGGCTGTTCGGTGTATCCAGAGTCTTTACCGCCACGGAGATCATTTCCGTGCAGGCGTGATCCACTGCCGAGTCGATCAGCTCCTTAGTATACCGGGCCGTCTTACCGGACCCGAGAAAGAACCGGCTGATGAACGTGTCCGGTCCGATCCTCCATTCGTCCATATCTCCTCCTCGCCTGGCGGTCTGTCCGCCCAAGAGATTCTTCGGCTTCGCCTCAGAATGACATCAACACTGTCACATCTGGTGGCGTACTACTTTATAGTCATCTCCGTCACGATAATACGGGCATTCCTTGAAGTGCCCCTCCAGAAGCCGTCGAAAATCGTCCTCGTCCATATTGATGTCGCAGACGTAGTCCTCGTAGTCATCATCATAAACCATATATGCGCATGTATCGCAGGATGTTCTTGCTGCCATTACTTGCTCCTCCTAAACCCAAAATCCCCCGAATAACAGTTTACCAAAGCAGCGCCTCTATGACAATCCGTTTTCGAAGAAAAAGCATTTTTTTAATTCGTAGGCAGAGTTTCAGATTCATTTCAGTTTGCCATGGCATACTGCACCCAAGATGACTGATTTTCGTTTGAAACCCAAGGAGGTGGCGCTATGATGCACAGCACGATCTTAATCCCGGCTTATCAGCCGAATGAACATATGGTTACTCTGGTGAAGCAGCTCTCCGCTCTCGGCTTCCACCACATCATCATCGTAAATGACGGAAGTGACGAGTCCACCTACACCTACTTTCTGATGGCCGCTTCCTACGGCGCGGTGATCCTGCATCACGATAAGAATCAGGGGAAAGGCGCAGCGCTTCGGACAGGCATCAAAGCTGCAGAGGAAATGTTCCCCTCGGACCTCGGCGTTGTAACCGCCGATGCAGACGGACAGCACCTTCCCATAGACATCCAGCGGATCGCCATGGGGATGGAGCATCACCCCGACACGCTGATCCTCGGTGTCCGCAACTTCTCCGGTGACGAGGTCCCCCGGAAGAGCCGTTTCGGCAACCGCATCACGGCTGCCTTCTTCCGGCTCTCCACCGGCATCCGAATCTCCGACACCCAGACCGGACTTCGCGGGATCCCAAAGTCCCTCTACCCTCTGGCCCTCGCCACGGAAGGCGACCGCTACGAATATGAAATGCACATGCTGGAGGACGCCGTGAAAGAGGCTCCGGTGTTCCAGCTTCCCATAGCAACCGTTTATGAGGATGGAAATGCAGGATCACATTTTCGTCCGGTCCGCGATTCCATCCGGGTCTACGGAAAGCCACTCCGGTTCATCACCAGCTCCCTGTCCAGCTCGGTTCTGGACCTGCTGCTTTTCTATATCCTGATGCAGGCGCTCCCGCTGGCAGCCGCTGCCGCCATCACCGTCGCAACCGTCATCGCCAGAGTCGTCTCCAGCACCCTGAACTTCACGCTGAATCACTTCTGGTGCTTTAAGAGCAGGGAGAAGATCACGAAGAGCGGGGTCCGGTATCTGGTTCTCCTCTTCACGCAAATGGGCATGTCCGCAGGCCTGGTGACCCTCCTCTCCTCCGTCATCCCCTCCGCACTGCTGGCGAAGATCATTGTGGACGTAGCCCTGTCCGTATTCAGCTATTACGTGCAAAAGCACTGGGTATTCCAGAGAAAGGAAGGTCGCCATGGAAAGATACACCAGCCGGTCCAGGCAGTCTGATGAAACAGCCGGCTTCGAATCCGGACAGTATCATAAAACAGCCGGCTTCGAATCCGGACAGTATCATAAAGCAGCCGGCCCGGAAACAGGGCAGCCGGAGAAGCTTGGTAAGATACGTCATACCTGGGCCTGGGTCTATGGGATCCTGCTCACGGCATACACTGCATTTACCATGTTAAATGTATTCGTGATACCTCATGACACCGTGAAAATGGACCAGAGCGCCATGGCGGAGGTTTACCGCACCGACACGGCTGACGAAGTGACCTCCTCCGGGGGCAACATCGCCGAAACCGAATCAGTCCGGGGCATGATCTCTTCGGAAACCGGTGCAACGGAAGCTGTCACGGAACCGACGGTAACCGCGACAGAGAACGGATACATTTATCAGGACAGTACTATGACTATAACTCTGACAGAGAGATATGTATATAGCACCATGGTATACGTTGCGGATATTCAGCTTTCGGGTATCGCAACCCTTCGTTCCGGTCTGGCAGAGGACAGCTTCGGACGGAACCTTACGGAAAAAACCTCGGACATCGCAGACCGGGTGGGCGCGATCCTCGCCATCAACGGCGACTTCTACGGATTCCGCGACACGGGTTATGTGATCCGGAACGGTATTCTGTATCGTGACCGAAAGAAGTCGGACGACGCGGAGGACCTTGTGATCTATGAGGACGGATCCATGCAGATCATCCGGGAAGGAGACGTCACCGCAGAAGAGCTTCTTGCAAATGGAGCCCTGCAGGTGTACTCCTTCGGACCCGGGCTGGTGGAGAACGGTGAGATCACCGTTGATTCCTCCTCAGAGGTCAGCAAGTCCATGTCCAGCAATCCGCGGACAGCCATCGGAATGATCGAACCGCTGCACTATGTGATGGTCGTCTCCGACGGACGAACCTCGGAGAGTGAAGGGCTCAGCCTCCTGCAGCTGGCTACCATCATGCAGGACCTGGGGTGCGAGCAGGCCTACAACCTGGACGGTGGCGGATCCACCACCATGTACTTCAACGGGCAGGTGATCAACAATCCCACCACCAGCGGGAAGAAGACGAAGGAAAGGAGCGTGAGTGATATTGTATACATCGGATATTAACAAAACCGCGAAGCGAGGACGCGCGCCGGGGTGGCCCATGGACAGGGCCATGGATCGAGCCATAGAGCGTTCCATGACCCAGACCGCGGATTCTTCCGATAAGGGCGGTGCGGTGTATCAGCCGATCAATATGAAGCGCGGCGCGATCATCTACGGATGCATCAGCGTGTTCTGCCTCATCGTCTTCCTCATCTATGACCGGTTCTCGCACAATGTACGCTCCCCCTTCATGACCTTCCTCTTTGCCTGGCCGCTGCTGCTGGGATTCCTCCCGGCACTCTGGATCCTTCTGATACGGAGCCTCCCACAGCCAAATCGGTTCACCTTGAATGTGTATAATTCGGGTGTGGCAGCCCTTACCGTCAGCAGCATGATGCGCGGGGTGTTCGAGATTGCAGGGACTACGTCCCCGCTGCAGACAGGACTGATGGTGGCAGGAACCGTGATGTGGATGGTGGGTGCAGGAAGTTATATCGTGACGCTGGCGAGGAGGTAAGAATCGTCGTGCTGCCACCCGGTCGATTCGGAGCTGAACGCATGCCGCCGACATGCAGTGCCCGCTTCGCTCAGAATGACCCCTCCTGTCATCCCGTCCTTGTCATCCCGTCCTTGTCATCTCGCCCTTGTCATCTCGCCCTTGTCATCCTGAGAGCGAAGCTCGAAGGATCCCATCACTTCTATGACACATAAAAAACGGAGACGAACCCCATGGTCCGTCTCCGTTTTATGTTCTTCTATCACATTTTCAGCGGATCTTCCGCATCTCCTCCAGCCGATTATGCAGCCTCAGAAAATGCATCAACATTTCCTCATCCTTCACCAGCCGTCCGGAGGTGTAATACGTGGTGTTCCGGAGCAGTTCCTCCGTCGTCTCAAAGGTAACCGCACCGTCCGGCACCTCCTGCCGCGGGATCTCCAGCCGGTGCGCCAGGTGACGCACGGTTCCGAAATTCCCGTCGATCATGGCGGTGTAGTCCGGGAAGAAATCCCGGTACAGGTTCTTGAAGTAATTAAAATGGGTACAGCCCATCACCAGTGCGGAGTAGTCCTCCGGATTCACGGTGGCGAACTGCCTGGCAAGATACGCACGCACGGCTTCGCTCTCAAACTCTTCCCGCTCCGCGAAGCCCACCAGCTCCGGCGTGGCCAGAAGGTCCACGCGGTGATCCTCGTCCACCCGCTCGATCAGCTCCTTCAGCTTCGTTTCCCGGAGCGTCACCGGGGTTGCGATCACCAGAACTCTCCTGCCCTCCGTGGTCTCCACCGCAGGCTTTACCGCCGGTTCCATGCTGACGATCGGAAGGGCGATTTCCTCCCGGAGCGCCTTTACCGCTACGCTGGTTGCCGTGTTGCACGCAATGACGATGGCGTCCACGCCCTGCTCCAGCAGAAAGTACGTGCATGCCCGCGCATATTCCATGATTTCCTTCGGATCCCGCTTTCCGTACGGCACATGATCCGTGTCTGCATAAAAGATGTAGTCCTGATCCGGAAGCTGGTGGTATGCCTCGTGGAGGACGGAAAGCCCGCCGATTCCGGAATCAAATATCCCGATTCTCATGCACTTATCTTACCACGTTCAAAGTGATGTATCAAGGTTTTCGTAATTTTATGTAAACACGGAGTCCTCGGCGCTGTA
>CACWHK010000039.1:0-1218 GCA_902760755.1 uncultured Lachnospiraceae bacterium | reverse complement strand
GATAAGATGTCATGATAATCGGCGAGGTTCTTTCTTAGTAGGGTCGGGATGTCCAGTTTGTAGGGACAGCGGGTTTTGCAGGCTCCGCAATCGACGCATTCGTTGATCTTGTTCATGAGCCCTTGCCACTCCTCGGAGAGGAAGTTCTCGGAGGGGGAGCGACGGATGAGCTGGGACATACGGGCGCAGTTGTTGATCTGGATGCCCACGGTGCAGGGAGCGCAGTAGCCACATCCACGGCAGAAGTCCCCTGCCAGTACCTTACGGTCCTCCTCGATGAGGGCGCGGATGTCGTCCGACATTTCCGCTTCTTCGTGGAAGAAGCGGAGCCACTGATCAAGCTCTTCTTCGCGCTGGATGCCCCAGATGGGCAGCACCGGATACTGCTGCATAAATGCCATGCAGGCCGTGCTGTTGGTCAGAAGGCCGCCGCAGAGGCCCTTCATGGCGATAAAGCCCATGCCCGCGCGAACGGTATTTTCCACCAGGCGGATCTCCCGGTCATTCGCGAGATACGAGAAGGGGAACTGGAGGGTTTCGTACAGCCCGCTCTCCACGATCTCTTCCGCAACACCGATCAGATGCGCCGTGATCCCGATGTGGCGGATCATGCCACGTTCCTTTGCCTCCACCATGGCTTCGTACATACCGGTCCCGTCTCCCGGGCGGAAGCACTGCTGCACACAGTGGAACTGGTAGATGTCCACGTAATCCGTCTTCAGATTCGTAAGCGTCGTCTCCAGGTCCGACCAGAACTTCTCCGGAGTCGTCGCCTGGGTCTTCGACGCGATATAGTAATCCTCGCGGGTGATGTGATGGCTCTCGCGGAACGAATCATCGAAGGCCGCTCCGAGCTTCTCCTCACTGTCCGAGTACGCGCGTGCAGTATCGAAAAACCGCATACCACCCTCGTACGCCTTCCGCAGCAGATGCGCAGCCGTCTCCACGCTGACCCTCTGAATCGGCAGCGCACCGAATGCATTTTGCGGGACCGTTATCCCGGTTTTTCCGAGTGTGATCTCTCTCATATTATCCCTCTTCCATAGCTGGTTCCAGCCCCAACACCTGTTTTACATAGGACACGCTGAGTTTCACTTTCTCGGCGATATCCTTAACATTATGGCCATCCTCATAATACGCAGTTATTATTCCGTCCGTAAGGCCCTTCTGAAATCCCCTCTTCTCGCCTCTTTCTTCGATCTCGTCAATCCATTTTTC
>CACWHK010000038.1:18293-18745 GCA_902760755.1 uncultured Lachnospiraceae bacterium | reverse complement strand
CGTGAGATGTCATACCACCACGAACTGTCAGGATACCCTGAGCAGCCTTCATACCTGTGATATCCTCCGGAGATGTCTCCAGACGAACCAGAACGACCTTCTCGCCGCGTGCAGCCCACTCTACAGCATCATCAGCTGTGAATACGGCCTTACCACATGCAGCACCCGGAGAAGCGCCAAGACCCTTGCCGAGCGGTGTAGCTGCCTTAAGAGCTGCTGCATCGAACTGCGGGTGAAGCAGTGTATCCAGGTTACGAGGATCGATCATAGCTACTGCTTCCTTCTCTGTCTTGTGTCCCTCATCAACGAGGTCGCAAGCGATCTTCAGAGCAGCAGGAGCTGTTCTCTTACCGTTACGGCACTGCAGCATGTAGAGCTTCTTGTTCTCAACAGTGAACTCCATATCCTGCATATCATGATAGTGATTCTCAAGGATATCGCAAACCTTGATG
>CACWHK010000038.1:0-18278 GCA_902760755.1 uncultured Lachnospiraceae bacterium | reverse complement strand
TTACGGCACTGCAGCATGTAGAGCTTCTTGTTCTCAACAGTGAACTCCATATCCTGCATATCATGATAGTGATTCTCAAGGATATCGCAAACCTTGATGAACTCAGCATAAGCCTCAGGGAACTCCTGCTCCATCTGAGCGATCGGCATAGGTGTACGAACACCTGCAACTACGTCCTCGCCCTGTGCGTTCTTCAGGAACTCACCCATCAGCTTGTTCTCGCCTGTAGCGGGATCACGGGTAAATGCAACACCGGTACCGGACTCATCGTTCAGGTTACCGAATACCATCGGCATAACGTTTACTGCGGTACCCCAGGAATACGGGATATCGTTGTCACGACGGTATACATTTGCACGCGGGTTATCCCATGAACGGAATACTGCCTCGATAGCCAGCTTCAGCTGTGTAACAGGATCAGACGGGAAGTCCTCACCAAGCTGATTCTTGTACTCAGCCTTGAACTGCTCAGCCAGAGTCTTCAGATCAGCAGCGGTAAGATCAACGTCATACTGAACGCCCTTCTCTTCCTTCATCTTGTCGATCAGCTGCTCGAAATACTTCTTACCAACTTCCATAACGACGTCAGAGAACATCTGGATGAAACGACGATAAGAGTCATATACGAAACGCTCGAACTTCGGATCCGGGTTTCCTGCGATCATCGAAGCAACTACCTCGTCATTCAGACCGAGGTTCAGGATGGTATCCATCATACCGGGCATGGATGCTCTTGCACCGGAACGTACGGAAACCAGCAGCGGATTCTGCTTGTCACCGAACTTCTTGCCGTTGATCTCCTCCATCTTTGCAACGCCTTCCATAGCCTGAGCCATGATCTCGTCGTTGATCTTGCGGCCGTCCTCATAATACTGAGTACAAGCCTCGGTTGTAATGGTGAATCCCTGGGGAACCGGAAGTCCGATACCTGTCATTTCAGCCAGGTTCGCGCCCTTACCACCAAGAAGATTCCGCATCGTCATGTCGCCTTCACTGAACATGTAGACCCATTTCTTTGCCATGTTACTAGATACCTCCTACATAAAATGTATTTGTTTTCTGCGAAGCACCCCCCTTTTTTACGCCGAATGCGTCCAGGGACTCCGCGACTGCGAAATATTATAGCATAAAATCGCCATAAAAGAAACATGATTTTGAATAAAGATTCTGCGAATTATAAAAAAAAGAACACCCCTCGGAAAATGACATGGAAATCGCTTTTCCGAGGGGTGGAACCTTTGATTTTTAATTAGTATGCAAGCTTCTCTGCAAAGTATGCCGGAAGGTCAGCGATGGCGATCCGCTCCTGCTCCATGGTGTCACGGTCACGAACGGTAACGGCACCGTCGGTCTCGGAATCGAAGTCGTAGGTCACGCAGAACGGAGTACCGATCTCATCCTGTCTTCTGTAACGCTTTCCGATGGCTCCGCGGTCATCATACTCACAGTTCCAGTTTTTGGAAAGCTCTGCGAAGATCTTCTCCGCACCCTCTGCCAGCTTCTTGGAAAGAGGAAGCACACCGATCTTCACCGGTGCGATGGCCGGATGGAAATGCAGCACCGTACGGACATCATTTTTCTCAGCGTCCAGTACTTCCTCGTCATACGCTTCGCAAAGGAAGGCCAGAGTTACGCGGTCAGCACCCAGAGACGGCTCAACCACGTAGGGGATGTACTTCTCATGTGTCTCATCATCGAAGTAATCCATGGGCTCGCCGGAGGTATTCTGATGCTGGGTCAGGTCATAGTCGGTTCTGGATGCGATACCCCAGAGCTCACCCCAGTCGGTGAACGGGAATGCATACTCGATATCAGTGGTATGATCGGAATAGAAGGACAGCTCCTCCGGATCATGATCACGAAGACGGAGATTTTCCTCCTTAATGCCCAGGTTCAGCAGCCACTCATAGCAGAACTTCCGCCAATACTCAAACCACTCGGTCTGTGTACCCGGCTTGCAGAAGAACTCCAGCTCCATCTGCTCGAACTCGCGGGTACGGAAGGTGAAGTTCCCCGGTGTGATCTCATTTCGGAAGGACTTTCCGATCTGACCGATACCGAAGGGTACCTTCTTCCGGGAGGTACGCTGTACATTCTTGAAGTTTACGAAGATTCCCTGTGCGGTCTCGGGACGAAGGTATACCACGTTCTTTGCGTCCTCGGTTACGCCCTGGAAGGTCTTAAACATCAGGTTGAACTCACGGATTTCCGTGAAGTTATGCTTGCCGCAGGAAGGACACGGGATATTATGCTCTTTGATAAAGTCCTGCATCTTCTCATGGGACCAGCCGTCTACGGAGCTCTCCAGAGTAAGGCCGTTCTCTGCCGCGAAATCCTCGATGATCTTATCGGCTCTGTGGCGCTCGTGGCACTCCTTGCAGTCCATCAGCGGATCAGAGAAGCTTCCCAGATGTCCGGAAGCGATCCATGTCTGGGGATTCATAAGAATGGCGCAGTCCACACCTACGTTGTAGGGGTTCTCCTGGATGAACTTCTTCCACCACGCCTTCTTCACATTATTCTTCAGCTCCACACCGAGATTGCCGTAATCCCAGGTGTTTGCAAGTCCTCCGTAGATCTCGGAGCCCGGGTATACAAATCCGCGGGACTTTGCAAGTGCTACGATTTTCTCCATTGTCTTTTCCATATTGTTTCTTCCTGCCCTTTATATTATTTTATTATATCACAAAGTGAGATTCTTCGGCCATTCGGCTTCAGAATGACATAGCCTTTTGTTCGTGCTGCCGCCTGGTCGATTCGGCCTCAGAAGCCCAGGAACAGAACCACGATGGCGGTTCCTTCCCCGTCCGTCTTTGCCGCATTTCCTTCATATACCGCGTGGGAATTGATATAACGAACGGACCCGTCCGTCACCTCCACCGCCAGCTTCTCATCCGTTACGATCATCAGATTCTCGTTTGCATCGATGGCGTCCGCTCCCACGGTGTTGCCTGCGGGATCCACGAAGGAAGCCGTTACCGCCTTCTCCTCCACGATGGAGTCGATCTCCTGCTGCTCCATGCTGGAAGCGTCATACCCTGCTTCCGCAAGCTCAGCCTCGGAAAGACCACGCTTCTCTTCCTCCACCGCATGCTGTTTTGCCTCATCAGCAGCGATCTTATTTGCGGTCTCTGCACTGTAGACGGTAAGCTTCACATCCATATGGTTGAATTCGTTGTAGGCTTCGATATCATTGAAGGAAATGGCTGTTTTCACAACCCCTGCCTCCTCACGGATCTGAAGGAAGGACACCTTATCCACGCCCTTCTTCTTGTTGAAGGCAGCCACCTCATCCCGGATATACTTTTCCAGATCAGCCAGCTTATAGTCCACGTCCGAATAATCCTCAACGGCGATCTCCGTCACGGATCCGCTTTGCGAAAGCCGGATGGTATTCTCAGCCGCAGTTCCGATAAAATCCTGCTCCGCGATCACCTCTGTCTCCTCTTCCTTCTTACCGCAGCCGGAGAAGGTAAGGAAAACCGCAAGAAGCAGTATCGAAACAAGGGAGAGTCTCTTTCTACCCTTTGCCATGTTCCTCGTTCCTTTCTGTTGAAAGCATCATGAAAACACTCGGAAGGTATTTTACATTCATTTAAATGGTATTTCAACTGTTTTTTACAAACTGCCGAGGATTGCCTCCGAACGGAGGGGATAATCCAGGACCCGTGCCAGAGCTTTCTTTGCCACGGCCGCCAGCTCGGCCTCAGCCTGCTCCGTTGCCTTGAAGCTGAAGGTCCCTCCGATGGGCCGGGATAAAATGTACTGCGCCAGAGCCTGCTCCGGCAGCTCCATCTCACCCTCCACATCCAGGAGCTTGATGGCATAGGCACTCCGGATCACACCCGGAGAAAGCCTTCCCTCCAGCAGTGCACGGAAGGCCACATAAAGCAGGTTCAGCTCATCCCTTCCACCGACGCCCTCCCGTGTGAAGTAGTCCATCAGCTCACAGCAGTAGGAAGCGGAGGCGTACTGTTCCATTTCTTTGGACAGGTCCAGAAAGGACTGCTCGATTGAGGCTTCGGAGAGTGTATAGGACTGCCGTCCGGGGCGCACGGTGAACCGCCCCAGCGTAAAGCTTTGCGCTGCGGCTCCGAACCGGCTGTTCTTCCGTCTGGCTCCGTTGGCGAAGATCGTGATCTTCCCCATCTGCTCCGTAAGGACCACCATTCTCTTATCATATTCCCCGAGTAAAGAGACCGAAAGAACGATCCCTCTTACGCTTTGTTCGTCCTGCATGTTCTTCCTGCTTATTTCTTCTTCTGCGCGAGATACCCGTACTCCTTCAGGAGCATGGCGTTATCTCTCCAATCCGGCCGCACCTTCACAAAGAGCTTCAGGTTTACCTGCTGCTCCAGCATGTCCTCGATCTCATGACGGGCCGCCGTTCCAATCTTCCGGAGCATGCTTCCCTTCTTTCCGATGATGATCCCCTTATGGGAATCCCGCTCGCAGACTATGGTGGCGTCGATATCCGTAAGACTTCCGTCCGGCCGCTCACTGAAGCGGTCGATCAGAACGGCGATGCCATGGGGCACCTCCTTATCCAGGTGCTTTAAGGCCTGCTCCCGGATCAGCTCCGCAGCAATATCCCGCATCCGCTCATCCGTAACCGTATCCGCATCATAGAACATGGGGCCCTCGGGAAGCTTTGCAAACAGTACCCGGAGCAGCTCTTCCAGATTCTTCTCCTCTGCAGCTGACACCGGAACGATATCCGCGAAGTCCATCTCCGCCCGGTAGGTATCGATACTCTTTGCCAGCTGTTCGTTATCTGCGGTATCTGTCTTGTTGATGCAGAGTACCACCGGGATCTTCACCTTCTGCAGGCGTTCCAGGATGGCGCGCTCTCCCGCACCGATAAAGGTGGTGGGCTCCACCAGCCAGAGGATCACATCCACCTCGGACATGGCGCTGCCGGAGACCTCCAGCATATAATCTCCCAGTTTATTCTTCGCCCGCGTGATCCCCGGGGTATCCAGGAATACGATTTGCCCCTCCTCCGAGGTGTAAACCGTCTGGATCCGCTTCCGGGTGGTCTGCGCACGGTTGGAAACCGCTGCGATCTTCTGACCGATCAGCGCGTTCATCAGGGTTGATTTACCGACATTCGGCCGCCCGATCAGAGCGACGAAGCCGGAACGAAATTCACTCATAGTAAACTCTCCACAGTGTCGAACAGGTCCTTCTCTGCTTCAATCTTCGCCTGTGCACCAACCACGCAGAGGGTATCCTCTGCAAGCAGCGCATGAAGATAAGGCGCCAGACTTCGGATCTTCTCCTGATCCGTGGCCAGAAGCTCATCCCGGTTCTTCTGATGATCTGCATCCGTCCGTCCCATCATGTAGGAAAGGAAGCTGTAAAGCCCTTCCGCTGAAGGCTGCAGCGGTGTATCCAGCTTGCTGATGGCTCCGATGATATACTTCAGCATATCCCGGTCGGAGCAGTCAAAGCTCTTTAAGTACTCTTCTGCACCCTTGTAGATCTCAAAGGTTTCCGACAGGTTCGGATCACGGTAAGAGGTAAGGTAGGATGCTCCGTCCCGTGCGAAATCACACATGGCACCGTAGGCACCGCCCTTCACACGTACCCGGATCCAGAGATAATCATAGGCAAAAAGGATCTGCAGCACATTTAATGCTCCGCTGTCCGGAAGCCCTGCTGTCCTGAAATCTCCTGCGGTTGCCACATACTGTACCTGGCTGGCGGTGGTAAAGCCCTCCTTCTTTACGGGAAGGGTTCCGCGCTCGGGCCGATTTCCCATGGATTCCTTTCCGAGAACTCCGAGCAGTCCTCCGACTGCGGTACGAACCTCCTCCGGCATGGCAGCCTGATTCGTATAGGAAATGGTGACTCTTGCTTTCCGGAGCAGCTTCCCGCGGGTCTCCTCCAGTGCTGCTGCCAGCGTATCATACTGCGCATCAAAATCCTGATTCAGCCCGGAAATGTAACGATAATACTCGATTCCCTCGGTACGCTCCTTTACGGCATGCATTTCCGAGAAATGACTGCGCGCACGGATGGCCGTGGTCACATGACCGGCGCTTACCAGATCCGTCCGAAGTCCGGAGTAGATCTCTGCGATCACTTCCTTAAGACGCTTCCGGTCTGACAGTTTGGAGCGAAGCAAAAGCTCCTCTGCCAGCTCAATTCCGGGGATCATTTCCTCCTCCAGCGCCTTCATCCGAAGCATGAAGTAGCAGCCGTAATCCTCCGGCTTCTCACGAAGGATGGTCCCGAAGGAAACCGTGATCCCGCCGGTGGAGAGATTGATGGCATTTGTCAGTTCCTCCAGAGAATACTTCTCGGTGGGAACACTCTTATAAAGCTCGGACATCAGCGCGATCCGCTGCATCTCTTCGCTGGTAAAATCCTCAAGATCAAAGTAAAGGTCCAGATATCCGATTCCGTTGGTGAAGATATCATGGGATACCACGGTGGTTCCGTCGATCTCACTAAGCTGATTCTTCAGCCTTCTTGCTTGCTTTCCGATATCCTCTCTGGACAGCATGGGGATCTTCTCCAGATCCTCTGCGGGTGTCGGCTCCTCCTGATACTCCTTTAAGTGTGCAGTCTCACGGATCAGAGCTTCCTTCTCCGCATCCGAAAGGGCTGCCTTCTTTTCTGCCAGCAGCTTCTCCAGCGCCTCCGCTTCTCTCCGGTCCTTTCCGATCTCCGGAACCAGGGTTACGTAGGCCTTATGCGGATTCTCGATCAGATAGGTACGGATCAGCTGCTCGAAGTAGCCGGTATCGATCTTTTCCTTCAGATCGTCATATACTTCATTCATGGAGAAGAGCTCCAGAGCCTTCTCGTCATCATACAGCCAGGTTTCAAAGGCATCCAGACCCAGCATCAGTCCCTTGGGATACCGGCCGTAGTTGCCCTCCTTATGCTCGAATTCAAACCGGTGCAGTGCCGCACGGAGGCTGTTCTTATCCAGCCCTTCCGTTGCGAGACGCTCCAGGGTCTCCTCCACCAGCTTCCGGAACACGTCACGGTTCTTGGCATCCGCATTGTGTGCAACCACTGAAAATGTGGGCTGCAGCACGCTGGTATCGTAGGAGCTTTCCACATCCGCAGAAAGGCCTGCGTCGATGATGGCCTTGCAAAGAGGTGCTCCCGGTGCATCCAGAAGCACGTAGCTGAGGATATCAAATGCTACGCGAAGCTGCTTATCCAGACTTGTGGAAATGACGGCGTTGCAGGTAAGATATGCATTTTCCTCCGGAGCCTCTCCCTCTGCCAGGGCATAGGTTTCTTCCTTCTCCACCGGAGCTGCCAGCGGTGCCTGGAGTTCGATCTTCGAATCCACCTCCAGATAGTCATAGTCAGAGAGATACTCACGGTCGATATAGGCCAGGGTATCCTCCGCATCCAGATCTCCGTAGAGATAGATATAGCTGTTGGAGGGATGATAGTAGTTCCGGTGATAGTCCAGGTATTCTTCTCTGGTCAGAGCCGGAATGTCCTTCGGATTTCCGCCGGAGTCGTTCCGGTAGACGGAGTCCGGGAACAGGGTTCTGCCCACTGCCCCGCCGAGAACTGCATCCGGGGAGGAATAGACGCCCTTCATTTCGTTATAAACCACGCCGTTATAGATGAGGGGGGCATCTGCGTCAGCCAGCTCGTAGTGCCAGCCTTCCTGCATGAAGATCTCCTCTTTCTCGTAAATGTTGGGATGGAAAACCGCATCCAGATAGACGTCCATCAGATTGCGGAAGTCCTTGTCATTGCAGCTGGCAACAGGATAGACGGTCTTATCCGAGTAGGTCATGGCATTCAGAAAGGTGTTGAGGGAGCCTTTGGCGAGCTCCACAAAGGGGTCCTTTGCGGGGTACTTCTTTGAACCGCAGAGGACGGTGTGCTCGATGATGTGCTGGATGCCTTTGGAGTTTGTGGCGGGGGTGCGGAAGCCGATGGCGAATACCTTGTTCGGATCGTCGTTGCTGATCACCATGACTCTGGCACCGGTCTTCGTGTGGCGATACAGATAGCCGGTTCCGTTTACCTCCGGAAGCGGGCGGGTCTGCAGAAACTCGTATGTCGACATATTCTCCTCCTGATATGCAAAAATCGTAATATTCTAACTTATCTAGTATAGCATGTCGGAGAGGCGAAAACAACCCGGCCGGTACGTGTGTCACATTTCACTGGGACACGCACCGGCCGGGGTGTTTTATATCATTATTCCAAGGGCCGAACAAGCCGATGACGAACCCATCTGCTTCGCAGCTGGTCGCCGCGTTGCGGCTCTCGTTCGTCATGGTTTGTTCAGCCCTTGCTTCGTGAATATGATTATTCCAAGTGCTGAACAAACTCCGATGACGAACCCGTCTGCTTCGCAGCCGGTCGCCGCTCCGCGGCTTTTCGTTCGTCATGGTTTGTTCAGCTCTTGCTTCGCAAGTACGCACAACAAAAAAGGAACGGCTTTCGAGCAAGCTCGAGCCGTTCCTTTTTGTTGTGCTACTTGGAATAATCGACTTACATCATTCCCATTCCGCCCGGAGCGCCTGCGGGCATAGCCGGTGTATCTTCCTTGATGTCTGCGACTACGGACTCGGTGGTCAGCAGGGTGGATGCGATGGAGGTTGCGTTCTGCAGTGCGGTACGTGTTACCTTCACCGGATCGATGATGCCGGACTCGATCATGTTCACGTACTGCTCCTTGTAAGCATCGAATCCGATGGAATCATCAGACTCCATAACCTTATTTACGATGACTGCGCCTTCCAGACCTGCATTTGCAGCGATATGGAACAGCGGAGCTGTCATAGCCTTGCAAACGATCTGTGCACCGGTCTTCTCATCACCCTCAAGGGTTTCAGCCAGCTCTGCCACCTTCTTGGTTGCATGAACGTAAGCTGCTCCACCACCGGAGATGATACCCTCTTCTACGGCTGCACGGGTTGCATTCAGCGCATCCTCCAGACGAAGCTTTGCTTCCTTCATCTCGGTCTCGGTTGCAGCGCCGACACGGATCACTGCGACACCGCCTGCCAGCTTTGCAAGACGCTCCTGCAGCTTCTCCTTATCGAACTCGGAGGTTGTCTGCTCCAGCTGTGTCTTGATCACGCTTACGCGCTCTTCGATGGACTTCTTCTCACCCTCACCGTCAACGATGGTGGTGTTATCCTTGGTTACCTTTACGCTCTTTGCGCGGCCAAGCTGATCGATGGTTGCATCCTTCAGCTCATAGCCCAGCTCGGAGGAGATCACGGTTCCGCCTGTCAGGATTGCGATATCCTGCAGCATATCCTTACGACGATCGCCGTAGCCCGGAGCCTTTACTGCTACTACGTTAAATGTACCACGCAGCTTGTTTACGATCAGGGTGGTCAGTGCCTCGCCCTCAACATCCTCAGCGATGATCAGAAGCTGAGAACCGGTCTTAACGATCTCCTCAAGTACCGGAAGGATATCCTGGATGTTGGAGATCTTCTTGTCTGTGATCAGGATGTACGGATTCTGCAGCTCAGCTACCATCTTCTCCATGTCTGTGGACATGTAAGCGGATACGTAACCGCGGTCAAACTGCATACCTTCTACCAGGTCCAGCTCGGTCTTCATGGTCTTGGACTCCTCAACGGTGATAACTCCGTCCTTGGAAACCTTCTCCATAGCGTCTGCTACCAGCTCGCCAACCTCTTCATCACCTGCAGAGATAGCTGCAACCTTTGCGATCTGCTCCTTACCGCTGATCTGCTGGCTCATATCGGAGATTGCCTGAACTGCAACCTTGCTTGCCTTCTTCATACCCTTACGAAGTACGATGGGGTTTGCGCCTGCAGCCAGGTTCTTCATACCTTCGTTGATCATAGCCTGTGCAAGAACGGTTGCGGTTGTGGTACCGTCACCTGCTACGTCATTGGTCTTGGTGGCAACTTCCTTAACCACCTGTGCACCCATATTTTCAAATGCATCTGCCAATGTGATCTCCTTAGCGATGGTAACACCATCGTTGGTGATCAGCGGTGCGCCGTAGGACTTATCGAGAACGACGTTGCGTCCCTTGGGTCCCAGTGTTACGCGGACAGTATCTGCCAGCTGATTTACGCCGCTTTCCAGTGCTTTTCTGGCTTCTGCGCCATACTTGATTTCCTTAGCCATTGTTTATCGTCTCCTTTTTTTATAGATAAGTCAAAGTGATGGGATCCTTCGGCGCTGCTAAATACACGCCTCCGGATGACAGGGTATTACTCTACAACTGCAAGGATGTCATCCTGACGTACGATGGTGTACTTATCCTCGCCAAGTGTTACATCCGTTCCTGCATACTGGGAATAGATCACCTTCTGTCCAACCTGTACGTTCATCGGAATCGTCTTTCCGTCTTCCACTTTTCCGGGTCCGACAGCAACAACCTCTGAATACTGCGGCTTCTCCTTGGAATTACCGGTCAGGATGATGCCGGACTGTGTTGTCTCCTCAACCTCTGCCTGCTTCAGTACGACTCTGTCGCCCAACGGTTTTACGTTCATTGTAAACTCCTCCTAATTCTCTATTTTTAGCACTCATATATCCCGAGTGCTAACACGACTATCATTGTACCGCTTTTTGCAAAAAAATCAACCCCTAAATTCGTTTTTTCTGCATTTTCCGTTGTTTTTCGGAAGGATACGGAAATCCCGTGAAAACCGACGGAAGCGTCCTTCCTCCTCTACGGCATTTCACGGGATTTACGTAACGGTTATTGTTTTCAAATGATCTACAGGGCAGTCGCGGAATCGTCCTTCTTTTCGGAAGGCGGAGCCAGGTATTCCCGCTCCTGCTGACGCTCCAGCTGCTTCCGGTCGATCTCCTTTTGCTTCTCCCGAAGCTCGCGTACCTGCTCGCGGATCAGACTGTGCTGCTCGGCACGCTGCTGCTCGATCAGCTCCATCTGCTGATCCAGCTGCTGATCACGCAGCTCCGTACGGATACTCCTTTGCTGGTCACGCAGCTCTCTTTGCTGCTCCTTATGATGCTTCTGCTGTTCCTTCTGACGGATACGGAGGAGTCTCCTCTGTGCCCGCATTTCCTTCTTCTCGCTCTTTCGAAGGGTCTTCTCCTCTGCCGGCAGGCTGAAGGCGGATAACCAGTTTCTGTAGTTTACGAGAAGTCCTTCGTAAATATGCTCCAGCTTGTCACTCTTCCGGTAATCCTCCGGCGTTACAAGTCCGGACTTCTTTCCGAAGAGGTTGATGCCGCTCATCTGCAGGACCTTATCCACGAACTGGGTACAGAAGTAATTATACTTCCGCTCGATGGAGATATGCACTCTCGCGGCAAATACGCCGAGATAGTTGTAGCCGTACTTTCTCCGGTCCGCCTTGAAGCTTTCCACCGTATCATGGACTCTACTGTATTCCTCCGCGGTTACGGGGAGGCGGAGCACCAGACACTTTGTGGTCTTCTTCCGGCCGAAGACGCCCTTATCGATATCCTCATCGATCAGGCCGCAGTAGAAAGGATAATGCACTCTCTTTCTGGCGAAGCTGTACATCTCCGACAGATTCTCATCAAATGCAATGGATGCATGGGCATAGGGCATGGGCTTCAGGAATCGGATCACCTTGGAGGGAACCGTTCCCGTCCTGGAAAGAAGAATATAAATGTTCTTCCTTCCCGGATGATCCTCCTGCTCCGTGTACTCCTTCACATGCTCTGCATGATCATTCTTCAGGATATCGGTGATCTCCTTCGGAACACGCTCCGAAATAACCACTGCCTGTGATGCATTTTTCCTTTCTTTCTTACCTTTCATTATGCCCCCGGCTTATAAGAGCTCTTAAGACCGACGATCCGGTTCAGTACCAGATGGTCGTTGGTTGTATCTTTCGGATCCACGGAGAAGTATCCGTTTCGGATCAGCTGGAATCTCTCGTAGGGCTTTGCCCCTGCCATGCAGGCTTCCAGCTTGGCCTCCGGTCGGATGACCAGAGAATTCGGGTTAAAGTTCAGGGTTCCGTCCTCGTTCAGCTTGCCCTTCTCTTCATCGATCAGGTTCTCATAGAGGCGGACCTCCGCAGTTACGGCATCCGCCGCATTTACCCAGTGAATGGTTCCCTTTACCTTCCGCGCACCTTCCTTTTCCTCATACCCGGTACCGGACTTGGTCTCGGGATCGTAGGTGCAGTGGATCAGGGTTACTCTTCCGTCTGCATCCTTCTCGCAGCCGGTGCAGCGAACGAAGTAAGCTCCCTTCAGGCGCACTTCATTTCCGGGGAAGAGGCGGAAATACTTCTTCGGCGGTTCTTCCATGAAGTCATCCCGTTCCACATAAAGCTCTCCGGAGAAGGTTACCTTCCGGCTGCCCGCATCCTCTCCGATGGAGGCAGCGTCCGGATTGTTCTCGATCTCGAACTCCTCGGTCATGCCCTCCGGATAGTTGTCGATCACCAGCTTCACGGGATCCAGAACTCCCATGAGGCGCGGAGCCCTGGGCTTCAGATCCTCGCGGATGCAATACTCCAGCATGGGATATTCCACGGAGCTCTGGGACTTGGAGATTCCCACCAGCTTCATGAAGGTCTTCAGGGATTCCGGTGTGAAACCGCGGCGACGCAAAGCTGCCAGGGTTACAAGCCGGGGATCATCCCAGCCGTCAACCACACCGTCCTCCACCAGCTTCTTGATATAACGCTTTCCGGTCACCACATCCGTAAGATAGAGCTTTGCAAACTCGATCTGCTTCGGCGGGTGCGGATATTCCAGTTCCTCAACTACCCAGTTGTAGAGCGGTCTGTGGTCCTCAAATTCCAGGGTACAGAGGGAATGGGTCACACCCTCGATGGCATCCTCGATAGGATGCGCGAAATCATACATGGGATAGATGCACCATGCATCCCCGGTATTGTGATGTGTCATACGCGCGATCCGGTAAATGATGGGATCCCGCATATTGATATTCGGAGAAGCCATGTCGATCTTGGCCCGGAGCACCTTCGCGCCATCCGGGAATTCCCCGTTCTTCATGGCCTCAAAGAGCTGCAGGTTCTCCTCCACGGACCGGTCCCGGTAGGGGCTGTTCTTGCCCGGCTCCGTCAGGGTTCCGCGGTACTCCCGGATCTCCTCCGGTGTCAGGTCGCAGACATAAGCCTTACCCTTTTTGATCAGCTTTACGGCTGCTTCGTACATTTGCTCGAAATAGTTGGATGCATACAGGATCTCTCCGCGGAAATCCGCACCCAGCCACTTTACGTCCTCCACGATGGAGTTTACGAACTCTTCCTTCTCCTTCGTCGGATTCGTATCATCAAACCGGAGATTGAACTGTCCGCCGTACTCTTCCGCCATGCCGTAGTTAAGAAGGATCGACTTTGCGTGTCCTATATGAAGATAACCGTTGGGCTCCGGCGGGAACCGGGTGATGATCTTCTCATACTTCCCTTCCGCCAGATCCTGGTCTATGATCTGCTCTATAAAATGCTTCGATGTCATTTCCTCTGACATGTTCCGTCTTTCCTCCTGGTACTAGCCTTCATCCTCCACGTCATCGCCGGGAAGTGCCACCTTCTGTGGTTCTTTCGATTTTACATGAAGAGACGCATCTCTGTCAACCGCATCCTTTGCCTTATCCTCGGGGATATCCGCACCTTCTACCACGTCAAATGCGGAATCAATCCCGTAGGGACGTTCCTTCATGGCGTCCTCAACCTTATTCCTCCGGGTTTCCTTCACCGGCGGGACCTTAACGGAGCTGTTATTATCCTCCGCTTCCTCCAGAATGATCTCCACCGTTTCTCCGGTCACCGGGCGGTCATCCGGATTGCTTCTCATAAGAGAGCGCTTCCCCTCCGGTTCACCGGACTCCGTGGAATCCTCATCCTCGTCGTCTTCATCCTCATCATCATTATCCCTCTCAGGATCGATACGACGAGCACGCTTTCCCCGCTTCTCCTCTTCTTCCTCTTCCTTCATTCCCGGCTTCTTCCGGCGCAGGGAACGGATCCGCTCCTCCGCTGCCTCCAGCTTGTTGCCGAGCCGCGCATTCTGGATCATCAGGACCATGGCGAAGATAGCCATCAGCAGGAACAGTGCCACTGCACCGATCAGCATCTTGCTGAGATTGTCTCTCGTAAAGATACCCTCATCCTCTTCCGCCGGTTTCTGCTTGGTAAGGTCTCCTTCGATCTCATTCGGAGCGGTGGAGGTTTCCTCCTCCAGATTCTTCATGGGGATGTAACGGATAAATGTTTTCTCAACCGTATCAAAGTAGTAGAAGCCTTCGGTTCCCGTGGGTGTCACACCGTAGATCAGCACGATCTTATCCAGCGCAAAGGACTGGTAGGTGGTGAGAGCTCCGTGTCCCAGGTCCATGGAAACCTTATCGAATCCTTCCGGAACCTTTACGTTGGAAGGCTTCTCGATGGGTACAAACTTCAGATCTGCTGCGGAGTACTCCACATAGGGAGTAAGGAGATTATCCTTCTCATTCAGAAGATACCAGGCGATCAGCTCATCTGCCACCTCGGTCTCATCCGCTTCCTCCGTCTCCTCCGTGGTTTCCTCTTCCGTGGTCTCCTCTTCCGTCTCTCCCTCCTCCGGCGCTTCCTGCTTCAGCTCTTCCGGCGGAAGGGTGGATGCATCCACAAGGGCTACGATGGTCAGCAGCTTATTCTTTGAAATGTAGGCCGGTACCATCCAGTTCAGGTACCGTACGGTGGTCAGGGTATAGTCCTGAGGGATCTCCGCAGGATTCTTCGGCTGACGGAACACATAGGTGACACCGTCGATCTCGGCACGTGCATCCTTGGCGTCCAGTACCACCTGCTTCTCGGTGGTCTTTTCCGTAGTCTCCTCAGATGCCTGCTCCGACTTTTCTTCCGTTACTTCCTCGGTCTTCTTCTCTGTCTCCGTCTTCTTCTCGGTGGTGGTCTCTTCCTTCTTTCCGACGGTTATGGTATCGCCTGCATGGTCGATCTCCAGAGTATTTCCCTCGGAGTCATAGGCTGCAGTTCCGCCGGAATAGATCCGTCCGGAGCCCTCGGCCTTTGCCGTAAATGAAACAGATGCCGCATTTTCCCCGTCGATATGAAGGGAAACCGTTCCTCCGTTCCCGTTGTTGCAGGAAAGAATATCCGAAGGATATGAGATCGTCAGTGTCGTATCCCAGACTGCCTCTCCGCGAACCGTAAAGGTTGCCGTCACGGTATCACCGACGGAGATCTCTCCCTCCGGCATCACATGCACAACCACCTGAACATCCGCAGCCTCCGCCCTCCGGGAAGGAAGCAGGACTCCCAGTCCCAGGAGAAGCATAAAGGAAAGCAGGATCAGGATCCTTTTATTTATCCTTTTATTTATCCTTTTCTCAACACTATGCAGCATACACTACCACCTTTCTATCACTCTATATTCATAATCAGGACATGAAAACACCCGGGTCAGCGGCCCGGTCTATGATCAAATGCAGCGAAAACTTCTTTGGTCGACAGCCCGCGGCACGGCTGGATGACAAGCAGATCTACCGGCGGCGGATTTCTTAAAACCGTCAGTTTTTCGCCAATTCCACGCGCACGCTGAAGCCCGCCCCGTATACAAAACGGCACGTCTGCGCCGATCTTTACAGATATGCGTTCCAGCTCTTCCATAGAGAGTCCCGTCTGCCAAAGCCGGTTCAGGGATACCAACGTTGCGGCAGCGTCGCTGCTGCCTCCGCCCATTCCCGCTTCCATCGGAATCTGCTTATGTAGCCTGATTGCTGCGCCTTTATTGCAGGACGTCTGCGCCGAAAGAACCTTTGCCGCCTTGATAACAAGGTTCTTGTCACTTGCTTCCAGATTTGAGCTGTAGGAGCCTGTAATCTGCAGCGACAGTGAATCCGATTCATCAAACCACAACTGGTCTGCGAACTCAACCGATTGCATCAGCATATCCAGTTCGTGATAGCGATTATCCGTCACACCGACGATGCTCAGTGTCCAGTTGATCTTCGCCAGTGCATCTGCTCTTATTCTCACAGGTTACCTTCTTTTTCGTTCATGCAGGCTTCTATCGCTTCTGTAGTCTTCGGTATCTTCTGTGTCAGGCAAATGCATCCCTGCTCTGTGATGAGTAAATCGTCTTCTATGCGGATGCCGATTTCCTCCTCGTCGATATACAGACCCGGTTCATCCGTAATAACCATACCCGGTGCAAGAAGGATTTCCTCCAGTGCAGCATCATGCGTATCAATTCCCAGATGGTGTGATACGCTGTGCATGTAATAGCGGCCGACCTCTGAAGGATCGGCGATTTTACCCATCTTTTGTAGTTTTTCCGCCAGTACCGTTTTACAAACGTCGTTCAGGTCCTTCAGCGAAAGACCGGGTTTTGCAGCATCCTGCACCGCAAGGTTGGCGGCAAGCACGGCATCGTAGATTTCCTTTTGACGGTCACTGTACCGGCCGGAGACCGGGAATGTACGCGTCACGTCCGCACAGTAGCCATTATAACGCGCACCGAGGTCCATCAGCAGCAGCTGCCCCGCTTTCATCTCTGAACAGTTTTCTTCATAGTGGAGCATACAGCCATTCGCTCCACTTCCTGCAATGGTCGGGAATGCCATTCCCTCGGCCCCGAGCATACGGATCTGGTACTCAAACTCCGCTTGGGCCTGGTATTCTTTCATGCCCGGCCTAAGCTCGTGCATGACCCGGACAAGTCCTTTGTCGGTCAGTTCAATCGCCTTTTCAATGGCCAGCACTTCCTCATCGTCTTTCACCATACGCATAGGCGTCAGAAGTGCGTGTGCATCCATGATCCGGATCGCAGGATACGCGGCGGAAAACTGTCTTGCTTTTGCAAGATTGTAACTCTCAAGGTCCCCAACGGCGTTCCGATAGCAGTCGAAATAAGCTGCTTCCCACGTGTTCCGGGAAAGGAATCTGCTGAGCTGGGATTCCAATTCGTCCAGATAGAGCACATCGTCTATTCCGCTTACCGCTTTTGCTTCTTCCGGCCGTACCCGCCTTCCCGTCCATCTCTCTTCCCTGGGTTTTGGTTCTTCTATGAACAGCAGCATCTTTTCTGAAGACTCCCGCTTCAACACTAACAGCGCCATGTTCTCTCTTCTCAAACCAGTCAGATAAAAGAACGGATGGTTTGCGTCAAACGGGAGGGATGCGTCCAGCGATCCCGGCACCGCCTCTCCCGAGTACAGCAGCATCAGACTGCCGACCTGCATCTTGCTTAGAACCTTCTCCCGCCGCTTGGCATATACGTTCATTTTCAAATTCCCCCTTGCTCTTTAATATACGCATTCTCCGCTATCTCAGCCAGCTTATGCGTAATCCGTATCACTCCGTTATCCCTTGCGCTTCTGCACCCGTTGGTCATTACGCAGATAACCAGCTCGCTGATCGGTTCAAAATACAGATTGCAGACAATGCCTTCATTGGTTCCCTGATGTCCGTACGCTGTTCGCCCGGTAAAAACGCCTTCCTGACGAATACAGAAGAAGCTGTACGGCGACCGTTCCGTTATGCCTGTGGTCTCGGGGCTTTGCGCCTGCCTCATTCGCTGCAGAGCTTCCCCGCTCAGCACGCGAACACCGTCCACGGTTCCGTCTGTGCAGGCAGCAATACCGAGCCTGGTTAAATCCTTCGGACGGATCAGCAGGCTTCCTACCGTAATCCGGTAATGCAAATCCGGGTCCGGATTCTCATCATATTCTTTTCGAAGCATATAGGACGGTGCCTGATACAGCGAACCGTCTTTTCGATAGGTCGCAACGATGTCTTCCGGCGAGGCAAGCTGTGTCGCTGTATAGGCTGCGTCAATCCCCAATGGATCAAAGAGGTATCCCCGTATGAACGACGAAACATCCTGCCCCGTCACGGATTCGATGATGGAACCGGTTATACCGGCACCGAAATTTGAGTACTTATACTGGCTTCCCGGCGCAACCGCCCGAAAATTGGCCCTCGCCTTTTTATCAAGGGCAATCATGTCCGACAGTTTACTGTTCTTATAGTTAAAAGAAGCCCCTTCGTTGATGCCTGATGTATGGCTCATCAGCATCCTCAGGGTAATCGGCTGCCCTGGATACCTCGGGTTGCCCGCTGCGTACCCCAGATAGTTGCTGATGTCCTCATCCGGGTGCAACAAGCCCTCATCCATCATCTTTTGGAGTGCGATTCCTGTCACAAACTTGGTGACGCTTGCGCATTTAAAGTATGTGTTCTCTGTAACCGGGACATTCGTCGTTTTTTGCTGTACGCCGTAATACCGCTCATAGACAATCTCGCCGTGCTGCGCAACGACAAAGGCGCCGCCCACCGTCTTCATCGATCGAAAAACCTGATCCACGGCTT
>CACWHK010000037.1 GCA_902760755.1 uncultured Lachnospiraceae bacterium | reverse complement strand
GTTCGGGAAGGACAGGATCAGAGCCTTGGTCTTCTCCGTGATGGCACTCTCCAGCTCCTCCGCCGTCAGCTTGAACTGATTCTCATTCTTCAGGGACAGGGTTACGGGAACGCCTCCTGCCAGGGCCACACATGGTACATAGCTGACATAGCTGGGTTCCGGAATGATCACCTCATCCCCCGGTTCCAGCAGCGCACGGATTGCAAGATCGATGCCCTCGAGCGTACCATTTGCAGATCTCCTCACGAAGCTCCATAAGACCGGAGTTGGAGGTATAGAAGGTACGTCCCTTCTCCAGGGTATAGATTCCCTCATCGCATACATGCCAGGGGGTGTCGAAGTCCGGCTCACCTACACCCAGGGAGATCGCGTCCGGCATCTCGCTTACGATGTCGAAGAACTTCCGGATGCCCGAGGGTTTCATATCTAAAACTGTCTGATTTAACGGTTTCATTGTGTATCCTTTCTTTGAAGCAACACTCTCACTATGCGGCCTCTCCGAATGCTTCGCATTCGTCGATGCCACGGCTGTGCATGGCTCGTAGTCTACGGCATGATTTGGATTCTTTCGTCTGCACCGCGGGTCTCGCCGAGGATCACATTATGATCCTTATACTTCTTCAGCACGAAGAAGGTGGAGGTGGAAAGCACGGTCTCCATGGGCGCGATCTTCTCATAGACGAAATGAGAGATATCCTTCATGGACTCGCCCTCGATGGTCAGCACCAGATCATGGCTGGCACCGGACATGAGATACACGGAATCCACCTCTTCGAAGCGGCTGATCCGTTCTGCGATCCGGTCGAAGCCTTCCCCGCGGACCGGAGAGATCTTCACACCGATCTGAGCCATTACCTTCTCGTCGCTGGTCTTCTCCCAGTTGATCACGGCACCGTAGCCGCAGATCACCTTATCCTTCTCCATCTCGGCGATGGCTGTGGCCACCTCTGTCTCCGTCGCGCCGATCATGGCTGCGATATCCGCCGGTGTAAGGCGGCTGTTCTTCTCAATAATTTTCAGGATTTCTTCCTTCATACCCTTCCTCCCATACTGCTATAGTATCAAAAGATTCTTCACCCTGCTTCGCAGGGTTCAGAATGACATCATGCTTGTCCCTATCATTCCATGTTTTCATGTTAACAATGCCTCATCCAGTGCATCTCCGTCGGGCAGGTTCAGATACCGCTCCATATGGAAATTCTCAGCATAGACGACTCTGGCCTTCTCCTTCGTCAGCTGCCCCGCCGGTCTGCAGGAGAACCGCCGCGCAGACGATCCCATACGTGCGAATCCGGTCAGGTCATCGGTTTCCCTCTCTGCATCCCCGTATGACTTCGTCATAGGATCTGTATCCACCTGCTGAGGGTCTGTCCCATAATCCGCATCCATACGATACTTCGCCATATACATTTCAAATGCTTCCGCCCGTTCCTCCGGCACCACGGCCAGAAGTCCGCCGGTCCCGAGCAGCAGGTATGGATTGATGGAAAGCTCCTCGCAAAGCTCGATCACGCTCTGCCGGATGGTCAGTCCCTCATGCCGTACGCGGATTCCGCATCCGGCTGCCTCTGCCAGCTGGTAGAGTGCCGCATGGACCCCTCCGTTCGACACATCATGCAGGAAGCAGGCCCCTGCCTCCTGAGCTGCCCTTGCCAACGGTCCGACATAGAAGTCCTCCGCATCATATTCCATCGTCTTAATATAGCTTTCCGCGAAGCGGTCTCTGAGGCGGTCCCGCTTTGCCTTCACCAGAAGATCTGCCCCGAGACACCCGACCTCTCCGAGGAAGTAGACCCGGTCTCCGGCTGCCGGTTTTCGGAAAGCCCCGTCATGTTCCTGACCGGTCGATCCCTTCTGCCCGCCTTCCTGCCCGTTCCGCTCGCAGTCCGGTACGTTCTGTCCGCCTTCCTGTGTGCACTTCGTGCCATGCGGATTCGGCATATGTCCGGTCAGTATCACCTGTACCAAACAGTCTTCGCCCTCCTGAAAATGTACCGTATTCCCTCCAACGATGGGACACCCGCGGGTTGCCGCAAACTGTGTCAGCCGCTGCATCTCCCGACGGATTATGCTCTCCGGGCAGGACATTCCTGCCACCAGAAGAATCTGTGCGGCCACAGATACTCCCCTCGTCACCGACCGGCTTTCTGCGGTGATCCGGACATCTGCCGGCTCCGTACCGGCAGCAAACACGCCCTTCACCGCCAGCTGATTCTCCGCCGTGATCCACGCAGCCTCTCCGGCCGTAAGAGGATAGTCCTCCGGGAATCTGGACGTAGGCTCAGCGCCTATGGCCTGCAGTTCTAATAGTCCTCCATTTTGAAAGATGGCTGCGTCGAAACCGATCGCAGCCCCTTCCATTACCCCGTCCTTCCGCCGTGGAATATGCTTCAGCACGCTCTGCTGCAGAAGCCTTCCCTCCGCCGCGCGGAACCGGGGTTCCTTATCTTTTTTCTCTTCCATACGTTCCTTCATGGATTCCTGTTCCGGGGTCTATTCCGGGAACTCATCCCCCGGGATTACCTCGGGATTCTCCGGACCTTCCGGACCTTCGGGGCCTTCCGGACCCTCAGGACCCTCCGGACCTTCCGGGCCTTCCGGGCCTTCCGGAGCTTCCGTCTCCGAGCTCTCAGGCTCCGGACCCTTCTTGATCTTCTTCGGAGTTGCACTGTAAACGCTTCGGTTGATCAGGATACTATCCTGCAGCTCGTCATCATAGTAGACGTACTTCCAAAGCTCCGTCCGGTAACCGGTCTTTGCATTTGCCGTTACCTCTTCGGTTCCCGGTGCCATCTCCGGATCCACCGTGATCTCATCCTCCGGCGGTTCGATCTTCTCCACGATATTGTTGTCAAAGGAGATGGAACGCCTCGGATCACGGTACTCATGTCCGTAAATATTTGCAGTTACATACCCCTCATCCGTATTGCAGTCAATCTCTATATAGATCGGGTATTCCAGATTGTTCTTGAATATAAGGTCCAGATACCCTCCGGCCATGGTCGCGTCATAAGACAGCGGCACATAGGATACCGGAAGTCCGTGATAATCTCTCTTTACGATCTCGATCTCTGCCCAGAGCAGCGCGTTGTAAAGCGTGGTGGACATCTGGCAGACACCGCCGCCGATTCCCTGAACCACCTCGTTGTTCACGAAGACACCGGCCATGGCATAGCCGTTGTAATCCTCGATGGGATCGATGGTATAGTAGGTGGAAACCTCTTCTCCCGGATATACGATCTTACCGTTCATCAGCTCGGATGCCCGCGCGATGTTCTGGTTTCTTCCGCTGTCACCGCTGCCGAACTCCGTCGTGAAGGTGCCCAGCAGGTCTGTGATGTAGGAAAGAGACTCCGTCTCTCCGTCCTCGTTATCCACGATCACCAGAGGGATTTCCACATCCGAATGATCCCAGTTTGTGGAAAGAACCGTATCCACGGCCTTGGTCGTAGCCTCCGCATCCAGACGGACACTGGTATTGCCCGGGATTACCGTAACCTCGGTCTTGCTCTTCTTGATCAGCTGTGCCGAATCCGATCCGTCAAAGACCTTCTTCAGCGCATCATTCACCAGGGTCTTGATCTGCGTCTTATTGACCGTCCGGCGGATCCCGAAATCCACGTCCTTATTCTCCTGCTGCTCTCTGTAGCGCTTCAGGATGGTACCTGCATTTCCGTAGCCGACCGCCTCCCGGATCGCACCGTCCACGTCACCGTAGCAGCCCAGTTCCCCCAGGGTTGTCTCCACATCCCCGTACTCACTGGTCAGCTTCACGGCCACGTCCTTCAGGGAGGTCTCCCGTGACTCAAGCATACTCTTCGCCTGATCCTCGGTGTATCCACCCAGCCGGATGCCATCCACGATGATATTATCCTGGATCTTCAGTTGTTCCGCTTCGGCACGCACCGGTGTCGGAACGTAGGCAAAAAGAAATGCAACGACGAGCATCATGGCCGTCATCCATTTCCTTCCTCTCTTCATCATATGCTTCACTCTTTCCTGAATCGCTTCCTAAAATGCTGTTACGAGCAATCCGATCACCATACCGGCAACCAGAAGGATGCAGATCACTGCAGCGATGATTCTTGTACTCTTCTTATTCTTCTTGCTGAAATCTACCATGTTTCTATCCCTTCTTAGTAAAAGATATCTGCTTATCCTATTATGTTCTACACGTTTCCATAATAATTGTCAAACATTTTAATGGATTCTTCACAGAATACCGTAAATCTGCCGACCAGCGCCCCGTCAGGCCTTTCTTTTTGGTGATTTTGTATCCCTTTTCGATGCCTTCGGTGCGTTTGATGCTTTCGATGCCTTCGATGCTTTCGGCGCCTTCGGTGACGCTGCAGTCATGCAGCAGTCCCTTAGGATACAGGCCTCACACTTCGGCCGTCCGGAGATACACCAGGTGCGTCCCACGGCGATAGCCTGTACATTATAGAGGATCCACTGGTCCTTCGGAAGCACCTTCATCAGGTCGAACTCCACCTTCGTCGGATCCGTCTCCTTCGTAAGGCCGAGGAGCCGTGATACCCGCTTCACATGGGTATCCACCACGATGGAATCCTCCTTGAAAATGTTGCCCCGGACCACATTTGCGGTCTTTCGTCCCACACCGGGCAGGGAGGTCAGGTCCTCGATGTCCGAGGGAACCTCTCCGTCAAACCGTTCCAGAAGCTCCTTCGCGCAGGCCTTCAGGTTCTTCGCCTTGTTCTTATAGAAGCCCGTGGAGTAGATGTCCTTCTCCAGCTCGGAGAGATCTGCGTTGGCAAAGTCTTCCACAGAGCGATACTTCTGATAGAGGTCCTTTGTTACCATATTCACACGGTCATCCGTGCACTGGGCCGAAAGGATCGTGGCAAAGAGCAGCTGCCAGGGAGTCTCGTGATGCAGGTAGGTCATCATTTCGGTACCGTATTCACGGTTCAGAGCCTCGGTCACAAGCCGGGCCCGTTCCTTTCTTGTCATGTATGCTCTCCCTTCCTGTCTGTCATTCTGAGCACGCAGTGCGAAGAATCCCCTGACTCAGTGACAGGATCCTTCGGCTTCGCGCTTCCGCTTGGTCGATACTCGGCGCTTAACGCAAGGTCGCGCCTGCCGGCTTGGTCGATTCGGCGCTGAACGCATGCCACCGGCATGCAGCGCCCACCGGCATGCAGCGCCCGCTTAGGATGACAGGTCTGCGTATTTAGCCGCCAGATAGTCGATACACTGCTGCGCAGTCCGTCCGGACATACCACCATGAGATACCTCCCACTTCGCAGCTTCCTTCTGCAGCTCCTCCGGATCTATGGACAGCCCGGGCACACGCTTCGCCAGCGCCTCCACGATGGCTGCATACTCCTTCTTGTTCGGCTTCATGTAAGGGATCGTGATACCGAAGCGGTCTACCAGGGAAAGCTTCTCCTGCAGGGTATCCCCGCGATGCTTCTCCAGATCCACATCCGAGGTGTCATTCCAGGTCTCCTTGATCAGGTGTCTCCGATTGGAGGTGGCATAGATCAGGACGTTGTCCGGCCGGTTCTCCAACCCGCCCTCGATCACGGCCTTCAGATACTTATACTCCACCTCAAAATCCTCAAAGGAAAGATCATCCATGTAAATGATGAACTTGTAATTCCGGTGCTTTACGGTGGAGATCACCGCCGAAAGACTCTGCATCTGGTGCTTATACAGCTCGATCATGCGGAGTCCCTGATCGTAGTACTCCGTGATCAGCGCCTTGATGCTGGTGGACTTGCCGGTTCCCGCATCTCCGTACAGAAGACAGTTGTTTGCGCGGTGTCCGTGGACGAAGGCCTCCGTATTCTCGCGGAGCCTTTGCTTCTGCACCTCGTAACCCACCAGGTCGGAAAGCCGCACATCCTCGGTATTGTTGATGGGTTCAAATGTGATGCTGCCGGGGGTAAAGCCGTTTAATCCGGCATCCTCATCCTTCTCCACCAGACGGAAGGCACGGTTCAGACCGAACATTCCCACGCCATAGGTCTTATAGAAGTCGGAAATGATCGAAAGCACCTCATCTGCCGCTCCGGCAGCGCTTCCGCTATCCTCTCCCGTCCCTGCTCCTCCTTTGGCGGAGGACAGGCCGTGCTTCTCCAGCACGCTGCTGATGGCGTCACTTACCTCACGGACGCGGAGGCTTACATTTTTATTATAATTCTGAGCCCGCTTGGGCACCGCTGTATAGTCCGTAATGACGGAGAAGCAGTCAATGCCGAGGGCCTGCTCGATATCGGAGAAGTCATACTGAAAGAGCCGGCAGAAGATCTCCATATCCTGATGTGCAAAGGTCTGCACGCTTCCGCCGGAGAGACCCTGCTTCTCTGCCGTAAGAGAGAAGGGATTCTCATTTGTGATCAGAAGAAATGCCAGATAATCTCTCCAGAGATTCCGGTCAAAGCCATAGGAGGTGGCAACCTCCAGCAGCTGCCGGATGGCATCATAGACACGGTCCACCAGTACATCCGGATTGCTGAGCTTGTCGGCATCCATCCTCCGGATATCCCCTGCCACCTCAGCCAGGGTATGAAGGATCGGGTCCTTCTCAAGATCATGATAGTAAACAAGTCGGGACAGTTCTTTTTTCATGATACACCTCACATCGCATGATTCAGTGACGGGATCCTTCGGCTTCGCGCTTCCGCTTGGTCGATACTCGGCGCTTAACGCAGCACACCGTGCTGCAGCGCCCTCAGGATGACATCAAATCTATGATTTTCTGAACTTCCGCATGAAGATACTCTTTACGGCCTCCACCTCACGCATCCGGAGCAGGATGGCCACGATAAAGAATACCGCAACACCTACAACAAAGAGGATTCCAACCTCCAGCAGCTGGAATACCTTCCGCTCGATGGGAAGGACGCTGTCCAGAAGATCATCCAGACGGAACAGTGCCAGCAGCATGGCCCCGCTGGCCAGCACGGTCTTCACGGCAGAAACGATGATCTCCCTCCAGGGGAGCGCTCCCACCCGCTTCCGGAGGTAAACCGAAAGCAGTACCATACTTGCGATACCTGCTGCAGAATAAGCAAAGGCCAGTCCGTTTGCATCCCAGATCCGTACGAAGATGAAGCTGAGAAGCGCATTCAGCAGAAGGCAGACCACATTGATCAGCATGGGGGTCTTGGTATCCTGTACGGAGTAGAAGGCCCGGTTCAGCACCAGCTGCTCGGAGTAGCCGATGGTTCCGATGGAGTAGATCAGCATGAAGCCGGCCATCACTGCGATATCCGACACCTTGAACTCACCCTGCAGATACATGGCCCGGATGAGAGGTGTCCGAAGCGCCACGATTCCCAGCGCTGCCGGAATGGTCAGGAAGAAGACTGTCCGAAAGGACATGGAGAAGTCGCTTCGGTACTCCTCCTTCTTTCCTGTTGCAAAATGCTCCGACATGGTGGGGAAGATGGAAAGCGAGATCGTCGCTCCGAAGATCAGAACCGGAAGCTGACTGATACTCTGCGCATTTTTCATGGAGGATACGGTACTGTTTCCGAGACCGGATGCGAAGTACTGGTTCACCAGAAGATTCACATGGTTTACGGAGAGGCCCAGAAGCACCGGTCCCAGCATACGGAAGAACTTCTTGATTCCGTCCTGCTTTAAGTCGATCACCGGCTGATACTTGTAACCCACCCTGTGCATGGGGCGGATATGTGCCGCAAGGTTTGCCACGGCGCCGATCACGACGCTGATGGAGAAGCCTTCGATCCCGAGGCCGAAGACCTGGGACAGCAGCACGCCGAAGCCGACGATGGACAGGTTGTAGTAGATGGAGCCCAGCGCCGACGGCACGAAGTTCTTATATGACTGCATGATACCCATGCAGACACCGGTAAGGCACATAAAGAAGCACTGGAAGAACATGATCCTGGTCAGCTTCACCGTAAGCTCGAAGGCCTCGCCCTCGAACTGCATGAAGGTATCCACCAGCCAGGGAGTGAAGATCTCTCCCAGGAGGCAGAATGCCATGGCCAGAATGGCCACCAGGTTCAGGATCGTGTTACCCATCCGGAAGCCCTTCTCCTTCTCACCGGTGGCAATATACACACTGAAGATCGGGATGAAGGCAGTGGAAAGCGCCCCGCCTACGAGGATGGTGTAGATAAAATCAGGGATCGTAAAGGCAGAGATATAGGCATCATTTTCGATCCCCATACCGAAGATACTGGAAATGATGATATTCCGGGCAAAACCCACCACGCTGGCCACGAGATTGGAGATGGCCATAATGGTCGAGGCTTTCATCACGCCCTGGGCTGTACTTTGCTGCTCGCTCGTGCTCATAAAACTATGAATTCCTTTATCGTCAATATGCAGAAATGTCATTCCGAACAAAGTAAGTGTGAAGAACTCCGGCCGATATGCCACGGGATTCTTCGTCGCTACGCTCCTCAGAATGACAATCTGTCTGTCATCCTGAGCAACGCGAAGGATCCCTCTTTCCACGGAATTCTTCGTCGCTACGCTCCTCAGAACGACATATCATAATCAATTACTTACCCGACAGGTCTGCGTCAATGGCTGCCGCTGCCGTCTTGCCTGCACCCATGGCCAGAATGACCGTTGCCGCACCGGTAACTGCATCACCGCCGGCATACACACCCTTGCGGGAGGTAAGGCCTGTTGCCTCATCTGCCACGATGCCGCCCCATTTCTGGGTCTCAAGGCCCTCTGTGGTGGACTTGATCAGCGGATTCGGAGAGGTTCCGATGGACATGATCATGCAATCGCAGGGAACCGTGATGAACTGACCCTCTACCGGTACCGGCTTCCGACGTCCGGACTCATCCGGCTCGGAGAGCTCCATCACCTGGCAACGTACGGCCTTCACCCAGCCGTTCTCTCCCTCAACCTCAACCGGGTTGTGCAGGAATGCAAACTTGATGCCCTCTTCCTCTGCATGCTCCACTTCCTCGGCACGGGCCGGAAGCTCTGCCTTGGTACGACGATAAACGATGGTGACAT
Organism: uncultured Lachnospiraceae bacterium; assembly: GCA_902760755.1. GTDB lineage: Bacteria > Bacillota > Clostridia > Lachnospirales > Lachnospiraceae > Eubacterium_Q. The sequence goes on along the minus strand of CACWHK010000037.1, from coordinate 12,657 downwards.
CGGAGCCGAGTCGCTTTGCACAGCGGGCAGCGTCCATAGCCACATTTCCGCCACCCACAACCACCGTGCTCTCCGGATGCTTGATGGGTGTCTTGGAATCGTCCTTATACGCCTTCATCAGATTGATACGGGTCAGGAACTCGTTGGCGGAGTATACACCGTTCAGGTTCTCACCCGGGATATTCATGAACCGCGGAAGACCGGCACCGGAGCCGATGAATACGGACTCGAAGCCGAACTCATCAAAGAGCTCGTCGATGGATATGGTCTTGCCGATCACCACATTTGTCTCGATCTTAACGCCCAGAGCCTTGAGGCCGTCGATCTCCTTCTGCACGATGGCCTTCGGAAGACGGAACTCCGGGATACCGTAAGCCAGCACACCGCCGGCCAGATGCAGGGCTTCGTAGATGGTTACGTCATAGCCCTTCTTCGCCAGATCTCCGGCACACGCAAGTCCGGAGGGACCGGAGCCGATCACGGCTACCTTATGTCCGTTGCTCTCCGGCTTCACCGGAGCTTCCTTGCAGTTTGCCATATGCCAGTCTGCCACAAACCGCTCCAGACGGCCGATGGCTACCGGCTCGCCCTTGATGCCGCGAACGCAGTACTTCTCACACTGGGACTCCTGCGGGCACACACGACCGCAGACTGCCGGAAGAGAGCTGGACCGGGTGATCACCTCGTAAGCACCCTCGAAGTCTCCCTCAGCAACCTTCGCAATAAATGCCGGGATATCGATCTGCACCGGACATCCGCCGGTACAGGGCTTGTTCTTACAGTTGAGGCAGCGCTTTGCCTCGTCGATGGCCTGCTCCTCGGTGTAGCCGAGGGCAACCTCGTTAAAGTTCTTATTTCTTACATCCGGCTCCTGTGCAGGCATCGGATTCTTTGTCATGGACATGTTGGGCATGTTACTGTACCTCCATCTTTAATAGGTTGCAGGCTTCCTCACGGGCCTTCTGCTCGAAGGGCTTGTAGGACGCGCCGCGCGCCATAGCCTCATCGAAGTCAACCTCGAAGCCATCGAAGTCCGGTCCGTCCACGCAGGCGAACTTCGTCTTTCCGCCTACGGTCAGGCGGCAGCCGCCGCACATGCCGGTACCGTCCACCATGATGGGGTTCATGCTGACAACCGTCTTTACATTATATTTCTTCGTAACCGCAACCACGAACTTCATCATGATCAGCGGTCCGATGGCGATCACCTCGTCATACTGTTCTCCGGACTCGATCAGACGCTCCAGAGCCATGGTTACCAGACCCTTCTCGCCTGCAGAGCCGTCATCCGTCATCAGGACGTACTTGTCACTGGCTGCCTCGAACTCTTCCTTCAGGATGATCAGATCCTCACTCCGGAAGCCGACGATACTATGAACCTCGCAGCCAAGATCATGCAGCTTCTTTGCCACAGGATATGCGATCGCGCAGCCCACACCGCCGCCAACAACCGCTACCTTCTTCAGGCCATCCGTCTCGGTTGCCTTACCCAGCGGTCCCACAAAATCATGAATATACTCGCCCTCGGAGAGGGAATTTAAGATCTCCGTACTTCCGCCTACGATCTGGAAGATAATGGTGATGCTTCCCTTCTCCCGGTCATAACCTGCGATGGTCAGCGGAATACGCTCGCTGTCCTCCTTCGCACGAAGGATGATGAACTGTCCCGGCTCACATTTCCGGGCTACCAGCGGTGCCTCAACCTCCATCAGTGTGACTGTGGGGTTCAGGGATCTTTTCTGAAGGATCTTGTACATATTCTCGGTTCTCCCTTATAACTAAAACACTAATATTTCGAATGTACACTGCATTTGGGCGCGAAAAACACACCCCTACAGGGCAAAATCGGTAGTATTATAGCATTATAGGAGGGGAAACACAAGAAAAACATCCCCGCAAAGCGAGGATGTTGAGTTCTCCTATACCTAAGCGGTTTTGATGATGTGACGAAGCTCGTCCACGGACTCTACCTCACCGTCCACGATGCGTACCAGCTTGGTCCCGTAAAGCGCTGCATCCTCGGAGTGGGTAACCTGTACGATGGTGGTTCCGTACTTGCGGTTGATCCGGCGGAACAGGTCCATGATCTTCATACCGGTCTTGGTATCCAGGTTTCCGATGGGCTCATCCAGGAAAAGGATCTCAGGGCTGAACACCAGTGCGCGTGCGATAGCGACTCTCTGCTGCTGACCGCCGGACAGCTCCCGCGGAGTAAGGCGTCTCTTATCCGTCATACCGATCAGCTCCAGGCACTCATTGATCTTATCCATGTAATCGGACTTCTTCTTTCCTGCCAGCAGGAGGGGAAGCGCGATATTGTCCTCAACATTCAGGTTCGGAACAAGATTGTAGAACTGGAACACGAAGCCGATCTTCTCATTTCTCATGGCGCAAAGCTTCTTGTCGGAAAGCTTGGCCAGATCGATCCCCTCGATCCGGACAGAGCCGCTGGTGGGCTGATCCAATCCGCCGAGAAGATACAGCAGTGTGGACTTACCGCTTCCGGAGGGGCCCATGATGGATACGAACTCGCCCTGCTCTACGGTCAGATTGATATGCTTCAAAACCTCTGTGGTCTGCTTTCCATTAACAAATGATCTGTTTAAATCCTTTACCTCGATTGCCTTCATTTTATATTCCTCCGATTTTATATTCATTTTATTCGATCTTTGATTTCCCTCCCCCGGTTCCGCAGCCCGGCCGCACCGGCTGTGCGACCGCCTTAAGCGGCTGCGGTGTAGGGAGGAATAGTAATGATTACTCGTATTTAAGCTCTTGAACTACGCTGAGCTTACGGCTCTTCAGCATGGTTGAAAGTGTTGCGATAAAGATGATCACTGCGATCACTCCGGCGTAGAGCGGAAGCTGTGCCCAGCTGAACACGATGTTCATCGGAAGTCCGATAAAGCTGCAGAATGCTGTCATAGCTGCTGCCAGCAGGATCGTGAACGGGATCGCGATGGCGATACTCAGTGCTACCGAGAGGAGACTTTCCGAAAGAACCAGTCCCATTCTCTTACTCTTGTTCATTCCTACGGATGCCATCACTGCCAGCTCCCTCTTTCTCTGGAAGAAGCAGATGGTGATATTGTTGAAGACACCGATGGATGCGATGATCATAGCCAGGTAAGCGAAGACCTCCATGATCATGACGATCTGCTGATTGGCCTCATCATTTTCCTTTGTATCCTCAGCCTTGGTGGACCAGGTGGCTCCAAGGGACTTAAGGAAGGGCTTCATATCCTTCTCAACCGAGGCTGCATCCCCGCTTACGCAGAAGTACAGTGTGCTTGCTTCCTTCTGGTGGAAGGTCTGCTTGTAGACCTCTTCCTTCATCAGGATCGCAAGCCCGGCATCGAAGACCTTGCCGTCATAGATACCGATGATGTCGAAGGAAACCCTGTTACCGCCGACGTTAAGCTCCACGGTATCGCCTACATCCTTCCTGATCTGCTTCTTCAGCTTGATGGGAAGCAGGATCGCATTTCCTTCACTGGCTTCCAGTGCCTCAAACTCCTGACTGTACTTTTCCTGAATGTCAAAGTACCGGTCCATGCCGCTTGCAAATGCTGCCGGCCGGATACCCAGGGCAACTGCCGCTACATCATCTGCCTTTGTTTCCCCGAAATACATGGGGTTAATGGTTTCTGTTTTTACATTTTCGTAGGATTCCAGCTGCTTCAGGATCTTATCCGTTGTGGAACGTGCCGGATCTCCTTCCAGGATACCGAAGATGGAGTAATCATATTCCATATCCGCGTATGCCTGCGTCACCATATCTGTCATGCTCTTCCCGAAGGATGCGATCATCAGAACCGATGAAAGGGAAATGACGATCAGCACGATGTTGTTTCGAAGCAGCTTGGAGCTGTGAATATTGTTCATGGCCAGGTAAACTGTTGTATTGTTATGGAACAGTCTTCCGAGAAGCCATGTCACGCCCTTCACGATGGACGGTGTGATGAGTACGATACCTGCATAGGCCGCGGCAAATGCGAAGGGTGCCATGTTGCTCTTTGCGTCACCGCTAAGGCAGCAGCAGACGATCGCAAATGTCATAAGTGTTCCGCCGATGATCCGCTTTGCCAGAACCTTGCCGGCTCTTTGCTCCACGCGGTTCAGGATCACGTCCTTTGCTTCCAGCTTCCGGACTGCACGTACCGGAAAGTACGCGGATGCGACCGAAAGGACTACCGAGAAGATCATGCCTGCTGCGACATAGATCCAGTTGATTGCAAACGGTGTGTAGATTCCGTAATCTGCAAGAGGCGATACCAGACGACCGATGAAGAAAAGAAGGGTTTCACCGATCACACAACCGATGACACCGCCGATCAGGCCGTAAAGTGCACCCTCCAGAAGGATGATCCGCTCAACCTTCTTCTTGGTTGCGCCCTGACTCATGAAGGTTCCGATCACGGACATACGCTCGGTCAGGATCAGCTTGAATACGCCGTAGATGATGATGGCGCTTACGACTACGACGATCAGCATCATGGTGTAAAGTCCGATGCTGACGGAGGAGTCCATGACGACTTCCCCTTTGGTGCTGAGGGCTGTCAGCCCTGCATGACTGTCATTAAAGCTCTTTGTAAAATCCTCAACCTCACCCTCGGTCACATTTCCGAAGATGCAGTTGAACTTGCCGTCCGCTCCCAGCTTTTCATTCATGTAGGAGTACGGAACCACCAGGGTGAAGGCTTCCGGCTTATCCGAGTAGAAGACCTTCTCGTCTGCGCTGATGGCGCCGACCTTAAAGCGGATCTCCTCTCCGGAAAGGAAGAGGGAGAAGCTGTCGCCAACCTTCAGGTTGTCATGCTCTGCCACTCTTTTTGATATGATACAGGAGGGCTCGCCTTCGGCCTTCTCACGGAGGATATCCGTGTTCCCCTCAACCATCTGTCCCGTGTACTCCTGCCGGCCGCGAAGGCTGACGTAACGTACCTTTTCTTCCGAATCAACGATTCCGGTTACCAGAAGCTCTCCGGTCACATCCTTCAGCTTCTCATCCGTAACGGATGCCATGTCGATGTACGGGTCTTCCGTATCGGATACGATCCGGACATCCGAGGTATTTCCCGCCTCATTTTGGGCGTCGAAATTGTCTACGACTACATCCACGACCCCGGCGCTGGCTACCAGCAAAGCCGTACTGATCGCGATCGAGAAAAGCAGCAGAAAGAACCGGCCTTTTTTCTCAAGCATGTTTTTTGAGATGTACTTCAAAAAGACACTCACTTTACCATCCTCCCCTTTATTTGTTCAGGTGTTTGCTGTTGACAGTGATTACTGTACATCAGAAAAATTAATTCATCTTTTGTGAATCATTTAAGATGCATTAGAGAAAGATTAATATTTGATTAATTCGGCCATTCCGTGTATATTTATAGGTGGGGGAGATGGGGCGCGTTTGCCCCTTATGAACAAGAGATTTTCAGGCTATTTGTTACAGGAGAAATGTATGTATCAGGACTACCCCGTCATTGGATTATGTATGGTCCGCGCGGATGATGAACGCAATTTTAATATGATCGAAGCGTTGTCGAAGAAGATCCACGCCATAGGCGCCCGCCTGATGATCTTCCAGTCCACCACGAATATGTACTGGGAGTACAAGCCGGAGGGAGGAGAACGGTCGATCTACAGTCTGGTCAACTATGATTATGTGGATCTGATGATCGTTTTTTCGGAGATCATTAATGATGAAGGGCTGATCGATTCCATCGTTCAGAACGCAAAGATCCACGGCAAGCCGGTCTTCACCATCGGGAAGCCCCATGCAGGCTGCACGAATTTCGGTTTCCTCTATGTGGACGGGATCGAGAAGGCCATCCGCCACGTGGTGGAGCATCATGGCTGCAGGGAGCTCTGCTTTGTTGCGGGCCCGGAGGGCGAATCCACCTCGGAGCTTCGGATCGAGAAGTATAGAGAAATCGTCAGCGAATACGGACTGGAGGATTCTCTCCCCCGGATCTTCTACGGCGGTTACTGGTCGGTTCCGGCCATGGCTGCGGCAGAGGAAATCCTTCAGCTGGAGAAGCTTCCGGAAGCCATCGTCTGCGCCAATGACATCATGGCCATCACCATCGCGGATGTTTTCCGCGAGAAGGGCATCCGGGTTCCGGAGGACGTGATCCTCACCGGTCTGGATGATACCATTGAGGCCCACGCAAATGTACCGTCCATCACCACCAGCGGCTGCGACATGAATGAGCTGGCGGATATGATCATTTCTGCATTTCAGAAGATCCAGAACGGCGAGCAGCCCGAGGAGGAATACCTCTGTCACTTCAGCTTCGTGGAGGGCCAGTCCTGTGGCTGTCGCGAGACCATGGACAGTACGCCTCTCTCCAATTATCTGAAGTACAATATCGCAAAACAGAACGAGAAGCTTTTTGTGGAGCAGTCCTTCCACACCATTTACGAAAAGATCCTTGGCGCTCCGGACGTGAAGCAGCTTCCGGGTATCCTGGACTCCATGAAGTTCGGTTCCCTGGAGATCATGGTGAACGAGGACAGCTTCCGTAGAAATGTAAATCCTCTGGCGGAGGGAATCCATATGGACTTCGATGCCCGCCAACGTGTGATCTACCAGAGCGGGCGGGATATCTCCGAGCTGCCGGTAACCATCCGGCTCTCCGACCTCTCTCCGGATTTTGACCGACTGATCCGGCTGGAGCGTCCTATCGTCCTGTCCCCCTTAAGCTTCTTCAACCGTGCCATCGGATATCTGGTCTACGCACCGGAGGTAACCAACCAGAACTACTATATGGTCATGCCCTATACCAACTCACTCAGTGAGATCATCGGAAGCTACAGCATGGTTCGGTATCTGGAATTCAACGCGGAGCAGATGGACCGCATGGCCCGCCATGACTATCTGACCGACCTCTATAACCGGAACGGCTTCTATACGCATCTGCCCCATCTTCTCCGGCGCTGCGATACACCGTTCTACGCCGCCATCACCATAGACATGGACGGTCTTAAGAATATGAATGACAAGTTCGGTCACGAAACCGGCGACCTGGCCATCCGGTATATCTCCCGGGCAGTTGCCGCAGCCTCAAGCGACCACTCCATCTCCGGACGCTTCGGCGGAGACGAGTTCGTGATCTGTGCCGCACTGCAGAATGTCCATGAGGCAGAGCAGATCCGGCGGAGCATCCACAACTATCTCAGCGAGCATATGGTGAATACCAGTCTTCCCTGTGATGTTACCGTCAGCATCGGAACCTGCGTGATGGACCGGGAGGAGTTCGACTTCGACACCGCACTGAAGATCTCCGACGAGCGGATGTATATAGAAAAAAACGGCAAGAAAAATCGAAGGACGTGAGTTTATATCTTACAGAAGGGCCGGACAGTATTCCATGGGAAATACAGTACTGTCCGGCCCTTCCATAGATTTATGCATCCATATACAGAAACAGGAAGACTGCTTGGTACAGCATTTCCCATGGTGTACCATACAGCCTTCCTGTTTCATAAACCAGCAAAAACTACGGAGCTACACTCTCCAATCGTTCCTCCCACATGGTCTTCGCCGGCCATCCGGTGGTGTCGAACCCTCTCCGGATCAGTCCGAAGAAGTACTTTCCCTTTGCCTGCAGATGCGGTCCCGCATAGTACGCCGGGGTCTCCTCTCCTGCCATCAGATTCCCCATGAAGTCCGCCACATCCTCGGTCTCAAAGGTCTTACTGTAATCCCGGATGAAATAGACATTCTCAAAGGAAGTGTCCTCGTCATCACCATACGCCGTGTAGGTGGTGTCCGGAATCTCGTCCTCGTCATAGGTATAGCCGTACGAGAAGTCCGGCGGATTCAGCTTCGGCCACTCGTCGTAGAACTCATCAAAGAATCCGTCCTCCAGCAGCTTATCATAGATGGCATGTGTTGTCTCGTGACAAATGGTTTCCTGATCCGGTCCGAAGCCTCCCACCGCCAGTGCGATATAAGGCCCGTCCGCATCAGAGGTCTGGATACCGCCTGCCGAGGAAACCGTCCCTTCCCCGGTTCCGATCAGATCCTTTACCATGTAGATCCGGAGCGGATTTCCCGTCTGGTTCAGCTGCTCGAAAAAGCCCTCCGGATACTTCTCATAGGCCTTCCGCAGCGCTGCCAGGGACCGGAAGATCACAGTCTTATCCGTCTGTGCCTCCGCCTTATACTCCCCGAAATCCAGCAGCGCATCATTTCCCGTAAGGATCTCTATGCCGAAGGCATCCTCCAACTCCCTCTCCAGCTCCGGGATACTGATATCCGAAAGATGGATCACCTGATACGGTGTATGCTCCGGCTCCGATATCTCCTCCGGTTCCTCGCGCTCGTAGATCCAGAGCAGAAGCCGGTCCTGATCCACATGAAATGCATTCAGGAATAAACACCCTTCTCCCATGGCGAAGCTCCCGATGCTGTAACCGCTCTCCAGGCCGCTCACGCCTTCCACGCCCTTTACGCTGTACTGCTTCCCGTCCTCCATCTGGAGGCGGATCAGCGGAATCTCATCATCTCCGTAATTGCAGTACACCTCGGCCCCGTTCAGGACGGCACTCGGAAAGCCCTGCTCCTCGTACTCCGCCGTATAACACTCCTCCAACGTTCCTGTCTCCAGGTTCACCCGAAGATAGATTTTCTCCGCCCGATCATCCAGCAGCGGATACGCGGAAAGGGTCACGCTATTTTCTGACAGCCTCATGATCTCGAAGCTTTCACACCCTTCGTCCGTCTTCCAGCGAAGCTCGGAAGAAAGCACGCCTCCCATACGGCGAAGCTCGTAGATATCCATATAATAATCCTGATAGTAGATGGTTCCGTCCGCCTGCGGAAGGATCCGGTAGATCAGACCATCCTCCCCAAGATGCAGCTTCGACACCCGATCGCTCGTCTGATCATAGAAGGTTCCCGTTGCAGCTTCGTAGATGATCAGGGGATCCAGACTCGCAAACTGGAAGTAGGCCCGCCACTTCTCATCCTCATCGATCTCCGCATCCCGTTCCTCCACGATATACGTGGTCTCTCCCGTGAAAATATCCAGTCGGATCACCGAGAAAATGTATGGCTTCTCCTGCTCCTCGTCGCTTGCCTCCTCGGGAACGTAATCCTTGGTATAAAGCAAAAGAAGCTGTCCCTTCCCGATAAATGCCCAGTCCCAGAGCTTCTTTCCTTCCAGCGCGGGAACCAGACCCGTAAGGTCGTAGATCTGATCCTTCTCACTTACAAGAACCGCCTTATCCGATAGGAGTTTTTCCACCGGGGCTTTCTGACGGACATTGGTAACGGTCTTCTCCGACAGCTCCGCAAGACGGCTCACACCATCCACCGGATTGGTCTTTCCGCAGCCGGTAAGAAGAACCAGCATCAAAAGAAGGGTACATCCCAGGATCCATGTACGGCGGATGCCCCTGCTGAGGATTCTCCGTATGCTGTTTTCCCGTACTCCCTCATTCATTCTATGCTTCGAAGTCCTTTTCGTTCCGGCCTGACCAACACCTACTCTTCCATCTTACGGAGGCGGTAACCCATGCCCCAGACCGTTTCTATATAATCAAAATCATCCAGCTTCCGGAGCTTGCTCCGAAGGTTGCTCATATGCACCTTCAGGGACTGATCCTCCGGGTAGTACTCTTCATTCCAGATGCTCTCATAGAGATTCGCCTTGGAGAAAAGCTTCGTCCGGTTTGTGAGGAAGAGCCGAAGGATCTCATATTCCTTCGTGGTAAGGGAGAGCGGTTCTCCCTTCACCGTTACCTTGCCGGACTCCGTATCCATCTCGATGGCTCCGTAGGTCAGTACAACTCCGGCACTTCCCTTTCCCGTCGTTGCCGCATCGCTCTCTGCTTCACTTCCCCGAAGCTGCAGCGAATACCTTCTTGCCACGGCCTCGATCCGCACCAGTACGTCCGGCAGCTCGAAGGGCTTGATGATATAGTCATCCGCTCCGGACCGCATCATTCCGATCCGGTCATCCAGATTCGATACCGCAGAAATGACGATCACCGGAATGCCCGTGATCTCCCGGAATCTCGGCAGCAGCTCATCCCCGGAGAAGCCGGGAAGCATCATATCCAGCAGGATCATCCCGTAGTCCTCCGTGTGCGCCTTCAGCTCATTCAGTCCTGCGACTCCGTCGTAGCGCTCGGTTACATCATATCCGTTTTTCTTAAGATAGACCGCCAGCAGTCCCGCGATCTCCTTATCGTCTTCGATGATGAGCAGCTTCATGTACTGTACCTCGTAGTGTTATCAATGATTCCATGTCATTCTGCGCAAAGCGAAGAATCCTGACTCTTCGGCATGGACAGGGTCAGTTCGAAGATCCCGTCCGTTACATTTCCCTCGATTCTAAAATGCATGGCTTCCGCAAGCTCCTTACATACATACAGCCCCAGGCCGGTCCCCTGACCGGTGCGCCCCTTTGCGCGATAGAACGGCTCAAAGATATGCTCCTTATCCAGCTCCGTATATTCCCGGATATCATTGCGAATGGTAAAATGTACCCGGTCATCGGTCTCTGCCGACATACCGGTCGGTTTTTCGGCAGGGACTCCCCCGGATTCCTTCCCGTCGACCGGGTCCTGCGCCCGATGGGGCCCGCCATCCGTCACCTCCACCTCCAGAAAGCTCTTCGTATACTTCCTGGCGTTGGAGAAAAGGTTCTCCAAGATCCGTTCCAGATAATGCCGATCAGCAAGGATGGATATCTTTTCTTCCGGAATCTGAAACCGGGTTTCGATCTTCCCCTCCTCGATCCACTGGTACTGCCCAAGGATCACCTCGGAAAGCACGGTATCCAGCCGGACTTCGGAAAGGGGGATCCCCTTCTTCGCATCCAGATAGGTCACTTCAAAGAACTCGTCCGAAAGGGAACGAAGATACCGCACGCGTTCAGTGACGATTCGCAGATAATCCCGGATCTCCTTTAAGTCGTTCATTGCTTCCTGCGGAAGCTCTCCGGCACCTGCAGATACCGTCCTCTCAACCGCATCTCCCGAAGACTCCTGCTCCGTCGAATACCGTTTCAGGATCTCCTCCACCATTTGCAGATACCCGTCCGCAGCGGTGAGGGGGGTCCGAAAATCATGAGAAACCCCGGCCATGATGGTCCGCACTCTCCGTTCCTCCTCTTCGGACCGGTGAACCGCCGAACGCAGCTCCGCCACCAGAAGATTGATCTCATTTGCAAGAGCAACCGTAGGCGCACCAAAGGAAGCAACCTTGATGGGCTGCTCCCTGTCAGTGGTTCGTATTTCATTTAGCTGCTCCCGAAAGCTTCGCAGTTCGGCCCGTACCCGACAGTATCGTACGACAAAGATCAGGGTAAGGAGCATCAGAACGCCAATGGCGCTAAGGAGCAGGATGGTCAGTGTATCCATGGCTTCATCCGGCAAAAATCTTAAGATTCTTCGGCTTCGCCTCAGAATGACATGCAGAATGACACGTCATCCTGAAAAGCGAAGTGATGAATGATCTTTTAGTAGTCTTTCCTTGAGTATATGATATAGGAAATGATCCCCCAAAGCAATACTTCGCCCACAAATCCGAGAACAACTTCTGCGATCATGGTGCCGCCGATGGGCTGCATCAATACGGCCCCCTGCTGGGAAAGACAGAGGGTATTTAAGATCACCCCTCCATCCCCTGCAACCGCAAGGTCAGTACCATCATCAAACATGAGATCCTTTCCCGTGATGGCGGATGCGATCATAAGGCCGATGGTTTCCACGATACTGCGAACGTACACCAGTGCCGTTCCCACCATACTCTTTACGATCATGGTAAGAAGTACTCCGAAGATGGTGGCACGGAACAGCGCAAGAAAGAAGAGCGGTTCCTTTACCAGAATATCCCCGAGCCCGTCACTGTTCATGGTTGCGGCAATGGCAACTCCGATGAGATGGGACAGGAACACGATCAGCGCAGTCGGAAAAGCGATGGAAATAATCTTGGAAAGAATGATCCGCAGCGGGCTGTTCCCTGCCATTACCTCATACATACTCGTCCGGTGATAATATCCCCGACCTGTGATATAGGCAGCCATCAAAGACGCCAGCATAAGGGAAACCGTGATGCTGGACATACTTTGCCGGAAAAATGCAGACGCCGAATCCACCTTGTCACCGGTTGTGAAAGGAATCGCGATCATCATCAGCGCCATGCAGACCGTAAAGATCCAGAACCCGTTCACCTTCCTGTTACGATATAATTCCGCTTTGACCAGCTTACCCATAACCTTACGCCCTCCTTCCGAACAGGTTTCTCTTCGGAGAATCGGTATTCTCCTTCTTTTCATGAGAAACCTTTGACAGATAATACTCCTCCAGACTGTCGCTGGTCAGTGCAAATCTAAGGATCGTGAAGCCCGCATCCGTGATGACGTGAGACACCGTTCCCACATCCTCGAGGCCCTCATAGAGGCGGATCTCCTCATCCTCCATCACCTTATAATCCTGCACCGAAAGGGTCTGCTCCAGCGCGGCCACCGTTTCAGCCGTCCGGTCCGTCCGGATCGAAATGTAGCTTCGGGAGTGCAGCATAAGCTCTTCCTTGGAAAGAGATTCCACGATCTGCCCTTCATTGATGATCACATAGTCCGTGCAGAGCTCCGACAGCTCCGACAAGAGGTGACTGGAAATGATGATGGTCTTCCCTTCCTT
>CACWHK010000036.1 GCA_902760755.1 uncultured Lachnospiraceae bacterium | reverse complement strand
TCCGTTCCGATCACGGTACTCTCTACGGAAACGGTGACCGTTGCAACCTTCTTTGCAGTGATCTTGAAGGTTCCCGTGCAGACAGACTTCTCATACGTTTCCGTCTCAGCGGTGGTTGCGCGTACAGAATACTCACCGACTGCCGTCGGCTCCGTATCCGTATAGGTTGAATCCTCTGCAGACGCCTCTTTATACTCTACGGTTATTGCTCCGTTGGAGTCTGTGTCCACATTTGCCACGATCGTGGTCCCCACATAGACATTTGCAACAGTTACCGAAGAGGTGGGCTTGATCCTGCTGATCGTAAAGTCATCCGTAACTACGATCTTCTCGTAGGTTGCCGTTGCCGCGATGGTCGCACGCACCATATACTCCCCGGCCGCCGTCGGCTTCGCATCCGTATAGGTGGTATCCATGGCGGACTTTTCCTTGTATTCAAATGTATAAGCTCCGTCCGAATCGGTATCCACCACCGGTGTGTAGACATCACCAACAAAGCAATCGTCGATGGTAACGGTTGCGGTTACACTCTTTTTGCTGATGGTGAAGTCATCTGTGCAGATATACTTCTCATATTCATCCGTCTCGGGGACCGTAGCCTGAACCGTGTAATCTCCGGCTGCCGTCGGCTTGGCAGAGGTATAGGTTGTATCCTCTGCTCCCTTCACCTTGTACAGGAAGGTTGCGGTTCCGTCGGAGTTGGTCTCAACCACCGGCGCGTAGGTCTCACCCACGGTGGTATCCGCTACCGTAACGGTGGCGGTTGTGGTCTTCCGGCTGATGGTGAAATCCGCTGTCTCCGTCAGCTTCTCGTAGGTTGCGGTCTCTGTCACGGTCGCACGTACGGTGTAGTCTCCGGCTGCCGTTGGCCTGGTGGATGTGTAGGTATCGTCCTCTGCACCCTGTACCTTATAGTCAAATGTGATCGCTCCGTCGGATTCGCAGGAAGCCGTCGGTGCATACGTCGTTCCGATCACGGTGCTCTCGATGGAAAGCGTTACGGCTGCAGTCTTCTTTGCAAGGATCTCGAAGGTATCCGTGCAGATAATCCTTTCGTAGGTTGCAGTCTCGGCGATGGTTGCATGCACCACATACTCACCCACTGCCGTCGGCTCCGTGGTCGTGTAGGTTGAATCCTCTGCGTCACTCTTCTTATACTCGAAGGTTACCGCTCCGGTGGATTCCTTCTCAACCACCGGCGCCAGTGCCGTACCGACATAGGTATCCGCCAGTGTGACGGTTGCTGTCCCCGTCAGCTTGCTGATGGTAAAGTCTGCCGTGCAGGTTTTCTTCTCGTATTCATCCGTCTCGGGGATCGTTGCCTGAACGGTATAGTCCCCGGCTGCCGTCGGCTTCGCAGTCTTATAGGTTGTATCCTCTGCTCCCTTCACCTTGTACAGGAAGGTTGCGGTTCCGTCGGAGTTGGTATTTACAACCGGATCGTAGGACTCACCGATCTTGGTATCTGCTACCGAAACCGTTGCAGTTGTGGTCTTCCGGCTGATGGTAAAGTTCGCCGTTCCCGTCAGCTCCGCGTAGACTAAGGTCTCCCCTACCGTTGCACGAACGGTATAGTCTCCGGCTGCCGTGGGCTTGGTGGTTGTATAGGTGTCGTCATCCGCGCCCTTTACCTTGTATTCCAGCGTAACTAAACCGGTGGATTCACAGGTAACCTCAGGATCGTAATCCGTTCCGACCACGGTATTCTCTACATTTACGGTGACCGTCGCTACCTGCTTGACTGTGATCTGGAAAGTAGTTGTGCAGACGGATTCCTTATACTTCTCTGTCTCAGCGATGGTTACGCGTACGGTATACTCTCCGATTCCCGTCGGTGCTAAGGTCACGTAGCTCAAATCCGGTGCAGTGCTGGTTTTATACTCTATCGTCTGGGATCCGTTGGAATCCGTATCCACAACCGGTGTGTACGTATTTCCCACATAGACGGTGCCCACGGTAACCGAGGAAGTGGGCTGGATCTTGCTGATGGTGAATTCATCAAAGACCACGATCTTCTTGTAGGTATCCGTTTCGGCGATGGTCGCACGTACCATGTACTCGCCGGCTGCCGTCGGCTTCTCCTCCGTATAGGTGGAATCCATTGCGGAGGTTTCCTTGTATTCGATGGTGATGCTTCCGTCGGAATCTGTATCTACCAGAGGAGTATAGGTTTCATCAACATAGACATCGTCGATGGTTACGGTTGCGGTACCGGTCTTCCGGCTGATGGTGAAGTTTGCCGTACAGGTCTTCTTCTCGAATTCATCTGTCTCCGGAACCGTGGCCTGCACCGTATAATCTCCTGCTGCCGTCGGCTTGGTGCCTGTGTATGTGCTGTCCGCAGCGCCCTGCACCTTGTACAGGAAGGTCGGAGTACCGTTGGAGTTGGTATCAACATCCGGATCGTAGGAATCTCCCACGATGGTATCCGGTACGGTAACCGTCGCGGTTGTGCTCTTCCGGCTGATGGTGAATATGGCTGTTCCCGTCAGCTCCTCATAGGTTGCTGTCTCAGCCACAGTTGCGCGCACCATGTACTTCCCGGCGGCCGTCGGCTTGGTATCAGAATACGCATCATCATCGTAATCCCAGATCTTGTATTCGAAGGTAACCGCTCCGCCGGACTCACAGGTGGCAGTCGGCGTGTAAGGTGTTCCGATCACGGTATTATCCACGGAAACCGTTACGGTTGCCGTCTTCTTTGCAAGGATCTCGAAGGTATCCGTGCAGGTAATCTCTTCGTAGGTTGCAGTCGCCGCGATGGTTACCCGAACCACATACTCACCGACTGCCGTCGGCTCCGTGGTCGTGTAGGTCGAATCATCCGCTCCGCTCTTTTTATACTCGAAAGTCTTTGCTCCGGTTGATACCGTAACCACCTCCGGTACCAGCGGTGAACCCACATAGGTATCCTCCAGAGTAACGGTTGCAGTCGTGGTGTCCCGGATGATGGTGAAATCCTTTGTTCCGGTCAGCTCCACGTAGGTTGCAGTTTCCGCTATCGTTGCACGAACGGTGTAATCTCCGGCTGCTATGGGCGGGGTGGTGGTGTAGGTATCGTCATCTGCACCCTTTCCCTTATATTCCCATGTAACCGCACCTGTGGAATCACAGGTTACTGTCGGTGTGTAGGTCGTACCGGCCACGGGATTCTCCAAAGAAACCGTTACGGTAGCAGTGCGCTTTTTGATCTCGAAATCGTCAAAAACCACCTTCTGCTCATAGGTCTCGCTCTCTGCGATGGTTGCACGTACCATGTACTCCCCGGCATCCGTCGGCGGGGTTTCCGTGTAAGTGGTATCCATCGCGGATTTTTCCTTGTACTCGATGGTTATGCTTCCGTCCGAATTGGTATCCACATCCGGTTCATAAAGGTCACCAACAAAGCAATCGTCAATGGTTACGGTTGCTGTTGTTTCTTTCAGTTTGATCGTAAAATCCGCAGTGTCTTCCGCCTCGTTATAGGTATCCGTCTGGGGAACCATTGCACGAACCGTATACTTCCCGGCAGCCGTCGGCTTGGTGGTTGTATACGAGGAGTCAAGGGTCCCATAATACTTGTATTCGATGGTGTAATCTGCATCCGACTCCTTGGTCACCTCCGGAGCATATGTCGCACCAACATAGCAATCCGAAATCGTTACCGTGACAGACGCAGTTTTTCTGCTGATGGTAAAGTTCGCCGTATTGCTCAGCTCATAATAGGTGTCCGTTGCCGCAATTCTGGCCCGTACCGTATAATTCCCGGCAGCCGTCGGCTGGGTGGAAGTGTAGGTAGAATCCGCTGCTCCCTGCACCTTATACTGGAATGTTCTCGTACCGGTCGAATCACACTGAACGGTCGGCTCATACGTCTCTCCAACATAGCTATCCGCGATGGTGATCTTTACCGATGCTGACTTTTTGCTGATGGTAAAGTTCGCCGTTCCGGTCAGCTCCTGGTAGGTGTCCGTCTCAGCGATCGTTGCCCGAACGGTGTAATTCCCGGCTGCCGTCGGCTTCGTCTCGGTATAGCTTGAATCCGCAGAACCCTTATATTTGTACTCCCAGGTAACCGCTCCGGTTGAATCGCACGTATACGTCGGATCGTAATCATCACCAACCTCGCAATCCGCGATGGTGATCGTTACGGTTGCGAGTTTCTTCCTGATCTCGAATGTATTCTCGCAGACGCCTTCTTCATAGGTCGTTGATTCAGGGATTGTTGCCCGGACTCTGTACTTTCCTATCGCCGTCGGTTCGGTGGTTGAATAGTCATCTTCCGGCGCGTCTATCGGCTTATACTCGATGACTGCATCATCCTTCTTTTCGGATTTTGTTTCCAGAACCGGTGTCACGGTCCCCTCTCCGACAATGAAATCCTCTACACTGATCGATGCTTCCGGATCTAGCTTCGGATAGCCCAGCTTAAACGTATATTTCAGTTCATTCTCCGCGAGATCCCGAATAGAAATGGTATGCGTCTCTGCGCTCTTCTCCGGATCTGAAGTAAATGTGATCTCTGCCTTGTTGTCTTCGTCAATAAAGACTGTATTGGTCCCATCATAGAAGATCCGGCCATCATGGTTCTCTTCCGTGATATTCAGCAACAGAGTCAGCTCCTCCGCCCTGAAAACCGCACCATCCGTAAAGTCAACAGTCTCTCCATCTGCAACCGCAGAAACTGTCGCTGTAGGGGGAGTATTGTCAAAAATATAATATGAGAGGGCCCGACTTTGCACCATAGTATCCGGATAACCCCATGCATATTTACCTGTTTCCTTATCTTTCAGGAACAAAATGAGAGAAGGATTTTCCTCCCCATCCACAAAGATATCATCCTTGGTAAGCTGAACAGAAGAATCATACTCCGATCCTGAAACAGATGATTTTGCCAGGTATACCGACTTCGGTTCCAGAATAAGGGTTTCCTGTACATACCGGTTATTCGCTTCAACCTTCTCACCGTTCACAAGCTTATACACAGTGAAATAGTCTTCATCATTCACCCTGTCAAAATCGTCCAGGGAGGTTAGATCAAACAGATCCTTCGCCAAATATTCATACTCGTCATCCAGCACGAGTTCTTTCGTCTTATCACCCACATTCAGTATAAATGATCCGCCATTGCTGGAAATCTTTGTATCTTCCTGGGCTTTCACGGTCCCGATCAGCGTGTTGAATCCATCCATGACAAAAGATTTTTTAACCTGATATACCGCAACATTGTAATTGGTGTCAAAATTGCCACTGAGTCCGTACAAAGCCACCGTGTCCGCGACCACAGTCCCTTCATTCCTGAACTTTCCGCTGAATGTACTGTTATCAAAACTCGACATCTTCAGAGTTCCGCCAGTATTATAAAATGTATTACCTGTATCGATTGTGAGCGAAGTACATTCTAAGGTTCCGGTATTTGCTACTGATCCCTTAACACTAACTGACCCAATCAGCGCTTCTCCATCATTCGTGAAGTCTTTAGCTACTATTGAATCACACTCTAAGACTCCGTCATTCGTAAACTCAGAACCGGATATAGAATCACACTTTATGGTTCCGAGGTTCGTTATCGTCCCGTCGGTTGCACTGATCGAACTAGCCTTGAGCTGTCCACCGGAAGTAATCTCAAGATGTGCAGCACTTTGAATCTCATTACATACAAATTGAGTATTACCGATCCGCAGCGTTGCCTCACCTTCAAGAATAATTGTCAGATCTTCATTTCCCACCGTTAGCTCATCTTCATCCGGAAGAATCTCAACCACTGCATAATCCGACAGAATAAGCTTATTAAGTTCCTTCAACGTTACAGGCTGCCCATCTTTTTCAGTGATTTTGGTTGTCGCCGAAAGTTGAGTAGTCCCCTCATGATAGGAGTAGATCAGTTCATCCGCCGCCTCGCTTGTAGAGCGTCCGACATAGATACTTCCAACCACCATGGCAATCGAAAGAACGATGGCGATCAGTCTTTTCAATCGCATCTGCTTTTCATATTTCATATGCCATGCTCCTCCTTACTTCCATTCTATGGTGGTGTCCCCGTTGATCGTCTGATTCTCGAAATCAAACGCCCAGTCTCCGGTCTTGGCCGGCTTCAGCGTCGGTCTGGTTGCCTTTCCCCCAATGGGAACGGTCTGTGTTCCGAAGACCTTCCCGTTGTACATAAAGGTTACGGTTGCGCTGCCGGTGAGCAGTGCCACATCACGTCCATCCTTCTTTGCGCCTCTTAAGACTTCAAGTACCTTGTTCGGTACGGTTGCAAAGTCGATATCCTTCGGATCGGATACGTAATCGACGGTATTTTCATCCTCATAGATCAGGACTTCCTTCCCCTTCTCGATCACAACCTCTTCGTCTGAAACGGTTCCGTCTTTGCGGATCAGCTTCGTAACGACGCGTCCCTCAAATGTCGTGACTCTCGTATACTTAATTCCGTTCTCCTCGTATACAGCCACACGGAAGATGGTTCCGCGGATCATCATGGTGGAGTTCGGTGTGTTCACCTCGTAGGAGGATTCCTCTGAAAGCTTATTCTGTACGTCGTTCGTGATGGCTCCGGACAGAAGGTCGATGGTAGTCCGGCTGTTCTCGCTGGTACCGGTAGCCTTCAGGATCAGCTCCGTCCCTTCCTCCATGTAAATGTACTTATCTTCATCCGCCTTTAGGCACATGTCTCCGGTCCTCAGGGATACCCGGTCCCCGGATTCCAGCACCATGTTGTTGTAGGGCTCTATATCTCCGATGCCTTCCCTTGCGACGTTGGCATCGCCTTCCACCTCGTACACCTTCAGCAGCCGGTAGCCCTTTTCCTTAAAAACAAAAATAAGAACCACAGCTGCAATCGCTAGGACCGCAACCAGGCTCACCAATAAAATAATCTTCTTTTTCTTACTCATAAAACCCATCCTGAACATACCAAACCGCCCGTCCCCAAACGGGCATACTAACTCACTTTGATTATACGGCTTAGCGCCTTATAATACAACTGAAAAATGCCCGATTCCTCACAGAAATCGGGCATTTTAAAGCTATTTTTCGGCTATATATCCAGGCTGATCCGCTTCCCTGCGGGGGGGAGCTGACGGTAACGCACTCCGGTACGGTCAAACATCTGCTTGGAGGCTATAGTGGACTCGGAATCCGCATACTTATCCTCCCGGTAAACCACCTCCGTGATGCCACTCTGGATGATGGCCTTCGCACATTCATTGCAGGGGAACAGGGTCACATACACCCGCGCTCCCTTCATGGAACCGGTACCCCGGTAGTTTAGGATCGCGTTCAGCTCTGCATGGCAGACAAACATATACTTGGAATCCAGCGCTGAGCCGTCCCGGCCCCAGGGCATATCATCATCCTCGCAGCCCTGTGGCATGCCGTTGTAGCCCACGGACAGGATCCGGTTATCTTCTCCGACGATACAGGCCCCCACCTGAGTGTTCGGGTCCTTCGACCGCTCCGCCGACAGCAGGGCAATCCCCATAAAATACTGATCCCAGCTGATATAATCCGTACGTTTCGAATCGTTGCTCATTTCCTTCTCCTCCACAACTTCCCGAAGCTAAGACAGAGAACCGTCCCCTGTCTCCTCACTGTTTATCATACACCACGACCCAATCCTGTGCAAGAAAAAGCACCGGCCGAAGCCGATGCTTTTTTCGCTTAGTTACTGTTTCCGAGGTCGAACTTGTCATGAATGGCGTTCATTGCACGCTCGGTGTTCTTCTCGTTGATCAGAACGGTGACGCGGATCTCGGATGTGGAGATCATGCGGATGTTGATGTTGGCATCATACAGAGCCTCGAACATCTTCGCAGCCACACCTGCATTTGTCTGCATGCCGGCACCGACGATGGATACCTTTGCCACTTCCTTGTTCACGTCGATGGACTGGCACTCCATGTTGTCTGCGATGATCTTCGCTGCCTCATCTGCATCTGCAGTGCCGCAGGTGAAGGTAATATCCTTGGTTCCCTCACGGCCTACGGACTGGAGGATCATATCGATATTGATATTGGCCTTCGCCAGTGCATTGAACAGCTTAAATGCAACGCCCGGCTCATCCTTTACGCCGATCACTGCTACTCTTGCGGCATCCGTATCACATGCTACGCCGCTTACGATCATTTTCTCCATCTTATGTCCCTCCTTAACAACGGTTCCTTCGTTCGTATTCAGACTGCTGCGTACAACCAGCTGTACGCCGTATTTCTTCGCCAGCTCTACGGAGCGGTTGTGGAGAACACCCGCACCCAGGGTTGCCAGCTCCAGCATTTCATCATAGGTTACCTGATCCAGCTTCCGCGCGGTCTTGACGATCCGCGGATCTGCGGTGTAGACACCGTCTACGTCGGTGTAGATCTCGCACTTATCTGCGTGAAGCGCCGCTGCCAGGGCCACTGCCGTGGTATCGGAACCGCCGCGTCCGAGGGTGGTATAGTCATCATACTTGTTCACACCCTGGAAACCGGTGATGATCACGATCTTGTGCTGCTCCAGCTCGTTGCGGATGCGCTCGCAGTCGATACGCTTGAGCCGCGCATTTCCGTATACGGATGTGGTGTGCATCGCAACCTGAAATGCATTCAGTGAGATGGCCGGAACACCGAGATTTGCCATAGCCATGGACATCAGGGCTACCGACATCTGCTCGCCGATGGTGAAAAGCATGTCCATCTCACGCTTCGGCGGGTTCTCGTTGATGTCCTTCGCCATGGTGATCAGCTCGTCAGTGTACTTTCCCATCGCGGATAGAACAACGACCACATCATTTCCCTTTTTGTACTCCTCGATACAACGGTTTGCCACATTGTAGATACGCTCTTTGTTGGCAACCGAGGTACCTCCGAACTTCTTTACTACCAGCATGGTATATGTATTCCTCCTTATCCACGCACGCCCTTTGCCGGGTGGCGGAATTATCTCACTACTCTATGTCATTCTGAACGACCTCAGTCGCGAAGATTCTCCTGACTTCGTGACAGGATCCTTCGCTCCACTTTGTTTCGCTCCGGATGACAGGCTACCGGGAAAGGCGAATGCGCGAGATCACATTCACGCCTGCGGATGCAACCGCTGCGTCCAGTGCATTCTCGGTCATGGCCTTCGTCAGGAAGGCTGCCTCACCGCTCACACCTCTCGGTGCCACAAGACGGCCCGGGCCGCCGAGTGCATTCGCAAATGCAGTCAGCTTCTCTGCGTCGCCGTCCTCCACGCGTACCAGGAAGCGGAAGGGATATTCCCTGATGTCTCCCAGCTCTGCAGGTTCCTTACTCCACAGGATCTCCCTGTGCGTTCCCAGTCTCCGGACACAGTCCTGGATGTCGGAAACCACTGCACTGGCAGTTGCCTCCTTGCCGGCACCCTGTCCGTAGAACATTACATTTTCAAGCATATCGCCATGCAGCTTGATGGCGTTGTAAACACCGTTTACCGCGTAGAGCGGGTCCGTGGACGGAACGATGAACGGAGCTACGATCACGTAGAGCTTTCCGTCCTTCACCCGTGCGGTTCCCAGCAGCCGGATCACGGATTCCAGGGAACGTGCATATTCGAAATCAGCAGCCGTGATCTTCGTGATCCCTTCCATGGAGAGGTTCTCGAAGCTTACCTGCTTCTCGCCTGCCAGGGACGCCAGGATCGCGATCTTCCGGCCGGCATCGTGGCCTTCCACGTCTGCCTCGGGATTACGCTCTGCATAGCCAAGGGCCTGTGCCTCTGCCAGAACCTCATCGTAAGCCACACCCTCGTCTGCCATCTTGGTCAGCATGAAGTTTGTGGTTCCGTTCAGGATTCCGGAGATCTCATCAAAATGATCTGCCGTAAGGCACTCGATCATGGGGCGGATGATGGGAATTCCGCCACCCACGGAGGCCTCGAAGAAGAAGTTTGCGTTATGCTCCTTCGCGATCTCGATCAGCTCGGCACCCTTTGCTTCCACCAGTACCTTGTTGGAGGTGCAGAAGCTGATGCCCTTCTCCAGAGCCTTCTTTGCAAATGTATATGCCGGCTCCAGTCCTCCCATGGCCTCAGCAATGACGCGGATTTCCGGGTCATTTACGATGATGTCATAGTCATGGACCAGGACCTTCTCCACCGGATCACCGGGGAACTCCCGAAGATCCAGAACATATTTCAGGTTGATCTCTTCGCCGGCTCTGCGGCTGACATGGGAATGATTCTCCGTAAGAATCTTTACCACACCGCTTCCGACGGTTCCGTAACCGAGTACTGCTACATTTATCATGGAGTCACCTCCCTTGTTATTCTATGATGATTCCCACCGTTCCGCCGGCCGTGAACCATCCGCGCCGCGTGGTGTCTCACGCTTGTTACCGGGAATCATTCCCGCTAATCGCCTGGTCACGCAGGTATGCGTTGATGAAGGGATCGATCCCTCCGTCCAGCACGCGCTGCGCATCGCCCACCTCGCAGTTGGTCCGGTGATCCTTTACCAGCGTGTAGGGCTGGAGCACATAGGACCGGATCTGACTTCCGAAGGCATTGTCCGTGATCTCGCCACGGATCCCGTTGATCTTATCCATATTCTTCTGCTGTTCCAGAAGATAGAGCTTTGCCTTCAGCATCTTCATGGCCTTGTCCCGGTTCTGGAACTGGGAGCGCTCGTTCTGGCAGGCCACCACGGTTCCCGTGGGGATGTGTGTCAGACGCACGGCCGATGAGGTCTTATTGATATGCTGCCCGCCGGCACCACTGGACCGGTAGGTATCCATCTTGATATCCGCTTCATTGATCTCGATATCGATATTATCATCCAGCTCCGGCATGACATCCAGAGATACAAAGGATGTCTGGCGCTTGCCCACGGCATTGAAAGGGGATATACGCACCAGACGGTGCACGCCCTTCTCGGACTTCAGGTACCCGTAAGCGTGGTATCCGTTCACCTGAAATGTAACGGACTTGATCCCGGCTTCGTCACCGTCCTGATAATCCAGCACCTCTACCTCGAACTTATGCTTGTCTGCCCAGCGGGTGTACATGCGGTAAAGCATGCTTGCCCAGTCGCAGGACTCGGTTCCGCCGGAACCTGCATGGATGGTGAGAACCGCATTGTTCTCATCGAATTCTCCGGAGAGCAGAGTTGCGATGCGGAACTCATCGAAGGTCTCGCTGAACTCCTCCAGCATCTGACCTGCTTCCTCCACCAGCTCGTCGTCCCCGGCCTCTTCCGCCATTTCCAGCATGGCTCCGATATCCTCGTAGGAACTGTAGAGCTTGTCGTAGTCCGCGATGGTGTCCTTCAGGTTCTTGATCTCCTTCATGACCTTGCCGCTCTCCTGGATGTTCTCCCAGAAGCCCGGCTCCTCGGTCCGCTTCTCCAGCTCGGCGATCCTCGCCTGCTTCCCGGAAATGTCCAGCGACTGACGAACCTCGTCCAGCGGGGCGGTGTATTCACTTAATTTGAATTTGTATTCGTCTATCGCTAACATGATTTAATCTCCTGCAATCCGACCACGCCCAGGGTTCGCTTGTCACGCTGCGTTGCCTGCGGCAACTCCGCATGCCAAGCTCCACCTAGCGAATCTGCTTTGCAGATTCGCAGCTTTCTTCGTCGCTTTGCGACGAAGAAGGTCATTTTCCGCAACACTTTTTATACTTCAGTCCCGAGCCGCACGGACACGGATCATTCGGCATGATCTTCTTGTCCTTCTTGACCGGACCCTTCTTTACGGTTTCATCCTTATTGGTACCTGTTACCTTGGCAACAGCCTCGCGGCGAACCAGTCTCTGGATCGCTGCATTGTTCTTCCGGACATCCTCAGCCGTCATTCTGCCCGGACCGGCCGGGCCTCCCGGACCTGCTTCGTCGGGTCCTTCTTCACCCTCCGGGCCTGCCGGGCCATGCTCCATGACCTCGCTGGGGCCGAACTTTCCGCCGTCATCCTCTTCCGCAGGACCTGCAGGTCTCGGACCCGGACCCGCTGCAGGACCCTGGGACGGACCATCCTCTGCCCGACGGATGGCGATATGCATGATGAAACGGGCGGTATCCTCCTTGATGGACTCCATCATGGCATTGAACATATCGTAACCGGCCAGCTTATACTCAACTACCGGATCACGTCCGCCCATGGACTGAAGACCGATACCCTGACGCAGCTGCGCCATGTCATCGATGTTGTCCATCCACTTCATATCAACAACCTTCAGCAGGGCAACACGCTCGATCTCGCGCATGTCTCCGCCTGCCTCGGTGATCTCCTTTTCCTTCTGATCGTAAAGCTCTCGGGTCTCCTCCAGAAGTCGCTCCTTGAAGGCCTCCACACGTCCGCCTTCCTTCTCCTCGTCCGTCAGCGTGATCTTCGCCAGCGGAACGATGGGGCGAAGCGTATCATTTAACTCCTGCAGATCCCACTCTGCCGCGGGAACCTCATCGGAAGCAACCTTATCCACGTAAAGAGACACAGTATCCTGAACCATCTTGTAGACGGTCTCATGCATATCCTCACCATCCAGAACCTTCCGGCGCTCGGCGTAGATCACCTCACGCTGGTCGTTGTTCACCTGGTCATACTCCAGCAGGTTCTTACGGATTGCAAAGTTGTTGGACTCGATCTTCTTCTGAGCCTTCTCAACGAAACGGGTAATGGTCTTATGCTGGATCTCCTGACCCTCCGGAATACGCAGGGCATCATACACACGCATGACACGCTCGGAACCGAAGAGACGCATCAGATCGTCCTCCAGAGACAGGTAGAACTTGGAATGTCCCGGGTCTCCCTGACGTCCGGAACGTCCACGCAGCTGATTATCGATACGACGGGACTCATGACGCTCGGTACCGATGACCTTCAGGCCACCCAGCTCCTTTACGCCCTCACCCAGCTTGATATCCGTACCACGACCTGCCATGTTCGTTGCGATGGTTACATGACCCATCTGGCCTGCATCTGCGATGATCTCAGCCTCCAGCTCATGGTACTTCGCATTCAGCACCTTATGCTCCACGCCGCGCTTCTGCAGCAGCTTGGAAAGCTCCTCGGAGGAGTCGATATTTACGGTACCAACCAGGACAGGCTGACCCTTCTCGTGGGTTGCAACCACCTCGTCGATGATGGCATTCAGCTTCTCCTTCTTGGTCTTGAAGATGGCGTCATCCTCATCGATACGGGCAATCGGGAGGTTTGTGGGAACAACCACTACGTCCATGCTGTAGATCTCACGGAACTCGTTCTCCTCGGTCTGTGCCGTACCGGTCATGCCGGCCTTCTTCACATATTTATTAAAGAAATTCTGGAAGGTAATGGTGGCCAGAGTCTTGGACTCACGCTTTACCTTAACATTCTCCTTTGCCTCGATACACTGGTGCAGACCATCGTTGAAACGACGGCCCGGCATGATACGGCCGGTGAACTCGTCGACGATCAGGACCTCATCATCCTTCACCACGTAATCCTGGTCTCTGTGCATCAGCGCATGTGCCTTCAGGGCCTGCAGCATGGTATGCTGGATCTCGATATTCTCGGAATCCGCAAGGTTCTCAATATGGAAGAACTTCTCGATCTCAGCTACACCCTGCTCAGTAAGAACCACATATTTGTCCTTCTCATTTACAAGGAAATCACCGTCTTCCTTCACGGCGTTGCCCATGATGGCATCCATCTTGCTGATCTCGGTGGAAGCGGTACCGCGCTTCATCCGGCGTGCGATATAATCACACATCTTATAAATGTCGGTAGACTTTCCGCTCTGTCCGGAAATGATGAGCGGGGTACGGGCCTCATCGATCAGGACGGAGTCGACCTCGTCGATGATGCAGTAGTGCAGGCTGCGCTGTACCAGCTGCTCCTTGTAGATCACCATGTTGTCACGCAGGTAATCAAATCCCAGCTCGTTATTTGTAATGTAGGTAATATCACACTTGTATGCTTCCCGACGCTGATCATTCGTGTCGGAGTTCAGGATCACGCCGACCGTAAGACCCAGCCAGCGGTGTACTGCACCCATCCACTCCGCATCACGCTTTGCCAGATAGTCGTTGACCGTGACGATGTGCACACCCTCGCCCTCAAGTGCGTTCAGGTATGCAGGAAGTGTGGAAACCAGTGTCTTACCTTCACCGGTACGCATCTCTGCGATACGACCCTGATGCAGGATCACACCACCGATCAGCTGAACCCGGAAGGGCTTCATCCCAAGCACACGGAAGTCCGCCTCACGAACTACGGCAAATGCCTCCGGGAGGATATCATCCAGTGTCTCCCCGTTCGCAAGACGCTCTTTAAATTCTGCGGTTTTCGCCTTAAGCTCCTCGTCGGAGAGCGCCTGCATCTCCTCGTCCATCGACTCGATCTTCTTGATGATCGGATCGATCCTTTTCAGTTCACGCTCACTGTGCGTACCGAAAAGCGCTGTACCAAGACCCATATCTGTCCTCCAAAATCTCAATAGATTCTTAACTCATTCTGTCCGAAATAATCCGATAAATGTTACTTTAACCCCACTACTATATCATTAATCAATGGGCAAGGCAAGTCTTTTTCCTTCAATATAAAGGGAAAAACAGCCCCGACTCTCGTCGAAGGCTGTTTCCCTCTCTGTTATTTATTAATCAGAAACTGTTTTAGAACTCGGGCTCGATCAAACCGTAGGTGTTGCCCTTTCTCTTATATACAACATTTACCTCGTCGGTCTCCGCATTGCGGAATACGTAGAAGTTGTGGCCGAGAAGCTCCATCTGTACACATGCATCCTCCGGATACATGGGCTTTACTGCGAAACGCTTGCTGCGAATGATGCTGATATCGTCTGCATCGCTGTCATCCTCCTCTTCCAGGAACTGATTCTGGAAGAATGCCGCATCCTGCTCCTGATCCACGATCCGCTTCTTATAACGTGTCACCTGACGCTCGATGATCTCAACAACCATGTCGATGGATACATACATATCGTCGCTGACCTGCTCTGCACGGATGATGTGACCCTTCATGGGGATCGTAACCTCAATCTTCTGGCGCTCCTTCTCTACCGAGAATGTAACCTGTGCATTTGTGTCCTCGTTGAAGAACTTTTCCAATCTTCCTAATTTATCGTAGACTGCCTGCTTTAAACCTTCTGTTACGTCGATGTTCTTGCCACTGATCATGTAATTCATAATGCCTCACTCCTTCTCCTGTAAAGTCGACGGGACCCGTAAAACCCCCCTCGGTTTCATGGAGTCACCTACTTCGTATTATATCATAAGGTACCTGTTCTATCAACAACAAAGTACGCCCGCGACTTGTCTGACAGTTTTCACATTTTCCGAAACGAAATCCTTGGAAAACTTCGGTTTCACTTTATGTAAAATGGAAATTTCGGCACTTTTTTCTCTGGCCGAAAGGGAATCGAACATGTGGAACACTCGTTATGTCAAGTCAAAAACCTGTTGATAATGTGGATAATTCTGTGAATAACGTAAAACCGTTTATTTTTAACCCCAAGTTATCCACAGTTTTGTGGATAACTTGGTTGTATATTATAGTCAACCGAACATGGTTTTGTGGGTAAATTTGTACATAACGGAGAAAATGAAAAGTCAGACACTTTTTCCCGCGTAATGCTATCAACATGCGGGAAAGCCGCCCATCCTAACGCGGAATGAACGGCTTTCGGGGAGGTGATTATGAGAAATTCAAATAGTTAAATGGCTTTGTTTATGCATCTTAATATGCATCAATGATGTTTCTTGCAAAGAGCGGTGTTCCGCTGTAGGACAGGGAGGAAATGATGATACCGGTTCTCTCACTGCTTGCATGGATGACCTTACCGTCTCCGATATACATGGTTACATGGCCATCATAGAAGACCAGGTCACCGGGCTGTGCCTCGGATACCTTGATCAGCTTACCGAAGGTTCTCTGACCGCCGGCACGGGGGATGCTGTAACCGAAGTGCTCATAGATCCGCATGGTGAATCCGGAGCAGTCACAACCGTTTGTCAGGGAGGTTCCGCCGTATACATACGGATTTCCCAGGAACTGCTTTGCATAAGCTACCATGTCCGCACGAAGCTCGGAGTGCGTTGAGGTCACGATATCATCGTCATCATCCGTGATGGTGCTTTCATTTTCTTTCTTGATCTCTTCGGTTCTCTGGATCCGCTCCTCGGAACGCTTTGCTGCATTGTTCTCGGAGCTGCTACTGCTGCTTCCCGAGCTGCTGCTGTTGGATTCCTTCTTTGCCTGCTCCTCAGCCTCCTGACGAGCCTTCTCGCGGCGGGCATCCTCTTCCTCAGCCCGGCGCATCTCCTCGATCTCCTCCACGGTCTTAGCCCGCGGGGTCTCGAAGCGAACCTCTACGTAGTCTTCGCTGACGTAACCTACGGTTCCGTCATACATTTCGATCTTCACCCATCCGTCGGTCTGACTGAGAACGGAATAGGTCTCATTTTCATAAACAGCGTCCAGAATCTCGCCGTCAGAGCTTGCTTCCTTACGAACGCGAAGGCCGTTGCCCTGTACCTTGATGTACTTCGGGATGTTGTTGGCCTCTGCCCACTCGCCTGCGTCATCGCCGAATGCGATGTAATCGTTCTTTACATAGCCCTCGCAGTTTCCGGAGCCGATCTTGGTCCAGCCGTTGCCCTTCTCTTCTACAAGTGCGATTCCTGCGCGGTCGATGGTTCCGACGATCTCAGCATCCGGATCCCCGGTTGCACGGATATTCAGGACACCACTGTCGATCTTAACGATCACACGATCCTTGAACTGCGGGTACTTTACGGTTTCAACTGCGGTTTCTTCCGCCTTTGCTGCAGTTTCCTCTGCTGCAGCCTGCTCCTCCGGCTTAGCGCCTTCGATGGGATTCGTCTCCTTCTGACTTACGTCTGCCGCCTTGACCTCGGGGATTACTGTGGGGCCAACCAGCTCCGTGATGGGATCCTCGGATGCGGATTCCGTTATATAATCCTCAACCATTGCGGATATGCTGACATTACTGATATCACTTACTGCGACTGCCGGAAATACGAAAGATGTAAGAATTAAGCCCGTTGCAAGTCCTGTTACCAAGATTTTCCTGGACCGCTTATACATGATAAACCTCCTGGTGATTTACATAAAACAATATCTTGTGGTATTTATTAACGAATCATTAAATGATTACGGTATTTGTTACAAATTTGTTACATGAGCATTATAGCAATCGTAACAGTTTCTGTCAACCCCAATTCTTCATATTTTTCGGGATTTTTCGTAATTTTTCAAAGCCGGACTTGCGCCATGCTTCGTAACATGTTATACCTATTAAGGCACTAATTGTTACAGATTTTAACATCTACAGGATGACACAACCTACTATGGATACAATCCTTTGTACTTATGATCAAAATCAACCGGATGAGGCAGCCGCTTCCATCGATCTTGCCGCAAAGATCCTGCAGCAGGGCGGGCTTGTTGCATTTCCCACGGAGACCGTGTACGGCCTGGGGGGCGACGCGCTGGACCCCTCCGCTTCCATGCGGATCTACGCAGCCAAGGGACGTCCCTCGGACAACCCGCTAATCGTCCACATCGCTGACAAGGCGGATGTATGGAAGCTGGCAGAGGAGGTTCCCGAGACTGCCGTCATGCTGATGGAAGCCTTCTGGCCCGGCCCGCTGACCATCATTCTTAGGAAGAAACCCGTGGTACCCGACGCTACCACCGGCGGGCTCTCCACCGTAGCGATCCGGATGCCCTCGCATCCCGCTGCCATGGAAATGATCCGCCGCTCGGGGGTCTACGTGGCTGCCCCCAGTGCGAACCGCTCCGGCAGGCCCTCTCCCACCACGGCAGAGCACGTACGGGAAGACCTCTTCGGAGCCATCGACATGATCCTGGACGGAGGTCCGGTGGGGATCGGGATTGAATCCACCATCGTGGACCTGACCGGGGAAGTCCCCATGATCCTGCGTCCCGGCTATATCACCCGGGAGATGCTGTCCGCCATCGTCGGACCTGTGGAGCTGGATCCTTCACTGGAGCAGCTGGATGCGGAGGTGCTGGGTGGGGCTGGAGCCGTAACTGCGAGCACCGCAACCACGACAGACAGCGCCAAAACACAAGAATCTGCCGGGCAGACGGATGACCCGGCTGACCTATCGGGATCTACCGGACAGACAGATGACCAAACTGACATATCGGACTCTACCGGACCGACGGATGGCCGGGCTGGCATAGCGCGAGCTAACGGGCAGACGGATGACCGGGCTGGCATAGCGCGAGCTATCGGGCAGTCCGGCTCAGCAGGGTCTCCGGGCAAGAATTCCGACCTTCCTGCGGAGGATACGGTCATGCAGCATCCGAAGGCACCGGGCATGCGCTATACCCACTACGCACCTCACGGAACACTTTCCATCATCACGGACCGGGAGCATCCGGAGCAGGTAACTCAGGCTGTAACTGCTGAAATCCTGCGATTGACGAAGGAAGCTCTGGCGGAGGAACGCGAAACCGCGATCCTTACCACCGGAGAGCATGCATCCGCCTACGATTCGCTGACGGAGGTGCCGCATTTTCATAAGATCCTGCTGGGAGATGTGGATGACGGTCAGACCGTGGCTGCTCACCTCTACGGAGCCCTTCGCACCTGCGATACCCTGGGCTGCGAAGTGATCTACAGCGAGAGCTTCCGGCGGGATGCCCTTGGCTCCGCCATCATGAACCGACTGGTGAAGGCCGCGGGACACCGCGTGATCAGCGTATAGCAACACAACCTCTCACCACGTGGAATCTGACATTGCGGTATGCCCGGCTATCTGCTATAATTCGTTACAGACTAACGCTATTTTACACGCAATTTCGAGATACCCTTGTCATCCTGAACCGCCACAGGCGGAGAAGGATCCTGTCACCGGAACCCGGGAGATTCTTCGCACTGTGTGCTCAGAATGACAAGCATATGTCATCCTGAACCGCCACAGGCGGTGAAGGATCCCATCTCTTAGGATTCTTCGCTTCGCTCAGAATGACATGAGGAATGCATATTTTCAGGAGGATCAATCCATGAAGCTTGCCATCGGCTGCGACCACGGAGGATATGAATTAAAGCATGAGGTGCTGGAGCACCTGGCTGCACGCGGATTTGACGTAACCGACGTCGGCTGCGATTCCGCAGCATCCTGCGACTATCCCATTTATGCAAAGAAGGTAACGGACTTCATCCACAGCGGTGAGGCAGAACTTGGAATCCTCATCTGCGGCACCGGCATCGGCATGTCCATGGCCGCAAATAAAGAGCCCGGCATCCGTGCCGCACTCTGTCATGATGTCTTCTCCGCCAAGGCTACCAGAGAGCATAACGACGCCAACATCCTCTGCATGGGGGCACGCGTCGTGGGCCCCGGCCTGGCGCTTATGATCATCGATACCTTCCTGGATACACCGTTCTCCAACGACGAACGCCACAAAAGAAGGATTGCCTACTACTCCTAAGGGATCATAGACCACAGCTTCCATGTCATTCTGAACCGCACAGCGGTGAAGAATCCTGTCAGGGAGATTTTCGGGCTGTTGCGTCCGCCTTGCTCAGGATGACAAAAGAAGGCCGCAGGGTACAACATTTCACTAATGTACCCTGCGGCCTTCCTGCTATTTTAAAAGCTCCGTCTCCGTCCGTCGTCATCCGAACTGTCGGAGTTCTTGTTTCTTTCCTTCTCTTCCATCCGCTCGTATGCCTGCTGCAGCTTCTCCAGCTCTGCGTCACTCCAGCTGGAGCGCCGTCCCCCGGCATCCA
>CACWHK010000035.1 GCA_902760755.1 uncultured Lachnospiraceae bacterium | reverse complement strand
CTCAAAAAAGAATTTGTAATCCTTGGATCATAAATCGCTGTGCGATTTTGACAATCCTGTAATTACTGTTTTAAAAAGGATTTTCATCCGAAAAATAATTTAAAAGAATTTTTCGGGGTTGCTATGGTATTAAATTGTGAAAGAGCATTATAAAAGCCGTCGCGTTGGTGTCCGTCTTCGATGTCTTTCGTGCGACAGCTTTTACATATTACCACCGAGTCCCGGCAATGTCAACCACTTTTTTCATGTTTTTACAAGAAGCCATATTTGTCGGATGAATGGCAGAATTTTGATAATTCTACCAGGAGCCGCCACCGCCTCCGCCGGACCCTCCGCCGGAGAATCCGCCGCCCGTGGAACCTCCTCCGCCACCTCCGCCGGAGCTCTCCGACGGACTGGAGGTAAGCGCTCTTGTGGCCGTATTCATGGTACGGTCCATGGCATCCCCGAACCCGTGGATACCGTAATAAGATCCATAATACCAGTCCGGAGCTTCCATCTGGATCTGCTCAAACTTCTCGATCCATTTATTCGAAACACCCAGCACGTAGGTATACGGAAGAATGCGGTAGAAATACGTGGGATCCTGCATGACCAGCTGCTCCAGCTGCTGCTTCTCCGCAACAATAAGGAAGTTCCTAAAGCCCTCCAGACGCCCCAGCATTTCGATCCCGAAGGGAGTCCGCTTCGGCATATAGATAAAGCAGATGACCATGCCAATGATACATCCAAGGCCCAGGAAGAAGCCCACCATGTGGAAGGTATTCTCTTCAAGCAGCGGGAAGATCACTATGATCAGCGGAACCAGTCCAAAAACCAGACCGAAGAATCCGGCGATGATGGTCCCAAGCAGGGTTCCCTGCTTCATTTTTCCTTTTCGACGTCCCTTGCCCTTTCCTCCCAGGATCGCACTGAAGCAGACAGTGAATCCGAAGATCGGGAACAGGATATAGATCAACGTAAATGGCATGTCATAGGTTAAGATCGGCGGAAGTGAGATCAGCACTGCGGAAGCCAGGATCATCAGCATGATCAGCACCGATTTTCCGCCGGTGTTACTTTCGAAGAGCTCCTTTGATTTCTTCTGTTCCTCGTGAAGGATATGATTGGTCGTTGTATAGAATTTGTCATAGAGCTGTCCCACCGTGACGGACCGGACGCCATTCGGTGTCTTCTTTATGCCCTTGAAAAGCCCTGCAAGAAACTGCAGCTCATTCGGGTCAGTTCCGTCATAATACTTAAGCTCCGTGATCCGGATGGTCTTCTTCATGCGGAAGATTGCCTTCTCCTCCGTCTCTTCGATCCGGATATATCCCTTATTTGCAAGGTAGATCAGCAGGGATGTCACATCCCTGGAACCCACCTCACCTTTATAATAGTATGCCGCATCCAGACTGTTAATGCCGTTGGGAGGATAAAACTCCACGGTTTCCACTACCATGTCATCCCGGCCGTATTTAAACCAGAGGAACAGGGAAATGATCAGGAACAGGATCGGAAGACCGAAGCAGATGATATCCAGAGCTGTATTCTCAAAGCCTGCATCCACAAAGTATCCCTCCGGCAGCTCTGTCCGGACGGTGAGGGCCTGTCCGGGTTCAATGATCCCGTTGTAACTGCCACGGATGGTGGTTCCCTTCACCTCCCAGGTAACGCCGGTGCTGTCAGCGCGGTTGACCCACCCGGCTGAAAAGCCCAGTTTGGAGGCGTCGAAATCCTTCGGCATCTCGATGGTAAATGTAATATTCCCGATGGGACTCGTCCACTCCGAACCCACCAGATTGAAGTAGAATTCATCCTTTCCTTTCAGCGGATCCTTACCCAGCTTATAGGTGTACCGGATGGAGTAATACTGCTCTCCGATCACCGTTTTATCCGCATCTCCGATCTTGATCTTCAGGTTGGTCCCTTCCGTCTCCGTCTCGAAGTTGGCATTTACGGATATGTCCTTTACCTTTGCACGATTCTCCGTGGAGGTCCCGTCCTGACGCCGCACCGTATTCCGAAGCGGAAGGGTACGGTAGATCCCGTGCCGTTTCTCATTGAACCACACCGTCAGATCCTCGGTGATCTCCATCTCATTGTTTTCCTTCAGCTTCACATGGATGTCATAGCCATCGATCACATAATCCCGGTTCCGGTACTTATCCACCTGACTGGGCGTTGTCGCTGCAGGCTCTGCAACGTCCTCCTCTGCATGAACGGGGAAGCCGGGCATTGCCGCAAGAAGAAGTGCAGCCATAAGAAGCACGATAGCGATCATCCGTCTTCGGTATATCCTTCCCTGAATCATTGTCGAAATCCTCCTCCGTTTCTTTCCTGTCACGGCCGTATCCTTACCAGACACCGCCGCCTCCGCCTCCCCAGCCTCCGCCGGAGAAGCCACCGCCACCGTCGCTCGAGCTACTGCTGTACGAACTGCCGTCTGATCCTCCGTGGGAACGGACAGTCATGGCACGATCCGTGGTTTCCATGGCATGATCCAAAAAGAAGGAGAAATCCGAGGTGTCCGTATAGGTTCCGACATACCACGTCGGCGCCGTCATCTGGATCACTTCAAATTTCCTGATCCACGTGTCCGACACCCCAAGCACATAGGTGTACGGAAGGATCTTATAGTAGTACTCCGGATCCTCCATCACCAGCTGTTCCAGCTCGTCCTTCTCTGCAACCATCAGAAAATTCCGGAACCCGTTGATCCGCCCCAGCATTTTAATTCCATACTCCGTCCGCCGCGGCATATAGAAGTAACAGATGACCATCCCCAGGATGCAGGGAATCCCTGCGAAGAAACCGTAAAAATAGATCTTATGATCCAGAAATGTCGGAAGATACCGGACCACAAGTACGGTTGCCACAACCAGGAACACCAGAAAACCGATTACTACCCGATAGGTATCATGCTTCAGATTGTAGATCAGATCCCGGAACACGGAGCTTTTCTCAGCGGAATACCCCTTTCCCTTCCGGTAAAATGCAACTACAAAAGCAATGGTCGCAATTAATGACACAAACAGTATTGCAAATGCGATCTCATGTCCCAGTCCTCCGATGAACGGAGCTGCTCCCAGAATGAGGAGAGACAAAACCAGCATGATCAGAATCGGCAGTCTCTTCGCGCCAAGATTCGATTCAAATACCGCATCCTGCTTTTCTTTTCTGTTCATGGCTCCGAGAATCGATTCTGTTGTCTTGTAGAATTTTCCATACAACTGACCCGAGGTAACCGAGACCTTTCCGTCCACCGGCTTCTTGAACATGAACATGCCGTTCATAAAGGTCTTCTCCTCCGGATTATCTCCGTCATAATCCTTCAGCTTAACGATCCGGAAGGCTTTATCGGACAGGAAGCATGGCTTGTCATCCGTATTCTCGATCGAGATATATCCCTTATTTGCCAGATAGATCAGAAGAGACGTAACATCCTTGGACTTAACAGATCCTTTGTAAAGGTATGCCGTGTCCAGACTGTTCAGATCATCCGGGGGATAGAATTCCACCGTATCCACCACGATATCATCCTTCCCGAATACAAACCAGAGGATGACGGAAATGATAAGAAACAGTATAACAACTGAGTAAAGGATCACCGCCGTCCAGTCGATGGGGAAGCCTGCCCCTACAAAATAGCCCTCCGGAAGCTCCGTCCGGACCGTCAGAGCCTGTCCCGGAAGAAGGATATCGCTGTACTTACCCGTGATCGTTGTTCCATCCACATCCCACGAAATCCCAAGCGTATTCACCGTTTTCTCCCATCCTGCCGTAAACCCGAGCAGCCTGGAATCGAACTCCTTCGGCATCTCTATGGTAAATGTGATATTTCCGATCGGCGCCGTCCACTCCGAGCCCACCAGATTGAAGTAGAACTCATCCATATCATCCAACGGATCCCGGCCGAGATTGTAGGTATAATGGATCGTATAATGCTGTTCTCCGGTCACGGTATTTGCGGCATCTCCGATCCTCAGCTTCAGATTGTTCCCTTCCGTTTCCGTCTGAAACGGGCCATCAGCAGAGACACCCGTCACCTGAATCCGTTTCGTTGTGGAAGACCCGTCCTGGCGAAACACGGTACACTTCTTCGGAAGCAGGCGGTAGATCCCGTGATGCTGTCCCCGCATCATAACGGTCAGATTCTCGGTGACCTCCAGTGTATTATTCTCATGCAGGACAACATGCGTATCATAAGCATCGATCACATAATCATACGTCCTGTACTCGTAATTCTTACTGGGGGTTGACTTCTCTGCAACCGCACTCTCATCCTCCGCTTCTGCAGCATTTACCGGAAGCTGAAACAGAAGCACAGCAACGAGCAGGATGAGCAAAAACCATCCTGCCTGCAGAATTCTATGTTTTCCATAACCGACTCTCATCACCTCCGCCTTTCTGTCATACAAACTGTCCAAAACGCTCTCATAATGAAGGATCAGATATCCACCTTCACATCCCCGCGCTGGATCTCCTTTGCCTCATACATTTCTCTGGAACGGAATCCGAAGATCTTCGCAACTACCATACTGGGGAAAGACTCCACCTTCGTGTTCAGCATCCGCACGGTTCCGTTGTAATACTTCCGGGCCTGTGCGATCTCATCCTCGATCTGATACAGCGACCTGGAAAGCGAAAGGAAATTCTCGCTGGCCTTCAGGTCCGGATACTGCTCTGCGACAGTAACCACATGATAGAGATCATTCGAAAGCACCGTATTCGTCCGAATCTTTGCGGAATGATCCATGCCGTCATAGGACTGACCGCGGAGAGTCGCGATTTCCTCCAGGGTTCTTTGCTCATGTGCCATATAACCCTTCACGGCATCCACCAGCTTCGGGATCAGCTCCCAACGCTTTGTAAGATAGATATCCATGGTGGAGAAGGCCTCATCCACCTTCTTGCTCAGTGCGACCAGCTTGTTATAGGTTACTATAAACAGAATGATCAGAAGTAGCAGAAGTACTCCGTCGATTGCAATAAAAACCCAAATCATTCCCCTTACCTCCTGAAAAAGAAAGCGCTACTAACCATTTTACAACAGAAACGGTCGTAGCGCCATGTCTTTTTTATGCTTCATCGCCTTCCATGTTGGCCAGCTTTGCTGCCTGATCCGCTGCCGTCAGGGCATCCACGAATTCATCCAGATCGCCGTTCAGGACATTCTCCAGCTGATAGCTGGTCAGCTTGATCCGGTGATCCGTTACACGTCCCTGAGGGAAGTTGTAGGTACGGATCTTCTCGGAGCGGTCTCCCGTTCCGATCTGGCTTCTTCTGGCTGCTGCCTCGGCATCATGAGCCTTCTGCAGCTCTATATCGTACAGCTTGGTCCGAAGCAATGCAAATGCCTTTGCACGGTTCTGGATCTGGGACTTCTCCGTCTGGCTGTAGATCACGATCCCGGTGGGGATGTGCGTCAGACGCACGGCAGAGTCCGTGGTATTGACACACTGACCGCCGTTTCCGGATGCACGCATGACATCGATCCGGATATCCTTCTCATCGATCTGCACGTCCACCTCCTCTGCCTCCGGCATGATTGCAACCGTGGCCGTGGAGGTATGGATCCGTCCGCCGGACTCCGTCTCAGGTACACGCTGAACGCGGTGCACGCCGGACTCGTACTTCAGCTTGGACCATGCGCCCTTACCGGTGATCTCGAAGACCACTTCCTTGAAGCCGCCGATCCCGGTCTCGGTTCCGGAGGTGATATTCGTCTGCCACCGGAAATGATCCGCGTACTTCTGATACATGCGGAAGAGTTCTCCTGCAAACAGGGCCGCCTCATCTCCGCCGGCTCCTGCACGGATCTCAACCACAACGCTCTTATCATCATTTTCATCCTTCGGGAGAAGCAGGACCTTCAGATCATGCTCGCAGGCCTCGATCCGCTTCTTAGCATCGGACAGCTCCTCGCGCGCCAGCTCCTTCATCTCCTCATCGGACTCTTCATCGATCAATGCCAGGCTGTCTTCCACATCCTGCTTTGCCTGCTTATATTCCCGGTACTTCTCAACGATCGGAGTGATATCACTCTGCTCCTTCATAAGCTTCTTGAACCGGGCCTGGTCATTTACCACATCCGGCTTCGACAGCTCTTCCTGAATCGCTGCAAGCTTACCTACCAGCTCTTCCAATCGGTCGAACATGTTTCGTTCCTCCATATTAATCTTAATTCGCTAATTGCTCTATCATCCGTTTTTTCGGCTTTGCCCCGTCACCGGTGCGCAGTCACCACACGGTCCAGGCCCGCCAGGTCCTTAGAAACCTCTACTCTTCCGAAGCCCTCAGCCCCAAGGATTTCGGGCACCGATTTGCCCTGATCATATCCGATCTCAAGGATCAGGAATCCATCCGGCTTCAGATAGGTCTTTGCCTCTGCTGCGATCCGCCGATAGAAACCGAGGCCATCTCCTTCGTCCGTCAGAGCCAGTCGCGGATCATGATCCCGAACCTCCGGCATAAGATTCTCCATCTCGGACACAGGAATGTATGGCGGATTCGACATGATAAGGTCGAACCTCTGTCCCTCCAGTGCATCAAAGAGATCCGAAGGGATCACCTCGATACGCTCCTTCAGTTCATCCCCGAATTCAACCGGATCCCCATATACACTCAGCTTTTCCAGATTCTCCTTTGCAAGAGCGATCGCTTCCGGAGAAACGTCCGTCAGGATGCCTGTATCAGCAAAGCCCTCCCGACGCCGGCGAAGCCAAAAGCTGATACCCATGCATCCGCTGCCGGTGCAAAGATCCAGAAACCGGATCTTCCGGTCCGGTGCAAGATTCAGTGCTCTTTGTACCACACATTCCGTATCATACCGGGGAATCAGAACTCCCTCCCTGGTTTGGAACGGATAGCCGTAAAAATACATCTCTCCAACAATATGC
This sequence comes from uncultured Lachnospiraceae bacterium, assembly GCA_902760755.1. Lineage (GTDB taxonomy): Bacteria > Bacillota > Clostridia > Lachnospirales > Lachnospiraceae > Eubacterium_Q. Next base: position 13,454 of record CACWHK010000035.1, on the reverse strand, counting down.
TGAAGGGGAATCCGCTGCTCCCGAAGGGCCAGCAGATCCAGATATGCTTCCTCCTGCTCCGGAGTGAGCAGTTCTCTTGTATTTCCGAAGTACTGCTTCTTACACACATACTTCAGCAGCTCCGTGGCATCAAAATCAGCGTCGGGGACCCCTGCCTTACGAAGGAGGTCCTCACCCAGATTATTTGCTTCATACATTTTCATATTCATCACCCTCGAATCATACAGAGGTGCTTCACTTTTCGAAGGAATGGTTCCGTACGCACTCCAGATACTCCTGCACGTCGATCACCTCTTCCACGGCGCGGATCGCGATCTCCGCCATGGATGTATCCGGTTCTCTCGTGGTCAGCCGCTGTACCCAGAGACCGGGGGCGGAAAGAACCCTGGAGCATGCATTTTCATGCCGTCCGGCGTACTGCAGAACCTCGTAGGAGATTCCTGCGATCACGGGGATCAGCAGAAGCCGCGACAGGAGCCGGAGCCACATGATGTCCGTCCGTACAAGCATGAACACCAGAATACTGATGATCATGACGATAAATACGAAGCTGGTTCCGCAGCGCTTATGAAAACGCGTATGCTTAAGCACATTCTCGGGAGTAAGATCATCCCCGGCCTCCAGACAGTTGATGGCCTTATGCTCTGCTCCGTGATACATGAAGGTCCGCTTTATATCCTCCATCTTGGAGATCAGGACCATGTAAAGAATAAAGATGAGAAGCCTGAGAACTCCCTCCACCAGATCTGCGATCCACTGATGCTCCGTCACCTTCAGCAAAAGCCCTGCCAGGAAGGACGGAAGCAGGATGAAGAGTCCGATGGCAAATGCAAGAGATACGATCAGAGTCACGACCAGATACCACTTGTTATCCTTTTCTTCTTTCTTCTCTCCCGCATTCTCAGTCTGCGTCTCGTTCTTTTTCTCTTTCTTCTTTTCCTTCTTCTTATCCTTCTCCGTCTCCTCCTCTTCCTCCTCATAATACTCCGAGGAGTGCATCAGAGTTTTGATTCCGATATAAAGAGATTCAACGAAGTTGATCACACCGCGAACGATGGGCACCTTATTCAGTTTCTTCTTTTCCGCGAAGGACTTGTAGGGAGTCACCTCCAGGGCGATCTCTCCGTCCGGCTTCCGGACTGCCAGAGCATAGCTGGCCGGGCCTCGCATCATGATGCCCTCAAGAACCGCCTGCCCTCCGATTCGTACCTGTTTCATATTGTTATCCTATGCTTTCGTGCAAAAAAAGGCTGAGACCATTCCGTCCCAACCTTTTTTCGTAAGTTCTATTCGAGCTACTGTGTTCCGTATTTCTTGTTGAACTGCTCAATACGTCCACGTGCCTTAGCAGCCTTCTGAGTACCTGTGTAGAAGGAATGGCACTTGGAGCAGATTTCTACGTGAATCTCCTGTCTCGTAGAACCTGTTACGAACTCATTACCACAGTTGCAGACAACCTTTGCCTGATAGTAGTCCGGATGAATTCCTGCTTTCATTTTCAACTCTCCTTTTCCATAAGGCTCCGACGTGTCGGACCCTGATCCTATATAAGACTCTACATGCCGCACGGATGGGCATGCCTCGATCCTATACCAGCAACGTTTTGTATTTTAACATAGGCCCTTCGGAAATGCAAGCGCTTTTTTTATTCACATTTTCGGCCCGAAAATGTACCGCTCCCACCGGTTACCTGATGCTCCGGGAGAACATCTTCCTGGCATAGTCCAGGAATTCCATGTTGTTCCTCGTGCGTCCGAAGAGCTTGATGATCTCCTCCGTAGCTTCCTCCGCCTTCGTTCCCCGCAGCTGCTGATGCAGAAGGTCCAGCACCTCTCTTTCATCATTGGAAAGCAGCAGATCATCCCGTCTGGTTCCGGACTTTGCGATATCGATGGCCGGGAAGACTCTCCGCTCCGAAAGACTCCGGTTCAGTACCAGCTCCATGTTGCCGGTTCCCTTGAACTCCTCAAAGACCACATCATCCATGCGGCTTCCGGTCTCGATCAGAGCCGTGGCCAGGATGGTAAGACTTCCGCCCTCCCGCATGTTTCTTGCAGCTCCGAAGAACTTCTTCGGCATATGAAGCGCTGCCGGATCAAGACCACCGGACAGGGTACGTCCGCTGGGGGTAACCGTCAGGTTGTAGGCCCGGGCCAGACGTGTCAGGCTGTCCAGCAGGATCACCACATCCTTTCCGGACTCCACCATACGCTTTGCGCGCTCGATCACCATTTCCGAAACTCTCTTATGATGCTCCGGAAGCTCATCGAAGGTGGAGTAGATGACCTCTGCATTCTTTGCCACGATGGATTCCTTGATATCCGTCACCTCTTCCGGCCGCTCGTCGATCAGAAGCACCAGAAGATGGATCTCCGGGTATGCCACGCTGATCCGCTTTGCGATCTGCTTTAAGAGTGTGGTCTTTCCTGCCTTCGGCGGGGATACGATCATACCACGCTGTCCCTTACCGATGGGGGAAAAGAGATCCACGATCCGGAGGGATACCGGGGCGCCGTTATAGTCCAGACGGATACGGTCCTCCGGGAAAATGGGCGTCAGAGAGTCAAACGACTTCCGCTTCTCGATCTCCGACGGTGTCTGTCCGTTCACGGACTCGATATATAGAAGCGCCTGGAACTTCTCGCTAGGCTGCATCCGCTTCCGCACCGGACCCGCGATGATATCGCCTGTCTTCAGGCCGAACTTCCGGATCTGAGCCGGCGAGACATAGATATCCTTCTCTCCCGGCATGTAATTGTCGCTGCGGATAAAGCCGAAGCCTTCTGCCATAACCTCGAGGATCCCGTCCGCACGGCTTCCCGTATCCATCTGCGGATTGAACTCCTGTCCGTCATACATCTGTCCCTTTGCTTCCGCCGGAGCTGCCTCAACCGGGCGCTCCTCCGCCGGTTTTTGAACCTGCGTCCTTTCCTCTGCCGGTCTTGGAGCCACCGATCTATCCTCCGCCGTTTTGGGCGCTGACGGTGCCGTGGTTGCAGGCTTTGTAACCGGCGACGCCGTGGTTGCAGGCTTTGCAGACCTTGGCCTTCCGGGTCTTGCCGCAAGCTTAGCTCCTGCCGGTTTGGTCTCCGCACCCGGCCTTGTCTCCGCGGCAGGCTTTGCCTCTGCGGCAGGCTTTGTCTCTTCAACCGGCTTTGCTTCTGCAACAGGTGCCTCCGCCGGACGGCGCATCATTTTCTCTACATTTTCAAGCAGCTCCGCCAGCTCCTGCTTCCGCATGCCGGACACATTCCGAATTCCCTTCTCCTTCGCCAGCTCCCGAAGCTCTGCGATCGTCTTTGACTTATAATCCATAAAACCTCCTGTCAAAACACTTTGACCGTTAGTGAGCAAGTATGTCTCTAACCGTTTTTATTCATGTAACCATCTGGGAAATCCGCGATAAACGCGACAACTTCGAATGAAATTGCTGATAACAAGGTCAGTATAGCATATCCCCATTTGAAAATCATCTGTTTTTTCATTCTTCCTTGCAATTTTAGAGGCGGTGGGGTATCCTTATACTGCACCGCCAAAACGGCAGAAACCCGGAACACTCCCGAAGACGAGGTAAGACGATGGACAGTTTATTCCTGTACAAGATCATAATCCTGTATATGCTGGACCGAATCGATGAATATACACTGACCAATACCCAGCTCTCCAGCTTCATCCTGGACCGCGGGTATACCAACATGTTCAACATCCACGAGGCACTGAGTGAAATGATCGACTCCGGTTTCATCTCCGTCAGCACGATCCGTGACACCCAGCATTACAAGATCACAAATCTCGGTGAAGAGGCACTCTTCTACTTCGAGAACCGGCTTCCGAATCCCATCAAGCAGGACATCCTGGACTACTTCAAGGAAGAGAAGATCAATCTGAAAAATGAGTCCGAGATCTATGCGGACTACTACCCGAATGATAATCAGGAGTACACGGTGGAGTGCATCATCAAGGAGCGGAAGGATACGCTGCTGGACTTAAAGTTCAATGTTCCGACCCGCGGACTGGCCGTCTCCATCTGCGATAACTGGAGAGCCAAGAGCACGGACGTCTACAGCTACCTGATGAACGAGCTGGCCGTAAACTCCGATCAGGAGCATCCGACAGAATAAAACAATATGAGGGGAGCCGTTTGCCGCGCCATGAAAAATGTCGCAGCACCCGGCTCCCCTCTGACGAACACGGAAGGAACCCCGGATTGTAACATTTCACTGGTACAGTCCGGGGTTCCTTCCGCGTCTGATGACCGATGCCGACAGCGAAAGAAGGCCGCGGGCAACAGCATTGAAATGTTGTTGCCCGCGACCTTCTTTCGTTACTCTCCGATCTTCTCTTCCATTAAGTCCAGGATCTCGTCCCGTCCCTGCTTTGTCACAGCGGAATACGGAATGACAGTGACGTTCTTCTCACAGCCCAGGGCCGTCCGGATCAGCTTGATCTGTTTATCCTTCTGGCTGCGGTTGATCTTGTCCAGCTTCGTGGCGATGATCACCGGCGTAAACCCGTTCTCCAGAACCCAGTTGTACATCAGCTTATCATTGGCTCCGGGCTCATGCCGGATATCGATGAGCAGGAACACCAGGCGCAGCGTGGGGCTCTTGGTGAGATACCGTTCGATCATCTTCCCCCATTTGGCCTTCTCCGTCTCCGAAACCTTGGCGAAGCCGTAGCCCGGAAGATCCACGAAATAGAATTCCTGATTGATCCGATAGAAATTGATGGTCTGTGTCTTCCCGGGCTGCCCTGAGGTCCGGGCCAGATTCTTCCGGTTCATCAGACCGTTGATCAGGGAGGACTTCCCTACATTTGATTTCCCGGCAAAAGCAAACTCCGGAGCATCATGCTCCGGAAGCTTACTTGTCACGCCGCATACTGTTTCCAGTTCTGCCTGCTTTATGATCATAGGTTATGCCTTTCGCTTCGAAGTGTCAGCCTCCCGAACCCTGCTCTTATGGGTCTTCGGCTGTGTCCGCTGAGTCACCTCCGGCTGTGCACCGTCCGTGATGGTCTCCTTGGTGATAAGACAGCTCTGGATCATATCATCCGAGGGAATCTCATACATCAGATTCATCATGGACTTCTCCAGGATCGCGCGCAGTCCGCGGGCACCGGTGTTCCGGGCCATGGCTTCCTTTGCGATCTCACGAAGTGCGTCCTCGGTGAAGTTCAGCTCCACATCATCCAGCTCGAAGAGCTTCTGATACTGCTTCGTGATTGCACTCTTCGGCTTGGTCAGGATGTTCACAAGTGCATCCTCATCCAGCTGATCCAGGGTTACGATCACGGGAACACGTCCCACAAACTCCGGAATGATACCGTATTTCACGAAATCCTGAGGCTGTACTTCCTTGAAGATGTCTCCGGTATCTCCCAGCTTCTTATCCTCGATATCCGCATTGAAGCCGATAGACTTCTTTCCGATCCGGTTCTCGATCACCTTATCCAATCCGTCAAATGCGCCGCCGCAGATGAACAGGATGTTGGTGGTATCGATCTGGATCAGCTCCTGCTGGGGATGCTTCCGTCCACCCTGAGGCGGAACCGAAGCGATGGTTCCTTCCACGATCTTCAGGAGAGCCTGCTGTACACCTTCACCGGATACGTCACGGGTGATGGATACATTTTCGCTCTTCTTTGTGATCTTGTCGATCTCGTCGATATAGACGATACCCTTCTCAGCACGCTCGATATCATAATCCGCTGCCTGGATCAGCTTCAGCAGGATGTTCTCCACATCCTCACCCACATAGCCGGCCTCGGTCAGCGTGGTCGCGTCCGCGATGGCGAACGGAACATTCAGCAGCTTAGCAAGGGTCTGTGCCAGATAGGTCTTACCGGAACCGGTGGGACCTGCCATGATGATGTTACTCTTCTGCAGCTCCACATCAAAGGTCCGATCAGACAGCACTCTCTTATAGTGATTGTAGACTGCAACCGAAAGCGCCTTCTTCGCATCCTCCTGTCCGATGACATATTCATCCAGGAAGGACTTGATCTCCTTCGGCTTCAGCAGATTGATCTCTCCGTCACTGTGCTCGCGCGCGTTGTCATCCTCGATGATCTCCATGCAGATATCCACACATTCATCGCAGATGTACACCCCGGGACCGGCGATCAGCTTTCGCACCTGATCCTGGGACTTATTACAGAACGAGCATCTGACCTTCTTTTCCTCTGTACGATTTGCCAACTTATCTCTCCTGTATCCCTTCGGATTCTTACTTCCGGTTCACTACTACCTTATCAATGAGGCCGTAAGCACATGCCTCTTCTGCGGTCTTCCAGTTGTCTCTCTCGCAGTCTGCAGCCATCTCCTCAACGGTCTTTCCGCAGTTCTCTGCCATGATCCGGTACAGATTGTCCTTGGTCCGCAGGATATGCTCTGCGGCGATCTGCATATCGGTGGCCTGACCCTGCATGCCGCCCAGCGGCTGATGGATCATGATCTCTGCATTCGGAAGTGCAAAACGCTTTCCCTTTGCACCGCCGGAGAGCAGGAAGGCACCCATGCTGGCTGCCATACCCACGCAAATGGTGGACACGTCACATTTAATATAGTTCATGGTATCGTAGATCGCCATACCGGCGGTTACGGAACCACCCGGGCTGTTGATGTACAGATTGATATCCTTCGTGGAATCCTCGGACTCCAGGAACAGCAGCTGTGCAACCACCAGGCTTGCCGTCACGTCATTGATCTCGTCTCCGAGGAAAATGATACGCTCCTTCAGAAGTCTGGAATAGATGTCATAGGCTCTCTCGCCACGACTGCTGGTCTCTATGACGGTAGGTACTAATGCCATGTGATAACCCCCTTTATTCGACGATTACTCAGCGTCCTTTGCCGGCTCAACTTCCTTTGCATTCTCAGCCAGGAACTTGACAGCCTTGCGGTTCTTCAGATCGCGACGTACGGAATCCTGCTCCTTCTCACCTACCAGCTCCTTGAACTTCTCGATCTCCATCTGGTAAGCTTCCGCCATCTTCTTCATCTCTTCTTCTACTTCTTCGTCTGTTACTTCGAAGTTCTCTGCCTCGGCAACTGCCTCAACCACCAGACTGGACTTGATGCGTGTGATCGCCTCCGGCTTCATCTGCTCCATCATATCCTCGCGGGTCTGCTTGGTGATCTGCAGATACTGATCCAGCTTCAGGCCCTGATAGGAGAGACGCATGTCGAAGTCCTCGAGCATACGCTCCTGCTGCATGGCGATCATCGGCTCAGGGATATCCATCTCGGAAGCCTCGATCAGCTTCTCGATAGCCTTGCCTTCCTTCTCACGCTCAGCACGGTCCTTCTTGCGAAGCTCCAGGGTCTTCTTTGTATCCTCTTCATATTCTGCAAATGTATCGAATGCGGATACATCACTTGCAAAGTCATCATCCAGCTCCGGAAGCTGTGTCTCGGTAATGCTGAGCAGCTTTACCTTGAAGACTGCCGGCTTGCCTGCAAGATTCTCTGCCTGATAATCCTCCGGGAAGGTTACATTTACATCAAACTCATCATCGATGCTCTTGCCCACGATCTGATCCTCGAAGGTATCGATAAAGGAATGAGAACCAAGCTTCAGTGCATAATCCTCACCCTTGCCGCCGTCAAATGCAACGCCGTCAACAAAGCCCTCGAAGTTGATCTTAACCTCGTCCTCCAGCTTTGCCGGACGATCGGTTACGTTCACCTTACGGCCGTTCTCCTTGCGGGTCTTCTCGATCTCAGCCTTTACCTCTTCATCGGTAACGGTGATGTCGGTCTTCTCAACCTCAAGTCCCTTATACTCACCCAGCTTTACCTCCGGACGGGTAGCAACCTTTGCCACATAGATAAAGTCCTTCCCCTTCTCGATCTGGGTTACGGAGATCTCCGGACGGGAGACGATATCCAGCTCGCAGTTCTCCACCTCTTCCGGATAGGTCTTGTTGATCAGATCATTGGCAGCATCCTCATAGAATACCTCCGGGCCGTACATCTTCTCGATATAAGCCATCGGAACCTTGCCCTTACGGAAGCCTGCCATCTGGAACTTGCCCTTATTCTTGTTGTAGGCTGTCTTCAGTGCCTTGGTGAACTCCTCTGCCGGTACGGTGATGGTCAGGTCAGCCATGCTGCCTTCCAGCTTCTCAACTGCTAAACTCATTTGAATATCCTCCTATTTTTCGCATTCCCGGCGGATTCCCGTGCTCCGGGGATGCTTACATTCTTCTAAAAAAGGGTAGATTCGCCCATTAACCACAAGATTATAGCATAGATCAATCAGGAAGTCCACAGATTTTTCATATGGCAAAGAACTTGAAAAAAGATCGCCGGCAGTGTAGAATCTTTCCATACAGACCAAGCCATGAAAGGAGCCTCGGATATGGACCTGATACCAAGCTTTTCCGTTGACCATACAAAGATCATTCCCGGCATCTTCACCAGCAGAGTGGACGTTGTTGCCGGTGAGAAGGTTACAACCTATGATATACGCGTTACCCGGCCAAATGCAGAGCCTGCGGTGGACGTGGCAGCCATGCACTCTCTCGAGCACCTGATCGCCACCTACCTTCGGAACGATCCGGACTGGAAGGATGAGGTGATCTACTGGGGTCCCATGGGATGCCTTACGGGATTCTATCTGATCCTGAAGGGAAACCGTGCGCCAAGGGAGATCTTCGACCTCCTGCTTCGCTCCTTTGAATCCGTAAAGGATGCGGAGGATGTTCCCGGGGCAAGCCCCGTCAACTGCGGAAATTATCTGATGCATAATCTCCCCATGGCAAAATGGTACGCTGCCCGCTTCGCAGAGTATCTTTCCTCCAACCGGGAGAATGATCTCATCTTCGAGTATCCGAAGACCGAACGCCTCATAACGGAAGGCGGTCAGCAGTTCTTCGATTCATAAATCAGCAAAGTGAATGACATGAAAGCAGGGCGCAGCCTTCCTCCGGTGCGCCCTGCTTTCATTTTTCTAATCCGTAAGATAATTATAATTCTTAAGCTTTCCGTCCATGGGAAGTCCGACCCTTTGGAGTATCACCTGCCCGGTGGTCGTATTTACGCTGACCACCGTCACTGCTCCGTCCTCCCGGGTATTTGCCTCCCGCTTCATCTGGTCCTTCCTTATACAGTCACTGACAAGACAGTTCTGATAAAAGCTATCCTTCACCCTGCTCTGACCATCCAGATGCTCATGTCCGCAGAAGTACCCCACCACATGTCCGTTGCACCCGGCGATCATTTCGGATAACGCTTCCGCGTTCCGCGAGGTATACTTGTAGCCCAGATCCGTATTGATGTCGATATGCCCGAGGATCACCACACCCCAGTCCTCCCCCGGCAGCGACAGCCCTGTCTCACGAATCCAGGAAAGCTCCGTCTCGCTCATGGCCATCTGATCCTCCGGGATATTAGAGGTGTTGATCACAAGGTACCGAAGACGCCGTTCCAGATCATCAAAGTAATAGTAGAAATCCTCCGGATTGCCGGTCAGTCCCTTCTTTCCCTTCAGGAAATCCCGGTAAACGATCCCAACATCCTCTTTGCTGTACCATCCCGGCTTCCACCGGTCATGATTTCCGATGGTCACATAAATCCGGTCCTTGCAGGGAAGAAGACTCTCCCGAAATGTCTCATACTGCTTCTCTCCTACCTCATCAAAGTACTTATCTCCCAGGTCTCCCAGCCAGAAGCACCGTTCCACGTCAGAATGCTCCAGCAGGTACCGGATCACCGTCTGCGTCCGCTGCCCGTCTCCGTGGGTATCCGCGATGACTGCAAAGGAGGTCCATTCCTCTCCCTGTAGATCCACACTGTTCGCAGCGTTATAAAGCTGGGTTTTGTAATAATCAGGGATCGAATAGTCCGTCACTTCCAGCGTCCTTGTCCATGCGCCCTTTTCGTTCAGATAATACTGCCCGATCCAGGTATCCGTCACCATGGCTCCGCTGCCGGAGAGATAGTACCATTTCCCCTGATACTTCTTCCAGCCCGTCAGCATGACGCCGTTCTGCCGAAAGAAGTACCATTTGCCGTTGATCCGCTTCCAGCCGATTTGCATGTAGCCCTGCTCATTGAAGTAGTACCACTGCTTCTTCCAGCGAAGCCAGGCATTCTTTTTCAGGGACTGATCCGTACAAATGTATCGCCAGCCGGTCGAATCCTTCCTCCAGCCGGAGGAAGCAGCCAGCGTACCGGAGCCTCCGGTTCCTAAGAGCGACGCCATCAGGAGCATCAGAAAGAGAAGCGCCCATATACGCATTTTCATTTTTTTGTTTTTCATAGGCCTCCTCTATCCGGGTTCTGTCAACACTCTGTCAGACGCCGTTTCAAAACCGGTTTTTAAAAAATAAAGGGCGTACCCTGTCGGATACGCCCTACACTCTCTGCTTAGTTAGCCTTTGCAGCCTTTGCTTCCAGGATCTTCTTCGTAAGATCCGGAACGATCTTGTTCAGATCACCGACTACACCGTAGTCAGCAACATCGAAGATCGGAGCTGTCTCATCCTTGTTGATGGCAATGATGATATCAGACTCTTCCATACCTGCCACGTGCTGGATCGCACCTGAGATACCGATTGCAAAGTATACATGCGGACGTACGGTCTTACCGGTCTGTCCAACCTGCAGCTCCTTCGGCTTCCAGCCGGAATCAACAACTGCACGGGAGCAGGAAACCTGTCCGCCAACTGCTGCTGCAAGATCCTCAAGGATCTTAAAGTTCTCCGGAGAACCGACACCACGGCCACCGGATACCAGGATCTTTGCATCCTGAATATCAACCACGTCAGAAACCTTCTTTACGATCTCAAGGATCTCAACATAGTTCTTGTTCGGTGTGAAGCCCGGATTGAACTCCTCAATATTAGCCTTAGCGCCCTTTACCTTCTCCTTCTTCTGCATAACGCCCGGACGAACGGTTGCCATCTGGGGACGGAAGTCAGGACAAGCGATGGTTGCGATGGTGTTACCGCCAAATGCCGGACGGGTCATAAGCAGCTGGTTATGCTTCTGCTCCCTGCCCGGGATCGGTACCAGCGGGAAATCTCCGATATCCAGCTGTGTACAGTCTGCAGTAAGACCTGTGTGGATACGTGCGCATACACGCGGACCCAGATCACGACCGATAGCGGTTGCACCGATCAGGAAAATGTCCGGCTTGTACTTCTCGATCACGGATGCCAGAGCGTGTGTATAGGGCTCTGTCCGATACTCCTTCAGCTCCGGATCATCAACAACGATGACGCGGTCTGCGCCGTACTCTGCCAGCTTATCAGCAAGGCCCTTTACATCGGAACCGACCAGGACAGCTGTTACCTCAGTCTGAAGGTCTGCAGCCAGGTCCTTGCCCTTTCCGATCAGCTCATAGGCGATATTGCTGATCTGATTATCTACCTGCTGGGCGAAGACGAAAACGCCCTTGTATTCTTCTAATGCCATTTCGAATTACCCTCCTTCAATTAGATAACGAACTTTTCCTGTAACTTGGAAACGATGTAGTCAGCGGACTCATCCGGTGTATCCAGGGTAACCTTCTCACCAGCGCCCTTCCGTACCTTGTCGGAAGCCTTTGCGATCTGTGTCGGTGAACCCTTGAGACCCAGGTTGGAATCCTCAACATCTACTAAGTTCGCTCTGCCCCATACGGTGATCTCTGCATCATATGCATCGAAGATTCCGCCGGGTGTCATATAACGGGGCTCATTCAGCTCGGAAAGAGCGGTAATGAGGCACGGCATCTGGGCCTTCAGCATGTGGAATCTGTCATCATACTGACGCTTTACGATCACGCTGTCACCCTCGATCTTGATCTCCTCAGCATAGGAGATTACCGGGATACCGAGATGCTCGGAGATCTGCGGACCTACCTGAGCGGTATCACCATCGATGGCCTGACGGCCCGTGATGATCAGATCGTACTCAAGATTCCGGATGGCACCTGCCAGAGTCTGGGAGGTTGCCCAGGTATCAGCACCACCGAGTACACGGTCGGTTACAAGGATACCCTTATCTGCGCCCATGGCGATTGCCTCACGAAGAACCTCTTCAGCCTTCGGAAGACCCATAGTTACAACAGTTACTTCTGCACCATACTGATCCTTCAGACGAAGTGCAGCCTCAAGACCTGCCTTGTCATCGGGGTTCATGATGGTCAGCATAGCGCCGCGGTCCAGTGTTCCGTCCGGCTTAAACTTAACTCCGCCTTTTGTATCAGGTACCTGCTTTACACATACAACAACTTTCACGTTCGTACCCTCCTTACTTTAACAGATTTGCAGAGATGACCATACGCTGAACCTCGGAGGTTCCTTCGTAGATCTCTGTGATCTTAGCGTCACGCATCATACGCTCTACTTCGTACTCACGGATGTATCCGTAACCACCGTGGAGCTGTACGGCCTTGGTTGTTACTTCCATAGCAACCTCTGCTGCGTAAAGCTTAGCCATAGCAGCCTCAACACTGTAGGAGGTTGTGTGATCCTTTGTATACTGGTCCTTGGTCATAGCTGCCTTGTAAACCAGGTTCTTTGCAGCCTCAACCTTGGTTGCCATATCTGCCAGCTGGAACTGTGTGTTCTGGAACTGAGCGATGGAACGGCCGAACTGCTTTCTTTCCTTGGTGTAGTTGATGGTACGCTCCAGAGCGCCCTCAGCGATACCAAGTGCCTGTGCGGCGATACCAATACGTCCGCCGTCCAGTGTATGCATGGCGATATTGAAGCCCTTGCCCTTCTGTCCGAGAAGCGCATCCTTCGGGATACGGCAGTCGGAGAAGATCAGCTCATAGGTAGAAGAACCGCAGATACCCATCTTGTTCTCCTTCGTACCGAAGGTGAAGCCCGGAGTACCCTTCTCTACGATAAATGCAGAGATCTCCTTCATCTTCTTACCGCGCTTCTCAACGATGCCGGTAACTGCGATCACGATATATACATCTGCTTCCTTACCGTTGGTGATGAAGCACTTGGAACCGTTCAGGATCCACTCGCCTGCTTCCTCATCCAGGACAGCCTTGGTCTGCTGACCCTGTGCATCGGTACCTGCGCCCGGCTCGGTCAGACCGAATGCACCAAGCTTCTTACCGGAAGCCAGGTCCGGAAGGTACTTCTGCTTCTGCTCCTCTGTACCGTAGGTCAGGATCGGATCTACGCAAAGAGAGGTGTGTGCGGAAACGATAACGCCTGTGGTACCGCAAACCTTGGAAAGCTCCTCTACACACATAACGTAGGTCAGGATATCACAGCCCTGTCCGCCGTACTCCTTCGGAACCGGAATTCCGAGGAAGCCGTACTTAGCCATCTTGTCCACAGTCTCCCGGGGGAATCTGTGCTGCTCATCGATTTCCTGTGCCAGCGGCTTTGCCTCTGCCTCAGCAAAGTCATGGAACAGGGTTCTCGCCATTTCATGCTTCTTGTCTAACGAAAAGTCCATGAATTTTGTCCTCCAATTTAAAATTAAAATATATGTGTAT
>CACWHK010000034.1 GCA_902760755.1 uncultured Lachnospiraceae bacterium | reverse complement strand
ATGACTTTCGCCCTCTTAAGGCTCGCTTTCGCTTCGGCTCCGCGTCTCCCGCTTAACCTCGCCATGCACGGCAACTCGCCGGTTCATTCTTCAATAGGCACGCCGTCGCACGTTTATAGTGCTTCGACGGTTCGTAGACATACGGTTTCAGGTTCTATTTCACTCCGGTCCCCCGGTTCTTTTCACCTTTCCCTCACGGTACTATGCGCTATCGGTCGTCAGTTCGTATTCTGCCTTGGATGGTGGTCCACCCGGCTTCCCGCAGGGTTCCTCGTGTCCCGCGGTACTCTGGATCCCGGCCCGCTTGCCACTCTTTCACGTACGGGGGTCTCACCTTCTGTGCCGTACCTTCCCAGGTACTTCTGCTTGAGTGCTTCTGCTTTCTGCCGGTCCTCAACCCCATGAGCCCGAAGGCTTATGGTTTGGGCTCTTCCCTTTTCGCTCGCCGCTACTCGGGGAATCTCTTTTGATTTCTTTTCCTCCGGTTACTTAGATGTTTCAGTTCACCGGGTTATCTCTGCTGTCGGGTTCGACTGCAGCTGTATCCGTAGATACTGGGTTGCCCCATTCGGAGGTCCATGAGTCTCTGCCTGCTTGCGGCTCGTCATGGCTTTTCGCAGCTTGCCACGTCCTTCTTCGTCGTCTGACGCCTAGGCATCCGCCGTATGCCCTTGGTAGCTTGACTTGCTTTTCCAAAGGTCATCTTTCGATGTCTTGGTTCTTTCCTTTTTTCTTGATCCTGAAATGTCTTCTGGAAGAACTCGATCAGCGGATTCTTCATATTTCCGGGAAGAACTAAAAAAATACCGACCAACGCCGCGATACCTATAATGATACCCAAAATAACTCGAACAACTCGATTTCCCATACTCTCCTGCCTTTCTCACCTTCGGGCCTGCAGTCTGCAGCACCCATAATACCCCTGTCAGAAAAGTTCCTTTTCCAACTGGTAAATATAAGCTTCGATCGCCTGCATCCGCTTGGTGTACTCCGCACGGCCTGCATCCGTCTTACAACGGCGGATCTTCGGCTTGTTGATCCTGTAATACTCCTTGATCCGATAATAAGCTCTCTTGTAGCTTGCCTCATCCTCCAGCGCCGTTGCCATACAGTCCCACATGATTCCCAGGGCTCCGACCTCGTCCAGAAGATCAGCATCCATCACGATCTTGCACTCCAAAGAAAGCTCTTTTTCCGTATCCTTATCATTGTGAAGCAGAATGATCTCTCCGACTCTGCGGATGGTCTCCGGATCGGTTTCGATGGAATCCAGATATTCCACGGCCATCTCCGCGCTGACCTCCTCATGGGGACGATTCTCATCCCATCCGATGTCATGCAGAAGTGCCGACAGAACGATCACGTCCAGATTGCCGCCAAGCTTCGCCTGCAGGCGGATCGCCCAGCGATACACCCGCATGATGTGCTCAAAGCGGTTTCGGAACGGATACAGCTTTGGCCGATTGGTATCGGCTGTCTTCTGTTTCACAAATTCGATTACTTCAGCATAGTTCATATGATGCCAACCCCTCATTCAGTAACGCTTCCGATGGATCTCCGGCCATCGAAATGCACACGACGATGAAGCATCCGTATTACGGACGCAACAATCTATCTATCGTATAATATCACTTTTCCGGCGTAATTGCCACCTATTTTTTATATTTTAGCACTTTTCACAGATTTCGTTGGTACATTTATGTAAACAATGGCTTTCTTGAGACAATTCCCATCCTTCGATATATAAATCGAGTAGGAGGGGATTCCCTCCTACTCGATGTCGCATTGGCCGTCAAATGTGTGCTCATGCAAGCACGGCACCCGCCAGGCGGCCGTATCTCGCAAAAGGATCGTCCACCACGATCTGCAGGGACGACCCGAAAATACTATGTTACCGCGCGACCAGCTTTGAAAAGCCCCCATGAGTGGTACCGGGGCAGCCAACTCAGTCCAGGCGACCTCACGGCACACAAGGAGGTTCTGCTTAGTGCTGCTTTGTTCCCAACCTGACACGGTTCGCAGATTCCTGTCGCGTAAGACCCAAACATCAACGTCACTTACCACGGGCAAGCCCCACAGAGTACGATCCGGGGCTGGTCATCACCCCTGCTGTAGCGGATTGCAGGTACAGGGCACCGCTAACTCCCCGGCTGCGCGGTGCACCTAGTATAACGAAATAGATCCACTTAGTCAAGTTATTTCTACTCTGTTAGTGACGGCACCGTGTCCGGACATGACGCGCCTGTATATTGATCTGATGATAGACACAATCCCTTTAAACTACAAAAGGAGGTCCTTCCGACCGGAGGTGCCCTTCAGCGCACGGAGTTTAGCAAAGAAATTCTTCAGTTGCTTCGAGGAGTCTTGTTCCAGGAGACCGGTTTCGACTTCGACCTGGTGGTTGAAGGCGGGCTCTTCCAGAAGGTTCAGGATGGAGCCGGCGCAGCCGGCTTTCGGGTTCATGGCTCCGATCACCACGCGGGGGATGCGGGCCTGAACGATGGCTCCGGCGCACATCTGGCAGGGTTCCAGGGTCACGTACATGGTGCACTCCTCCAGCCGCCAGTCTCCGATGGCCTCGGTGGCTTCCCGGATGGCCAGGATCTCTGCGTGGGCCAGGGCGCTGTGATCCTGGTTCCGCCGGTTGTATCCACGTCCTATTACCTTGTCCTTATGCACGATGATACACCCGATGGGTACATCGCCGCCATCCGACGCTTTCTCTGCCAGCTCCAGGGCTTCCTGCATGTATTCCCGGTCTTTTTTTGCCTGTATTAAATCTCTTACTCCGTAAAGTACGGCCATGGTCTGTCCTTTCTATGATCCCCTGATGGTCAGGAAATGTACCGTCTGAAGCCGGAACCTCCTGCCTGAAATAATATAGTTCAATAATAGCCCGACGAATGCGCCGGGTTATTCTGCGCCCGCTAAACTGTGCAGACGGTCCGACAGTTCTGCGAACTGCTCCAGGGACAGGGTTTCACCCCGTACCGTGGGAGAGAGCCCCATGCCTGCAAGTGCTTCCTCGGCTTGTTCCTTCGTGATCCCGAGAGAAGGCTCGTTTCGGAGTCCGTTCACCAGTGTCTTTCTTCGTTCGTTAAATGATGCGCGGATCAGCCGGAACATCCATGCCTCGTCCCGCACCTCCACCGGCGGCTTCTCGCGCCGGGTCAGGCGGATCACGGCGGAGCCCACCGCCGGTCGCGGCATGAAACAGTTGGGCGGTACATTTGCGGCAAGATACGTATCCGCGTAGTATTGCACCGCCAGCGACAATGCACCGTAGATCTTCGAGCCCGGAGCCGCTGCCATACGCTCCGCCACTTCCTTTTGTACCATCACGGTGATGGATTCCGCGGGAACATGTCCCTCCAGAAGCCCCATGATGATGGGGGTTGTGATGTAATACGGGAGGTTCGCAACGATCTTGCAGGTCCTCCCCTCCCCCAGCAGCGCTGCCAGATCGCATTTCAGGATGTCCCGGTGGATCACCTCCACATTATCGTACGAGGACAGGGTGTCCGCCAGAATGGGGAGCAGCTTCTCGTCGATCTCCACGGCGAAGACCTTACCTGCTGCCTCTGCCAGATACTGGGTCAGCGTCCCGATGCCCGGGCCGATCTCCACCACCGTATCCTCTTCGGAAATGTCGGCCGCCCGGAGGATCTTACCGATCACGTGTCCGTCGATCAGGAAGTTCTGCCCGTAGCGCTTCTGGAACTGAAATCCGTATTTCTGTATTGTCTGTATCGTAACCTGCGGGTTACTGAGTTTTTCCTTATCGTCCATATGTTCCCCCTTCGATCCGATACAGTCTGCAGGCATTTTCCCATGTCACCCGGCAAACCTCTTCCACGGAAATGCCCCGCAACTCTGCCAATGTCTCAGCAACGGCCATGAGCCCCCGGGAATCATTCCGCTCCCCCCGATGCCCTTCCGGCGAAAGATAGGGGCAGTCGGTTTCCAGCACCAGATGCTCCAGCGGGATCTGCTTTGCAACCTCCTTCACCTTTCTGGAAGCCGGGTAGGTAAGCACGCCGCCGATTCCGATGAAGAAGCCCATCCGCACAAACCGCTCAGCCATTTCCGGGCTGTAGGTGAAGCAGTGGATCACGCCTCCCACCTCGGAGGCCTTCTCCTCCTCCAGGATCTCTACGGTATGCTGTGCGGCGTCCCGCGAATGGATCACCACGGGTAACCCTGCCCGTCTTGCGATCCGAAGCTGCTTTCGGAAATAATACTGCTGACGCTCCTTATCGATGACCATATCCGGTGACTTCCTGAAGTAATCCAGTCCGATCTCCCCGATGGCCACCACCTTCGGATCCTCTGCCAGGATCTCCAGCCGGATCAGGTCCTCATCCTCCGCATCCCCGGTATGGAGCGGGTGGATCCCCGCAGCCACCGTATGACACGGCTGGTCCTCCTCTGCCGCTTCTGCCAGCCGGACGCCCCGGATAGAGGAAGCCAGGTCGTATCCGATGATGGTATCCCGAAGCACCCCCGCAGCCTTCACGCTCCGAAGCACCGTGGCAAGATCCTCATCAAACCGCCGGTCATTGTAGTGTGTGTGTGAATCAAAAAACGTAAGGCCCATACTCCTTCGCTCCCTCTTTCCGCCATGGAAACCCTTGTTTTTTACATCTTCTTAAATTATAATGGAAACCGTGTCTTATCACAATCTAAAATTCACCTGAGAGGTTTTATCATGATCAATGCATTTTACAGGGAAATGACGGGCAAGGAATCCGTCATCCGTCAGTTTTTTGATTACAGCCGGAAGCGTGCCGCTGAGCTGGGACCCGACAGCGTCCTCAACTTCTCCATCGGCAATCCTTCCGTTCCCACACCGGACAGTGCCACCGAGGCCATGCAGCGTCTGCTTCGGGAGGAGGATCCGGTCTTCCTGCACGGCTACAGCCCGACTCTGGGCCAGCCCACCACGAAGGCTGCCATCGCAGCTTCCCTGAACGAGCGGTTCGGTATGGACTATAAGGCAGAGCATATCTTCCCCACCTCCGGTGCAGCCGGTGCGCTTTCCCACGCCCTTCGGGCCGTGACGAAGCCCGGGGATACCGTGATCACCTTTGCGCCCTACTTCCCGGAATATATCCCGTACGTGACGGGAACCGGAGCGAAGCTTTCCGTGGTTCCGGCAGACATTTCCTCCTTCCAGATCAATTTTGAGAAGCTGGAGGAGCTCTTTACCCCGGATGTGGCAGCGGTTCTGATCAACTCTCCCAACAACCCCTCCGGCATCGTATACACCACGGAGACCATCGAACGTCTGGCTGCCGTTCTTACGAAGAAGCAGGAAGAGTACGGTCATGAGATCTTCCTCATCACCGACGAGCCCTACCGCGAGATCGTTTTCGCGGGAACGGATTCTCCGTTCATCTCGAAGTTCTATGACAATTCCATCTGCTGCTACTCCTTCAGCAAATCCCTGTCCCTGCCCGGCGAACGTATCGGGTACGTGGCAGTGAACCCGAAGGCTGTGGACGCAGAGAAGCTGGTTCCCATGTTCGGACAGATCTCCCGCTTCACGGGGCATAACTGCCCGTCCTCACTGATGCAGCTGGCCATCGAGCCGGTGCTGAACGAGACCAGCGACCTTTCGATCTACGAGAGAAATGCAACGCTGCTCTACGAAGCTCTGGTACGGATCGGCTACACCGTAGTACGCCCCGGCGGAACCTTCTATATGTTCCCGCAGTCTCCCATCTCAGACGCAAATGAATTCTGCTGGACTGCAGCAAAGGAGCTGGGCCTTATCATCGTGCCCGGTGATTCCTTCGAGTGTCCGGGACATTTCCGCATCTCCTACTGCGTGCCCACGGAGCAGATCGAGAGGGCCATCCCGCTCTTCGAAGAGCTCTTCCGGCGCTTCGCGTAAATCCCTTGTGTTTTCCTTGGATTTTAGGTATAATCAAGGGAAGTTTTTTCGAATACATCTGGAGGTGACTAACCCATGGACATAACAAACGAGGCAGAAAAGGCACCAAAGCGTTATGCAGGCATTCTGGTACACCCCACGTCCTTCCCGAGCCCTTACGGCATCGGAGATCTGGGACGGGGCGCATATGATTTTGTAGACTTTCTGGCACGGTCCGGCATGACCGCATGGCAGGTGCTCCCCTTAGGACATACGGGCTTCGGCGATTCGCCCTACCAGCCCTTCTCTTCCTTTGCGGGACAGCCCTACATCATCAGCCCGGATCACCTGAAGGAACTGAATCTGCTTTCCAATAACGATTTTCAGGATATGCCGGCATGGAATCCCGAGAATATCGATTACGGCGATGCCATCGCATTTAAGACCCGTCTTCTGAAGAAGGCCTATGAACGCTTCCGTGACCCGGAGGTAAATGATGATTTCTCCGGAAATGAAGGAATGATGCAGCAGTATCAGGTCTTCTGCGATAATAACGAATGGCTTTCCGACTACGCACTCTTCATGGCGGGAAAGGATTACCATGAGGGCGCTCCCTGGTATCTCTGGGAGGATGACCTGAAGGATCCGAACAAAACCCAGCGAAAGGCCTGGGAGGAAAAGCTCTCCGTTGAGATCGGCTATTACAAGTTCATCCAGTTCCTGTTCTACTATGAGTGGATGAAGCTGAAGGAATATGCAAATGAAAAGGGGATCTCCATTATCGGAGACATCCCCATCTTCGTAGCCTGGGACAGCGTGGATGTCTGGGTACACAAGAAGCTGTTCAGCCTGGACAGCAAGGGATACCCGACGGTCGTTGCCGGTGTCCCGCCGGATTATTTCTCGGCAACCGGACAGCTGTGGGGCAACCCGCTCTACAACTGGAAGGAGCACACCAAGACCCGCTACGACTGGTGGTTCAAGCGGATCCGTCATCAGCTGACGCTGACTGACTTCCTCCGCATCGACCATTTCCGCGGATTTGACAAGTACTGGGCGATTCCCTACGGGGAAACCACCGCGATCCACGGCAAGTGGGAGGAGGCTCCGGGTGAGAACTTCTTCACCATGCTGGAGGCAACTCTCGGCTATCATATGCCGATCATCGCCGAGGACCTGGGTGAGATCGACCACTCGGTGATCGAGCTTCGTGACAAGTTCGGCTTCCCGGGCATGAAGATCCTGCAGTTCGCATTTGAGAACCCGAAGGAGAATCTCTTCCTACCCCACAATCATATCCGCAACTGCGTATGCTACACCGGCACCCACGACAATGACACGACCCTCGGCTGGTACAAGAACGCCTATGAGGCATCCCGGGACAAGCTCCGCCGCTACTACAGCACGGACGGCAAGGACATCTGCTGGATCATGATCCGGGCCTGCTTCGGCTCGGTAGCCAACATGGCCATCGTCCCCATGCAGGACATCCTGGAGCTGGATTCCTGGGCGCGGTTCAACAAGCCCGGTGTCGGAAGCGGCAACTGGTCCTGGCGTTATCAGCAGAAGGATCTGACGGAACACCTGGCAAGCCGTCTCTTCGAAACTGCGAAAATGTTCGGCCGTTAAACCATCATCCAAAGCCGGATGGAAAGGCGGTGATTCACCATGCTTCGACTGATCATTGCATTGCTTTGGACAATCCTTACCATGATCTTCTCGCTTCCTGCCCACTGGCGCTGGAAGCATATGGCAAAAAAGAATCCGGTCAAATCCCGGCAGAAGGCCTGGAGATATGTCCGCGGCTTCTTCAAGAGTATCGTCTTCCTGGCAGGAACGAAGATCGAGATCCGCGGAGCCGAGAATATCCCGGAGGATCATGCAGCACTGTTCGTAGGCAATCACCGAAGCTACTTCGATATCATAATCCTGCAGACATTATCAAAGACACCCATGGGATTCGTGGCAAAGAAGGAGTTCCACTCCTATCCGCTGCTTCCGCTCTACATGGAGGATATCGGTTCGGTCTTCCTGGACCGGGATAATGTCCGCGAAAGTCTGAAGACCATCAACGAGGGAACCGAGCGGATGAAGCTGGGTCTCTCCATGGGACTCTTCCCTGAAGGAACCAGAAATCACGGGAAGGAGCTGCTTCCCTTCCGTCCGGGCGGATACCGGATGGCTGAGAAGTCAGATTCCCCCATCATCGTTATGGCACTGACCAACTTCGGAAAGATCTTTGAGGAGAATAAGTTCCACTGTCTCCGAAGCCGTCATGTCATCATCGAATTCGCTCCTCCGGTTTATCCTGCACAGATGGGCAAGGACGAACGGAAGGAGTTCTACGACAGCATCCCGTCACGGATCCAGGGCATGCTGGACAAACACACTATTTAGTTTTACGGAGGTTACATTCATGGTTTGGATTATTTTGGGCATCGTGCTCGGCGTACTGATCATCGGCATGGTGGTTCTCTACATCGTAGGAAACAAGATGCAGAAGAAGCAGCTGGATCAGAAGGAGCAGATCAATGCGGCAGCCCAGCCCATGTCCATGTTCATCATCGATAAGAAGATCATGCCGATCAGGGAAGCCAAGCTTCCGAAGGTGGTGATGGACCAGATGCCGAAGCGGTATCAGAAGGCAAAGGTACCGATCGTGAAAGCCAAGGTTGGCCCCCAGGTCACAACCCTGATCTGTGATGATGCCATTTACGAGGATGTTCCGAAGCATGGCGAGGTTAAGGCCATGGTCAGCGGCATCTATCTCATCAGCGTCAAGACGCTGCATTCCAAGACCAGGAAAATGCAGCAGCAGGAGGAGCTGGATGAGAAGGGCAAGAAGAAGAAAGGAAGCATGCGTACCCGCATGATGAAGCGTCAGGCCGAGTACCAGAAGCAGCTCTCCGAGCAGTTGGAGAATCGGAAGACGAAGGAGGCTGAGAAGGCTGAGAAGGCCAAGGCCAAGAAGGATCGCGAGAGGGCAAAGAAAATTGTTGACTGATCGACCAAATGCAAAGGGACTGCAGCTGTTCTACGCAGCAGTCCCTCTTCTTTTATCATTTATCATATCCATGGTTTCCTTTTTTGCCGCAGTCTTCATCCGCGGCTTCTATTACCATACGAATATTTCCGAGGAAAGTGCGGCAGATGACGGGATCTTCTATCTGATCAACTACGGTATGCAGATCATCATCTTCGGAGGCTGGTACTACTGGTTAAAGCAGAGAGATCCGGACCTGCAGGCCTCCGGGGAAGCCTCCGAAAAGAAAGCAAAGAAGCGTTCCAAAGCCTCCGCCGAGGCCGAAGGAAAGGCATGGAATCCGGTGGCGTACTGGGCGAAGCGGCTTCCGCTTCTGATCATTCTCGGGTATGCGCTGCAGCTGGGGGTCTCCGGGATCATCGCAGTGCTGTCCGAGGCATTTCCCTCTCTTTTCTCTTCGTATAAGGAGCTGATCCAGTCTCTGGCCGGAAGCGGTGTTGACTGGCTCACCTTCGTGGCAGTAAGCTTTCTTGCTCCCATCGGAGAGGAGTTTTTGTTCCGCGGGGTTACCTTCCACTTTGCAAAGAAGGCGCTTCCCGCCAAATGGGCGATCCTGCTTCAGGCGGTGCTCTTCGGAGTGTATCACCTGAACGTGATCCAGTTTGTCTACGCCCTTGGCATCGGAATCCTGCTGGGTATGCTGGCGCACCAGGCCGGAAGCGTTGTTCCGGGCATCGTGCTCCACATGATCATCAATCTTTCCGCATACCTCGTGCCTTCCGTCTTCCTGGACAACATCCCGAAAGCCGCCTTCACCGCGGCCTTCTCTATCGCCATCGCGATCCCCTGCTGCATCCTGCTCCTGAAGCGTAAAAAACACAACTAAAATCTGATGAACGCGCCGACCCGGAATTCCCGGTCGGCGTTTTTTTCGATTCAGTCGCGGTGCCCTAAGCCGATCCGATGTGCCTTCCCACGACTCAGCTCGCGCACATTGCGGGTACCCCTAGCGGCACATAGGCTTCCCGCTTCGTGCTTCGCTTGAACGATTCGGCGCAAAGCGCAAGGTCGCGCCTGCCGGCTTGGTCGATTCGGCGCTAAACGCATGCCACCGGCATGCAGCGCCCACCGGCATGCAGCGCCGCGCGCTTGCACTCGCGGATTGCCAAGTGCCGAGACCCGCAATGGTCGTGGGAAGACACTCAGGCTCGGCTTTTTTCGGGCACCTCACTTTGGCGAAGGGTTGACCATCAGAGGCGCGTCATGTCCGGCCACGATGCTATTTTCGAGGGTCGCGCTGACGCTTGGTCGATTCGGCGCATAACGCATGCCACTGGCATGCTGCGCCCGTTGCGGGTCACGCTAGGGGCTCCCGCAATTGGTGTGGGCAATGAGCCGAGCAGGCATGCTCGCATGCCTATTCGGCGAATGCCACGGCTCGAGCGAAGCGAGAGGGCGCGAGCCGGTCCTCGAAAAAGCATCGGTGGCGAAGGACACAGCGCCGAGGCGTGCGCGAGCTGAGTCGTGGGAAGGCACTACGGATTGGCTTAGGGCACCGTAACTTCGATACAAAAAAGCGCCGACGATTCGTCGGCGCCTTAAAAACAGGTATATAAGAAGTTTAGCGGCGTTCGTAGGCCATCTCGATCAGCTCGGGAACATACGCGGCCATGGGATGTCCGGCGCGCTCCATCAGCATCGGATACATACTGATGGCGGTATGCCCCGGTATGGTATTGATCTCGTTGAAGACCACCCGGTTGGTGCCCGCCTCGAGGAAGAAGTCCACCCTCGCCAGTCCGAAGCAGTCACATGCCTTGTAGATCCGGAGCGCCGTCTCGCGGAACTCGTCCTCCTTGCCCTCTGGAAGCTCCGGTCCGACTACGGTCTTGGAATCCGCATTGTTATACTTTGCATCATAATCATAGAACTCAGCCGCAGCAACGATCTCGCCGACCCCGGTTGCAAAGGCTGCATCCCCGTATCCGAAGACCGCACACTCGATCTCCCGTCCGACGATGGCCTCCTCCACAAGGATCTTGCTGTCGTTGTCCGCTGCCAGGCGAAGGCCTGCCTCCAGCTCCTCCCGGTTATGAGCCTTCGTGATACCCACGGAGGAACCTGCATTTGACGGCTTTACGAAGACGGGATACTCCCGCTCCTTCTCGATCCGTGCAACCACCGCATCCATATCGGAAAGCTCCCAGGAACGAACCGGCACATACGCTGCCTGATCCACTCCGATGCTGTCCGCGATCACCTTCGTAAAGAATTTGTCCATCGTGATTGCACCGGACAGATGTCCGCAGCCCACATACGGGAGCTTCGCGGTCTCAAAGAGGCCCTGAACGGTTCCGTCCTCTCCCCAGAGTCCGTGCAGCACCGGAAATGCCACATCCACGGTAACCCGCTCGATCTTATCTCCCTCGATCAGTAAAAGAGTTCTGTCCGTCTCCGGCGAAAGCACGGCGTGAACCCTGCTCTCCCTCCAGCTTCCGTCCTCCATGGCTTCCACAGACGGTGTCAGCAGCCAGGCGCCTTCCTTCGTGATCCCGATCAGGATCTTCTCATACCGGTCATCCGGGATGGCCTTCGCAACCGTTGCTCCGGAGATCACTGAAACCTCATGCTCCGAGGATCTTCCGCCAAACAGAACCATAACACGCTTCTTCATACTCTCACGTTCCTCCATACGATCTGTTACAATTCTTGTATTGTAACACAGATGAACCCAAAGTTCTATGATTTTATACCGAGCCGCAGCAAACCACTGCCACATACACCCGCTTCACACCGGCCCGGAGCAAAACCTCCGTACAGGCATCCACGGTAGCTCCCGTAGTGTAGATATCATCCACAAGTACTACGCAGTCCGGCGGGACCCCGGGTCCCGCCTGAAATGCGGCACGAAGGTTTAAGGACCGTTCCTCCCGGGACAGCTTCTTCTGCGCCTTTGTATCCTGAACACGGAGCAGCAGATCCTCCCTTACCGGGATCCCGGTCCGTGCAGCCATGGCCGCTGCGATCCGCTCCGCCTGATTGTATCCCCGCTTCTTCAACCGGTGTGCATGCACCGGAACCGGCACCAGCGCACCCGGCGCTATCTCCCTCCATACATTCCGAAACCGGTCTGCCAGAAGGCCTCCGTAGAAGTCTGCATACTCTGCCCGCCCCCGGTACTTCATGGCAGCCATGGCGTCGGACACCGGCGGGATATACTGGAGCACCGGGAAGGACCGTAGAAAGAGGTGATTCTTCCTCCGGCAGTCTCCGCAGTACTCTTCCTCCTCGTTCTCCACCGTCTGTCCGCACCGAAAGCACCTGGGCTCCTCCACAAAGGGCAGGACCCTCCGGCACGCCTCGCACGCTCCCTCCTCTCCGTAGGGGAGCACCGTATCACAGACCGCACATCTTGGCGGAAAGAACAGATTGATCAGCTTCTTATGCTCCATAAACCTCCCTGATTCGTGTGGTCAGGCTTGTGAATCTCTGCTGCTGGCTTTCGTTGTCGATCATCCGGTTCACCATGCCCAGATCTCCCACCAGCACCACCATTTCCCTGGCTCTGGTGATGGCGGTATAGAGGAGATTCCGGTTCAGCAGGCGCTCCGGCCCCCGGGACAGCGGAATGATCACTGCAGGGTACTCACTTCCCTGGGATTTGTGGATGGTGATGGCAAAGGCATGCTCCAGCTCATCCGCCATGGCAAAGGGGTACCGCGCGATCCGCCCGTCATCAAAGCGGACCTCGAATTCCTCATCAAAATCATTGACCGAGATGATCTTCCCCATATCTCCGTTGAAGACACCCACGCCCTCTTCCCCGATAAACTTATTCTCATCCGAGGCCGGGATCCTCCACTCCAGCTTATAGTTGTTCCGGACCTGCATCACCTTGTCTCCCTCGCGGAAAACAATATCCTGCAGCTGCTTCTCCCGCTTCGAGGGAGAGGCCGGATTCAGTGTATTCTGAAGTCGTTTATTCAGTGCCTCCACTCCCAGCTCATACTTCCGCATGGGGGTCAGCACCTGGATCTCATCCTCCTTCACGCAGAGATACCCCGGCAGATCCTTCCGGATCAGGGTCTCGATCTCCCGTCCGATGGCCTCTGTCCCCTGACGGGGAATGAAGAAGAAATCCGTATTCTTGTTATCTATGGTTAAATGCTCTCCGTTCCGAACCTTATGGGCATTGGTTATGATCCGGCTTTCCTCGGCCTGTCGGAAAATGGTGGACAGGGTGGTGACCGGGAAGCAGCCGCTTTCGATCACGTCATGCAGTACATTTCCGGCACCGACGGAGGGCAGCTGGTCCGTATCTCCCACCAGCACCAGACGGGTTCCGTAGGTCATGGCCTGAAGGAGGGAATGAAAGAGTGCAGCATCCAGCATGGAGGCTTCGTCAATGATCACCGCATCACAGTCCAGAGGGTTCTCCGCATTTCTTGCAAAGTAGGGCTTCCGGCTGTCTCCCTGTCCCGGCTCTCCCGAAAACTCCAGAAGCCGGTGAATGGTGCGGGCCTTGACCCCCGTGGATTCGGTGATACGCTTCGCCGCGCGTCCCGTGGGAGCTGCCAGCTCCACCTCCAATCCATGTTCCTCGAAGTAGCGGATCACGGCACTGATGATGGTGGTCTTTCCGGTACCGGGACCACCGGTGATCACAGCCACGCCGGAACAGATGGCGGTCTCCACCGCAGCCCGCTGCCCGGGATCCAGCTCGATCTCCATCTCCCGCTCCACCTCTTCGATGGCTGCATCCAGCTCCTCCTTCGGCGTCTCGTGCCGGATACAGAGGTCCACCAGCCGGCGGGCGCTGTCCTTTTCGATATTATAATTCCACCAGGTATAGATTGCCGAAACTGCCATCCCCTCCGGATCTTTGTCCGGATAGATCAGCTTGCACATCAGCTTCTTATTCATGCCCATCTCCAGCAGCTGGTCGTGGGCCCGGTCCTCGAAGCTCTCCCAGTCGCCTTCCAGATTCATGACCCGGAAGGTCTCCGTCAGGAGCTGCTGCTCCGGCAGATAGATATGCCCCTCATTCATGGCCTGGTTCAGCACGTAAAGAAGCGCGGACTGCAGGCGATACTCGCTGTCCGCTGAGATTCCGGTGGCTGCCGCGATCTCATCTGCCCGCCGGAAACCGATTCCGGGGACATCCTCCACCAGACGATATGGATTTTCTCTTAGTATGGAGTAGACATCCTTCCCGTAGATTCGGTAGATCTTCATCGCAAGATTTGCGTGGATGCCGTATTGGGTCAGGTAGATAATTACCTCTTGAAACTCGTGATTCTCCTGATAGGTCTCACCGAGCTCCCTGGCCTTCCGGAGGGAGATCCCCTTCACCTCGGCCAGACGCTCAGGCTCCTCCGCCATGATGCGGAGGGTATCCTCTTTAAATGCCTTAACGATCCTCTTCGCAAGGACCTGTCCGATCCCCTTCACCAGGCCGGAACCGAGATACCGCTCGATTCCCAGCACGTCCGTGGGCATGGACAGCTCGCAGGTTTTCACACTGAACTGGAGATCGTACTGCGGATGGTGTACATACTCCCCCTCCGCCTGGATATACATACCGTCATAGATCCCGGGCATATTGCCGACAAAGATCTCCTCACCTTCCGTCGTTTCAACGGAAAAGACCGTGTAACCGGTCTCTTCGCTTCTGTAGATGATCTTCTCGATATATCCCTCACGGACCATGTGATCGAACCCCTCAGTGTCTTAGTTAGGAGACGTTATACTAAAGTCTTGTGTTGTTGTCATCAATGGAATCCACATACTTCCCGGTTCCGATGGCAACCGCAGAGAGCGGATCCTCCGCCGTCATGGTGGTGATGCCCGTCTTCTCCTCGATCAGCTGCTCCAGTCCGTGAAGCAGTGCTCCTCCACCGGTCAGGACGATTCCACGGTCCGCAATATCCGCTGCAAGCTCCGGCGGTGTTTTCTCCATCACCGCATGGATGGCTTCCACGATCTGTCCCGTGGGCTCACGCAGCGCTTCCTCGGTCTCATCCGAGGTGATGAGAACGGTCTTCGGAAGTCCGGTCACCAGATTCCGTCCGCGCACATCCATGGAAATGTTCTCCGGCCGCTTATAGCATGTACCGACATTGATCTTCACTTCCTCTGCCGTACGGTCACCGATCAGCAGGTTATGACGCTTCCGGATATAACGGATGATGGCATCATCGAAATCATCCCCTGCCACCTTGATGGACTTGCTGACAACGGCTCCCCGCATGGAAATGACGGCGATATCCGTGGTTCCTCCGCCGATATCCACGACCATATTTCCTACCGGACGAACGATATCGATCCCGGCACCGATGGCAGCCGCGATGGGCTCCTCGATGATGGTAACATCTCTTGCACCTGCGTTGTAGGTTGCTTCCTCAACCGCACGCTTCTCAACTTCCGTAACACCGGAGGGTACACAGACACAGATCCTGGGACGACGGCCCAGAAAGTTCCGGCCTACCGCCTTACGGATAAAGTACTTCAGCATCTTTTCGGTTGTGGTATAATCCGAGATCACGCCGTGCCGAAGAGGACGGATCGCTACGATATTGCCCGGCGTACGGCCAAGCATCAGCCGTGCCTCCTCTCCGATCTCCACGATCTTCTCCTGATCCTTGTCGTAAGCAACGACTGCGGGTTCCCGAAGAACAACGCCCTTTCCCTTTACATATACCAGAATACTTGCAGTACCCAGATCGATCCCGATATCTGCACTTGCCATGGTGGTTCCTCCTAAAGCTTCTACTAATGATTAGTCGGTTGCGATTCGAAGCAACACGGTGGTGGCCGGTCTTCCGTCCAGCCACTCGATGGGGATCTCCGTCACATCATAGATCCCCCCAAGCTGATTGATATATCGTCTCCATTTCCGGATGCCCGTGGTCGGAGCCATGTCCTCCCGCAGGGTTCCCGGATAACTCTCGTACTCTTCTCTTCCATCGGGGATCAGCTTCTTGGAATCCTGTCCCTTGAAGTCGATACCCAGGCGACGGTTCAGCGCTTCATTTGCGAAGAGAACCTTGCCGGTCTCATCCTCCTTGATGAAGACACTGATGGTCAGCTGATGGAAGATATCCAGCAGCTCACGGCCGGTGGAGCGCTTTGCCCCCAGGCCCTCCGCATACTCGATGGTCTCTCCCAGCATACGTCCGATCAGTCTTGCAAAATGTAACTCCGCATCCGTCCAGACTCTCTCCCGACGGGTCTCCATGAAGACGATCCTTCCGATGATCTCTCCGTCCACCGGAACCGGCATCAGGATGGCCGCACGGGCAATTCCCTGGAACATGGTAACGCGGATCTGATTGGTCATGTTCCGCTGATCCACAACAT
The DNA here is from genome assembly GCA_902760755.1 of uncultured Lachnospiraceae bacterium. Taxonomy (GTDB): domain Bacteria; phylum Bacillota; class Clostridia; order Lachnospirales; family Lachnospiraceae; genus Eubacterium_Q. Next base: position 12,776 of record CACWHK010000034.1, on the reverse strand, counting down.
ATCCTTCGATTGAAAGCGCCTTTCGCTGCTCCTCCGTGAAGCTGTGATGATTCCATTCCGGAGGCAGTCCTCCGGAGGCGCTCCATGCCTCACGAAGCAGCTCCTGCTCATCCGACTTCCGGTTCTTATGCATAAGAAATGCATAGTCCACGTCCAGCACCTCGGCTGCACGCTGAATGATGGTCCGGATATTCTCCGAATCCTCCTGGCGGATCACATCCTGCAGCTCTGCCAGAACCGTCTTCTGACGAAGCTCAAACTCCAGCTGCTGCTCGATCTCCTTCTCCCGCTCCGTCCGCTTTCTGGCAAGGACGATCCTCTGAATACAGTTGGAGATCACCTCTCCGAATCGGTACTGCTCTCTCGAAGCGATCCGAAGGGCAGCCGTCTGAGACTTGTCATGGGAGCAGAGCATCCAGGTTGCAAGATACACACCGCTTACCATCAGCGGAACTGCGGATACCCGGCTGTCCGGATTCCCGTCCGGAAGCTCCATATAAACCGCATCCTCCTGCATCATGGCAGACCGCTTGATGGTATCAAAGATCTCCTGATTCTCCGGGCGTTCAAACATATCATAGTAGTGTCCGAGATATGCCTCCGGACCCACCGGGGGAAGAAGCGGACGCCCGTCCTGATCCACTACCGTGGAATACAGGCCGTAAGCCCTTGCAAAGAAGCCGAACAGCTCGCCCAGCTCTTCCTCCTTGAAAATATCCTTCGTGATCAGACGTCCGAGACTGTCCTTCTTGGACCCACTGCTTTCCACGGTTGCACCGTCCTGCAGGACAACCTCCTGAAATACGTACTCGATCAGATAATAATCCCCGTCATAATCGATATACTCCGAGCTGACATCCACATTCCGGATCACTCCGTCGTCCCCTACCAGACGGACACGGAAGGTGAAGTTCGTCTTCGTTTCGGCAGCCACACTGACCGCTTCAAGAAATCCGTTGCGATCCTCCGGATGGATATAATCCTTCGGAAGGCGGAAGCCGCCACGCAGGCTGGAAAGATTCATGCCGAGCTGCTGCACATTTTCGGAGATATAATCAAGCTTCGTCCGGGTCACGGGCTCATCCTTGGTGTACTTCATAACTACAACGCAGCTCTTGGTCCGCTCCAGTGCGCGTACCAGATAATCCATGCTTCGATCCATGTCCCGTTTCCCCCTTTCCATTTATTCCTTCACCGGTATTTTAAGAGACAATGAACGCAGGAACAACCGTCCCCGCGTCCCTCGTCACCTGCCGATGGTTCTATCCTTACGCCTCAGTACCCGGCTTCAGGTCGCCAAATGCACTGTCGGTCAGATCCTTCGTATCCTTGATGGCACTCTGCACCTTGTCAACGGACAGCTGCAGCTGTGCTACGAACTCACTGATGCTCTCACATTCTCTCTTAACCTGAGAACGTGTGGTATATACTTCTTCTCTTGTCTTCTGCTTTAAGGCCTCGCACTCAGCCTCAGCCTCGGCCTTCAGCTTCTCACACTCGGACTCGGTCGTTGTCTTCAGATTCTCGCAGTAGGTCTCGGTGCTGAGCTTCTGGTTTGCGCAGTCATAGCTGGTTGTGGATCTCTGACGCTCGCACTCCGCATCCGTGGCAGCCTGCTTCTCTTCGCAGGAGGTTCTTGTCTCTTCCATCATGCGAGCGCACTCAGCCTCAGTTGTAGCCTTCTGCTCATCGCACTGGTTTCTTGTCTCGTTCATCATCCGCTCGAGCTCTGCAGCGACTTCCGTCTTCTGCTTCTCGCACTCGGTTTCGGTCTCACGAACCATACGATCTGCGCGGATCTGTGCATCCAGGGCAACCTTGCTGACAGACTCGTACTTTACCTTGTAATCTGCCTCATTTGCCTCGAAATCAGCCAGTCTTGCACGCAGGGATTCCAGTTCGTCCTGAAGATCCGTGTTCGCAGTCTTCAGCTTATCCACTGTATCCTTGGACTCGCTCATATTAACTTCACGCATCTTGCGCAGGCTGTCAACGGTCTCGCCAAGCTTCGCCGTTGTCTCTTTCAGCTGTGCGATCTGCTTCTCATAATCTTCCTGCATCTCTGTAATGTAGGTCTCAACCGCCTTCTTGTCATATCCACCGAAGGAAACTGTTTTTAATTCGAACTCCATCTCTTCTCTAGACTCCTTTCCCCTGGAAACCGGAACTCTTTTACACCGGAACGCTTTCGGGCCCACTTCGCCCAAAATACCGTGCTTAAAAAGTATATCACATTCGCCCCTGCTTGTCGAATCGTTTTTTTTATGGTAGAATACGTGTCATGAGTGCCGGATCAGAGCCAAAGAAACGGCGCAAATAAAGGAGTTTCACGTTATGAAGAGAAAACTGATATCCGTAGTTCTGATCCTCTGTCTGGTCATGACTTCCCTGACCGGATGCGGAGGAAATAAGGAGGACCGTTTCCGGAGCTATATCGAATCCGTGATCACGGCCAACTATCTCGGAACCTCGGATGAGTATATCAAGACCACCGGTGCAAACCGTGCGGACGCAGAGGCGATCTATCTGCAAAATGCAACTCGCCTCGCCAACAACCTGAACAAGTACTACGGATTGGAGATCTCCAGTGATACCGAGCTGGCTCCCCGGATGACCGAGGTGGCAAAGGAGATCTACAGCAAGATCCGCTACGAGGTTTCCGCACCTCGTATGGATAACAGCATCTACTACGTGGATGTAACGATCTATCCCATCAACATCCTGAATGACACTCACGATTACGTGACCGAGTATGTCGGGATGTTCAACCAAAAGGTCATGAACGGCGAGTACAACAACTACTCCAAGGAGGACTACCGGCATGAGTTTGCTGCCGGGATCATCGATATCCTGGAGGAGGGAACAAAGAAGCTGACCTACAGGGATCCGCAGACCGTAACCGTCCGGATCATCGAAGGAAAGGATACCTACTATATCTCGGATGACGATTTCCGCGCCATCGACGCACTGGTGATCGCAACCGTCTCCGACGATATCACCCCGGAAGAAGGAGATACGACCACACCTTCCACCGAATCCACCGAGGAAAGCTGGGGGTAGACTGTTTTTCATCAACATAAGGCAGGGACGCACCGTGATCCATGGGAAAATGTATCACGCGGCGTCCCTGCCTTATGTTTTCGCATCATTCCCGGCAGGCAAAAGCCGACGGATAATATGATCCGGCCGGCGACACAAAGCAGGTACGGTACGGGATCCAGTGAAATGTATCCCGTACCGTACCTGTTTATGTTCAAAGGCTGGCGCAGACAAACAACAAGAACGGTTGGTGATACATTTCCATGGATCACCAACCGTTCTTGTTGTTATAACCCTGCCGGGTGTCGTGCCGGGCGTTTACTCAACGGTCACGGACTTTGCAAGGTTCCGCGGTTTGTCAACGTCCAGCCCTCTTGCATCCGACGTGTAATATGCGATCAGCTGCAGTACCGCTGCCGTCGCGAATACAGCGAAGGTGGGCTCCGCATCCGGAATCCGGATCTGGCGGTCGCAGACGGAATCATCCGGCTTCTCCGCATCCTGGCTGATGAGGATCACGTAAGCCCCGCGACTCTTGACCTCCTTCATGTTGGAGATGGTCTTCGGATAGATGGACGGCTCGGTCGCGATGGCGATGACCGGTACATTTTCGGAGATCAGTGCGATAGTTCCGTGCTTTAACTCACCGGCTGCATAAGCCTCCGCATGGATGTAGGAGATTTCCTTCAGTTTAAGAGACGCCTCCAGGCTCATGGTGTAGTCGATACCACGTCCGATATAGAACACATCCTGTGCCAGCTTAATGTGGTTTGCGATGCGCTTGATGTTATTGGCGTTCTCCAGCGTCTTCTGGATCAGCTCGCCTGCACCGGAGAGCTTCGCGATAAAGTCTCTTGTCTGCTCCTCCGTAAGGATCCCCTTAACGAAGCCCATCCGTGCTGCCAGAAGATACATGGCAGAGATCTGCACCGTATAAGCCTTGGTACTTGCCACGGCGATCTCCGGACCTGCATGGGTATAGAGAACATAGTCGCTCTCACGGGCGATGGTGGAGCCCTTTACATTTACGATGGAAATGGTCTTGGAGCCACGGCTCTTTGCGATCTTTAAGGCCTCCAGCGTATCCGTGGTCTCTCCGGACTGGGACAGGATAATGGTCAGGGCATTCTCATCGATGATGGGATCCTTGTAACGGAACTCGGATGCGATCTCCACCTGTACGGGGATGCGAAGCCGGCTTTCGATCACCTTTGCGCCTACCATACCTGCATGCATGGCGGTTCCGCAGGCAACCACAACCACACGCTGAATCATCTTCAGCACCTCATCCGGGATACCGTCCTCGGTGAAGTCCGGCATACCGCCCTTAACCCGCGGCATGATGGTCCGCTCCAGCGCTTCCGGCTGCTCGTAGATCTCCTTCAGCATGAAGTGCGGATATCCGCCCTTCTGTGCGGAGTTGATATCCCAGTCCACGGTCAGGATCTCCGGGGTCACCTTGTTCCCCTTCATATCCTCCACATGGATGGAATCCTTGGTCATGGTCAGGATGTGATACTCCGGAACCACGAAATATTTCTTGGAATAAGGGATGAGGGCGGTCAGGTCTGACGCGATGATGGTTCCCTCATCAAAGACAGCAGCCACCAGCGGGCTTACATTTCTTACACAGTAGATCACGTTGGGGCGATCGCTGAACATGATGCAGAGCGCAAATGTACCGGACAGCAGCTTCACGGTCTTGCGGATGGCTACGATGGGGTCTCCCTCGTAAATCTTATCCAGAAGGGCTGCAACCACCTCCGTATCCGTCTCGGACTTCAGCTTTTCGGAGAGGCCGTACTCCACGGTAAGCTCCCGGTAGTTCTCGATGATCCCGTTGTGGATCAGCGTTACGCTGCCGCAGTTATGGGGATGGGCATTCGCTTCCGTAACACCGCCGTGGGTTGCCCAGCGGGTATGGCCGATACCGCAGGTACCCTGGGTATCCATGTCCTTTGCAGCCTCGCGAAGATCTGCCACATGTCCGGTCTTCTTCTTAAGAAGCAGACCCTTCTCCTGATCCAGCACTGCAATCCCGGCGCTGTCATATCCGCGGTACTCCAGCTGCTCCAGGCCGCTGATCAGTATATCCTTTGCGGGGAGTTCCCCTGTAAATCCTACAATTCCACACATAATAAATAATCTCCTTTTCAATTCACAGTCCGTTTTCCGAAAATAGAAACCACACCCTCCGCAAGGCCCCACGTCTTTCCGTAACACGAAAAGACATAGTGTCTCCGCAGACGGACGCACTACTCCCGTAAAACTATTATTGACTTATTTCTGATTCTGGAGGCACCATGCCTCATGCAGTATCCTATGCTTTGTCCCGATCGTCACCGACCGTATTTGTCATAGGATTTACGAACTGCCGTCCGGAAGCGCATCCGCCGAATTTTCGATGACGCTTCACCTCGTCAGGCTGCTGGTGCGACACACCGATTGCAGCCACATGGCGCTAAGGTTTCTGAACCTTTCGAAATCTGTACTCCTCCTGCACATACAGACGGAGGCATTATACCACACTCTCCGAAAATATGCAAATCTAAGGAGACTTTGTCCGTCCAATCTGCAAATTCGGGAAAAATGAAGAAGGAGACAGAGAACCGTCCCCTGTCTCCTTGTCTTCTTCAATTACTAGCTGATCATGGATCCTGCCGGTACGTCCGGACGGTCCGTGGTAAGCAGTGACAGCTTACCCTCTGCATCCTCGGCACAGAGCAGCATACCCTGTGACTCGATACCTGCCAGCTTTGCAGGCTTCAGGTTTGTGATGACCACAACCTTCTTTCCTACCATATCCTCAGGGCTGTAATAGCTCTTGATCCCGGATACGATCTGCAGCACGCGGCCTTCCACCTGTACCTGAGAGCAAAGCAGCTTCTTGGACTTCGGAACCTCCTCGCAGGAAAGGATCTCGCCCACCTGCAGCTGCATCTTCATAAAGTCATCGATCGAGATCTCTTCCTTCACAACGGCTTCGATCTTGTCCGGCTCCACCTTCTCAGGCTCCTTCGCCTTCTTCTCTTCCTTCACCGGCTCCGGCTCCTTTGCCGGGAAGCGTACGGCAATCTCCTCCAGCATCTTCTCGGCATCGATTCTTGCGAAGAGGATCTCCGGGGTCTCCGTCACGCGATTGCCGGACGGGTAGAGTCCGAAGGTTCCGAGCTCAGTACATTTCCGCTTCCGGGTATTAAGCTGAGCCACGATCTTATCTGCGGTCTCGGGCAGGAAGGACGCCAGCAGGCTGGCACCGATGGTGATGCCCTCTACCAGGTTGTAGAGCACGGTCTCCAGACGGTCCTTCTTCTCCTCGTCCTTGCCCAGTACCCAGGGCATGGTCTCGTCGATATACTTATTCAGACGACGGAAGATATTGAAGATCTCCGTCAGGGCATCAGCACACTTCAGCTTCTCCATGCACTCATTTACATGGATCCGGTATGCACGGATGCAGTTCTTCAGGTCATTATCCACTTCCTCTGCAGCCCCGGCATTGTTTACGACACCGCCGGAATACTTGTTGATCATGGAAATGGTACGGTTCACAAGATTGCCCAGGGTATTCGCCAGATCGGAGTTCACACGCTCGATCAGCAGCTCCCAGGAGATCACGCCGTCATTCTCGAAGGGCATCTCATGCAGTGCGAAGTAACGCACGGCATCCACGCCGAAATAATCCACCATGTCATCCGCGTACAGTACATTTCCGCGGGACTTGCTCATCTTGCCATCGCTCTGGATCAGCCACGGATGTCCGAAGATCTGCTTCGGAAGCGGAACGTCCAGGGCCATCAGCATGATGGGCCAGTAAATGGTGTGGAACCGGAGGATATCCTTACCGATCAGGTGCAGATCCGCCGGCCAGTACTTCTTGTAAAGCTCCCCGTGATTTCCGTCCACATCATAGCCAAGACCGGTGATATAGTTGGAAAGGGCATCGATCCACACGTAAACCACATGCTTCGGATCGAAGTCCACCGGGATACCCCACTTGAAGGAGGTGCGGGATACGCAAAGATCCTGCAGACCCGGCTTCAGGAAGGTGTTCACCATCTCGTTCTTCCGGGATTCCGGCTGAATAAACTCCGGATGCTTTTCGATATATTCGATCAGGCGCGGAGCGTATTTGCTCATCTTGAAGAAGTAAGCCTCCTCCTTTGCGGGATGAACGTCACGACCGCAGTCCGGACACTTGCCGTCCACCAGCTGACCGGGAGTCCAGAAGGACTCACAGGGAGTACAGTACATGCCTTCGTACTCTCCCTTGTAGATATCGCCCTGATCATACAGCTTCCTGAAGATCTTCTGCACCTGCTTCTCATGATCTGCATCCGTGGTGCGGATGAACTTGTCATACGAGGTGTTCATGAGATCCCAGATCCGCCTGATCTCTCCTGCCTTCTCATCCACGAATTCCTTCGGGGTGGAAAGGCTCTCGAAGGCCTTGGTCTCGATCTTCTGCCCATGCTCATCCGTACCCGTCTGGAAGCGTACATCATAGCCTACAAATCTCTTGTAGCGTGCGATGGCGTCTGCCAGAATGATCTCGTAGGTGTTGCCGATGTGCGGCTTCCCGGATGCATAGGCGATCGCGGTTGTGATGTAATACGTTTTCTGTGCCATAAGTATTTCCTCCTTTGAAATGCGTCGAATGGGACACATTTTGATTCATTTTGGCTGAAATGACAGCCTCTTTAAGGGACAAAATCGCCGGATTTTCAACCGAAAATCCGGCGTGTCATTGCGTGAAGTCATGGGATCCTTCGCTAAGCTCAGGATGACATGTCAGACAGCCCGCAGCTTGAACTTCTGCAGCGAGCGTTCGGAGTCTACGATCTCCATCTCCCCACCCAGGGAGCGAACCTTGGTATCAAAGTCTTCGTATCCGCGCTTTACATAGCGGATATCATCGATCAGGCTGACACCCTCTGCCGCAAGTGCTGCGATCACAAGCGCCGCACCGGCACGAAGATCGGATGCCGTCATATTTGCCCCCGTGTATTTCGGAACTCCGGTGATGATCGCCGAATTCCCTTCCACACGGATCTTTGCACCCATACGGGTCAGTTCGCTAACATAGCGGAAGCGGTTCTCAAAGATACTCTCCGTAACCACACTGGTCCCCGAAGCCAGGCAGAGCGCTGCTGCGATCTGTGCCTGCATATCCGTGGGGAAGCCCGGGTACGGAAGCGTCTTCACCTGTGTCGGACGAAGGGCTCCATCTGCCATAACACGGACAGAATCATCATATTCGATCACCCGTGCTCCCATCTCGATGATCTTCGAGGAGATGGCCTCCAGATGCTTCGGGATCACGTTCTTGATCAGTACATTTCCGCGGGTCGCAACGGCCATGGCCATGAAGGTTCCTGCCTCGATCTGATCCGGAATGATGGAGTATTCTGCGCCATGCAGGCGGGATACGCCACGGACACGGATCACCCATGCAGGCGGGATACGCCACGGACACGGATCACATCGGTACCTGCGCCCTTGATATTCGCACCCATCGTATTCAGGAAGTTGGCCACATCTACGATATGAGGCTCCTTCGCTGCATTCTCGATGGTGGTCTTGCCTTCAGCCAATACGGAAGCCAGCATGATGTTGATGGTCGCACCTACGGATACGGTATCCAGATAAATGTGTGAGCCCACCAGCTGATCTGCCTCTGCCACGACCTTACCGCCGGACACGATATCCACGGTTGCACCCAGGGTCTCAAAGCCCTTGATGTGCACGGGATCCGATATCGCAGCCACCCGGAAGCGCAACATTTGCATACTTATACTTGCCGAGAAGTGCTCCAATCAGGTAGTATGACGCACGGATCTTGCGGATATACTCATCATCCACCGAAAGACCCCTGTCGCCTGCTATCCCCTTTCCGCAGATGGAAACCGTGTGGCGATCGATATAACGAACCGAAGCTCCTATATTTTCAATTGCTTTCAGAAGGGTCCGGGTATCACTTACGAAGGGCACGTTCTCGATGATGCATTCATCGTCGGTCATGATCGCTGCTGCAAGGATTCCAAGTGCGGCATTCTTTGCGCCCGCGATGACCACTTCGCCCTCCAGAGGATTCCCTCCCCTGATTGCGTATTGTTCCATATTGTCGGTATTCCCTCTTGTTTTGGGTTACATAAGTAGCCCATAATCTATGATATTATACCAATTCAGGCGTAGTTTGTAAATATTAAATTTTTGTTACAAACTTTTCCTACGGATTTGTGCAGATACCGTCGGCGTTGAAATGATACACCGTTCCCTTGTAGGTGATGTCTGCGTTCACAACCATGGGACCCTCGGCGCTCAAGTAATACCATTGACCCTTGGCTTTAACCCAACCGGTAGCCATTTCTCCGCTGCTTCTGATAAAGTACCACTGTCCTTTATACTTGATCCAACCTGTTTTCATGGCACCGTCCGATCCCATGAAATACCACTTTCCTCCGGATTTAATCCAGTTTTTCCTCATCACTCCGTCATTTCCGAAGAAATACCATTTTCCGTTGTAATTCAGCCAACCGGTTTTCCGTGCACCATTTTTATTAAAGTAGTACCACTTCCCGTCGATCTTCTTCCAATCCGTTATCATCAAGCCATTTGATTCAGGATCCAAATAGTAATACTTCTTCTTCCAAAGCAACCAGCCTGTCTGAAGCACGCCATTTTTGTCGAAATAATAGTTTTCCTCTTCTGTCTCGTAGTAATATGACCACGTAAATGTCAACCATCCGGTCTTTAAACTTCCGTCCTCTTCCCGGTAATATGTTTTATCACCGATGGTTACCCATCCGATATCAGTAATCTCAGCTCCGTACTCATCATACAGGTACCATTTTCCATTTTCGTACTGCGGCCCGGTGATCACATTTCCATTCTCATCAAAGCGAACTACTGCATACGAAATACCATTCTCCTTCGCATAATCTACAACATTGCTTCCCTTTGGACAGTACAAAGTTGCATAAACAATATGTGAATCGCCATAGTACGAATACCAACCGGACCAAAATGCATCCGAACCGATAGAAACCTTCTTCGATCTTATATACACACGACCCAGGTTTTCAGCCCCTCGGAACGCACATTCTCCTATGGATTTGACCGTAGAACCGATGTCCACCTCTTCCAGTGCTTCGAATCCTGAGAAGCAATCCTCCGCAATGGATGTGATCCCCTCAGCTATTACAATCTTCGTGATCTTCTCCCTTTGATCCTCCCAGGTTTCATGAGCTTCGGTTCCTCCTCCCGAAGTAGAAGAAATGAAGAAGCGATGGTAATATTCTTCAATATCAATCTCCCCTGTACCGGTAATCGTGAGGACACCATCCTTTATATCCCAAAGGGCATGCTCACCGGCAACTTGATAGACCTTCTCCTTCAGTTTCTCAGTTACAGTATCAATCTGATAGAACTCCACCTTGTTTCCTGTGGAAGCATACCAGACAACCTTTGAACCATTCAGGATCGGATGACATTCCGATAAATCTGCTTTTGTCACATATTCCTTACTAACTGCATTACCATGACCGTCAACGAAAATATAATGGAGCATCTTTCCCCGCGAATCCGGAAGATCCCTCAATTGATAATCGTCTTCAAATTCCTGCCACATAAGCAGGAAGCGATCTCCTGAAATCTTCGTTATATTAATTGCTGCAAAAGAGTTCCCGTCATCTTTATGATCGGTAAACCATTTCACTTCCGTTTTTTCCGCCGTGAAGTCATTTTTTGGAGTTACTGTCAGATATACATTGTGCGCTACATCCGAATTTACCTGATCATACAATGACTGGTCAATTGAAGTCCCCAATCCAAGAATACAATCATCAGATATTGCAATATCATCTACGCTTGAATAGCAGGCGATTGCCCAACTCGAAGTATGAGTCCCCCCATACTTCAGTACCGGGATCGTATTTGCTCCGCCTTCAGTAAGATCATACGCTGTTAGTTGCGTACAACGATTTCCGTCGCTTTGCTCCAGGAGATACAGTGTGGAATCTGACGTTTGAACATATTGGGCAAAGGAATGCCAATAATCACAATCATAGACTTCTCCCTCCATTGTCTCCTCATTAATGCGCAGAAGAAGCAGTCCCTGATGATCACATTCACGGGCAGTTCCCACGTATAGGAATCCATCCTTTTCAGCCATAGTTCCACTGCCATAATCAAACGGGTACATGATCTCGGTAGGCTCACCGGAATAAATACTTGCAGCACCCAGACGACTCCAATTCAGATCATATTTGATTACACGAATTGCTTCTTTTTTCTGATTTTCTTCGGTGCATATCTGTCCTTCCATAACATAATAAGCACCTTCCCCCGCATAGAATCCTCCCCAGAGATCAAGCTCCATGTCAATGCTCATTTTTTTCAGCACATTGAAGGATTCATCGAAATATTCAATATAGATTGTTTTGTCCTTGTGATACAACCTCATATATCCTGTTTCCGTGGATATAAGAAATGAGCTTTTTCTCAGGTAGAAGTCATTCATATTGTCCATCGCCGTCGGATATGTTTTCTCCCCATCCATTTCTTCGGCTCTGACTATCAAAGAAGAAAAGCTCACAAAAAAGAACAAAACAACCATCGCAAGCATCAATCTGAACTTATGGTCATTCCTACATGTCCTCATGAGTTATCCTCCCCTTAAGCTTCATCACAATATATGCACCGATACACCCGCTTCTCCGGGTCTGCCAGGCGGAAGATGTGGTCGATGCCAGGCTCCACCACGGTGATGCACCGGGGGTTCTTGCATTTCTTGATGTTGATCAGCTTCTTCGGTAGATCGACCTTCTTTTTCTCGATGGTCTCGCCGTCCTTGATGATGCTGACGGTGATGTTCGGATCGATATAACCGATCACGTCCAGATCGATATCGTAGTCCTCCTTGTCGACCTTGATGATGTCCTTCTTACCCATTTTACCGCTCTTCACCCGCTGGATCAGCGCCACGCTGCAGTCCAGCTTGTCCAGGCCCAGATCATAGTAGATCTGCATGGCCTTGCCGGCGGTGATATGATCTAAAACAATCCCGTTCTGTATACTATCTATCTTCATGTTATTATCCTCTCTTATAATATGTATTGCCCCTCACTTCGTTCGGCGGCGCGTCGGAAGCCTTCCGTCCCCTGTTCCTTCGGGATGACATTTCCGTTTTATAATCCGAGCAGATGCAGGATCAGGGACTCCCGCACGTACTTTCCGTACAGCACCTGCTTAAAGTAAAGCGCCCTGGGATCCTTGTCCACGGAGGTTGCGATCTCATTTACACGGGGAAGCGGGTGCAGGATGATCATGTCATCCTTCGCAAGCTCCATCTTCTGGGTATCCAGGATGTAGGTATCCTTCAAACGCACATAATCTGCCTCGTTGAAGAAACGCTCTCTCTGAACACGGGTCATGTAGAGGATATCCAACTCCGGCATGGAGTCCTCCAGGGAGGTAACCTCCTTATACTCCAGCCCTGCCGGCTCCAGCACCTCAGAGATGATATAGTCCGGAACCTTCAGCTCTTCCGGGGAGATCAGCACGAACTTAATGCCCTTGTACCTGGACAGGGCCTTGATCAGCGAATGTACCGTCCGACCAAACTTCAGGTCCCCGCAGAGGCCTATGGTGAAGTTATCCAGTCTGCCCTTCTCACTAAGGATTGTAAGGAGGTCCGTCAGGGTCTGGGTCGGATGGTTGTGTCCGCCGTCCCCCGC
>CACWHK010000033.1:23947-28196 GCA_902760755.1 uncultured Lachnospiraceae bacterium | reverse complement strand
ATCACTGCGCCTGTTACATACTGATTCATAATTCTGCCTCCTTTTGCTTTGTGACAGGTTCCATGTTCAGATGATATAACAGTGGGAAAGCGGAAACAACCTACGCAGCGTAGAGTCCGTTACAGCAGCTTCTCTACCTCCTGCTTCACCTCACCCATATCCTTTGTGGGCTCGAATCTTGCAACTACATGGCCTTCGCGGTCCACAAGGAACTTGGTGAAGTTCCACTTGATGTATGCCTTATCGCCGTACTTCTTATTGTTCATGCCGGAGAACTTCTTCAGTGCGGCGCTCTTCAGGCCCTTGCCGAAGCTCTCGAAGGGCTTCTCAGTTGCCAGATACGCAAAGAGCGGATCCGCCGAGTCCCCATTTACATCGATCTTCGCAAACCGCGGGAATTCGGTTCCGAACTTCATGGTGCAGAACTCATGGATCTCGGCATCATCTCCGGGAGCCTGATCTGCAAACTGGTTGCAGGGGAAGTCCAGGATCTCAAAGCCTTTGTCGCGGAATTCCTTATACATGGCCTCCAACGGATCGTAGTGCGGAGTGAAACCGCAGCCTGTTGCCGTATTCACGATGAGCAGGACCTTCCCTGCGTAATCACTGAGGCTTACCTCTTCTCCCGACCGGTTCTTTACCTTAAAATCATATACTGTTGCCACTGTTCATATTCCTCCTTTATCTCTTCTTTATTCACATCTTTCGTCCGGGCAGTCCGCCCGTCCGGTGTCAGAATGTACAATCTGTTCGTCTCTTAGTTCATAATACAACAGGGTTTCGAAAACTCACAAGGCAAGAATTGTTTATCTTTTTTTCAGAAAGAAGACTCCGACCTCTACTTAGGTCGGAGATGAATTTCTCCACCTACAACTATGGTAATCTGTGACTGTTTGTGGTATATTATACATATCAACTCGAACAGGAGTTCTACTGTATGATATACCGTGCTTACAAGTACCGCATATATCCAAACTGTAAACAGCAGTCACAGATCCGTCAGATCTGTGGGTGCTGCAGGTTTGTGTTTAATTATTTCCTCAGTATGCGGAAAAATACATATGCGGAAGAACTGTTAACGGTGTCATATAGCCAGTGCTCCTATGAACTGACATCTCTGAAACAATACTATTCTTGGTTGTTGGATGCAGATTCCACCGCTCTGCAGTCTGCTCTTAAAGACCTGGACGAAGCCTACCAGCATTTCTTTCAGGGACATAACCGGTATCCGAGGTTTAAGTCCAAACGAAAAACTGTACAGTCTTATACATCCAAGAATAACAACAATTCGATCCGTATGACAGAACGCCATATCCGACTCCCGAAACTTGGGTTGGTCCGTACTAAGGCATCCAGACCTCTGGGTGGCGCTATTATCAACGCTACGGTATCTTATACTTCTACCGGAAAATACTACGTATCGGTACTCTGTGAATGCCCGGAACCTGAAGTTCTTACTGGCGGTATACCTGTCGGTATCGACCTCGGACTTCGTGATTTTACCGTTATATCCGACAGATTAACTCATATCGAAAACCCGGAACCACTTTCTAAGCTGCAGAAACGTCTTGCCCGCGAACAGCGTTCCCTGTCCCGAAAGACAAAGGGCAGTAACCGCTATCGTAAACAGAAACGCAGGATAGCCGCATGCCATGAGAAAGTGGCTAACTACCGGAGAAACTTCCACCATCAGCTGTCCACGATGCTGGTCAGGACCTACAGCTTAATCGCTGCAGAAGATCTGGATGTCCGGCAGCTCCTGCAGGATAACCTGCATACTGATTCCCGACGTATCGCTGACTCCGGATGGGACAGTTTTCTTCGTATGCTGGAATATAAATCCGCGTGGTATGGCCGGAAACTGATCCGTGTGGACCGGTACTTCCCGTCCAGCCAGATCTGTCATGTCTGTGGTCATCAGAACCATGAGGTAAAAACCAAACGTCTTACCTACTGGAACTGCTCAAATTGCGGTTCTCATCATCAGCGGGATGAAAATGCCAGCATCAACATCTTAAACGAAGGACTGCGTATCCTGCAGTCATCCACTATGTAGGGCTGGAAGAGCCCGAACTTATGCGCGTGGAGGGCGGTATCCCGTTCTGTGAAGCGCGAAACATTCCACTTTGTTGCTTATCAGCTTAAAGGTGTGGCCCGAGATCGGAATCCACCACCTCTAAGCGCAGCGTAGGTGGTGGTACTTCAAAATCCTGCAGGTCCTTCCATCCTCTCTCCCGGATCAGCTTCCGGATGGACGCACAGCCGTAATCCAGCATGGGGGTTTCCTGAAGGTATCTCTCATATTTTCCCGACAACGCATCTGCCCGGTTGTTCCCTGCCGTCATTTTCACATCCTCCTCTTTCTCCAACCCTTTCACTTTCTTCAACACGAGCACCTTCGTGTAATCCGTATGATAATACCGTTCTACTTTAAATCCATACTTTCCGAAATAATGATCCATATCCTTATGAATAAAAGTCTTATAGGGCTTCGGCTCCAGAAAACCGATGGGAGCAAAGAGAATCCTTTGTCCCGGTTTCCTGCTCGGTTCCCACTCTGTCACAATGATCTCTCCATCCTCCTCCAGAACGCGACCAGCCTCAGCTAACAGCTTTCTTGCCAAATCCTCTTCTAGCTCATGGAGCACAAGGGAGATCAGCACCTTGTCAAAGCAGCCGGACCGGAACTTGAGATCCATCGCATCCATCTGATAGAGACGGATATTCCTCAGTCTCTTCTCTCTGATTTTTCGCTTTGCAACGTCCAGCATCTGCTTTGAAAGATCAACGCCCACCACCCTTGTTCCCGGATTCTTTGAAGCTATATTTATTGCATTTGTCGCAGTCCCGGTACAGAGATCCAGGATCCGATCCTCCTTTTCGATCCGGTCCAGCACCACCTTCCTCGGACTATGTGCAAAATCCCGGAAGTAAACCACATCCAGAAGATCATAGATTTTTGCGATCATTTTATAAATCAGGTTTGTGTTCATCGTTCTATCCTCCAAATGATATATGCTTATATGCTCACCTGTTCATATATTATACGCATATATGTTCATTTGTCAATATGTTTTAGGAATTTAATTCAAATATCCAAAAACCAGTTGACAGCATAAATGTAATATGTTACCTTCTTTATGTAACATGTTACCTATCACAAGCTTACACGGAGGATCATGGATATGATACTTGAAGATGCCGCCAGGAAAATGGACTTCTCCGAAATACCCCCGAGCTATTACCTGCTGGGACTGATCAGTGCCTTCGAAAACCGTTTTCAGGCCATGACCGACAGTGCCATGCAGGAGGTCAGCTGGAAGCAATTCTTTCTGATCATCTGCATCAACCTCTGCAAGGAACCTCCGACCATCGGTGAGCTATCCGAAATCGTCGGAAGCTCCCACCAGAACGTAAAGCAACTCCTGCTGAAGCTGGAGAAGAAGGACTTCATCTGCTTTCATCCGGACGAGAGGGACAAAAGAAAGCAGCGCATCCATCTGACGGAGCACTGCCGGGAGTTCTGTGCGAAAAATGATACCATGAGCATTTCCATCATGGAAAAGATGTTTGAAGGAATTCCGGAGAAGGATATCAAGACAACGATCCGGACCATCGTCCGGATCGAGAAGAATCTGCGGAGCTTAGCTGAATAATTGTAACAACTCTCCCCTCTGTCACGACAGATGCACCAAATCTGTGATCACTTTAGGAGGAATACGAAATGAAAGGAATCGTACTTTATAAATCAAAATACGGAGCAACTAAGAAGTATGCAGACTGGCTTGCAGAGAAAACCGGATACCCCTGCATGAAAGTCGACGAAGCGAGCATCAAGGATGTGCAAAACTATGATGTGATCATCCTGTGTGGCGGGGTCTATGCCAGCGGCGTACCTGCTTTCTCCTTCCTGAAGAAGCATATCGACCGTCTGGCCGGGAAGAAGATCCTCACCTTCTGCTGTGGTGCATCCCCCTATGATCAGAAATTCTTTGATGAACTGACCAGTAAGATCTTCACCGACAAGCTGGCAGGTATCCCCTGTTTCTACGGCCGCGGGGCATTTGACATGAAGAACATGACCTTTAAGGATCGCACCCTCTGCAAGATGCTGCGCAAGATGGTGGCAAAGAAGGATCCTTCTACCTACGAGGTTTGGGAAGAAGCCATCATGTCCGTGGGTGAGGACGAAGCCGGCGACTGGACAGACCCGAAGTACCTCGAACCGCTCCTTGCGGCGCTGTAAAAC
>CACWHK010000033.1:0-23920 GCA_902760755.1 uncultured Lachnospiraceae bacterium | reverse complement strand
ATTTCTAACTCCTAGAGCTTTTTCACCAGGCAACAGGCCAAGCTCACCGTGCACTCCCCAATCCCCACGCGATGTTGACACATCCGTTTTTCGTGCTATAATATGTCCCATCCTGTCATGGATTTGGTTTCATATGACAAATAGGAAAGGATGGATAATCGTATGAGAAAGTCAATCGTAAAGAAAGTATCTGCCATCTGTCTGGCACTGACCCTGGCGCTGGGCATGACCGCCTGCGGAGGCGACAGCAAGAGTACCACCGAAGCCGGCACATCCGCAGCCACGGAAGCAGCCACAACCGCAGAGGTAACAACAGAAGCAGCTGCAACCGGTTCCTTCACGGGAGACAAGTATGTGGACAACGGAACAGAGTTCTCCATCAAGGCTTCGGATCTTCCGGCTAACTACAAGCTGGTCCCGTATGAAAAATTCAAAGAAGGCTTCAAGGCTATCCTTGATAACAAGGCTGTTACCTATGACGAGATTGCTGCCGCCTTCGGTGATGACGGTATCCGTATGGACGGAATTGTTTATGAAGGCTATGCTTACTATGCATGGTATGCCGATAAGGACTACGGTTCCGATGGAAAGGTCCAAGTCCTTTTAACTCTCAAGAAGGACGGCGACAAGCTGACCTACTATGCATACTCTTCCGTAGGCATTGATTCCACAGATGTACAGTAACAACTGAAAATGCAAAAATGAAGCAGCCGGATCTGGATTTACAGACCCGGCTGCTCTTCTTTTTGTTCAGATTCAACTCACAATTTGTATCCTTGGATAGGTATAAAGAATTATCCTCTATTCGTGCCGTTTTTCTCCATATTTGCCAATTATTCATATGAGTTTTTGCCAAATCCGCCATTTATCCACAGGAATATTATATTGCGAAAAACGACCTCAATTGGTACAATAATCTTTGGGGTTTGGCGTAAGTTTTTACGCTTTCATTGGGGTATGAAATAAGGAGAAGGAAAAGTGTCAGAACGTTACGATGTGGTCATCATCGGAGCGGGAAACAGCGGTCTTACCACCGCCTGCCGCGCTTCGCTGATGGGCCTGAAGTGTCTCTGTATCGAACGTCAGAACACGGTTGGCGGCGCTGCTGCCAGCTTCGTTCGCGGACGGTTCGAGTTCGAAGCATCCCTGCACGAGATCCCCGACTTCGGTCAGGGGGAGCTAAGAGGCGAGCTTGGTCGTCTCTTCGACGAGCTTGGGATCGAGATGGAATGGCTGGAGATTCCGGACGCCTTCCGTGTCATTGTCGCAGAGGGCAGTGACCGTAAGCTGGATGCCACCGTCCCCCACGGGCGGAAGGCATTTACGGATTACATGGAGAGCGTCGCGCCGGGAAGCCGGGAATCCATCGATCTGTTTTTCGACGCCGAAGCCGCTGTCGCAAGCGGCCTGGAGTATCTTGGCAAGAGCCGGGGCAAACCGGACCGGGAGCTCCTTCGGACAGAACATGCGGAGTTCATGAAGATTCTGTCCATGTCAGCCGGCGAATTCTTACGCACGATTAAAATGCCTGAGAAGGCGATCGACATCATCAGTGCCTACTGGCCCTATCAGGGCTCCGATATGGAGACTCTGGATGCCTCCCGGTACATCATGATGGCGACCAGTTATTTTCGTGGCGGAGCCTACATGCCGAAGCTGCGTTCCCATGAGATCGCTAATGAGCTGGAGAAGGCTGCGCGCCGGAAGGGCTGTGATTTCTGGTTCAACACGGAGGTAACGAAGATCCTCACAAAGGACGGCGCGGTGTGCGGCGTGGAAACCGCCGACGGACGCCGGGTAGAGTGCTGTGCTGTGGTCTGCAATGCATTTCCGGATACGGCCTATACGAAAATGCTGGACAACAAGAGTCTCATCCCCGAGTACGAGCTGAAGAAGGCAAATGCCAGAAGCTACGGCTTCCGGGCCTTCGTTCTCTATCTCGGTCTGGACGCGACCCCGGAGGAGCTGGGGATCAGGGACTATACCATATTCATCTATTCCACGCCGGATACCGTGAAGCTTTTTGACATGGGCAAGCATTATGACCTGTATGGGGATGAACCCATGGACAATATCACCTTCACCTGTCTTAATGTGGTGAATCCGGATGCCACACCGCCGGGAACCAGCCATTTTGCACTCACCACCGGTTTCATTACGGACGCGTGGGATAGGGTTCCTCCCGAGGATTACAACCGTGTAAAGCGCCGTATTGCAGAGAAAATGCTGGACCGCTACGAGGAGGTTATGGGCATCGACATCCGCTCCCATATCGAGGAGGTTTCCATCGCAACGCCGGTGACCTTCGCCAGGTATCTGGGCACCCCGCAGGGCTCCGTCTACGGCTACCACTCCTCCTACTGGGACGGCATGTCCGCACGAACACTTGTGGGCGGACGGGAGCAGACCGTACCGGGACTCTTCTTCGTGGGAGCCCATGCAAACCGCCTCAGCGGATTCTTCCCCACCTTAAGCCTCGGTGATATCACCGGCCGGCAGGTAATGGGATATGTAATGTCAGGCGGGGCTTCCGGGAAGCCATCCAATCCGCAGAAAGGGGGTAAACAGTCATGAGCAGTGAAGCTTTGAAGAAGGCTCTGGCCGACGTCCCCTACGACGCCTACGAAAAGAAGATTCAGATCCGGCAGCAGAAGATCGCTGCCGCACCGGGAAGTCTCCCGCAGTATGATTACAATACAAATGTCACGGCCCGCACCCTCCACCCGGAGGAGCAGACCATGGTGATCAAGGAAGTGATCGACCTTCCGGACGCGAAGTGTTACCGTTTCGCGGAAACCGATATCAACAAACCCCTGGCACCGTTCCTTGCGGGCCAGTACATCAGCGTATTCCTTTCCATAGACGGAAGCGAGCTGACCCGGCCCTATGCCATCTGCTCCTCTCCCGCCGACGTGGCGAAGGGAGAATACGCCATCGCCGTAAAGAAGGTGCAGGACGGCTTTGCATCCGACTACATCCTGAAGAACTGGAAGGTGGGTGACCGTGTCACTGTCTCCGGTCCGGAGGGAAACCTCTTCTACGAATCCATGCGTGACAAGAAGCATGTGGTGGGACTGGCCGGAGGGAGCGGAATCACACCCTTCTACTCCATGGCCCAGGCCATCCGGGATGGCGTGGAAGACTTCTCTCTCACCCTCCTCTACGGCTGTAAGAAGGAGTCGGAGATCCTCTTCCGAAAGGAGCTGGATGCCCTGGCTGCGGAGTGCCCGAAGTTCCGTGTGATCTACGTTCTGTCCGATGAGGAGCGGGAGGGCTTCGAGCACGGCTTCCTTTCGGCAGATCTGATCCGGAAATACGCGCCTGATGAGGCGTACAGCCTCTTCGTCTGCGGACCGGGTGTCATGTACGATTTCATCAAAAAAGAAGTAACGAAGCTGGATATCCCGCAGCGCCTGATCCGCTACGAAGCTGCCGGTGAGTACCACCATCCGGAGAAGGATGAGGCGTACCCGAAGGACGCTGCAGGACGCACCTTCCAGCTGACCGTGGACCTTCCCACCGGACGCAGGGTAATCCCCGCGAAGTCGGATGAGAGCCTCCTGGTCGCACTGGAACGGGCCGGGGTCAAGGTCCCCAGCCGCTGCCGGAGCGGCGAATGCGGTTTCTGCCGCACACGTCTTAAGTCCGGCGATATTTACGCCCCAGAAGCCGCTGAGCACCGGAGAAAGGCGGATGTGAAGGACGGGTTTATTCACCCCTGCTGCACATTTCCTGTCAGCGACTGTCATATAATGATCAACTACGACCGGGGAGAAGTAGTTAGAAAGGTGAAAGATATGAAAAAGAAAGAACGACTTGTAAGCCTCATCATGGCGATCATCGTTTCCACGATCATGGGAATCCTGTTTGCCGCTATCTCACGGAGTATGGCTGGCGAAAAAGCTCTGGAGAACATGCCCCCCGCACCGGTGGCCTATCTCCTCAGTGTGCTGGAATCCGTCACCATCGGCGTGATCCTGGTATTCATCCTACCCATGGGGAAATGGGGCCGTGCACTTGCAGCCAAGGCAGGAGCAAATCCTCCGTCCATGAAGTTCACGCTGCTGAACTCCATTCCTTTCGCAGTCTGCAACGCAGTCATCATCAGTGCGATCTGCAGCTTCATCGGAATCGCCATGTCCTACGGAAAGAACATGGATCCGAATAAACCGGCTCTGGTTGTTATGTGGCTGAAGAACTGGCTTATCACTCTGCCGATCTCACTGGGTGTCAGCTATATCCTGGCCGTTCTTATCTCACCCTTCGTAGTCCAGGCCGTTGGTCTGGGCGGACCTCCGACCGGTGGCGATCAGCCGAGAGACTAAACCTTATAACCAAGTAATATAATAGGGACGGTTCCTGGGGACAAGCACATTTAAATGCACTTGTCCCCGGGAACCGTCCCTTTTCAATTAACGCAACTCAAGTTGTGTCAGCACTGCTGACACTTTGTGAACTCCAGCATCCGATCAAACCTCAAATCTTCCTCTTTCTTACGGTTCCGTATCCACGATCTCCTTCTTCTCTCCCGCCTTCTTCATCCTTCGGTACAGGATCTCGGAATACAGGAAGGGGATCCCGATGGTTACGATGAGGAGGATCACCAGCAGGATCGGATTTGCCTCCATCACCGTCAGGAACATGCAGAAGATCCCGGCAACGATATAAAGCACTCCCGCAAACCGGTGGGTCCTGTCCCAAAGCTCCGGACTGGCGAGTGTGTGCGGTGTGCGGACGCCGAAGAAGGTATTCCTTCGCAGCTTCGGAGCATAGTTCCCGTATAGAAAGAGGAGCACTGTTTCCAGAATACCGGCAATGGTCAGGATATTGGTCAGCTTTCCCATGGCATACATAAGGGTCGAAATCTCCAACACGTATGACAACGTCGGTGTAACATACCGGATCACCTTCTCCGCCCGGCTGATCTCCTTTTCCTTCTGCATCCGGTTAGTGGTGATGCAGAGAATCGTCTGTACCAGCGCGATTATGAGCGGGGATACGAATACCGCAACCGCACGGGGAGCGAACTGATCCGCTTCTCCGTTCAGGGCGAAGTGTATCCCGACCCTCTCCGGAAGCCGGTCATATACCATAAGGCCGGGCAGGATCGAAAGCAGACAGAGACCGATGGATAAGAGGTCCGTCTTATTCAGCAGTTTCCTCTTCATGCTTCACTGCCTCCTTTTTTTTACCCGAGAACTGGGAGAACCACATCATGATTTCCTCAAACACGGAGGTGTTCAGGGTATAGTAGATGAAGTTCTTCTCCTTGGTCTCATAGATCAGGTCTGCCTGCTTCAGCTGCTTCAGATGGTAGGACACCGTTGCAGCCGTCATATCAAACTTCGACGCGATCTCACCCGCAGACATCCTTCCGTCCCGCAGCATCGTTAGTATCTCCCGCCGGACCGGGTCCGACAGGGCTTTAAAGGTTTCAGGAAATCCCATATGCCTGGTCTCCTTTCACATTTCACATTTCGCGCTTACGCGCTTCCTTATCCCATACTACGCTTTCGCGCAACGTGGAACTGTTCTTCCGTATTCTATCATAGACCGCTTCCCCGTGCCTACAGTTTTCTTCGCTTTGTGATGAGAAGTGCCAGAAGCACCAGCAGTACCGACGCTCCCGCTGCGATCCCCGCTGCCGGGAGGAAGTCTTCCGGTATGGTTTCTGCCGTCAGCATGGACCCGCTGCTGAGAAGATAGGTGGGAAGCCACTGCTCCACGCTCTTCACCATCCCCACCAGCATGAGGATAAAATAGGTTGCTCCAACTCCCAGAAGCACCTGAATGGACGAGTTCATAAAGGATGAGAAGAATGTCAGCAGCGCCAGCAGAAATACCCCCAGCAGCCAGAAGCAGACTCCCATCAGCGCATAATTCTGCATGGTGGAATTATCCCAGAAGTATGCGGTGTAGCCCCAGGTTATGCCAAAGGTAAGCCAGAAGCAGGCCGTCCATACCAGAAGATGATGCAGATGCTTGGACAGCACCACTGCGGTACGGGTAAGACCCTTGGTCACCAGCGGGATCAGGGTTCCCTTCGTATACTCCGAAACATAACTGCTGCTAAGGACCGCCACGACCACGATCAGCAGCATCGGAACATTTTTAATGAACTGGGTCCAGGAATCCTTGGCCGTTACGGTCACTGCACTGATGGTGATCCCCTGTTCCTTCAGGGTTTCTCCCATCTGCTCGTAGATCCAGGGCGTCAGCTTCGCCGTAAGAGGCCCGAGGATCCCGAAAAAGAGCGCAGATCCTCCCAGCACGATCCAGCGGTAGGTCCGGAACAGCTCCATGATCTCTTTTTTGAAAAATGCACCAAATCCTCTCATGTCTCTTTGATCGCCTCCATAAAAAGATCCTCCAGATCCGGTTCCTTACGTTCGAACCGGATCACGGGAATCCTCTCCGATGCCAGGAATGCCAGAAGCTTTTGCTCCTCTGCTTCCTGCAGCTCCTTAAACTCGATCCGGTTCTCTTCCACAGTTACCTTCGGGAACAGCGTCCGGATCCGTTCCGAATCCTCTTTCCGCTTCAGTGTCAGCCCTGCACCCGGCTCCGAGCGAAGACTCTTTAACTCCTCGATGGAACCGGCTGCCTTCACCTCTCCGCCTTCCAGCAGAGCCACATGATCCGAGATCCGCTCCACATCCGACAGGATATGGGTGGAGAACAGCACCGAGGTCTGCTCCTTCGCTGCCCGGAGGATCTCCAGGATCTCATGCCTTCCCACCGGATCCAGCGCCGAGGTGGGTTCGTCTGAGATCAGCAGCTTCGGCCGTCCGATCAGGGCCTGTGCAATCCCGAGGCGCTGCTTCATGCCTCTGGAGTAGCCTCCGATCTTTCCCTTCTCTTTTGCAAGTCCCACCAGCTCCAGCAGCTCCCCGATCCGGCTTTGCAGCTCCTTCCCGGAAAGACCGGTGATCTCTCCGCAAAGCGTCAGGTACTCCTTCGCCCGCATGTAGGGGTAGAATTCCGGTACATCCGGAAGATAGCCGATAAACCGGTTGGTGGCAGTTTCGCCGTAGGTCACGGGCTCTCCGCAGACCGTAACACTTCCGCTGTCCGGAGCAAGCAGACCGAGGATGATCTTCATGGTGGTGGTCTTTCCGGCACCGTTCCGGCCGATAAAGCCGAAGATGCTCTGCTCTTCCACCGAGAAGCTTACCCCGCGAAGCACCTGCTTCTCACCAAAGCGTTTTTTTAAACTGTCGATGGACAGAATATCCATTATTCACTCTCTCCTTTTCCGAAGACGAAGTACAGGATCGGTCCGATAAACCCGAGGACGATGGAAAGCACCAGCCAGAGGGTCTTATTGCCGGTCTTATAGTTCGGATGCTTTACAATGTGCACCACTGCCACGATCATCAGTGTAAACTCCACGATGGCAAGCGGGATCAGAAACGGTAAATACTCAGAAATGGTATCCATAAGAAAAACCTCCTTTGATAATTCTCTAATTAGATGAATCTCTAAATAGAAATTACCACAGGGAGGTTTTTCTGTCAAGAACTATTTTTATTTTTTTCTAAATAGCTTTTGTCCTAGATGGTGGAGATCTCCGGAGAGGTATCCTCCAGTACATCCAGCAGGATCCGTACGGTATCCAGGGATGTGAACATGGTGACACCGTTCTCCACGGCACACTGGCGGATGGCCACACCATCATTGAAATGCACACCGGACAGGATGGCCCGGGTGTTGATGATATAGCTTACATATCCGGCACGGATGGACTTCAGCACCTCGTCACTTCCGTCGGAAAGCTTTCCGCGAAGACGTGTGCGAATTCCGTTTTCCTTCAGGAAATGTGCCGTACCTGCCGTAGCCTCGATATTGAAGCCCAGCTGATAGAATCGGCGTACCAGAGGAAGAGCTTCCTCCTTATCCTCATCTGCCAGGGTTACCATGACGGTCCCGTAGTCCTTCATCTTGATGCCGGAGGCCTGCAGCGCCTTGTAGAAGGCACGCTTCAGCCTTCTGTCGTAGCCGATGGCCTCGCCCGTGGACTTCATTTCCGGGGAAAGGTAGGCATCCATGCCGTGCAGCTTCTCGAAGGAGAAGGCCGGAGCCTTTACATACCAGAACTGCTTCTCCGGTGCCACACCCGGCTTGATCCCCTGCTCCGCAAGGCTCTGACCCAGCATCACCTTGGTTGCGATGTCCACCAGGGAATAACCGCTGGACTTGGACAGGAAGGGAACGCTTCGGGATGCCCGCGGGTTCACCTCGATGATAAATACATTATCCTCTTTATCCACGATGAACTGGATATTGAAGAGTCCCACGATGCCGATGCCAAGGCCCAGCTTCGTGGTGTAGTCCAGGATCGTATCCTTTACCTTCTGAGAGATGGAGAAGGGCGGATATACGCTGGTGCTGTCGCCGGAATGCACACCGGTCCGCTCCACCAGCTCCATGATGCCCGGCAGGAAGACTTCCTTCCCGTCGCAGATGGCATCCACCTCAACCTCCTTACCAACCAGATACTTATCTACCAGCACCGGCTGATCTTCATTCACCTCTACCGCACTCTGCAGGTAGTGGCGGAGCATCTCTTCATTTGCCACGATCTCCATGGCACGTCCGCCCAGTACGAAGCTGGGGCGAACCAGTACGGGATAGCCGATCTTTGCAGCCACGGCCACACCACTCTCGATATCGGTGACCGCCTCTCCCTTCGGATGGGGGATATCCAGATCTTCGATCAGCGCTTCAAATGCATCGCGGTCCTCTGCCTTAAAGATGGCATCACAATCCGTTCCGATGATCTTCACACCGCGCCGTGTCAGGGGCTCTGCCAGGTTCACGGCAGTCTGTCCGCCCAGGGTTGCGATGGCACCCTCCGGCTTCTCCAGCTCCACGATGTTCATGATATCCTCCGGCGTGAGAGGCTCGAAGTAGAGCTTATCTGCCGTAGTATAATCCGTGGATACGGTCTCCGGGTTGTTGTTCACGACGATGGCCTCGTAACCCATTTCCCGGATGGTCTTTACCGCATGCACGGTAGAATAGTCAAACTCCACGCCCTGTCCGATCCGGATGGGTCCGGAGCCAAGCACCAGGATCTTCTTCTTATCGGATACGATGGACTCATTCTCCTCCTCGTAGGTGGAGTAGAAGTAGGGAACGTAGCTTTCAAACTCGCTGGCGCAGGTATCGATCATCTTGTATACCGGGAAGATCTGCATCTCCTTCCGGAGCTTCCAGATCTCATCCTCGGACTTGCCCAGCATTTCCGCGATATAGGAATCCGAGAAGCCCATCCGCTTTGCGTCATACATGAGCTCGCGGGTGATATCCTTCCCTTCCTCCTTCAGGGCTTCGATCTGCTTCTCGAAGTCCACGATCTTCTTGATCTTATCCAGGAAGAACATGTCGATCTTGGTGATGGCGTTGATCCGCTGATGGTCCTCGCCCAGCCACATCAGCTGGGAGATGGCGTAGATCCGGTCATCCGTGCCTTCCCTGATGTAGTCCAGCAGCTGCTCGCGGGACATATTCTTCTGGTCGAACTTCTCCAGATGCAGGTGGTTCTTTCCGTCCTCCAGTGACCGGATGGCCTTAAGGAGGCTCTCCTCCAGGGTCCGTCCCACGGACATGACCTCACCGGTTGCCTTCATCTGGGTGGAGAGAACGTTGGATGCCAGGGTAAACTTGTCAAATGGGAACCGCGGCATCTTGGTTACCACGTAGTCCAGAGCCGGCTCGAAGCAGGCCGGTGTATTCGCCAGCCGGATCTCCTCCAGATTCATGCCCACCGCGATCTTCGCGGAAACCCGGGCGATCGGATAACCGCTGGCCTTGGAAGCCAGAGCGGAGGACCGGGAAACTCTCGGGTTCACCTCGATCACGTAGTACCGGAAGGATTCCGGATCCAGTGCAAACTGTACATTACAGCCGCCACAGACGCCCAGAGCCCGGATCAGCCGGAGGGCACTGTCACGCAGCATATGATACTCCTTGTTGGTAAGGGTCTGGCTCGGTGCCACGACGATGGAGTCACCGGTGTGGATTCCCACCGGATCCAGGTTCTCCATGTTGCAGACCACGATGGCGGTGTCATTCGCGTCGCGCATGACCTCGTACTCGATCTCCTTATAACCCTTGATACTCTTTTCTACCAGCACCTGATGCACCGGAGAAAGAGCCAGTGCGTTTCGCATCATGTCCTTCATTTCCTCGGGATCATTGGCGAAGCCTCCGCCGGTTCCTCCCAGGGTAAATGCAGGGCGAAGGATGACGGGATAGCCGATCCTTTCAGCGGCAGCCAGTCCTTCCTCGATACTGTAGGTGATCTCGGAGGGCACTACCGGCTCACCGATCCGCTCGCAGAGCTCCTTGAACTGCTCGCGGTCCTCGGCACAGCGGATCGAAGAGGCATCCGTTCCCAGAAGCTCGATCTCGCACTCCTCCAGAACGCCCTTATCGTAGAGCTGCATGGCCAGGTTCAGACCGGTCTGTCCGCCGATTCCCGGCACCAGTGCGTCCGGGCGCTCATACCGGCAGATACGGGCGATATACTCCAGCGTCAGGGGCTCCATATATACCTTATCCGCAATTACGTTGTCCGTCATGATGGTGGCAGGGTTACTGTTGGCCAGCACCACCTCATAGCCCTCTTCCTTCAGGGCCAGACACGCCTGGGTTCCTGCATAGTCAAACTCCGCTGCCTGTCCGATGACGATGGGGCCGGAGCCGATGACCAGTACTTTATGTATGTCTGTGCGTTTGGGCATCTTATTTCTCCTCCATGTTTTTTACAAACCGTTCGAACAGGTACGTGCTGTCCTGGGGACCCGGGGCACTCTCGGGATGATACTGTACCGAGAACATGCGGTCCTCCGGGCAACGGAGACCTTCCACCGTGTGATCCAGCAGGTTGATATGGGATACCTCCAGCTTCGTACCCTCCACGGACTTCTCATCCACGGCGTAGCTGTGGTTCTGACTGGTCATCTCGATCTTGCCGGTGGCAATATCCTGTACCGGATGGTTTCCACCGCGGTGTCCGAACTTCAGCTTGTAGGTCTTGGCACCGTAGGCCAGAGCCAGCAGCTGATGTCCGAGGCAGATGCCGAACATGGGGAACTCTCCCCGAAGCGACTTCAACGTCTCGATCACGCAGGTCACATCCTCCGGATCGCCGGGGCCGTTGGAGATAAAGAGCCCGTCCGGATTCATGAAGCGGATCTCCTCCGCTGTTGTGTTATAGGGAACCACGGTAACGTTGCAGCCGAAGCGGTTCAGCATGCGGACGATATTTGTCTTCATGCCGCAGTCGATGGCAACCACACGGAACTTCGGATTGGCAGTCCGGGCATACCAGCGGCGCTTGCAGCTGACACGGGAAACTGCATCATGAGGTACCGGCGTCTGCCGGATCCGGCGAAGTCCCTCCTCCGTGGATACATTTGGCCGAGTGATCAGAACACGTCTGCTTCCCAGATCACGGATGCTCCGCACCAGCTTTCTCGTATCCACACCGGTGACCCCGGGGATCTGGTTCTCCTCCAGAAGCTCGGAAAGCGTCCTTGTGTAGCGGAAGTTTGACGGCAGGTCATTGTAGTCCCGCACGATCAGCGCCCCCAGGCCCAGGCCCTTACTCTCAAAGTCTTCATCCGTGATGCCGTAGTTTCCGATCAGCGGATAGGACATCACCACTGCCTGATCCGTGTAGGACAGGTCGGAAGCGATCTCCTGGTAGCCCACCATGGAGGTGTTGAAGACGATCTCGCACACGGCATCCCGCTCCGCACCGAAGCCTGTGCCGTAGTACTCACTGCCGTCCTCCAGAATAAGTTTGCGATTCAGTTCACTCATACTCATTTCTCCAGTTTCTTACGTTACTCATCCTCGTAGATCACAACCTTCGTCCGAAGGGGAAGGTTGTCATACATCCATTTTGCATCCTCCAGAGCCATGCGGACACAGCCATGGGAGGCAGGGATTCCCAGCCGGTCATCGGTGCAGACCTTCGGCTCGGAGTCGATCTCATATGGCGAGCTGTGGAAGAGGTAAAGTCCTCCGATAAAGCCCGTTGCGTACCACGCGCGCACTCCGTAGTTATTAAAATACTCCGAGTGTACCGTGGTCTCGTAGATGCCCTTCGGCGTCGGATTGATGGGTGCTCCCGTGGAGACGATCATTTCCCGGAGCAGTCTCCAGTTGTCCTTCGAACCTCCGAAAACCGCGGTTCTCTGGGTGGAAAGATTGCAGAGGATCAGATAATCCGTCACACTGCTGTACTCCTGCGCCTTCTCATACATGGTACCGACGAAGACCCGTCCGTCCTCATCCGCATGGTAGGTGTACTCTCCCATCTGAAAATCCTGATCCGTAAGGATGGCTCCATCCTGATCGGTATAGTAGAAGGACAGCTCATCCGCTTCGATCTTCCCGGTCTGCAGCACTCCCTTTTCATTAAAGAAGTACTTCTTTCCCTTGATCTCCTTTATACCGTCGGTCAGGACCGTACCCGTGGAATCCACGTAGTACCACTTTCCATCATCCTGAATCCAGTCCGCCGTTTCCTGCATCCGTCCATCCTCATGGAAGAAGCGGAGCCGGTCATCCATGGTAAAGAATCCCCGGACCATCTTTCCTGCCGTATTCACATAGTAAGCGGCACCATCCAGCCGGAAGTATTCGCTGATCCGGACCGTTCCGTCTGAGTTTACATAATATCTATCTCCGTCCTGCTCGATCCAGCCGCCTGCGGTGTAAAGCTTCCCTGCTTCGTCATAGTAACGAAGGGTTCCGTTAACCCTCGTAAGGCCGGTATAAAGAGGAAGCTCCTCCGTGGTTTCGGTTTTTCGTTCTGCCTGTTCGGTGGTTGATGCGGGCTTTTTTTCATCCCCTCCACTGGCCTTTTTCTGATAAAGATACCCTCCCTGCAGGGAGATGGCCAGGATCAGGAGAAAGAACAGCACCACCACCATTCCAAAGCCTGTTTTTCGGTAGATCTTATTCATAAATCTTCTGTTTCCTGATTCTAAAAAAATGATTCAAACTAAAATGCTCCAATCATTATAGCAAGTTCGGTAGAAAAAGCAAACAGAAACATACGGATTACGCAAGGAAAAAGGCCACCCACTCCCGTGCATGACCTTTGGTGTGACCCGAATCAAAGATTCGTATAACCCATCAGATCCCGGTCCACTTCCTTCGCAGCCGCTCTTCCTTCCGCGATGGCCCAGACCACCAGCGACTGACCGCGGTGCATATCGCCCACGGTATAGATACCCTTCTGTGAGGTGGCATATGCGCCGGGGGCGGTCTTTACATTTGTGCGTCCGTCCACCTCAACCTCAAATGCCTTCGTCACATACTCCTGGCTGCCCAGGAAACCCGCTGCGATCAGCACCAGCTGTGCGGGGATCTTCTTCTCGGTTCCCTCCACCGGTACCATCTGCATGCGTCCGGTATTCGGGTCCTTCTTTGCTTCCAGGGAAATGATGGTGATGCCATCCAGCTCTCCCTGCTTATTCTTATGGAATTCCTTCACGGTGGTCTGATAGATCCGGGGATCATGCCCGAAGCAGTGGATGGCTTCCTCCTGCCCGTAGTCGGTCTTCCCTACCCGCGGCCACTCCGGCCAGGGATTGGATGCAAGGCGCGCACAGGGCGGTTCCGGCATCATCTCCAGCTGGGTTACGGACTTTGCCCCAAGGCGGATGGAGGTTCCGACACAGTCATTTCCGGTATCACCACCGCCGATCACCACCACGTCCTTCCCTTCCGCCAGCTCCGTTGGAACCTTCGTAAAGTCGCTGTCCAGCAGAGTCTTCGTTACCTCGGAGAGGTAATCCACCGCAAACCGGATGCCCTTTGCATCCCTGCCGGGTGCGTTGATGTCTCTGGGATTGGAAGCACCGCAGGCAAGGATCACGCCGTCATACTCCTTCCGGAGCTCCTTTGCGGTAACGTCCACACCTACATTTACGCCGGTTTTAAATGTAACACCGGCCTCTTCCATCATCTTCACGCGACGGTCGATGACGGACTTATCCAGCTTCATATTCGGGATGCCGTAGCGAAGCAGTCCGCCCACACGGTCACTCCGCTCATAGACGGTTACGGAATGTCCGCGACGGTTCAGGAGCTGCGCTGCCGCAAGGCCTGAGGGCCCGCTGCCGATCACTGCCACCTTCTTTCCGGTGCGGACCGCCGGAGCCTCCTCCTTCGCAAGCCCGTGCTCAAAGGCGTACTCGATCACCGCACGCTCATTCTCCTTGGTGGCCACGGCCTCACTGTGAAGCCCGCAGGTGCAGGCTGCCTCACAGAGTGCGGGGCACACCCGGGATGTGAACTCGGGGAAGCTGTGGGTCTTGGAAAGACGTGTGTAGGCCTGCTCCAGATTCCCGTGATAGACCAGATCGTTCATCTCCGGTACGAGATTATGCAAAGGACAGCCCGACGCCATCCCGGCGATCATCACACCTGCCTGACAGAAGGGGACACCGCAGTCCATGCAGCGTGCCGCCTGCTTCCTTTGCTCCTCCGTGGGGAGCTGGCCGTGGAATTCGCGGAAGCTCTTTATCCGCTCCTCCTCCGGTACGACCGGTCCGTTCTTACGCTCATATTCTAAAAATCCGGTTGGTTTACCCATTTCGTTTGCCTCCGTAACTTATCCGACCAATTCGGTAAATGCTTCGATCTGCGCTTCCTCACGACTCATGCCCTTCTCCTCGTTCCGGGCGGTCAGGTGCAGCATAGCCTTATAATCCGTGGGGATGATCTTCTTGAACTTGGTGATCTCCTCATCGAAATGCTCCAGGATCCACTGTCCCTTCTTGGATCCGGTGTGAGCCACATGGGCCTCGATGATCCGGCGCAGCTCTTCCTTCTCATTTCTCTGATCGATCTTCTCCATCAGGACCAGCTGCTTGTTCAGGTTCATGTACAGCGTGTTCTCCTCATCCAGAACGTAGGCCACACCGCCGCTCATGCCGGCTGCGAAGTTCTTGCCCGTGGGCCCGAGGATCACGGCCTTACCACCGGTCATGTACTCGCATCCATGCTCGCCCACGCCTTCAACCACGGCGGTTACACCGGAGTTCCGGATACAGAACCGCTCGCCTGCCATACCTGCGATATAAGCCTCGCCGCTGGTTGCACCGTACAGTGCTACATTTCCGATGATGATGTTCTCCTCCGGATTGTAGCCCGCTTCCTTCGGCGCCTTCACGATCAGCTTTCCGCCGGACAGGCCCTTGCCGAAGTAGTCATTGCTGTCGCCGGTAAGATCCAGGGTTACGCCCTTCGGTACGAAGGCCCCGAAGCTCTGTCCGCCGGCACCCTTACAGTCGATCACGATGGTGTCATCCGGAAGTCCCTCCGGGTTGTGCCTTGTCACCTCAGCACCCAGCAGGGTTCCGAAGGACCGGTCGATATTGGATACCTCTATGGAAATGTGGCTCTTCCTGCCCTTGGTGATGGCAGCCTGTACCGTCTTATCCGTCAGCAGCTGCTTCTCGTCCTTGGTCTCCTGCAGCTTGAAATCATACGCCTTCTCCGGATGGAAGGTCTGCTCCTCCCGGGAGAAGCCGGAGAGGTCAACCAGGATACGGTCCAGGGAGATCTCATTCATATGGGGAAGGGAACTTCCATCCACGGGATTCTTCGTCGCTCCGCTCCTCAGAATGACATCATTTTTGTCATTCTGAGCCACAGGTGAAGAATCTCTTCGCTTCAGAAGATCCGTCCGCCCCACCATTTCCGCAACCGTGCGAACACCAAGCTTTGCCATATACTCACGCAGCTGTCTTGCGATAAACCGCATAAAGTTCTCTACATACTCCGGCTTACCCATGAAGCGCTTCCGAAGCTCCGGATTCTGGGTTGCCACGCCCATGGGGCAGGTATCCTGATGGCAGACGCGCATCATAACGCATCCGAGGGTTACCAGCGGAGCCGTTGCGAAGCCGAACTCCTCAGCACCCAGCAGGGCTGCGATGGCAACGTCTCTTCCGCTCATCAGCTTGCCGTCGGTCTCGATCACTACCTGATCCCGAAGACCGTTCATCAGCAGGGTCTGATGAGTCTCTGCCAGACCCAGCTCCCAGGGAAGCCCCGCATTGTGGATGGAGCTAAGGGGAGCTGCACCGGTTCCTCCGTCGTATCCGGAGATCAGAACCACCTGTGCACCGGCCTTGGCCACACCGGCCGCAACCGTTCCCACACCCGCTTCGGACACCAGCTTTACGGAGATCCGTGCGTTCTTATTTGCATTCTTTAAGTCATAGATCAGCTCTGCCAGATCCTCGATAGAGTAGATATCGTGGTGCGGCGGAGGAGAAATGAGGGACACACCGGGCGTGGAATGTCTGGTCTTCGCGATCCACGGATAGACCTTCTTTCCCGGAAGATGTCCGCCCTCTCCGGGCTTTGCACCCTGAGCCATCTTGATCTGGATCTCACGTGCAGAAACAAGATACTTGCTTGTAACACCGAACCGTCCGCTGGCCACCTGCTTGATGGCGGAGCTTCGGTCATTCTTTGTTCCTGCGGAGGCAAGACGCTCATCGCTCTCACCACCCTCGCCGGAATTGGACTTGCCATGGAGATGATTCATGGCAACGGCCAGTGCGGTATGTGCTTCCTCGGATATGGAGCCGTAGGACATGGCGCCGGTCTTGAAGCGGCGTACGATCTCGTCCTCGCTCTCCACCTCTTCGATGGGAACGCCCTCTGCCGGGAAGTTGAAGTCCAGAAGACTCCGGAGATACCCGGTCTCCTCTGCGTCCACCATTTTCGTATATTCCACGAACTTGTCATAGCTGCCCTCCCGGGTGGAAGCCTGCAGCATATGGATGGTCCGCGGGTTGTAGCGGTGATTCTCGCCCTGGCTTCTGGACTTATGACGTCCCACTGCCGTAAGGGAAAGATCCGTGGGAAGTCCCAGAGGATCAAAGGCGAGACTGTGCTGTGCATCAACCGCTGCCGCTATGTCCGTAAGAGTTATACCTCCTACCCGACTGACGGTGCCTGTGAAGTACCGGTCGATGACGGAGGAATCGATGCCGATGGCCTCGAAGATCTTGCTGCCCTGGTAGGACTGGATCGTGGAGATACCCATCTTGGATGCGATCTTTACGATGCCTGCCAGAACCGCATGGTCATAATCCTCGACCGCTGCATAGTAATCCTTCTCCAGAAGTCCGTCCTCCACCAGCTCTGCAATGGTTGCATGGGCCAGATACGGATTGACTGCGGATGCACCGTACCCGAGAAGGGTTGCAAAATGGTGCACCTCCCGGGGCTCCCCGGATTCCAGGATCAGGGACATGGCGGTACATTTCTTGGTCTGTACCAGATGTCTATGGACGGCTGCCACCGCCAGAAGAGACGGAAGGGCCACATGGTTCTCATCCACACCGCGGTCCGAAAGGATCAGGATGTTGGCACCCTCGCGGTAAGCCTTATCCACCTCAACGAAGAGGTGCTCGATCACGCGCTTGATGGGAGTGCTCTTATAATAAAGGATCGAAACCTTTGCAACCGCAAAGCCTTCCTTCTTCAGGCCCTCGATCTTCAGAAGATCCAGGTCTGTCAGGATCGGATTGTGGATCTTAAGCACATGGCAGTTCTCCGGCTGCTCGGAAAGAAGATTTCCGTTCTTGCCCAGATACACGCTGCGGCTGGTAACGATCTTCTCGCGCTCTGCGTCGATGGGCGGATTGGTTACCTGGGCGAAGAGCTGCTTGAAGTAGTAGAACAACGGCTGATGCTCCTTCGAGAGAGCTGCGATGGGCGTATCCACACCCATGGCACCAATCTGCTCCACGCCGCGCTCTGCCATGCTGCGGATGCCGTCATGGTAGTTCTCATAGGTATAGCCGAAGGCCTTCTGCAGGCGGGTCCGCTCCTCGCGGGTGTAGGACGGAACCTTGGCATTCGGGATCTTCACGTCATGCAGCTCCAGCAGGTTGGAGTCCAGCCACTCGCCGTAGGGCTCCTTCTTTGCATAGCGCTCCTTGATCTCCTCGTCACTGAAGATCTTGCCCCGGATGGTATCCACCAGAAGCATCTTGCCGGGGTGCAGACGTTCCTTCTTTAAAATGTGCTTCTCCGGAAGGGGCAGTACACCTACCTCGGAGGACAGGATGAGCCGTCCGTCGTCCATCACGTAGTATCTGGAGGGACGAAGACCGTTGCGGTCCAGGATGGCACCCATCATATCACCGTCGGAGAACAGGATGGAAGCCGGACCGTCCCAGGGCTCCATCATGGTTGCGTAATACTGATAGAAATCCCGCTCCTCACGGGTCAGGGTATCGTTGTGTGCCCAGGGCTCCGGGATACAGATCATGGCAGCCAGAGGCAGCTCCATGCCGCTCATTACCAGGAACTCCAGGGTGTTATCCAGCATGGCGGAATCGGAACCGGAGGAAGAGATCACCGGCAGGACCTTCGTCATATCCTCAGACGAAAGAAGGTCGGTGGACATGGTCTCCTCGCGGGCCAGCATCTTATCCGCATTTCCCTTGATGGTATTGATCTCACCGTTATGTACCATGAAGCGGTTCGGATGGGCACGATTCCAGCTGGGATTCGTGTTCGTGGAGAACCGGCTGTGGACCATGGCGATGGCCGATACGTAGTCCGGATCCTCCAGATCCAGGAAGAAGGTCCGAAGCTGTCCTACCAGGAACATACCCTTGTAGACGATGGTACGGCAGGAAAGGGAGGGAACGTAGGTTTCCTCATTGCTCTGCTCAAATTCGCGACGGATCACATAGAGTCTCCGGTCGAAATCCAGGTCCGTTGCAAAGCCCGGCTTCCGGGACACAAAAGCCTGCCAGATGGCCGGCATGCAGTCTCTGGCCTTGGAGCCCAGCACGTTGGGGCAGGTAGCGACCTCGCGCCACGCCAGCACCTTCATGCCCTCCTTGTTGACGATGGTCTCGAACATTTTCTTTGCCTGACGGATGGCCAGCTCATTCTGCGGGAAGAAGAACATACCCACGCCGTACTGACGCTCGCCCGGGAGCTCTACCCCAAGCTCTGCCAGCTTCTTTGCAAAGAAGGGATGGGGGATCTGTGTCAGGATACCGACACCGTCTCCGGTCTTACCTTCCGCATCCTTCCCGGCGCGGTGCTCCAGACGCTCCACGATCTTTAAGGCATCATCCACCAGCTGATGGCTCTTTTCGCCCTTTACATGGATGATGGCTCCGATCCCGCAGTTATCATGCTCGAAGGAAGCATCATAAAGTCCGTTCTTCTGTAGATATTCCGCTGCATTTTTCATTTCCGGTTACCTCCTGGTCAGGGATTTCAGGATCCCCCTGAATCATATAAACATGCAAAAAGGCGCTTCGAGTACACTACCCGAAACGCCTTTGCTTCGCTAAATCATACGATATTCTTCTGTCGTTGCTAATTAGTATAGCACTTTATTTTCAAAAGTCAACTATATTTTTACTGATTTTTATTAAGTTATTATCCGCAAAAACTTTAGCAGCGTTCATCTGTCGTCCCGACGGATTCAGGCCTTCAGGATGGATACGATCCACGCCGGATCCGGGACCTTCATGTCCGGATCCTGGGACATTTCCTCCATCACACCCTGTACCGAGGCCCAGAAGCACCGGGACAGAAGCTTCGCATCCCCCTTCCGGAACACCCCTGCTGCCTGTCCTGCCCTGATCAGCTTCGCCGTGTCCTCGATAGAGGTTACGGACAGTGCCACCTGCCGCGCTTCCTCCGGCATGCCGGCTCTCCGGACCTGGCCCATCAGCACAAACATATGGAATACCCATGGCTGCTCCTTTGCATACGAGAAGAGCTGCTCCAGAAATTTCGTAAGATATACATCCGGAGGGATCATGGCCGCTGCGGAAGCCCCGCTCTCCGCACTTCCCGCCGAAGAGCCTGTCTCTGACGCGCCTCCGGCTGCCGTAGCCTTCGATGCTGCCGCACCCATTTTCACAAGCTCCAGCAGCAGCTCCTCCTTGGACTCGAAGTAGTGAAACATAAGTCCCGTGCTCATGGGCACCGCTGCCGCAATGTCCGCGATCTTCGTATCGTAATATCCCCGTTCCACGAAGAGGGTGAGGGCGGTCATCAGGATCGCCTGTCTACGCTCTTCCTTCTGTTCTTTTCTTGTCATATTTGTCATATACTTCCTCTCAAGTATTATGTCTTGTCACTCACTGCGTTCGGCAGTGCGTCAGATCGACATATAGTCTCTCTTCTCATCCTTCAGCAACCGCTGCACTGCGAACTTCCCGCTGGATACAGCCACTGGAAGTCCTCCCGGCGCGTTGGTCCACTGACCTGCCACATAAACATTCCGAAGGCCCTTCAGCTTTCCGTTAAACCTGATCTGCTTTCCGGTGGGTGTGGTAACAAAGCTCATATAGCTGCCGTGATATGCATTGCAGTATCTCTCATAGGTAAGGGGCGTCCATGCATCCAGGAACTCCATGGTGCCCTGCAGCTCCGGAAATGCATCCGCGATCCTTCGCTCCACATCCTTCGCCAGCTCAGCCTTCACCCGGTCATACTCCTCCTTCGAAAGGCTCTTCCAGAATTCATAGTCCTCATCCATCTGTGAGATACAGGTCTGGATCACCTGACGACCGTCCTTTACGAAGATCGGATCGTAGCCGTAGGCCTTCACATACATCCGGTCAAAGGTTCTTGCACCCACACGGATCGGATCGATATCGATGAAAACCGTCTCTGCCCGGAAGCTTTCATCCACTGCAAATGCCACCTGAAAGCCGCTGGTTGCCGGATAATCCTTCGGAGACTCGTATGCCTTCCTAAACTGCTTCGGCATATAATCCTTCGAAAGAAACCTTCCGAAAAGAAGATGTGTATCCACGGTGGGAATGATATAATCCGCTGCTGCAAATGTGCCGTCCTGCAGACGGACACCTGTCGCACGCTTCTTTTCGAGTTCGATCTTCTCCACTCCCATATTATAGCAGATTCTTCCGCCGAGTTCCTTATATTTCTTCTCCATCCGAAGAGAAAGCTGCAGGGATGCTCCCATCGGGATATTTCCGTTGCCGTCCGCCATGGTGGCGTAGGAAACCAGGAAAGAATATGCACAGTAGTCCTTCGGAAGGTAATCGCAGATCATCTTCTGCAGAAGCAGGGATTTGAACCGCTTACTGTACTCCTCCAGAGAGATCTTACCGAATTCCTTTGTTACCTTCGGGAAGTCCATCATGGTCTTACCGATGTTAATGTAATCCCTGATGCCCCACATATCCATGGGCTTATGGGCCGGGAAGAGACACTGCCTGGAGTACTCCACATACTGAATGAACTTCCGGATCTCTGCCTCATCCTCCGGAGAAGCTTCGATCAGCTCCTTCTCGGTCTTCTGCAGATCATTCCAGAGAGTTACGCTCTTTCCCTGATACGTTGAAGTGTAAAATGCATCAACCTTCGCATATTCCGTATCATCCGACAGCGCTCCAACGGTCTTCCACACGTCGTACAGCGCCGTATCCTTCCGGGTACCGGTCAGCCAGTGGATGCAGTTATCGATATGATAGCCCTTCCGGTTCCAGCCGATGCACTCACCGCCGGGGATTGCATTCTTCTCATAGATCACTGTATCAAAGCCTGCCATCAGCGCATAGATTCCTGCAGAAAGCCCTGCGATACCGCCGCCGATCACTACCACCTTCTCCTGTCCCTTTGTCCCGTTCTTCTTCATTTTTGTATCCTCCGCTTATCTATTCGAATTTCGTTTCTAATTCGTTGATTTTATTTTCGTTGAATCTGTATTCAATATATATCACTCGAAATCATTTGTCAAGAACTTTTTGAATAGTTATTCAATGAATTTAAAATCAAACATGATACCGGCCTGATCTTTGTTTAACGCAAAAAAAGAACAGAGGCCCCTTCGCCTCTGTTCTAAAGTGTTATCTTCTTATTCTAATCCTGAAACAGCTCTGTGCTGAAGTACCGCTCTCCCGTATCCGGAAGCACCGTCACTACCCGCTTTCCTTTCCCCAGCTGCTTTGCCATCCGAAGGGCCACGCATACATTTGTTCCGCTGGAGATCCCGCAGAGGATTCCTTCCTTCTTTGTCAGGTTCTTTGTGGTCTCGATGGCCTCCTCATCCGTCACGATCTCGATCCGGTTGATCAGCTCCTGATCCAGGATCGGCGGGATCAGCCCATCGCCGATACCCATCTGCAGATGGGAGCCTATGGATCCGCCGGAAAGAATGGCTGCATGCTCCGGCTCCGCCGCATAGATCAGCATATCCGGATTCTTCTCCTTCAGCACCTGTCCGATTCCGGTGATGGTTCCGCCGGTGCCGATACCGGAGCAGAAGCCGTCGATGGGTCCCTCCACATCATCCAGGATCTCCAGGGCCGTGTGATAGAGGTGCGCACGGATGTTATCGTAATTGGAGAACTGATCCGGCATGAAGTAGTTGGTGTTCTTCTCGCAAAGCTCCTTTGCCGTCCGGATACACCGGTCGATACACTCTCCGATATTGTCGTCATCATGGATCAGCATCAGCTCTGCCCCGTACTGCTTGATCAGGAGTCTCCGCTCTGCGCTGACGGAATCCGGCATGATAATGATCACCCGGTAGCCCTTGACTGCACCCACGAGGGACAGTCCGATGCCCTGATTTCCGCTGGTGGGCTCCACGATCACGGAGTCCGGCGTAAGCCGCCCGTCCTTCTCCGCTGCCTCGATCATCTGCAGCGCCGTGCGGGTCTTGATGGATCCGCCGATATTCATTCCTTCGTATTTTACCAGTACCTCTGCGTCGTCCGGTCCCACCAGATGATTCAGCCGGATCAGCGGTGTCCTGCCGACAGCAGCGAGGATATTCTCATAAACCATGGTCTGTTCTCCTTGAAAAATGTGCCGCCATCCGGGGACAGCAGCACACCTATATTACTACACCGATTCTACTTTCGCAAGGGTTATCCGAGATTCCTTACCTTTCCCACGGATACATAGTTATCGATCACTGCCGCAAGGTCCGTTCCCGGGGTTCCCTTCCAGATCCTTCCCATGGCCAGCCGGAAGGTACGTACGCCCGCCTCCGAGGACTCCTCCACATAGGAATCATCATAGTAGGTATCCGTGGATACCTTGCAGTCCCACTGGATGCCCTTGCAGTCCGCGAGACTACAGCAGGGGAAGTTCACATTCCAGACCTGCCCCTTCTTCAGCTTTCTTTGCATGCAGGCCTCCATCACGTCCGGAAGATGACAGTCCACCACATCCTGATACGCCACATCTCCCTGGGAAAATGCGATGGCATGGATCCCCCAGAGGGCAGCCTCCATCACGGCTCCCACGGTTGCAGAATACTGGATATCATGGGAGATATTGTATCCGCTGTTGATCCCGGCCATGACATAGTCCGGCTTCTCCGGAAGCAGGCTGAAGATTCCCAGCCGCACACAGTCTGCCGGCTGTCCATCACAGGCCCAGGCTTTAACATTTTCCAAAGGGAACTCCTTCTCCCACACCCGGACACTCTTCTTCCAGGTATAGCAGTGAGAAGTTGCACTTCTCTGCCCGTCCGGCGCAACCACCCATACACGCCCGAAACGCCCGGCAGCTTCGGCAAGCTTCCGAAGCCCGGGCGAATCGATCCCATCATCATTTGTGATCAGAATATTCATCCGATTATACCGCGATCCTGTACCAGTCCTCTCTTTCCTCCTCAAGAACGGAGGCATCCACATTCATGTTCAGGACGGAACAAAGACCTTCCTTTTCCAGGTTTTTAACCATATTAGGCAAGAAGTCCCCCACCTCTAAGGTGGTGGGATGAATTGCCAATTAGCGCTTGAAAAACGAACATTTGTTTGGTATAATAAATGTATGAATAAAGCACTCAAATACAGATTATACCCAACAAAAACACAGATGCAGATGTTTGCCAAGACCTTCGGCTGTTGCC
>CACWHK010000032.1 GCA_902760755.1 uncultured Lachnospiraceae bacterium | reverse complement strand
GATCGTAAGCCGAAGGCTCTGTCCGGTGGTCAGAGACAGCGTGTTGCCATGGGTCGTGCGATCGTCCGTGAGCCGAAGGTATTCCTGATGGACGAGCCTCTTTCCAACCTGGATGCTAAGCTCCGTGTACAGATGCGTGTTGAGATCTCCAAGCTGCACCAGAGACT
Source organism: uncultured Lachnospiraceae bacterium (assembly GCA_902760755.1). GTDB lineage: Bacteria > Bacillota > Clostridia > Lachnospirales > Lachnospiraceae > Eubacterium_Q. Next base: position 24,660 of record CACWHK010000032.1, on the reverse strand, counting down.
GCAGACAACCATCATCTACGTAACCCATGACCAGACCGAGGCTATGACCCTTGGTACCCGTATCGTCGTTATGAAGGACGGTATCATCCAGCAGGTTGATACTCCGCAGAATCTGTACGATCATCCGACAAACCTCTTCGTTGCAGGTTTCATGGGCATGCCGCCGATGAACTTCATCGATTGCAAGGTTGTTAAGTCCGGTGCTGACGTGCTCCTGATGTTCGGTTCTCACTCCATCAAGGTTCCGGAAGCTAAGGCTAACAAGCTGATCGCAGGCGGATTCATCGATAAGGACGTTGTACTTGGTATCCGTCCTGAGGATATCCATGATGAGCAGCTGTTCATCGAGTCCTCTCCGGAGTCCGTAATCGACGCTCGTATCAATATCTACGAAATGCTTGGTGCTGAAGTATATCTGTACTTCTCCATCGACCAGTTCGACATCACAGCTCGAGTAAATGCTCGTACAACCGCTCGTCCGGGCGACACTGTACAGTTCGCATTCGACCTGTCCAAGATCCACATCTTCGATAAGGAGACAGAGCAGATTATCGCTAACTGACGCGACAAAAGCCACTATTCACGGTGAGCACATAAAAACAGGCGGCCGCATGCTTGCATGCAAGGCCGCCTGTTTTTATGTGCTCAACCTGCGAAGCAGGGGCCTCACGTATCGCCGAGCCGGTAAGCCGCGAAGCGGCGGCATACGCACGAAGTGCGGATGTGGCGAGGTCGACGCGTGAGGTAGAGTGAATAGTGGAGACAGAACACTGCGAAGCAGTGGCCTCACGTATCGCCGAGCCCATGAGCCGCGAAGCGGCGGCGCCCGCGCGTAGTGCGGGCGGGGCGAGGTCGATGCGTGAGGTAGAGTGAATAGTGGAGACAGAACCTGCGAACAGGTGTGAAAATATGAATTTTATGAGGAAATACGGGGAAATCCCGTATTTCCTCTTTTTTTTCACAGCTTTTTGTGGTAAAATTTTACGGATAGTGTGGAGAATACTATCAGGGGCTCTGTATGCAAGACCCGGAGTCCGGTAACTTTACGTTGGGGGAAGCTGTGTCCCTCGGGGGTACAGACACAGAAAAGGAGCAAACACATGATATCTAATCAGATTCTACAGGATACCATCGAAGGAATCCGGACCATCACGAAGGTGGATCTCGTGGTTATGGATGTGGAAGGAAGAGTTCTTGCAAAAACGATCGAGGGTCAGGTAGACGGCTACGAGGATGCAGTGGCAGGCTTCGCAGAGTCTCCGGCAGAGAGCCAGTCCATGCTGGGATGTCAGTTCTTCAAGGTGAAGGATGACAAGCAGCTGGAGTACGTGATCATGGCAAAGGGTGAGGATGACAGCACCTTCATGGTCGGCAAGATGGCTGCATTTCATATACAGAATCTGTTGGTAGCTTACAAGGAGCGGTTCGATAAGGATAACTTCATCAAGAACCTGCTTCTGGATAACCTTCTTCTGGTGGATATCTACAACCGCGCAAAGAAGCTGCACATCGACACGGATGTAAAGCGCGTGGTATTTATCATTGAGACCAAGACAGAGAAGGATAATAATGCCCTGGAGACCGTACGGAATCTCTTCGCCACCAAGACGAAGGACTTCATCACCGCAGTGGATGAGAAGAACATCATCCTGGTGAAGGAAGTAAAGCCGAACGAGAACTTCGAGGAGCTTTCCAAGATCGCAAAGACCATCGTGGATATGCTGAATACCGAGGCTATGTCCAGTGTACATGTAGCCTTCGGTACCACCGTGAACGAGATCAAGGAAGTATCCCGCTCCTACAAGGAAGCCAAGATGGCTCTGGATGTAGGAAAGATCTTCTACAGCGACAAGAACATCATCGCATACAACAATCTGGGCATCGGACGCCTCATCTATCAGCTGCCGATCCCGCTTTGCCGGATGTTCATCAAGGAGATCTTCGACGGCAAGTCCCCGGATGAGTTCGATGACGAGACGCTTGTGACCATCAACAAGTTCTTCGAGAACAGCCTGAATGTGTCCGAGACCTCCCGTCAGCTGTACATTCACCGGAATACGCTGGTGTATCGTCTGGACAAGATCCAGAAGGCCACCGGCCTGGATCTCCGTGTCTTCGAGGATGCCATCACCTTCAAGATCGCTCTCATGGTCGTTAAGTACATGAAATACATGGAGACGCTGGAATTCTGACAGCATGTCCGTGATAATATAAGGAGTCGACGAAACAACTGACTCCCGGGAAATAAACGGAAGGAACATGACATGATCACACTTGAAAATGTAACCATGAAGTATCCGACCGGAACCGTAGCGCTGAAGGACGTCAGCCTTCATATCGATAAGGGCGAATTCGTCTTTATCGTGGGAAGTTCCGGATCGGGCAAGACCACCCTGCTCGAATTACTCGTCCGCGAGCTGGTCCCCACCAAGGGCAAGATCGAAGTAGCAGGCTATAACTACAACAAGCTGAAGAAGAGGCAGATCCCGAAGGTCCGCAGGAAGCTGGGCTTTGTATTCCAGAACTTCCGTCTGATCAAGGATCGTACCGTATATGAAAATGTAGCATTTGCGCAGCGCGTCATCGAAACGCCTGCACGTTATATCCGCCGTCAGGTACCGGCCATGCTGACCGTGGTGGGCCTGGCTGACAAGTACAAATCCTATCCCCGACAGCTGTCCGGTGGTGAGCAGCAGCGTGTTGCTCTGGCCCGGGCACTGGTCAACAAGCCGGATATCATCCTGGCAGACGAGCCCACAGGTAATCTGGATTCCAAGAATACCTGGGAAGTGATGAACCTTCTGGAGGACATCAACGCCAAGGGTACCACCGTTGTTGTGGTTACACACAACAAGGAGATCGTCAACGCCATGAAGAAGCGCGTGATCATGCTGAAGAAGGGCGTGATCATCAGCGACGTTGAGAAGGGAGGATATATCGATGAGGATTAGTTCGATCGGTTATACCTTCCGACAGGGTATCAAGAACATAAGAAGAAACCTGCTGTTCTCTCTGGCATCCATCGGTACCATCGTGGCCTGCCTGTTCCTCTTCGGAGTTCTGTACGGCGTTATCGTGAATTTCCGGTCCGCCATCAAGAACATCGAGGGAAATATCTCCATCTCCGTCTTCTTTGATGCGGGGATCACAGATGAGCAGATCGACATGATCCGCGAGCAGATCCGTACCAGAGACGAAGTAGCAACCCTGGATTATATCTCCGCAGAAGAAGCATGGAAGCAATTCTCGGAAGCAAACTATGATGACCCGGAAGCGGCAAGAGAGACCTTCGGCGAGGATAACCCGCTGGCGAACTCCGCGTCCTTCACCATCACACTGAAGGATGTTACCTATCAGGCAGACTTCGTGCAGTTTGTAAGCTCCATCAAGGGTGTCCGTAAGGTAAAGAGCTCCGAATATACGGCCAACAACGTGGCCGCACTGAACAAGTTCGTGGGCTACGCCTCCCTGGGTATCATCGTTATTCTGTTCCTGGTATCCATCTTCCTGATCAGTAATACCATCACCATAGGTATCACGGTCCGTAAGGAAGAGATCCGTATCATGAAGCTGATCGGTGCGACGAACGCCTTCGTTCGAGCCCCGTTCATTGTAGAGGGTATCCTGATCGGTCTGGTCGGGTCCGCGATCCCGGTTGTCCTGCTGTACTACATGTATGACGCCGTGATCAATTACGTGGTTGGCCGGTTCTCGGTTCTGAAGTCGATCTTCGAGTTCGTTCCGGCCGGTGACCTGTTCAAGGTGCTGGTTCCGATGCTGCTTGGCATTGGTGTAGGTATCGGTTTCCTGGGAAGCTGGCTTACAACAAGAAAGCATCTGAAAGTCTGATTTTGATACATTTCCTGTAGGTTTAGGCAGGAAATGGAAAGGAGGCGGTTCACATGAAAAAGAGAATACGCATTCTTACAGCAGCACTTCTGGTGGTTTGCTATTCCGGAGTTGCTGTTTACGCAGATCCGGTAACCCCGGAGGACGGAGTGACCACAACCTCGGAGGCAGAAGAACCCGGCTCCACGGAAGCTGGAGAGCAGGGCACATCCGAGCAGGGCTCCGAAGAAACTACGGAGCAGACCACAGAACCCGGATCTTCCGAGCAGGGCTCCGAGGAAACTACGGAGCAGACTACGGAACAGGGCTCTACGGAGCAGGGTTCCACGGAACAGGGGACGGAGCAGACAACCGAGCAGACAACTGAGAATCCCAACACCCAGACCATGCAGGAGATTCAGAATTACTACGTGAACTCCGCGCAGATCGCATCTCTTCGTCAGAAGTACTCCGAAAATGTACTTGCAACCCAGAAGGTTCGCTCCATGCTGAACAATATGAAGCAGAACCAGAATAGCTTCATCGAGTCCCTTCAGGCCATGGATGAGGAGATCATCACCCTGCAGAACCAGATGGACCAGATGGAGGAGGAGCGGGCTAAGATCGATGCAACGCTGGCCCAGATGGAGTATGAGCTGGAATTCGCAGAGCAGGATGTACAGGCACAGTACCAGAAGCTGAAGGAGCATATTCAGAACTCCTACGAGAACGGAAACTATTCCTTCCTGGATGCGGTGCTTCACTCCGCAAGCTTCTCGGATATCCTGAACAAGACGGAATATGTACAGCAGGTCAGCCTCTATGACTCCTTACTTCTTGTGCGGTATCAGGCTGCACGGCAGAAGGTTGCCAACAAGATGACCATGCTGAAGTCCATGACGGAAGATTATGGTGCCATGCAGGTCTACTATCAGGACCAGCAGGAAGCTCTGGTGCTCCTTTCCGATGAGAAGGAGAAGCAGATCCTTGCCTTCCAGGCAGAGATCGATGAGCAGCAGCAGGATCTGACGAAGCTGGAGATCCAGCGCCAGGAGGAAGCGAATCAGATTGCATACCTGGAGGCTCAGGCAGCAGCGGCAGCGGCGGCTGCTGCAGCAAGAGTAAACGGCAACAGCGGATCCACGGAAAGCGGAACCCTGAACCGGGCTCCTATCGTTCATGATTTTGTACCTTATGATGGAGGCCTCTTCGTATGGCCCCAGCCCTCCAGCACAAGGATCACATCTCCTTACGGCTGGCGTGGAGATATCGGTGTCCCGGGTGCATCCAAGGATCATAAGGGTATCGATATCGCTGCGAATCTGTATGATCCGGTGGTTGCAGCAGCATCCGGAACCGTGATCTATGTGGGATACTACGGAACCGGCGGTAAGACGGTCATGATCGATATCGGTCAGGATCTTACCATCATCTATCACCATTTGAATAGCTATGCGGTGGTTGTCGGGGATACGGTTGATGCCGGACAGACCGTCGGATACGTCGGCATGACCGGTGTTTCCAGCGGACCGCACTTACACTTCAGTGTTCGCCTGAGCGGACAGTACGTAAACCCGAATCCGTATCTCGGACTTCCGTACTAATCGATTAAGCGTTTTACCATGAATGACGTCCGGGCGGCTGCACCAGCAGCCGCCCGAACAAATGAAAGGATATCGCGACATGAAACGTTGGAAAAAGAGTCTGTCCTGCCTGCTTATAAGCGGGATTCTGCTGACGGCAGGCTGTGGAACAGGTAAGGAGTCGACGGAGGGTACCGATTCCGGTACATTTGATCCGAACTCTCCCGCAGCATCTCAGAAGACCCAGGTCATCCAGCAGCTGATCCGGGATAAGTACTTCGGAGATCTGGATAAAAGTGAACAGGAAGAAGCGTATTATGACGGACTGATCAAAGGACTGGGTGACCGGTACGCAACCTACTATACCCCGGAGGAATTCGCACAGGATCAGGAGGATGATTCCGGAGAGTATGTGGGAATCGGTGCGACGGTTTCACAGGATGATAAGGGAACCGTGTACGTGGTGGAACCCATGGAGGGAAGTCCGGCTGAGGAGGCCGGCCTCATGGGAGATGATGCCTTCGTGGCGATCGACGGGGTTGAGCTGACCTCCGACATGAGTCTGGAGGACGTGGTCAAGATGATCCGCGGATCCGAGGCAACCTCGGCCCACCTGAAGATATACCGCCAGGGAGAGAAGGATTATCTGGAGTTTGATATTCCGCGTCGGAAGATCGTAAATATCACCGCGAAATGCGAGATGCTGGAAAACGGTGTCGGTTATATCAAGGTGTCCTCATTTATAGCAAATACAGCGGACCAGTTTAAGGAATGCGTGGATTCCGTGATCAGTCAGGGCGCGAGAGCCATCGTCTTTGACTTCCGGAACAATCTGGGCGGACTTACGGATATCGCGAACGCCATGGTGGACTATATCGTTCCGGATAACACGGTTGCAGAGGGAGGAGATCCCTCCAAGCCGGGCCTCCTTCTGGAGATGAAGGATAAGAACGGTAAGATTCTTTATTCTGACTATACAAAGGACGGACATGAGGTGCTGCTTCCCATGGCAATCCTGATGAATGACTACAGCGCCAGCTCGTCAGAAATCTTCATCGGTGCGCTCCGGGATTACGGCAAGGCGATCCTGGTGGGTGATAAGACCTTCGGCAAGGGCATCGTGCAGCAGACCTTCCCCCTTACGGACGGTTCGGCAGTGAAGCTGACCATCGCCAAGTATTATCTGCCGGGAGGCTCCAACATCCACGAGACCGGGATCGAACCGGACTACGCGGTGGAACTTCCCATAGAGAAGCTGCGTATCTTAAATAAGCTTCCGCACAACGAAGACCCGCAGCTGGCCAAGGCCCTTGAGGCACTGGGTATGGATCCGCTCCCTGAGCCGGAGACGGAAGCTGCATCCACTGAAAGCACGGAATCCGTCGACGCGGGCGGCTCCACGGAATCAACGGAGGAGTGATCCTTCGGAACATAGAGTAAGCAACTGACACCGGTACCATCTTAAGAAAGGAACCCCCATGAACCAGGAGATGATCATGGTCCTCGATTTCGGAGGACAGTACAACCAGCTGATCGCACGAAGAGTGCGTGAATGCAATGTCTACGCAGAGGTACATCCCTACACCTTATCGCTGGAGAAGATCCGGGAGATGAACCCGAAGGGCATCATTTTCACCGGAGGACCGAACAGTGTGTACCTTCCGGAGTCTCCCTCCTACACGAAGGAGATCTTCGAGCTGGGCATCCCGATCCTCGGCATCTGCTACGGCTCCCAGCTGATGGCGTATCTCTTGGGCGGACGCGTTGCCACGGCTCCGGTCAGCGAGTACGGGCGGACGGAAACTACGGTATGTTATTCTGAGCAAAGCGAAGAATCCCTTCTCTTTGCGAACGTCGGCACACCATTTACCTCCTGGATGAGTCATACGGATTATATCGCAGAGGCTCCCGAGGGCTTCCGTGTAACCGCAAAGACGGAGCACTGTCCCTGTGCGGCCATGGAGAATCCGGAGAAGAAGCTGTACGCGACCCAGTTCCACCCGGAGGTACAGCACACCCAGTTCGGGCAGGATATCCTTCGGAACTTTGTATTAAATGTATGCGGCTGCAAGGCTGACTGGAAGATGGACTCCTTCGTGGAGCGTACCGTACAGGAGCTTAGGGAGAAGATCGGCAGCGGACGCGTGCTCTGCGCTCTGTCCGGCGGGGTGGACTCCTCGGTGGCAGCGGTTCTTCTTTCCAAGGCAGTGGGAAAGCAGCTCACCTGTGTCTTCGTAGACCACGGTCTGCTCCGAAAGGATGAGGGAGATGAGGTGGAGGCAGTCTTCGGACCGAAGGGTCAGTACGACCTTAACTTCATCCGCGTCAATGCCAGGGAGCGGTTCTACCTGAAGCTGGCCGGAGAGACGGATCCGGAGCGGAAGCGCCATATCATCGGCGAGGAGTTTATCCGTGTCTTCGAGGAAGAAGCACACAAGATCGGGGCCGTGGACTTCCTGGCCCAGGGAACCATCTATCCGGATGTGATCGAATCCGGTCTCGGCAAGTCTGCCGTGATCAAGTCCCACCACAATGTGGGCGGTCTGCCGGACCATGTGGACTTTAAGGAAATCGTAGAGCCTCTTCGGATGCTCTTTAAGGATGAGGTACGTAAGGCCGGCCTGGAGCTGGGGATTCCCGAGTATCTTGTATTCCGTCAGCCCTTCCCGGGTCCGGGACTGGGTGTTCGGATCATTGACGATATCACACAGGAGAAGGTACGGATCGTACAGGATGCGGATGCCATCTACCGTGAGGAGGTGGATGCTGCCATCGCCCGGGGCGAGATCGCGTGCCCTCCGAACCAGTACTTTGCGGCGCTTACCAACATGCGTTCCGTGGGCGTCATGGGAGACTTCCGCACCTTCGATTATGCGGTGGTTCTCCGTGCTGTCTGCACCAGCGACTTCATGACTGCGGACTGCACAGACATCCCATTTGCGGTGCTTCAGCGCTGCATGACCCGGATCATCAACGAGGTAAAGGGAGTCAACCGGGTATTCTATGACCTGACCTCCAAGCCGCCGGGAACCATAGAACTCCTATAACAAGGCTTTTGAACGAGGAATTGATACATGGATAGGACGACGGGACTATTGAAAACCAGTGTTATGATCGGGAAGATCGTACTCTGTTCTTTGCTTATCTTTAATGTCCTTGTCCTGATCTATTTCGGAGTGATCGACCGCGGAGATGTTCTGGAGAATGAATCCCTCCAGTTTATCGAGCATTGGACAGTGACTGACAGCAGCGGAAATGTGATCACAACCGACCGCTCCTACGTGGACCGGAACAATTACGAAGAGGATTTCACGATCCGTGCAACCCTGCCGGACAACATCAAGGACCATGAATATCTCTTTCTGGATACCCGGAAGGATATCGCGGTCTATATCAACGGGGAGCTCCGGAGAGACTTTATCGAGGAACGGGATGTGAATATCCCCGGAGGGTCCGTGAAGCGCTTCATGTTCCTGGTACCGCTGTCCGAGAAGGATTCGGGAGGAGAGGTGGAGCTGGTCCGTCTCTCCGATGTGAAGGATGAACAGATCGTCCCGGAGACCTACATCAGTACACGGTCCGGTGCGCTGAGCCACATGATCGATAACGACGGCCTGTCCTTCTTTCTGGCAGCCATCGTCCTGATCTTCTCCTTTGTGGTGATCGTGGTCAGCATCGTCCTTCGATTCTGGTACAAGATGAAGATCGACATGCTTTATGGAGCCCTGGGTATCTTCGTCATCGCGTTCTGGATCATTACGGATTCCTTCCTGTTTCCCTTCATTTTCGGTGTATACCATGTGAACGGGATCATGAACTATATCATGTGTCTTATGATCCCGCTGGCACCCATCATTTATCTTAATTCCGTGCAGCGGGGGCGTTACAGGACGCTGATGTCGGTGGGGCTGATCATCGCGTCGGTAAATGCGGTGCTATGGCCCCTCCTTCACTTCACGGGGGTTCTTCCGTTCTACAACATCCGTACCATCGTGAACCTGATCCTGCTGGGCTTGGCGGCAACGGCCATCGGAGTCCTGGTGGTGGACGCGATCCGCGGATATGTGAAAACCTATCGCTATACCTTTATCGGATTCTTCGGATTCCTGCTCTTCAGCCTGGCGGAGCTTCTGATCATCCTGTTCGTGAAGATCACAAATGAGTCCCTCCCCATGGTGGCAGGCCTGGCCTTCCTCCTTGTCTTCGTTGTCATCCAGCAGATCGATGACCTCCGGAAGATCAAGCAGGAGAAGCAACACGCCATAGACATATCCGAGGCAAAGACCCGTTTCCTTGCCAGCATGTCCCATGAGATCCGGACACCCATCAATGCAATCCTGGGCATGAATGAGATGATCCTCCGGGAAAACCGGGATCCCGCGATAGGAGAGTATTCCCGAAGCATCAAGTCCTCCGGGAAGATGCTTCTCATGCTGGTAAATGATGTGCTGGACTTCTCGAAGATCGAGGCCGGCAAGCTGGAGATCAGCGAAGCGCCCTTCAGTATGGCGGACATGCTCTATGATGTTCTTTCCATCATAAACGAGCGCGCAGATGAGAAAATGCTGGAATTAAAGACAGAATTCACCGGCGAAATACCGAAGGAACTGATCAGTGATGAATTCCGGATCAGACAAATACTTGTCAACCTGCTTAGTAATGCGGTAAAATACACGGAGGAGGGTTCGGTAACCCTGTGCATGGGTGGAGAGTATACCGAGGAAGGCTATAACCTCTGCATGGCAGTGAAGGATACCGGAAAGGGAATCCCGAAGGAGGATCAGCCTTACCTCTTCGAAGCATTTACCAGAGCCGACCTGAAAAAGAATATCACCATCGAGGGGACCGGTCTTGGCCTGGCGATCGTTAAGAGTATCGTGGATTCCATGAAGGGAACCATCGAAGTGGAAAGTGAGTACGGTGAGGGATCCGAGTTCCGGGTGACGCTCCCCGTAAGGTATGAGAATAAAGACCCATTGGAGGAGGATTTTATGGACAATCGAATCGAACAGAATGCGGTCCTGGAGCCCTGTGACTTCTCAGCTCCGGATGCGAAGGTTTTGGCGGTTGATGACAACCAGTCGAACCTGACGATCGTTAAGCTGTTTCTGGAGCGGACGGGGATCAAGCCGGATCTTTGCAAGACAGGAGACCGGGCCATCGATCTTTGCAAGAATAAGAAGTATGATCTGATCATTCTGGATCATATGATGCCTCAGCCGGATGGGATCGAAACGCTGCAGACCATTAAGACCAGCCCGGAGTCCCTGAACCGGGATACGAAGGCGGTGGTCCTTACTGCAAATGCTGTGGCAGGCAGCCGTCAGATGTATATGGATGTGGGCTTTGATGATTATCTTTCCAAGCCTGTGGATGCGAAGGTGCTGGAGCAGACTGTGAAGGCTATGCTTCCGCCGGACAAGGTGATCATGCTTTCACCGGAGGCGATGCAGGCAGCTGCTGCAGAGCAGGTAGCCATCGAGATTCCGACGGAAGAGGATATGTCCCCCATCAAGAAGCGGCTTACCTCCATCGAGGGTCTGGATTACGAGACAGCGCTGTTCCACTGCGGAGATGATGAGGAGATCCTGGAGGAGATCATAGAGGATCTTGTGGCAGAATGTCCGGAGCGTGTGGAGCGAATGAAGAAGAACCTGGAGGCGGATAACATCAACGGTTACCGGATCGATGCCCACGCCATCAAGAGCTCCATGGCAACCATCGGATTAAATGACCTCAGCGAGCGGGCAAAGAAGCATGAGTTTGCTGCCAAGGATAATGACACTGCATTTATCCTCGGAGATGCGGATGACTTCATCAATGCCTACGTAGAGGTTTGCAGGAAGCTGGAAGCGTAAAGCGTATTTTTATAACAGGAAGGCCGTGCGGGCGTAAGCATGGATATGTTACGCCGCACGGCCTTCTGTTATTTTTTACTTTTACGTTGCATTACCTTGTTATTACGCGCCCTGTCCGTTGTATCTTACGCAGAGCATGGTCAGGTCGTCGAACTGCGGGGCATCGCCTACGAAGGCGTTGATGGCTTCCGTCAGGTGATCCACCACTTCCTTCGGGTGATCGCCGGGGTGTTCGTTCAGGGCTTCGATCATCCGGTCGGTACCGAAGAGCTCGTTCTCTGCATTGGTTGCCTCGGCTGCACCATCCGTGTACACCAGGAGGGTTCCTCCGCCGGGCTTCAGCTCAATCTCATATTCCTTGTAACGGGAGAGCTCCATGGCTCCCAGGACGAAGCCGTGGCGGTCCTTCACGATCTCGAAGTCTCCGTCCGGATTCTTCATGATCGGGAATTCATGGCCTGCACTTGCGGCCTTGATCTTACCGGTCTCAAGGTCCAGGATACCGAACCACACCGTAACGAACATGTCGTTGGTGTTGTTGGCACAGAGGGTCTTGTTGGCATTTGTAAGTACCCTGGCAGGGGAAAGCTCCGTCTTGCCGTACTCCTGGATCAGCAACTTGGAGATCATCATAAAGAGGGATGCGGGGATACCCTTGCCGGAGACGTCTCCGATGACCAGACCTACATGGGTTTCATCGATATCGAAGAAGTCATACAGGTCACCGCCCACCTCCTTGGCAGGCGTCATGCTTGCATAAAGCTCGAAGTCCTTCCGGGTGGGGAAGTCCGTGGGAAGCACGCCTGCCTGGATATTTGAGGCAAGGGACAGCTCCGTGGCTACACGCTCCCGTTCGCCGGACAGCTTCGTGATCTCGGCGGTATGGCGGTCGATCTCAACCACCATGTGCGATACGTCATCGGCAAGTACACCGAATTCATTTCGCTGCTTGATCTGTTCCATCTTTGAAACGACGGGATCGCTCTGCTTGGTCACCATGTATTCCCGAACGCCCTTCTGTACCTTTCGGAGAGGACGGATGGCTGCACGGTAGATGAAGATCAGAAGAACGATAGAAGCTGCAATGAGAAGCAGCGCGCTGATCGCCACGATGAAGAACAGCTTGGAGATCAGACTGGAATGGAACTCGCTCCAGTCATGGCTCAGGATAAATACGCCGCGCACAACGCCGTCGGACTGGATGGGAATGATGCAGAGATAGTAGTACTTTCCGTCCTTCGGGGAGTCGTACCGCTCGAAGATGGTCTTACGGGTGGAGATCACCTTGTTGATGGACTTCAGTCCATCCAGAAGGTCGCTGTAGTCCTCTCCCAGATGGTAGTTGAAATCGGAATAGTCGCCGGCGTAGGATGCGGCCATGACAGCCTTTACTTCCTCCGGCTGCAGGTCCAGATAGACAGAGCCCCAGTGCTCCCTGGATACATCCAGCACGTAGATCTGCTGGTTGTTGGTCTGGAACATGGAGATCAGCTGATACATCCAGATCTCCTGATAGAGATAGCTGGCCAGCAGCATTCTCTGACGGGGGGTATAATTCTCCCACTCCTCCGGATCATAGTCAGGTATCTGGAATTCCGCGTCCATATTCACCAGGGGGAAGTCCTTAGTCAGCTCGTCGTAGAATTCATCCCCTTCACTGGATATGGAGAGACCGGTGGAAAGCAGAGGCTCTGCCAGCCACTGATCAAAGACAACTCCCGGACGCCCCAGATATTCATAGTAGGCCTCCAGCTTCTCCGCCAGAGGTTTCATGAATTCCTGCTTCGCCTCCAGATAGGTATCGGTGCTTCCCTTTACCTGGATGAAGGCGATGATCGCGATCACGATCACGAAGATCACGGCAAAGATACCACCGACCTGATAGAGGAGCTCCAGATCGCGCTTCTTTGGCTTTTTCGGTTTTTTTATCTTTTTCGGTTTTTCAGGCTTGGTATCACTCATACAGGAACCTCTTTGTTTGGAACCGTCGGGTGTCAGTCCGGCGGATCCCCGTTACTTTGCGACTGTTTCAGCCACCTGATCCTCCGGAAGCAGAGGGATCATGATGTCCGTGAAGAATTCCGTTCCTTCATGATGGAAGTCTGCGATACCGTCATGAAGCGCAACTGTGGTGGCGATGGAACGAAGGCCGATACCGCCCTTCTTCTTCCGGGTGGAGAAGTAGAGACCGTTCACCTGATGCGGCTTTCCGTCGAAGGAGTTCACGGCAACGATATAGAACTGCCGGTTTCTCTCCACGCGGGTGGTAAGACGGATATACCGATCCCCCTCCGTCTGTGCGGATGCGGCACGGATCGCGTTTTCCAGAATATTTCCGATAATGCTGCAGAGCTCCGGATTGCCCATGCCCAGCCGTTCCATGGTGGGCAGCTCGATCCGAAAGTCTGTTTCGATATGATTCGCGGTGGCCTGATTGCGATAGTAGTTCAGCATGGCATTCAGGGCCGTGATCTTACAGTAGATCCGAACCTCATTTTCGGGGAGATTCGCGATATACTCATCCAGGTATTCCTTGATCTCGGGAAGGTTTCCCTCCTCGGCCAGCATATGAAGGCTGCGGATCGTATGCTTGAAATCATGGCGGATCCGCGCATTTTCCTCCATGTAGCGCTGCTGCTTCTCGAAGGTCTGCTCCTGCATCTCCAGCATGGAGGAGCGGACACGAAGATCCGCAAGGGTCAGCAGGCTGTTCACGATATTGTAGAAAATGATGCCCAGCAGGATCTCCAGAAAGAGGATCATAAACTGGAGGATCAGGTAGACACGGAATACATTGTTCACATAGAGCGTCTCATATTTGTTGGGAGCCATATAGAGGTTCACCAGAAGGAAGATGCCGGAGATGGAGAGTGTGGTCCACCAGATGCCGATCTCCTGCATGTGATCGATCAGCAGGCTTGCATATTTACTGAGCAAATGAAACAGCAGGATGGTTCCCAGCAGGGTGAGGCCCAGATTGGTCAGTCCGAAGACCAGGCTCGGATCCGAGGACCCGCCATCCCTATGGAAGAGTGCGTCGGTGGCGAAGGACAGGTTGATGAATACGGACATGATCACGCACACGAAGGCGTACACGGCCGTGGCCTGTGCATAGGTTGCGGTAACGCAGCTCTTATATGCAAAGAAGAACAGGATCATAACCGGCGCGATATAGAAGAGTGGCCGGGGATGAACCAGGGTCCGGTACAGTGCTCCCAGGGGAAGCAGGACCAAAGTAACGCAAAGAAGCCGAAGCAGGACACTTCGAAGACCATACTTCAGCTTATGCTTCATGGGCGCCAGGGCGAGGATCCCGGTGGGGATCACAAACCAAAGCGACAGAAGGTTGATAAAGTACTCCTGAATGTCCATAAACCGGCTTCCTTGTCAGTGGGTATTATTTCGGATCTTCGAAAACATGTAGTTGCGGTAGGTCTGTTCCAGCTCCTTCCGTTTCTTTACATTGTAGGGAAGATACATACTGTCGTTTACAACACAGACTCCGTTGCCGAAATCCGTGACAAAGTCCATATTCACCAGGGTTCCCCGGTTAATGAGAAGAAACCTGGTATCGCCGTCCAGCTGCTCCTCAGCCTCGGCAAAAGTCATGCGGCTTATATGCTCCGTCATATCCTTATCCGTAATATGCAGGTAATGACCGTTGGAACGAAGACTGATGATATCGGAGAAGAGAAGCTTGCATTCCACCTTCTTGTCCAGGAAGCTGAAGGTCTTTCCGTCCTGAGTCACCTGATGGGTGATGTCATCCATCAGACGGTAGATCCGCTCCTGCTCCGCCGGCTTGATCACGTAATCAAAGGCATGCAGGGAGAAGGCAGAGGGCATATGGTCCGTGCTGGTGGTCTGAAAGACGATCAGTGCATTCGGGTCCATCTCCCGGATCTGCCGTGCAATATCCACCCCGTTGTCATGGTTCATATAGATATCCAGAAAAACGGTGGAATACCTGTAGGGAGCGTAGGAGGCGAGGAAGTCCGCCGGATCCTGAAACGATTCAATTGTGATATCCGAATGATGAAATGCGGCATAGCCTTTCAGGATGGTGCTAAGCTGCCCGATATCCTTTGCATCATCATCGACGATGGCGATATTCATATAAGCCTCTCCTGTCCGGGGACGTTCCGTCTTCGGGTTCATGGCCGAAAATGCCGAAAGAGCCCGAAAAACCATGGTAAAATTATACTATGAGGGTGGTAAGATGTAAACCCCAATCGTGCCAATTTGGCACCAAACGTGCCAAAAAGTCCGTTCGTGCCACCTTCGTGCCACATGTGGATGAGCTATTGAAATGTGTTTTTTTTTGGTTATAATGAACGCAGTAAGGTTGAGAGAGCCTATGAAAAAACAGAGGAGGACACGAATATGGCATTTGGAATCAAGATCCGAAAGCTTGAAACATCAAAGCCGTATACACTGGAGGAATTATTTGAGGCGATCAAGAATCATCCCTTCACAGCCGGACAGCCGTCCATGACGAAGCACGGACTGGGATGGCTCATCACATTTCCGCCGATCGACCGTAACAATCAGATCTGGGTTACTCCCAGCGGAATGAAGGCACCGTTCACCAAGTTCACGATCACGAAGAATGAAGTGGCCGGTATGGATAACATGGCAAAGAACATGGGAATCAGCGCACTGACCGGTGGCTGGTCCCGGATGACTTCCACATTCGGAAAGAATGCAAAGGCTTCAGAGGAGCTGGTCGTAAAGACAGCCGAAGAGCTGAATGCCCTCGGGTTATAAACAACCCACCCCACTAAGTTCATCATTAAAATTTAAATAAATGGAGGTAAAGGATGATGAAAAAGATGAAGAAACTTGTAGTTGTAGTACTTGCAGTAGCCATGATGGCTATGTGCCTGGTAGCATGTGGTGTTGAGAAGGACGTTCTGGGCGACTGGACGATTTCCAAGATCAATGGTCAGGAACCGGCAGCAGTTGCTGAAGCAAATGGTGTAACCCTTGACCAGTTGATGATGAACTGGAAGTTTGAGAGCAAGACTGTTACTCTGACAGGTTCTACCGGTACTCAGACATTTGATCCTTCCTACAAGTCCAACGGTGTTGAGCTTCGGAAGGATGGAAACCTTCAGGCTTCCATGCTTTACGATGAGAATGCAAAGACCCTTACATTCAAGTTCGATAATGGTTCCGAGTATGTTCTGACGAAGGGTACCTACACCTTCGGACAGGCAGCAGCTCCGGCTGATCAAGGCGGTTCTGAAGGCGGCGAGGAGCAGCCGGCAGAAGGCGGCGAGGAAGCTGTAGAGGAGTAATCCGATCACAGGCTTTAACAAGATGAAAACAGGTGCGGAGTTTTGCTCCACACCTGTTTTTGGGAAAATGAAACTGTAGTTTTTCTGACAATCTGAGGAGGTAAAGGAATGTCAAACGAAGAAACAAAGGATGTAAAAGAAGTAAAAGAAGAGGTGAAGGCGGAGGAAGCTCCGAAGAAGAAATCCTTCATCAGTGAAGCAAAGCTGGAAATGCTGATCGCGATCTTCCTGGGTGTCACGGCAGTACTTACCGCATGGGCCACCTGGATTGGCTCTCTTCACGGCGGAAATCAGGCAACGAATTATACGAAGTCCAACAATGCGGCTTCGGATGCAAACTCCCTGTACAATGAAGCATTTCAGAAGTTCGTTTCCGATTCCATGGTTTGGAACATGGTGACGGACTATCGTTTTGATATGACACTGGCAGATATGAAGGGCGATAAGGAGCAGGTTGAGCTGATCGATGAAAAGATCGACAAGATCCTGGAGGACAGCTGCTCTGAAGAATTCGCAGAGGCAGTAAACTGGGCATTTGAGCAGGAGGATGAAGTGACTCCCTTTATGAAGGAAGGCTTCGTGGACAGCTATTATGCAGATGCAGAAGCAAAGTATGAGGAGGCACAGGCCCTTCTGAAGGAAGGTATGCAGGATAATAAGAACGGTGACACCTACAATCTGGTAACCGTGATCTATTCTCTGGTACTGTTCCTGCTTGGTATCATCGGTATCTTCAAGAATATCCCGAACCGTTTCGCGGTATTTGTAGTTGCTGTCATTCTGCTGATCCTGGCAGTGATCTTCATGGTTCGGATCCCGATGCCGACCGGTTTCAGCCTCGGAAGCTTCTTCTAAAGCGAAGAATCTCGAAATAAGGAGAGAGAGTATGAAAAGATTCGGAACATTCCGAAAGAAGATGATCGCAGCAGCGATGGCCGGGGCTATGACCCTCGGCCTGGCTGCCTGCGGATCAGAAAGCGGTTCCTCCGTAACGTCGGATACCACACCGGATACGGTGGAGGATACAACTGCGGATACCGAGGAGTCCACAACTGCACAGAGAAGAGATGTGACTCCCATGCAGATGTCCGTCAACAAGGAGACCGGGGAGATGAACATCACCCGTCCTGAGCTGGAAGGTACCCCCATGGGAGAGGAGGGCACCTGGACCATCTTCGTCTATCTCTGCGGTTCGGACCTGGAGTCCAACAACGGATCCGCGACCAGCGACATTTCCGAGATGGCGCAGGCTACAGAGAGC
The DNA here is from genome assembly GCA_902760755.1 of uncultured Lachnospiraceae bacterium. Classification (GTDB taxonomy): domain Bacteria; phylum Bacillota; class Clostridia; order Lachnospirales; family Lachnospiraceae; genus Eubacterium_Q. The sequence continues at coordinate 6,830 of CACWHK010000032.1, read as the reverse complement.
GAGAAGGTGCGCTTTGTCATACAGACCGGCGGTTCCAATTCCTGGAACTTTGACAGCATCGACTCGGAGAAGAGCCAGAGATTCGTGGTGGAGAATGGAGATATCACGAATGTCTATGAGTCCGAGAAGGTCGACATGGGTGATCCGGATGTCCTGACCGACTATCTTACCTGGGGTATTCAGAACTATCCGGCGGACAACATGGGACTGATCCTCTGGAATCACGGAAACGGAGCAATCCACGGTGTCTGCTTCGATGAGCAGCATGACAGCGATTCCCTGACGCTCCGTGAGCTGGACAGCTCCCTCCTTTCCGCGCAGCAGTATATGACGGAGAAATGGGAGTTTATCGGTTTTGATGCGTGTCTTATGGGCAACATCGAAGCGGCGAACATCCTTGCAAACTACGCAAAGTATATGTACGGATCCGAGGAGGCTGAGCCGGGTGCCGGCTGGAACTACGTGGAGATCGGTAACTATCTGGCGGAGAACCCCACAGCCTCCGGTGCGGACCTGGGCCCCACCGTCTGTGATTCCTTCTTCCAGGGCTGTAAGGATGCAGGAGATTATGATGTATGTACTCTGGCCGTGATCGACCTCTCCAAGATCAATGATGTCATCACGAGCTTCAATACATTTGCGAAGGATATCTATGAGAAGGGCGAAAATGCGGATGCCCTTTCCAACATGCTCCGAGCGATCAAGGGCTCCGAAGCCTTTGGCCCCAACAATGACAACGAGGGCTACACCAACATGATCGACCTGGGCGGACTGGTTACGGTCTGCGATGCGTACTCCACGAACGGGGATGCGGTGATCGCTGCGATCCAGGAAGCTGTCCTTTACAAGATCCACGGGGACGATCACCCGAATGCCTGCGGACTTTCCACCTATTTCCCGCTGGAGGTACAGGGCTCCAACGAGCTGAAGACCTTCAGTGATGTGTGTGTCAGCCCCTACTATATGTCCTTTATCGACCGGCAGGATTACAGCGCTGCTTACTACAGCAATGATGAGAACAACCAGAAGGCCGAGGAAGAGCAGGATTACTATAAGGACGAAGAAAACAACGTATGCTATTTCGTACAGGACGGAGAGCAGTACTGCTATTACGGGGATGATCAGACTTACGCCAAGTACAATCCCGAGACCGAAGAGTGGGAGCAGGTAGAGAGCGGGGAACTGGATGCCCAGCAGTATGAATACTGTTCCTCCGGCCAGTGCTGCGGTGATTACTCCGATGAGGAGCTTTATGATGACGACGGGAACTGGAGCTATAACAGCGAGTATGATTACGATTCGACCACGAAGAGCTATCGCAGCAAGCCCACGCAGACGAAGCATTTTGATTATGCAGACAACTACGTAAAGAGCGGCGAGAGTAAGCATATCAAGTTCCTGAAGAAGCCGTCCATGAATAAGGATAATAATTTCGGCTTTACCCTGACCAAGTATTCCCTGGATCACACATCAGATGTGTATGCAAATGTATATCAGCTGGTGAATGATAATGAGATCCTGGTGCTCGGCGACACCTATGATGTGGATTGTGACTGGGCAGACGGTACATTTCAGGATATGTTCGACGGCTACTGGCTGTCCCTTCCGGACGGACAGAACCTGTCTATGGTGATCGTAGATAAGAATGATGATTTTGTCATCTTCTCTGCACCCATCAAGCTGAACGGTGTAGCCACCAACCTTCGGATCCGTCATACCATCGCAGACGGTACATTTAAGATCGAAGGTGCATGGGACGGTATCGCAGAGAGCGGTGCTGCTTCCAGAAATTGTAAAAAGCTGAAGGACGGGGATAAGATCGTCCCGGTTTACAAGAGCTTCACCATGGATAACAGAATGACGGAGATTGATTACGAAGGCCAGGAGTTCACCATCAGCGGAGAACTGGAGCTGGTTTACGGTCTGATGAACGAGGGCGACTTCCTGTATGCCTTCATCATTGAAGATATCTACAATGATTATATCGAGACCGACTTAGTAGCTTTCAACGTGGACGCAGATGGAAAAGTCTCGTTCTACGAAGAATAATACCTCCTTTACCTCACGGCTCACCAGGGAGCTGTCCGGGGGATGCGCGACTCACACCAGGTGTGCGGCATCCCCCGATTTTTTTATGTTGTATGCGGCGCGGTTCTTTGCACTTCGACTTGTTTTCCGAGGGCATATGACTTATACTAAAGGGCGGGGGAAATGCCCTTCATCGAAAGAGTTTCAGGGCTGACTGTTATCATGAACAAGAAAAAAAACAGATTAAAATCCGCACAGCTGATCCCGATCAGCTTCCTCGGAGCCATCCTGATCGGAACGCTCCTCCTCATGCTTCCCTGTGCGAAGGCAGGAGAGGGCAGTGCGGATATTACAACTGCATTCTTTACATCGACAACGTCCATCTGCGTGACGGGTCTGGTGGTAGTAGATACATTTGCCTACTGGACACTCTTCGGCAAGATCGTGATCCTGTTCCTGATCCAGCTGGGCGGACTCGGTATCATAGCGGTGACATCAATCCTCATGCTTCTTGTGCATAAGAAGCTGTCGTTGTCACATTCGCTGCTGATCCACGACTCCTTTAATCTGAATACCATGGACGGCGTCATGCGGTTCCTGATCGCGGTTTTTAAAGGAACCTTCGTGGTGGAAATGATCGGTGCGCTGATCTACATGATCTCCTTCATCCCGAAATACGGCGTGGGAACGGGGATCTGGTACTCCGTCTTTACGTCCATTTCCGCCTTCTGTAATGCGGGGATCGACATCCTGGGACCGGACAGCCTGATCAGCTACCAGAGCGATCCGCTGATCCTCTTTAACACCATGATGCTGATCGTGATGGGAGGTCTCGGGTACGTGGTCTGGATCGATGTCTTCCGGAATCTACGGCGGGGCATCCGGCGAAAATACTCGATCATAACCATCTGCAAGCATTTCAATGAGCATACGAAGCTGGTGCTGATGCTGACGATCGTGCTGATCCTGATGGGAACCGTCATCGTCTTCGGACTGGAGTATAACAACCCCGAAACCATAGGGAACATGTCCCTCGGGGATAAGACCATGAACAGCCTGTTCCAGTCGGTTACCTTCCGAACGGCGGGCTTTGCGGCGGTGCCACAGGGAGGTCTTCGGGAGAGTACGAGTCTTCTCGGATGCATCTTCATGTTTATCGGAGGATCTCCGGTGGGAACCGCCGGCGGTGTGAAGACCGTGACCTTCTTCGTGATGATCATGAACAGTGTCTCCTTCATCCGGAACCGGCGTGAGAACGTGGTCTTCGGACGGAAGGTCACCTCGGAAATGGTCCACAAGGCCTCGGCCATCATCATGGTGAGCCTCTTCGTCACCCTCTTCCTGCTAATCGGTGTCATGATCACAAATGAGGTGGGGCTGGTGGATGCCATGTATGAAACCTTCAGTGCCACGGCGACCGTGGGCCTCTCCAGAGGCCTGACCCCGGCACTCACCACCGCAGGGCGGTGGATCATCATCGTGGCCATGTACTTAGGAAGGATCGGGCCAATCTCCATGGCACTCTTCTTTAAGTACAATACGGAAGGAAAGAATAAGATCAGCTACGCGGACGGGAAGTTCTTTGTGGGTTGATGTAACAGCAGTGTCATCCTGAGCCGCAGGCGAAGGATCTATAATATAAGGAGCATACCATGTCGAAATCAATCGCAGTCATCGGCCTGGGCCGATTCGGAAAGAAACTTGCATACACTCTGTACGAGATGGGCAGTGACGTTATGGCCGTGGACCGGAGTCCCGAGATCATCGCTGCCGTTGCAGATAACGTGACCTACGCCATCGAGGCGGACGTCACCAATCCGGAGGTGGTGAAGGGCCTCGGCCTTCGGGAGATGGACGTGGTGGTGGTAGCCATGGGCTCGGACCTCACCGCCAGCATCATGTCCGTCATGGTGGCAAAGGAGCAGGGAGTACCCTACGTCCTTGCCAAGGCCTCGGACGAGCGTATGGGGCAGATCCTGAAGCGCGTCGGCGCTGACAAGATCATTTATCCTGAGGAGGAGTCCGGCCACCGCACTGCGCGGAAGCTGATGTCGGATACCTTCCTCGAGTTTTTCGAGATCGACGACAACCTCTGCCTGCTGGAGATCAAGCCGAAGCCGGAGTGGATCGGCAAGAACCTGATCGAGCTGAATCTCCGGGAGAAGTACCGGGTGAACGTGGTTGCCGTGAAGGACCAGAGCGAGATGCGCTCCTTTATCGACCCCTCCAGACCCCTGGAGGAAGACACGGAGCTGCTTGTGATCCTGGAAAAGTCGGATCTGAACCGGTTAAAATAAAATGTGGCCTGTAGTGAGTGTCCGTGTCATCCTGAGGCGAGCGAAGCGAGGCGAAGGATCTAAGTAGAAGAGGAGGGAATGCCATGCCAAGAAAAGTCGGAACCACAACAACAGCGGCGAAGAAGCCGTCAACCACGACCGCAAAGAAGCCTGCAGCAAAGAAGCCGTCCGCTACGGCGAAGAAGCCGGCAGCTAAGAAGACAACAACCGCGAAGAAGTCAAGCATGCAGGTGACTGCAACGGAGAAGCGTCTGGTGGAGCTTTACCGGAAGGCGGACTCCGACACCAAGAAGGCAGCCCTGGCGCTGCTACGCGGCAACAAAGTCCAGACCGGGAATGTCCTCAGTACCATCCTCGGAGATCAGAACATCATGGGAACCCTGAATGACCTCATCCCGGGATTTGACTTCTCCCGCGATCTGCCGGAGGAGTAAGGACATCCTGGGGATTCCGTGGGAGGCGTATGGCAAAATATGTTAATGAATACCTGCGGGAGAGATTCGGCTGCAAGGTATATAAGATCGCGTTAAACGGAGGCTTCACCTGTCCGAATCGCGACGGAACGCTGGGAACCGGAGGCTGCATCTTCTGCTCCGCCGGAGGAAGCGGAGAATTCGCAGAGGATGCAGGGAAGAACATCACGCAGCAGATCGAGGACGGAAAGCGACGCGTCGAAGCAAAGATAAAGGAAGGGCGTTACATCGCCTACTTCCAGGCCTTCACGAATACGTATGCCCCGGTGGAGCGCCTGCGGGCACTCTACGAGGAAGCCATCCGACACCCGGATATCGTGGCACTTTCGATCGCTACACGGCCGGACTGCCTTCCGGAGGAAGTCCTTTCGCTGCTTTCGGAAATGAACAGAAGGAAGCCGGTTTTCGTCGAACTGGGCCTGCAGACCATCCATCCCGCTACGGCGGAGTATATACGGCGAGGATACGATTTGGCTATATATGACCGGGCGGTGGAACAGCTGCGGGAGAGAGGACTCGAGGTGATCACCCATGTAATCCTCGGCCTCCCCGGAGAAACTGTGGAGGATATGGTTGAAACGGTACGGTATGTGTGCTCCGGCGGGGCAACCGGAATTAAACTCCAGCTGCTCCATATACTTGCCGGGACGGATCTGGAGAAGGAGTATCTGGAAGGACGGGTACCCGTACTCTCCGAAGACGAGTATATCGACATCCTGAAGGCCTGCGTTCGTGAGATCCCCGAGGACGTTGTGATCCACCGCCTGACCGGCGATGGCGACAAGCGAATCCTCATTGCACCGCTCTGGAGCGGCGATAAGAAGCATGTCTGGAACCGGATTCGGGGCGTGTTGGACCGGACAGTTGGCAGACAACAGAAAAAACAGCACTAAAAAGCTCACTTCGGTGGGCTTTTTTCGTGTTCAGGTGTCCCAGCGGTGAACTGCATTTTCAGAGGCGGTGTAGTACAATATAGAGGGGTATGCCTCTATGGCTGGAGAAGGACGGCGATAATATGGAAAGAAGATGGAGACAAAAAGCGAAAGGAGTTGGTGGCTATGAGCGGAACAGGAAGGAAAAGGGACTGTGAGCCAGATTATGGAAAAATCATTCTGAACAGGGCAAAATCTGCCTTACTGTTGGAATGCTATACGCATTCAACATTCCCGTTGGATGCGTTTTTCTTTAGGAAAACTTTTACGATATAAAAATGCAACCGATTGATATTGATGGAATAAACTAAAGGAGGACAATCAATGAAGAAAAGATAGTTGGTAAAATGACAAACCTGTTGAAATACTATAAGTGATATGCTATTATAGTGGTGACAGGAAATGTCAGGTGTGCTGACACCTTAAAAATCTGACACTTATCCCAGACGTAGGGGCTGGGCAGTTGGGGAGCAACGGAAAAACTCCACATTTATCCCGAACACAAGGGTCGGGCAGTTGGCAGACAACGGAAAAATCAGTGAAAAAGGCTGTTCTCATCTTGTAGAGACAGCCTTTTTGAATAGAGGAAGGAATATGAAAAAAGAAAAAGCAGTTAATATCATCGTAGATGCCGTAAAACGATACGAGGAGTGTCTGAATAATAGAAGGTTCTTGATTATCTATGCAACAGAAAAAGAAGCCCAATATGTTGAAGTTCAGTTCCAAAGCAATAATTTTCTCCACTTAACAGGTGTAAAGACAAAGCTTTCAGCCTCGTCGTTTTATATTCGTTGTCTGAATAACCGTTTGAGAGTAGAAGATATTTCAGCCGACATATCTGGTAAAACAGAAGAGAAACTAATGGTTTTGCCTTATCTTCATGAATTGATGTATAAGCCTTGTATGATTGGGGACTATCTTAATTCTGGAGTTTTATTACAGGTGTTTATTTACGTTCCATTTAATTCTTTAAATAATTGTTTTACGAAACTTACTAACGTTAATAATGTTTGAATACACTGTTTATTCTATTGTTTATAAAATGAATAATTTGAAAATTTATTTAAAATTATATGATGATATGATTTAATCAAAGAAGC
>CACWHK010000031.1 GCA_902760755.1 uncultured Lachnospiraceae bacterium | reverse complement strand
ATCGATGGCACGAAGACCGTACAGGATAACGATCATGTTGCAAGCGTTATCGTTGCAGATGGCGGTAACAAGACGGTAGCATTTAACAACGAGTATCTGGAAGAGAAGGGCAGTCTTGAGATTGAGAAGGTATTCCAGGGTGTTAAGCCGGAAGGAGTTACATTCTCCGTAGAGATTACCGGACCGAAGGATTATAAGAATACGTTAACGTATCCTGATGATTTCAAAAATGGTAAGGCAACGATCGCTGACATTCCTGTCGGTGAATACACGGTAACCGAGAAGGGCCTTGCTGATGTTACAGTTGGAGCAAAGAAGTACTTCTTTATCACAACCAGCAGCAAGACAGAGGTGAAGGCTGATGTAGAAAAGAACAAGACTGCTACTGCAAAACTTGAGAATTTCTACACGGCAGAGGATACCGGCAAGCTGACGATCGTAAAGACCTTCGGCGGCGAAGTCGTAGAGGAGGATCTTAAGACACTTTCCTTCAGAATTACGGAGAAGGGAACAGATAAGTATGTAACGTCCTTCACGCTGGCGGATGATTTCGAGAAGAAGGCTGAAGGAAGTTATGTCCTGAAGGAAGCATGTGAGCTTCCGCTCGGAGCCTATGTGGTAACTGAGACCAACTATGATAATACAGGAGCAAAGGTTGAGGTTACTTACGAAGTAGGAAATAAGAAGGGCACCGGCGCTGATGCTGATTTCGAACTTGCAAAGAAGGATGACGAAGTAACCGTAGCATTCAATAACAGATACCCCGATGCCGGCAAGCTGGTGATCACCAAGACCTTCGGTGGTCCGGTGGTTGAGGAAGATAAGAAGTCTCTGGTCTTCGAGGTGAATAAGGATGGAACAAACAAGATCGACATCTACCACTTGTCTGATTTCACCTATGCCAAGGATACAGATACTTACACACTTGAGATCGATCTGAAGGGTGATCAGCTCGGTACATACCACATTTCCGAGAAGAATTACAATGAAAAGAGTGGCGCGGCAGTTACCGTTTCCTACAAGTACGGCAATGGCGTATACGAGATGGAAAATGTAGATGTAACCGTAGGTGAAGGAAAGACCGAGACCGTAGAGTTCAACAACGAGTATCCGAGCGGTAAGCTGACAGTTCATGTAACCGAGAAGACCAGCGGTCTGGATGTTCCGAACGCTGAGGTAGAGATCAAGTATCCGGATGATTCGAAGCATACCTTCAAGACGAATGACAAGGGCGAAGTAACGGATGATGACGGAAATGTTCTGGAGGTTCTTCCGGGAGATTACGAGGTAACTGTTACGAAGGTACCGGAGGGTTATGATGTAACCACTGGCGAGACAGGAACCGTAAAAGTACCGAAGGACGGCGAAGGACACCATGACGCAGAGATCGAGACTGATCGCGGCGGTATCATTCTTACAGTCTATGACGAAGAGACAGGCGACGTAGTACCGAATGCAATCGTTGAAGTAACCACACCGGATGGCAATACCAAGGTTTATACGACCGACAAGAACGGTCAGATCACCGAGTTTGCCAAGAAGGATGAGTTCGGCAACTATACAGCAGAAACAGGCGAATACACCTACAAGGTAACAAAGGTACCGACAGGCTATCATGTAACCGTAGGCGAGGAGCAGACAGGAACCGTTGAGACCGGCAAGCTGACAGAGCTGGAAGCAAAGATCGCTCCGCAGGAGACCGGCGAACTGACGATCCACGTATCTGAGAGAAACAGTGGTCTGGATGTTCCGGGTGCTGAGGTAGAGGTTACCGACGAAGACGGAAACACGAAGACCTACACAACCGATGAAAATGGTAATGTAACCGATGACAACGGCGACGTGCTGGAGGTACCGGCAGGTGAGTACACCGTAACTGTAACGAAGGTTCCGGAAGGCTACGACGTAGAGACCGGTAAGCAGGATGTTGTTATCGTACCGAAGGATGGCGAAGGTCATCACGAGGCAGTGATCGCAACTGACCGCGGTGGTATCATTATCACGGTTTATGATGAGATCACAGGCGATGTAGTTCCGAATGCAACCATAGTAGTTATTACACCGAGTGGCGAAGAGAAGACCTTTACTACAGATGAAAACGGTCAGGTAACAGAGTTTGCCAAGAAGGATGAGTACGGTAACTACACAGCTGAGACAGGCGAGTATAAGTACACAGTTACTGAGGTTCCGGAAGGCTACCGCGTAACCGTTGGTGAGGAGCAGACCGCAGAGGTTAAGACCTCCGAGCTGACAGAGCTGGAAGCTAAGATCGCACCGAAGACCGGTGGACTGGATATCAAGGTTGTCGACGAGAAGACCAAGGCACCTGTACCGGGAGCAACGGTAGAGATCGGATATCCGGATGGAAGCATCCATACCTTTGTGACGGATGAGAACGGTATGATCACCGAGCTGTCGAAGAAGGACGACGAAGGTCGCTTCACGGCAAGGATCGGTACCTACACCATCACCGTAACCAAGGTTCCGGAAGGCTACACCGTAACCACAGGCAAGACGGTTGAGGAGATCATTGAGGTAGATCAGCTGAAGCATCACGTAGCTGAGATCGCAACCGCAACCAAGGACAAGACGGTACAGACCGGAGATTCCACACCGATCGTACTGCTGATCGTTCTTATGATCATGTCCGCGGCAGGCTTCGTATTCGTGATCAGCCGCAAGCGTAAGAACGCTCGTTAATCACGACCGAAACAGCCCCAAAAGAATTAAGTGAAATGAGAGAGTCGGTTCTTTGTGACCGGCTCTCTTTTTTGTGGATTCAGGGGCTGTTTTGTGGTATAATATATACTGATTTTTTAGACTCAAATGTAAGGCGGAGAAGACGTATGATACCCATTCATTTTGTGTTTTATTCTGATATCGGTGAAGCTGTGGAGGCTGCCTTCCGTGAGGTTTCCGTACCTTCGGAATTCGAAGGCGTGACCTTCTCGGTTGAGCATGTGACGGAGTTTAAGAAGCCGGAGGGACAGCTGCCGGTACTGATCACGACCTACACCAGTCGTCTGAAGAAGGTGGAGGGCCATGGCTTTAAGACCGTATTCTGCGCGGAGGCAAGTCAGCTGACGGGCATCTCTTTTGATGTGCTCTGGCCTGCGAAGGAAAGCGTGGAAGAGCGGGTGGAGCATTTTAAGGAGCTCCTCCGTATGCTCGTTCTGGAGCATAAGACCTGGGAATATCAGATGCTTCTGGATGCCACCATCAACACCGTACAGGACATGATCTGGTTCAAGCGGGCGGATGGCATTCATACGAAGGTAAATGATGCATTTACAAGGACGGTTCATAAGGAACGGAAGGATATCGAGGGGAAGGACCACTATACCATCTGGGATGCCCCGAAGCCGAAGAATGAAGAGGAGGCCCATGACTGCTCCGAATCCGAGCGGATCACCATCCGGACGGGAAAGACCTGCTCCTTCGAGGAGTCGGTGGAAACCCGGGACGGCATGAAGCAGCTGACCACCTACAAGACGCCGCTGTATGATTCCTTCGGACATGTCTTCGGAACCGTCGGAACCGGACATGATGTGACGAATCTCAGCAACCTCGGGATTGAGCTCTCCCTGCTTGTGGAGAACATCCCGGTGCCCATGTTTATCGCCATGTCCGACTGGACCATTGTGCGGATGAATACCTCCTTCATGGAGATCGCGGATGTGGACGGAACCACCCTGAAGGAGTTCGATTACAAGGCGTGGAAGGATCGGACCCTGCTTCCCATGACGGAGCCTATCGTGAACCGTGACCGTCATACCATAGAGCAGGAGTATTCTACGATCATTGACGGGGAACGGCGGATCTATATCGTGACCGAGCAGGAGGTGCGCGATTACTTCGGAAATGCATCCGGGCATATCTGCCTGATGCGTGATATCACCATCAATCGTGTATATGAGCAGGAAGTAAGCCGGATGGCAGTGACGGATGTGCTGACCGGGCTCTACAACCGCCGTTATTTCTACAAATATCTGTCGGATCAGTCCAGTAAGCTCTGGACCCTTCTTTACACGGATCTGGACGGCTTCAAGGGCGTGAACGATCTTCTCGGACATCACCGTGGTGACCGGGTTCTGATCGAAACCGCCGCGCTTCTGAAGGAGATCTTCCCCAACGGGAAGTCCGTACGTCTGGGCGGAGATGAGTTCGCGGTCCTGATCGAAGAGGATCTGCAGGACCGGGTTCTGCAGGAGAAGATTAAAGAGCTGGAAAACCGTGTGGATCAGCTGGTACCGGAGGAACCGGGTCTTTTATCCATCAGCGTCGGCGTTGTGGCACGGCGCGGGGATATCTCGGATGTGGATGCATTTATTCATGAAGGCGACAGCCGCATGTATGAGGTGAAGCGCCGGCATCATGAGGAGCAGAAGCGAAGGAGAAAGGTTTCCGCACCGAGGGACGGCTCGGAGATGGTTCAGCTTCGCTACATGGAAGGCTTCCGGAATACATTTATCGAGATGGAAGGCGTTCCCTGGAGCGAGCGGGATGAGAAGGAGGACCAGTTCCGTGAGCTCTGCAAGATGCTTCGGATCGCGCGGGTGGAGGTGATCACCTTCCCGACGCCGGAGATGGAGCATCAGGGAAAGGGCCGGACGGAGGTGAAGTTCGAGGACGGAGAAGCGGACGAGAAGCGTTTTATCGACCGCAGAAATGTAACGCCGGGCTTCAATATCGTATTCGTTCGTGCATGGCAGAAGCTGGATGAGGCAGACTGGAACGTGGCAGAGCGTGAGGGCGTGGACCTTGTGCTCCGGATGCTCTTCGTACTGAAGGGACGCCGTCGTCTCATGCACCTGGCAGAGAAGCTCAGCTTCTATGATCAGGATATGGATGTCCGCAATCATAAGTATTACATGCAGTCTCTCGGAAGACTGTATCAGCAGCATAAGATCGGAAACTACATGGCCATGTTCCTGAATCTGCGCAGATTCTCGGTGGTAAACCAGCAGCTGGGCAGAAATCTGGGGAATCAGGTAATGAGGCGTTACGTGAAGACCATCGAGAGCGCACTCTCCGGAGACGAGCTGATCACCCGCGTGGGCGGTGACAACTACAGCCTCCTGGTGGAGAAGGATCATGCGGAGGATATCATCGATCTCGCGAAGGAGATGATGGTGGTCTACGACGAGTCCGCCGGAGACCGGATCCGCGTAAATGCAACGCTTGGCGTGTATGATATTCCGGAGGACGGAACGGCAGGTTCCCCCTCGGAGGTTATGGACCGTATCATGCGGGCTTCGGCGCAGGCCAGGTCCGGCGATGAAACAGTTGTCTTCTATGATTCCATCCTGATGGATCGACGCACGAAGGAGCTGGATATCGAGGCCAACTTCCGGGATGCGCTGAAGACGGAAGAATTCGAGGTTTATTATCAGCCGAAGGTGGATATGGAATCCTACACCATGACCGGTGCAGAGGCACTCTGCCGCTGGAATCATGGAGGCAGGACCGCCCCGCCGGAGGACTTCATCCCTCTGCTGGAGCAGAGCATGGAAATCTGTGCCCTGGATAACTACATGCTGGAGCATGTATGCGAGGATATCCGCAAATGGCTGGATGAGGGCCGGAGAGTCCCCAGGATCTCCGTGAATCTGTCCCGCAGGAATCTTGCGGATGTGGATCTGCTGCAGCATATCCTGGGTATTATTGACCGGTATCAGGTGCCGCACCAGTATCTGGAGATCGAGCTGACGGAGACCACAACGGTCATCCAGTTCAACGACCTGAAGAATTTCGTGGAGGGAATCCGGGCAGCCGGCATCAGCGTTGCGGTGGATGACTTCGGTATGGGTTATTCCTCCCTGACACTGATCCGGGATATCCCCTGGGATGTCCTGAAGATTGACGAGAGCTTCCTCCCGGTGGAGGGAGACCCTCTGGAAGTACAGAAGACTCTGATGTTCCGCTATGTGGTCGCTATGGCCCAGAGCATGGGACTGAAATGTATCGTGGAAGGAATCGAAACCTCCGATCAGCTCCGGCTGATCCAGCAGAACGGCTGCGACGAGGCGCAGGGCTTCTTCTTCGACCGTCCGCTCCGGAAGCGTGATTTCGAGAAGCGGATGGAGGGCGTAGACTACGCGAGGATCGCAGGATCCTCAGGGGTTTGGTAGGATCAAAAAGAACTTAGGGGTATGGTAGGATCATATGACGTACAACGTTGATTTTGAGCTTTGCTCGGCCATCTTTCTCGTAATCCTGGCCTTCATATCATGGACAAAGCGACGCCTGATCGGTTATCAGTCGTCTGTTTTTCGTATGTTCCTGTTCCTGGCTCTGGCCAACAATGTACTGGATGTGATCACTACCTACTGTATTCCCTATTACAATACCATGCCTGCCTGGATCAGCTGGGGACTGAACGGTCTCTATCTGGCCAGCCAGATGTGCATCCCGGTATTCTTCGTCATGTATATCTACCGGAAGCTTACAAATGTAACGCCCGTTGAGAAACGACTGATCTCCGCCTGCCTCCTTCCGGCCACCATCGGAGCCCTTCTGGCGCTCACGTCTCCGCTTCATCATCTGATTTTCTATATAGATGAAGCAGGCTATCATCATGGCAGCGTGCACATTTATCTCTATACGAATTTCGTCTTCTATGTGATCATGGCCATCTATCTCTCCATTCGCTGGAGAAGACAGATGGAGCGGAACGAGTTCCCGCTTCTCTTCCCCATGATCGTGGTTGCCATCATTCCGGTGGTGGTTCAGTTCTTTATCCCCACGGTCATGCTGTCCGGCGTTGGCGCAGCGCTTTCCGTTTATATCATGTATTTCGTCTCGGAGAACCAGGTGTCGCTGGTGGATGCCGTAACCGGCGTCCTGAACCGGCAGGCCATGGTGATCAGCCTGGGGAATGACCTGGGGGAAGATGACAAGACGCAGATCTACGCCATAGCACCGGACAACTTCAAGCTGGTGAACGAGATGTATGGTCTGGAGGGCGGAAATGCCGTGCTCTGCCAGATAACACATTCCATGCAGCAGGAATTCGGTGAGAAGAAGGTTTTCCGGTTCGGCGGAGATACCTTCGTTATCCTGGTGGAAACCCAGGATGACCATGATGTAAAGAACCGGATCTACAATCTGATCGGACAGGACTTCCATGTGGGAGAAGCTGTGGTGCACCTTTCAGCCTGCGTGGCACTGGTGCATGCGGCGAATCATGCGGAGGGCGAGCTGGTTTCCGCCATCGAGTATGCGATCGCCGAAGCAAAGGCCCGGGGCAAGGGACAGTTCTTCGAGGTGGAGGAGAAGGCCGCCGGACAGATGGCCCGGAAGAAGGCTATCGAGCAGACCATGATGCAGAATATCCGCGAGGGACATTTTGAAGTACATTATCAGCTGATCTACGATATCCGGAAGGACGGCTTCTATTCCATGGAAGCGCTGGCGCGCTTAAATGTACCGGACTACGGTTATGTATCTCCGGAGGAGTTCATCAAGATCGCGGAGAAGAACGGAAGCATCACACAGCTGGGTATGATCGTGCTGGAGGAGTGCTGCCGGTTCATCAAGGAAGTGGATCTGAGGGATCTGGGCATCGACTTTATCGAGGTTAACCTCTCCATGGTACAGTGCATGCAGCCGGATATTCACAGGGATGTGCTCCGGATCATGCAGCGGTACGAGGTTCCGACCCATATGATCAACTTCGAGGTAACCGAGTCGGTGGCTGCTTCCTCGGAGGAGCTTCTGATCCGCAACATGGAGCGTTTCACGGAACAGAGGATCCACCTCTCTCTGGACGATTACGGCTCCGGTTATTCAAATATCAACTATCTGGTGGATCTGCCCTTCAGTATCGTTAAGATCGATAAGTACGTGGTATGGGCAGCCATGAAGAACGAGACCTCCAGGATCATCCTGGAGAATACCATCCGGACCTTCAAGGGCATCGGACTCCGCGTGGTTGCGGAGGGTGTGGAGGATCAGGCCATGGTGGATATGATCGTCGGTATGGGCGCAGACTATATCCAGGGCTTCTTCTATGCGAAGCCGGTTCCGAAGGATAAGATCGTAGAGCGTCTGAAGCAGGAAATGACCATGAAAGAGATCTAGGAAGTATGTTTGGGAAGAAGACAACCTCCACAGTTTCATATGACCGCGGGAAGTATCAGCCTGCGGTGAAGACCAGCATCTGCACCGGAGAGCGTGTGGCGGGGCTGATCGATCTTACCACGCGGAAGTTTCAGGATATCACCCTGATCCGCAGCGATAAGGAGCTGGAGGCCTTCTGCAGACAGTACGGAGTGACGGTTGACGAGCTGAAGAAAATTGTATAGAGGAGGCAGGGAGTCTCTCCCCTGTCGCCCCATCGAATGGAGGAGATATGACGATGGCTGAGAGTGGAAACAAGATGAATGAGGCGTGGAAAGATTATCTGCTCGGGGAAGCCCGTGCTGCAGGGAAGAATGCCTACGCACCCTATTCCGGCTATCATGTGGGCGCTGCAGTGGTTACAGAGGAAGGGGAGATCGTTACGGGCTGTAACGTGGAGAATGCCTCCTACGGTCTTACGAACTGTGCGGAGCGGACAGCCATCTTCAAGGCAGTGAGCGGAGGTGCGAAAAAGATCCGGGCCATCGCCATCGCGGGACCGGAGGGTGGTTCCCCTGCGTACCCCTGCGGAGCATGCAGACAGGTGATCGCGGAATTTGCGGAGAGTGCGGACATGCCGATCTACATTTCCACGGGAGCGGACAGCTGCGAGGTCTATACCCTGGCAGAGCTTCTGCCGAAGGGATTCGTATTATGATGAGTAAGGATACAAAGGAAAACAGCATAGAGAAAAAGACGCCTGAGGAGCAGGAGGTTCCGAAGAAGGACCTGCTTCGTTATCACACCTTCCGGATGGTATCCGTGGGCGTGGTGGACGAGCCCATCAACCAGGCGTATGACGTGATCAGCACGGTAGCTCTGATCGTGAACCTTGTGGTCATGATCCTGAACACCTTCGATGAGCTTGCCGATAAGTACGGGGATCTTTTCGCGATTCTGGAGCAGATCACGGTCTTTTTCTTTGCAATGGATTATTTCCTGCGGCTTTACACCGCCAAGTATCTCTATCCGGAATCCACGCCCTGGAAGGCAACTCTCCGGTATATGGTCTCCTTTGCGGGAATCATAGACCTCTTGTCCTTCCTTCCCTTCTATCTGCCGGTATTCTTCCCCAGCGGAGCAGCGGTGTTCCGCATGTTCCGTGTGGCGCGGATCATGCGCCTCTTCCGGATCAATGCCTATTACGATTCTCTGAACGTCATCACGGAGGTTCTCTCCAGCAAGAAGCAGCAGCTGCTGTCCTCGGTCTTCATCATCCTTGTGCTGATGATCGCATCCAGCCTCTGCATGTACAGTATAGAAAATGTGGCACAGCCCGGTGTCTTCAAGAATGCTTTCTCCGGTATCTGGTGGTCGGCGTCAACCCTGCTGACCGTGGGCTACGGAGATATTTATCCCATCACCACCATGGGGAAGATCCTGGGAATCGCCATCACCTTCCTGGGGGTGGGCATGGTTGCGATCCCCACCGGTATCATTTCCGCCGGATTCGTGGAGCAGTACACGCGTCTGAAGCGGATCGGAGAGTCCGGTTCGGAGGAGGATATCAAGTTTATCCATGTGAAGCTGAGCGGGAAGGATGCCTGGGTCGGAAAGCAGGTGAAGGAGACGGGTCTGCCCCACGGTGCGGTGATTGCAGTGATCCAGCGGGGGAAGGAGACCATCGTTCCCCGGGGAAGTGTGGTGCTGCAGGCAGGAGACCGGCTGCTGATCGGTGCGGATGCGCCAAAGAACGATTATGCCGTGGATATTAAGGAGATCGTTCTGCAGAAGGACCATAAGTGGAACGGCGTGGCCGTACGGGATCTGGACATTTCAAGAAAGACGTATATCATTATGGTGAAGCGGTCCGGAAGGACCATCCTGCCGAAGGGAGATACCGTGCTCCGTGCAGGAGATGAGGTTGTGCTCTACAGCCAGAAGAAGCTGGGAGAGGCAGCCGTGTCGGAGGAAGAAACGGAAGGGATCGAATGAGACAGAACTTTGATATCATACTTGCATCAGGTTCGCCGCGGAGGAGGGAACTCCTCACGCAGGCGGGCCTTCGCTTTGTCGTAAAGTCTGCGGAGGTGGATGAAACCCCTACGGAGACAGAGCCTGCGCGGGTTGTGGAGGAGCTCTCCCGGCGGAAGGCGGAGGCAGTTGCGGCGTTGGAGAAGGAGACAGAGAACCGTCCCCTGTCTCCCCAGCCACTGCCGCGGATCATTGTGGCTGCAGATACCATCGTGGCCCTGGACGGGGAGATCCTCGGGAAACCGAAGGATGAGGAGGACGCGGTGCGGATGCTGACGGAGCTCTCCGGGCGAACCCATCAGGTGTATACGGGGGTTACCATCCTGCCGGTGGACACGGCCGGAGGAGACAGAGAACCGTCCCCTGTCTCCGGAGAGGAGACGGAGAACCGTCCCCTGTCTCCGGATGTTACATTTTCCTGCTGTACAAGGGTTACCTTCTATCCGCTGAAGGAGGAGGAGATCCGTGATTACGTGGGGACGGGAGAGCCCATGGATAAGGCCGGAGCCTACGGCATCCAGGGCCTCGGGGTACGTCTCGTGGAGCGGATCGAGGGAGACTACAACAACGTGGTTGGCTTCCCGCTGGCTGCATTCTTACGGATCCTGGACGGGTATCGCCCGGAGTAGAAAATAAAAGCATAAAAGGTGACGGCTGAAACGTATAGATAGTGATCGGTATTTACGAAGCATACGATTTATACGAGAAAGGCAGGGATTACAGAATGAAAAAGCATAGATCAGGAACGATAAAACGACATGCGGTTGCACTGGGGGTGGCCATGGCGCTGGCCCTCACCGGCTGCGGTTCTTCTTCGGACGGAAGCACCTCCGGAGGCAGCGGGACCGTGACACCGGACCGGGTGCAGACGGATGCGGGCATCGTGAATCTGTCGGAGCAGGTGACCAGGGTTGAGCTCCCGGAGACATCCATGGCAGGAGAGCACGGAACGGCTCTTTCCCGCAGCGGATTCCTCCTGCTGAACAAGCTGGTGGAGACCGGGGATGCCAACGCCAATTATCTGATCAGCCCCATCTCCCTTCAGACGGCTCTGGGAATGACCGTCACCGGTGCGGATGCGGGAACCGCTACGGAGAAGGAGCTGATGGCAGTGTTGATGCCGGGGGTGGACGGGAAGCCGGACACCCTGAATGCAGAGATGGCCACGGTGGCAAAGCGGATGCAGACCGCAGAGGGAGTTTCCTGGAATGTGGCAAACTCCATCTGGGTACGGAATAACATAGGTGTTACCCTTCGGGACAGCTACATATCCGATGTGACAAGTGCCTATGCGGCAGAGCTCTTCTCGGCACCCTTTGATCAGAGCACGCTGGACGCTCTCAATGCCTGGGTAAATAAGAATACAAAGGAAAGGATCCCGACGATCCTGGATAAGCTGGATCAGAATGCCGCCATGGTGCTGATCAATGCTCTGGCCTTCGACGGTGCGTGGGACGAGCCGTATCAGGACAGCCAGATCTCGGACGGAACCTTTACGAATGCCGATGGGTCCACATCGAAGGTTACCATGCTCGGCAGCCATGAGGATCAGGCGATCCTTCTGGACGGCGGTGTGGGGCTGATCCGTCCGTATAAGGACGACGAGTATAGCTTCGTAGCCATCCTTCCTCCGGAGGGAATGAGCGCAAATGAGTATCTCTCCAAGGTGGTTTCCGACGGTGACAGCTTCTCCGAGGCCTTCTTAAATGCAAGCTGGTCCAGAGGCGTCGATGCGGCTATCCCGGAATTCAAGGTAGAGTACGGGGTAACGATGGATGATACACTGAAGGCACTGGGCGTGAAGGAAGCTTATTCGGATTCGGCACATTTCCGGGCCATGCTTACGGATGACAGTGACGAGGTGAAGATCGGAACGGTGGCGCATAAGACCATGATTCAGGTAGACCGGACCGGAACCGCAGCTGCGGCAGCAACGGCAGTGGAGATGCGGACCAAGGGCGCTGTCATGACGGAGCCTCCGTATCAGGTGATCCTGGACCGCCCCTTCGTCTATGGCATCGTGGACAACGCCAGCGGGATCCCGGTATTCCTGGGCGTGCAGAATACCATGAATTAAACTATCCTGTGTGACAGTTGTGTGACAAATGGTGTGGTAATATGTGCACATAGAAAAACCACTCCCTTATTCAAAGGAAGTTCGGTCCGAAGCGGATGGGCCGGACTTCTTTTAATTTTCGTTTTCGTCGCGTTTTTCGAATCTTCATGCTATAATGGGGAAAGAGTGTTTAACCTGATAATGATAGGTTAAGGGGGTAAGTATGAGCAGAAGCAGGATAGCCGTGCTGGTGGGTCAGGCGGATGAGGATTATCAGAAGCGATTTATCGAAGGCTTTCTTCGACGTGCATTTGAGAAGGACTTCGATGTCTGTGTATTCTCCATGTACCGGAAGTACCAGAATACGGCGGAACGTGAGGAAGGTGAGAGCAGTATCTTCTCACTGCCGAATCCGAAGAAGTTTGACGGAGTCATCTACCTGAAGGATACGATCCAGATCGCCGGGAAGGCGCAGGAGGTGGAGGAGCAGCTGCATAAGAGATTCCGGGGAGAGGTCCTTGTGATCGAGCAGGACAGCGAATACTTCCCCAGCCTTTGCACCGACGGTTATACGGGCATGCGGAAGGTGGTGGAGCACCTGGTGAAGGACCATCAGTTCCGGGATATCGCATTTCTGAACGGTAAGAAATGGCACAGTCATTCCGTCCAGCGTCTTAAGGCCTTCCGGGATGTGATGGAGGAGAACGGCCTCCAGGTTTCGGAGAGCCGGATCATCCACGGAGACTTCTGGTACAGCAGCGGCGAGGTTTGTGTGGAGCAGCTGACAGGTGGCGGAAGGAAGCTTCCGGATGCCATAGCGGTAGCAAATGACTGTATGGCCATAGGCCTCTGCGACGCACTGACGAAGCGGGGCTACCGGATCCCGGAGGATATCGCCATCGCAAGCTATGACTCCACGGAAGAGGGAAGGACCAGTCCGAGTCCCATTACCTCGGTGCTGATCCCTGCAGAGGAGTGTGGAAGCTATGCTGCGGATTATATGGCTGCGAAGCTTTCGAATACGGAACCGGAGGCCTTCAAAGCCGAGCCGAAGCTGATCCATGGCCAAAGCTGTGGATGTAAGGATTGTACGGCCTATATGAAGGATTCCCGGAGAGCTGCGTGGGGCACTGAGATCTCGGAGGAGGGTTACTTCTCCGTGCATACCACGACGCCCGAGGATCTGATGCTTCAGAACAACATTTACGGGTATCTCAGCATGGTTTATTCCTATGCCTATCAGATCCCGGAGGCGGAGAGCTTCCACCTCTGTCTGAATGATACCTGGCAGAACATGGATACTGAGCCGGATGTCCTGTTTGATGCGAACGGATACTCCGACCGGATGCTGCATGCGATCCGCTATTATCGGCACGGACAGAAGGGAAGGGTCAGCCTGACGGATCTTTTCCGTACGGGGGACATGCTTCCCGACCTGGACGAAGAGAGTGATCAGCCGAGAGCCTTCTTCTTTACGCCGGTGTATGCCGAGTCCAAATGCTTCGGCTATGCGGTGGTAAGCTACGGATCGGTTCCGAGAAGCTATGATTCGGTTTATCGTCTCTGGATCCGCTCAGCCACCAGACACCTGGAGGGTCTGCGCCGGCTGACGCTGCAGAGACATTTGCATGAAAAAAATGAAGAAGAGCGTGTATGGAGAGTGATCGGAAGCTCCGAGGGGCAGGAGGTGATCCTGTCCGAGGCAGAGAAGAAGGAGCTGGAGCTGGTAGAGCAGATCCTGGACGGAAATCAGTTCGAGTACTACTTCCAGCCGATCCTCCGAGTCTCCACCGGTGAGATCTACTCCTACGAGGCGCTGATGCGTTCCTCTACGGAGCAGAGAGTCTCTCCGCTGAAGATCATAAAGTATGCAAGCATGCTGGGACGTCTTCCGGATGTGGAGCGTGCCACCCTGCTGAATATCCTTGGGATCGTGGATCAAAAGAGGGATCAGCTGGGGGATAAGAAGATCTTCATCAACAGCATCCCCGGGGTACGGCTCAGCGATGAGGATACCACGAAGGTGCTCGACCTGCTGGTGAAGCTGAAGGAAACCATGGTGGTGGAGCTGACCGAGGAAGCTGAGCTGGAGGAGGAAGACCTGGAGCGGATACAGCAGATGATCCGTGCCAAAGGGATCGAGATCGCCGTCGACGATTACGGAACCGGTTATTCAAATGTCAGCAATCTGCTCCGGTATATGCCGAACTACGTAAAGATCGACCGGTCGCTTCTCAGCGAGATCCAGTTCCAGCCTCAGAAGCAGCATTTTGTGCGGGAGATCATAGAGTTCTGTCACGCGAATCAGATCATGGCTCTGGCCGAGGGCGTTGAGACCTCGGAGGAGCTGCGTATGGTGATCCATCTGGGTGCAGATCTGATCCAGGGCTTCTATACGGCGAAGCCCTCCGCCGAGTTCCAGCCGGCAGTGGAGGATAAGATCCGGAAGGAGGTACGGGATTACCTTCAGGAGGCCCAGGATGGCGTGACGAAGCGGATCTACACCACGGGTAAGACGAACCGCGTCCTGCTCAGTAACCTGAAGAAGTACGGAACCTCGGATATCGTGGTGCCTGCGGAGAAGGTGGTCTACAAGGACGTTTCGATCATCGGAACCCCGGGTCTGGAGACGGATATCCATATGCGGATCGAGGCCGGATATCAGGGCCGTATCACGCTGGAAAATGTATGCTTCTCCAACGTAAAGGAGCGTCCGTGTATCGAGCTGGGGGAGCATGCCGAAGTAACCCTGGTGCTGAAGGGCGAAAACTACTTAAGAGACGGCGGAATCCTGGTTCCTCCGGGAGCTGCTCTGACGGTGGAAGGAAACGGAAATCTTCAGATCCAGGTATATCATACAGGCTATTACGGAATCGGTAACGGCATGGAGGAGACCCACGGAACCCTGCATTTCAATCAGGAAGGAACCATCCGGATCAGCTCCGGCGGAAAGATCGGCGTAGGCATCGGAGCCGGCAAGGGCGGAACCATCATGGTTACCCGTGGACGGTATGACTTCGAGACCAAGGGCGGTACTAGCGTCAGCATGGGTGCCATCGAGGGCTCTGTTATGCTGGTGCTTATGAACTGCGTGATCAATGCGGACCTTTCCCTGGTGGAGGGTGTGGGACTCGGATGTCTCGGCGGAGATGTGGATGTGATCCTGCGTCATTCCACCTTCGACCTCTTCCTGGGAGGAACGAAATGTGTGGGCATCGGTTCCATGGACGGCGGAGATGTGACTGCCCGGCTGGTGGATACCATCGGAACCCTGAATCTTCGTGGGGATGAGTCCACCTGTATCGGTGCGCTTCGAAGTGCCACGGATATTAAGATGGAGCATGGCAGTCTTCAGATGGAAAATGTTGGCGCCAAGGCTCTTGGAATCGGCGGTTACACCGAGGAGACGGACTTCCTGCTGGACAGCGGAGATATCCGTGAGGAGATCCACAACCAGATCGGCGTGGATACCTACGCGGCACCGGACCGCTTCCGGATCGTGAACGGAAGAGCAAGATTCTCCGTAAATGATGAAGCTCTGGAGCGTGCCTCCGAGAACGGATACAACAAGGAATAAAAAACGGCATAAGAAAACGCCGGAGCACTGGGTAAGAAGTGTTCCGGCGTTATTTTGTTATTCGTATTTATTGCTCCGTAAAGACCTGATCGTAGTAATCGCTGCTCTGTTCCAGCTGCTTTCGGTACTCCGAAACGCCCAGCTCCTCTGCCAGGGTTTTGGTGGAAGAGAAGAGGTCGGTTCCAAGACCCAGCCGGTCACCCCGGATCTCCACGCCGATGGCGGAGAGGGTAGAGGGGAACATATCCAGAGAGGAGAACACGCGGTTCTTCGTATTTACGGGTTCCTTTGCGGCGTTGATGAAGCAGTTGTAGGTGGTCCGGGTGTAATCATCATCGATCTCTACCTTCGAGGTCTTTGCATTTCCCAGATGATCTCCCACCAGGATTACGGTGGTGTTCTCGTAGAAGGGCTGCTGCCTGATCCACTCGATGAACTTCGCCGTCTGGTTGGAGGTGCAGTTGACGGAGGCCAGATAATCATGGCCGATGCTCTCGTCACAGATGGGGCAGCGGTGACCGCACTCATAGGAGTGGGTGTCCATGGTGTACATGGTTACGAAGAAGGGCTTATCCTCCTTGGAGGCCTCGGTGATCAGCTGCTCCGTGATCTCGAAGAGCTTCCGGTCCTCGATACCCCATTTCCAGATATAATCCTCATCCTCGGAGGCATAGCCCTCCTCCACCAGCCGGATCCGGTCATAGAGCTTGCTGTCATCATACCGGCCCACGTACTGGTCATACATGGAGAACTCACCCTTGGAGCCCTCGATATAGATCTGATTGTAGCCGTGGTCATGCAGGATATCTTCCAGCCGTGTCATGTTCGGGTACTCCACCACGCCGTTTTGAGGAATCAGCTGGGTGTTGAGGGAGATGCCGGAGGTCTGTGCCACGGTGGACCCCTGCGTAAATGTTATGGACGGAACGAAGACGGAGGCCCCGCCCAGACGGTCCGTATTTGAAAAGTGAACGCTGTCCTTCTCTCTGGTAAGATCGGTCAGGCCCTGAATATAGTTCATATCCTGGCAGCCGCCGTCCTCTCCGGAAGCGAAGGTGCTCTCCATGGATTCCAGATAGATGAATACCAGATTCCGCTTCTTCTCCGGGAAGGTGAGGACGCTGTCATCCGGCTTCACATAGTAGGTTTCATAAATGGTGGACTTGGTGCCCTTCATTCCGACGTAGTGCAGGAAGTTGGTCTGAACCGTAAAGAAGGTATAGCAGCCGATGATGATCAGGATTGACAGGAAGATACAGAGAGCCCTCTTCTTCGGAGTCATGACCAGGGTGTACTTTCCATCCCGGTTTGTATCCTCCACAACCACTCTGTCGTTTCGGAAGCATTTATACAGGCTGAAGAAGATATAGCCTGCGATCACTACGAAGATCAGGGTGTACTCCACGCCTGCGATCACATCCTCGATGGCGAGCCCGCCCTTGGCGAACCGGACCGTGAACAGGATGCCTTCAAACTCCATATTGGAATATACATTATAGAGGAACAGGGTAACCGCGAAGATAAATGTGGCAGGAGCCACCATGAGCATCAGGACCGTGAGGACGGCCCATTTTCCGCGGCCCTCCCGCTTGTCGCTGCTGATGGTTTTCTGGGGTGTGTACATGACGATCAGATCCCGGATACGACCGGAGGTTCGTCCCTCTCCGCTGAGAATCTTCTGTACGGCGTACTCCAGTAACCGAAGGAGTCCGTAGATCATGGCCTCTCCGAGGAACCAGAGGGCTGCCCACTTCGGAAGGAAGCTTCCGGCGAAGTTCTCGGCATAGAACCCTGCCTTATCGTGGGCAAAGAGCACGGAAAACCAGAGCAGCGGAAATGCCGGTGCAAAGATAATGTACAGGCTCTTAAGAAACCAGAAGACGGAGCGCTTCGGAATCCTTGTCATAAGGTAGAACAGTGTCACCGGTACAAAGGGAACCAGGATGAGAAGAACCCGGGATCCTGCTGAAAGCTTTGTCAGATCCGCGGGAGCGCCCAGCACCGCAAGTCCGGTGATCAGGACTCCTCCGAGAAGGGAAAGCAGGATATGCTTTCCGGAGATCCTGCGGGTCTCTTTCGATTCAGTTGTATTCGAAATCGTAGTATCCATGAATAATAACAATCCTCTGTCAGTGAGTGATTCAATCCACACATTCTAAACGATGGCTGTCATTTTGTAAAGAGGTCAGGCGTCTTTGCCGTACTGCTTCATGTGTGCCTTGATGGCATCGAAAGTGGTTTCACTGATATAGTGCTCGATGCGGCAGGCATCCTCCGTGGCAGTCTTTTCATCCACGCCCAGATTCATGAACAGTGTTGAAAGAACGGTGTGACGCTCGTAGATCCGCTTTGCGATGATCTCGCCGGCTTCCGTAAGACGGATAAACCCGGCGTCATCCTTCTTTACCAGGCCTTCATCCCGCAGCAGGCCCAGAGCGCGGCTGACGGATGGCTTGGAGAAGCCCATATGCTCTCCGATATCGATCCCGCGGACTGCGTTATTCTCCAGTGACAGGACATAGATTGTCTCAAGATACATTTCTCCGGATTCCTGCAATGCCATGATGGATGCCCTCCTTTTTTTAAGTGATTAGCAAAAACTTACCTTAGCATAATATATCATTCTTTACGATTATTCAAGGGTGGAAAAGGGATCTGTGTGAAAAAACACTTGACAGGTTAGCGGCTGCTAATTATACTGTGGTTGGTTAGGGAAGGCTAACCGTTATTTTAAGTCATACGGTTAGCCTCTGCTAATCAAATACAGAGTAAGGGAGGAGTACCGTGATGCCGTTGATGTACGCAGAGATGGGAAAGCCTCAGATCATCAAAAAGATCGGAGGAAATCCCGAAGTAAAGAAGCATCTGACAGAGCTTGGATTTAATGTCGGCGGGGAAGTCAGTGTTGTCAGCTCGGTGGGAAGAAACCTGATCGTGAAGGTGAAGGAAAGCCGGGTGGCCGTCAGCGAAGAGCTGGCAGGAAAAATCATGGTTTAGGAGGCAATAAGAATTGAAGACCTTAAGAGATGTGAAGATCGGTGATACGGTGAAGGTTGCGAAGCTCACGGGCGAAGGAGCAATCCGGCGCCGGATCATGGATATGGGGATCACAAAGGGTGTGGATATCTACGTAAGGAAGGTGGCACCCCTGGGAGATCCCGTGGAGATCACCGTACGTGGCTACGAGCTGTCTGTCCGGAAGGCGGATGCGGAGATGATCCAGGTAGAGTAGTGCGAAGAATCTGATAAAAAAAAGAGGGAAGCGAAGGAAACAACAATGAGCATACGTATCGCACTCGCAGGCAATCCGAACTGCGGGAAGACAACATTATTCAATGCACTGACCGGTGCCAATCAGTATGTAGGTAACTGGCCGGGCGTAACGGTGGAAAAGAAGGAAGGAAAGCTGAAGGGGAATAAGGAGGTCCGAATCGAGGACCTTCCCGGTATCTATTCCCTGTCCCCCTATACTCTGGAGGAGGTGGTTGCAAGAAACTACCTGATCGGGCAGAGGCCGGACGCCATCATCAATATCGTGGACGGAACCAATCTGGAGCGGAACCTTTACCTCACAACCCAGGTGCTGGAGCTTGGCATCCCGGTGGTTGTGGCCGTCAATATGATGGACCTGGTGGAGAAGAACGGAGATAAGATCAACACGAAGGCACTCTCCGAGAAGCTGGGAATTCCCGTGATGGAGATCTCTGCCATGAAGGGAACCGGGATCGACAAGGTGACGGAGAAGGCCATCGCCCTTGCGAAGGCCGGCAAGGTTGCAGAGCGGAAGCATTCCTTTTCAACGGAGGTGGAGGATTACATCCGGCAGGTAGAAGAAAAACTCCCTGCTGACATCAGAGAAGAGGAGAGACGCTTCTTTGCCATCAAGCTGCTGGAGCGGGATGATAAGGTGGGAGAGATGGCTAAGGATCTCCCGGATGTTTCCGCAGAGATTGCAGAGATGGAGAAGGCCTTCGATGACGATACGGAGAGTATCATCACCAATGAGCGGTATAACTTTATCTCGTCCATCATTTCCGGGGTCTTAAAGAAGAAGCATACCGGAACCAAGATGAACACCTCGGACAAGATCGACCGGATCGTGACCAACCGCTGGCTGGCCCTGCCGATCTTCGCGGTGATCATGTTCATTGTGTATTACGTTTCAATTTCAACCATTGGTACAGGAGCAACGGACTGGGTCAACGATAATCTCTTCGGTGACGGCTTCCATCTCTTTGGAATGAACGGGGAACTGGATGCGGACACAGACAAATGGGCTGAGGAGCATGTGTTCGTTGATGATGTGAAGGCAGTGATCGATCAGGCAGCAGCGGATGAGAGTGTAATAGGTGCCGGGGATCTGAAGGATGCCTTTGATGAGGGGGATCTGGACGCATTCACGGAAGCGTATGGATCCTATGCAGATGATCTGGTGGAGAAGGGCTACGCCATCGATGAGGCCCTGGAGGCTTCCGAGGCTCTGAACGAGGACGGTGAGTTTGATTCACCGGATCCGGCGGAGTATGGAACCTGGGTACCGAGTATTCCGAAGCTGGTGGAGAAGGGCCTGGATGCAGTAAACTGTGCGGACTGGCTGAAGAGCCTGATCCTGGACGGTATTATCGCCGGTGTGGGAGCTGTGCTTGGTTTCCTGCCGCAGATGCTTGTTCTCTTTATCTTCCTGGCAATTCTGGAGGAGTGTGGGTACATGGCCCGCGTAGCCTTCATCATGGACCGGATCTTCCGGAAGTTCGGGCTTTCCGGGAAGTCCTTTATCCCGGTTCTCATCGGAACCGGCTGCGGTGTGCCGGGCATCATGGCAAGCCGTACCATCGAGAATGAAAGAGACCGTCGTATGACGATCATGACAACCACCTTTATCCCCTGCGGTGCGAAGCTGCCCATCATTTCCCTGATCGCAGCAGCACTGTTCCACGGATCCGCATGGGTGGCATGGAGCGCATACTTTGTCGGAGTTGCAGCAATCATTCTCTCCGGTATCATTTTGAAGAAGACAAAGATGTTCGCAGGGGACCCGGCGCCCTTCGTTATGGAGCTGCCGGCTTATCATCTGCCGAAGGTAGGTGCAGTGCTTCGCTCCATGTGGGAGCGTGGCTGGTCCTTCATCAAGAAGGCCGGAACCATCATCCTGCTTTCCTCCATCGTGATCTGGGCAGGAAAGTCCTTCGGCTGGGTGGACGGAGTCTTCGGCTTCAATCCGGATGTGGCTCTGGAGGACAGTATCCTGGGCAAGATCGGAAGCGGTATCGCATGGATCTTTGCACCTCTTGGCTTTGATAATATCCGTGCAACGATCGCAACGGTTATGGGGCTTGTGGCAAAGGAAGAGGTGGTCGGCGTCTTCGGTGTTCTGGATTTCGAAGGCCTGACCCGTCTGGCAGGCTACTCCTTCCTGCTGTTCAACCTGCTCTGCGCACCCTGCTTTGCAGCCATCGGCGCCATCAAGCGGGAGATGAACTCCGCAAAGTGGACCTGGTTTGCCATCGGATATCAGTGTGTTTTCGCTTATGTGGTGTCCCTCTTAGTATATCAGATCGGCATGCTGATCAGCGGAACCTTCAGTGCGTGGGTGATCGTGGCATTCCTGCTTCTGATCGGATTTGTATACCTGCTCTTCAGACCGTATAAGGAGAGCCAGAAGCTGGAGATGAAGTTAAAGAAGATCGCGTAGGGAGAGATGAGAATATGAACGGTGTACTCGGAACAATTCTTGTTTTGATCATACTTCTTGCAATCGTTGCAGGGATCGTCTCGCATATGATCCGTGCCCGGAGAGACGGTAAGTCCGTGATCTGCGGCTGTGACTGCAAGAGCTGCGGCGGTTGCTGCGGCTCCTGCAGTGCCTGCAGCAGCTGTGCGGGACGAAAACCGTGAGTATTATGACATTACGAAGATCGGAACAACCGGAGTGGTTGCTCCGATCTTTTTTTGCTTTTCTGCAGAAATGTCAATAAAAAACGTTCCTTGCACTCGTATCAAGTAGTGTTTATAATGGTTTCATCAGGGGTTTGCAAAGAAACGGATCGTTTTGGGAAGGGGCAGACATGCGACGAAAAGGGCTACGAAGAGGCATAATGACCATGCTGGCATCCGTGCTGATCATGGCATCCGGTGCAGGAGCACTTGCGGCAACGGGAGATCTGATCAGATCCGGAACAACAGGAGCCTGCAAGTATGAGGTGACCGGTACCGTGACCATCAAGGGCGTCATCTACCACTTTGATGAAAACGGTGTCTGCCTGGATTAAGGCTTCGAAGCCACGAAAACGCACCGCGGGAGGATATAAGAATGGACTACAGTATACGGACGGTCACCATCGAGGATTATGACGCCATATTTGAGCTTTGGAATGCGACGGAGCAGAGCCGCAGGGCGCTGAACCCGGTGGATGATTCCCGGGAAGGGATCGAACGGTATCTGAAGCGAAATCCCACTACCTGCTTCGCTGCAGTAGCCGGGGGACGGATCATAGGCGTGATCCTTACCGGCCATGACGGACGGCGTGCGATCGTTCATCATTTGTGTGTGCATCCGGATTACCGGCGCATGAAGATTGCCGGGAAGCTGGTTGCGAAGGCGGAAGAGGCGCTGAAGAAGGAAGGAATTCAGAAGGTGTTCGGTCTGGTGTTCAAGGACAATGACCCTGCAAATGCATTCTGGGAGGGGCAGGGCTATTCTCTCCGGACGAACCTGAATTACCGGAACAAGAGCCTGAATGCGGATATACCCACAGGAGAATAAGCTGAAGGGGCCACGCGGCCCCTTCTTTCTGTTTGTTATTATTTTATATATTAGAACAGAATTCAATGATTTCATTCTTTCTCGGCTCAACATCCGCCTTATATTCGACAGACGTCAGTCCCAAGTGTCCCATACACTCTATCTCAAGATGCCCATAGAAGTGTTCTATGCTACTGATGATCCTTTCGCATTCCGGCATGTTCGGACCAGTCCGCAGAGCTATAGCATATCCTTTCTTGCCGGGCTTGATAGTTGCATGCGGGTCATGAGTATTACACCAAGGAGTACATCGATCAATAAACGCTTTGAACTGTCCGGGGATGTCTGCCCAATACGAAGGAGAAACTGATACCACGATATCTGCTTTATCATATTCATCCATGATTTTCTGAATGACTGTTGCGTCGTTCATGACACATTTTGCAGTATCGTGGCATGTACGGCATCCTCTGCAGAAAGCAAATGAATAATCATCTATGCACATACTTCTGATTTCATATCTGGCAGATAATTGTTCTTCGACAGTTTTTACTATTTCGGCTGTTGCTCCTGTACGAACAGGGCTACAGTTAATAATCAATGCGTTCATTTTCTCAATCCCTGGAATAAGAGAATGGTTATTTATTTTCCTGATCCACTACATTATCACAGATGATCGCCATGGCGATCATGATATCACGTGCCGAGGAATCAAAGATCCGGATGCGGAAACAATCGGTCCAGTGTCCCATATCCTTATCCACATGGCCGATGGTGGCTCCGCCCAGTTGTATATCAAAGTCATATCCCAGCAGATCACCGGCGATCACCAGTTCCTTACCGTTAATGGTGCCGTCCACTTCAGGATTCGTAAACTTCATCTTTTTCTTCAGCTTACCGATCTCTGACTTATTCTTCTCGATCGTGTAAGAAGGCATAACTGCGATCATCTTCTTCTTGACCTTCAGAACTTCTTCTCCATTCCTCTGGATGGAATAGCTGAGTCCCGTAAGATCTCCGTCCACATGATATACCGTCTGTTCATTTTGATCAAAGATATCAAACTTATTGGTAAGGGTGAGCTTCTGCTTCATGAAGAGAGCTTCCGCATCGCCGGTTGCTGTATTTGCCGGTGCGGCTTCTGTCGACTGTGATACTTCCTCACCGGACTCCAGCTTCTGAACCACCTTCATCAACTCATCTACCGCACGGTCAGCCTTCGCTGTACTCTCGCTCTTACCGCCGAACATCATATCCAGTCCTGCGCTGAAAGCGCTGGATGCGCTGCTGACACCGTCTGTCCCCACCTTGCCCATAATGATCTTGTCCTTATTTACGCGGACAAATACATCATGCTCGTCAGTGACTTTCTTGTACATAACCGATGGGGTTCCTCCGACATCTCCCATGACGGGAGTACCGAAAGATACCTGAATTCCGGATAGTTTCTCCAGCAGGTCCTCATTGGTGAACTGCTTTACATTTGTTACGCTTGCAAACCCCACGCCGGACCCTTTTGCCTTCGCACCACTGTCCGAACCACCCTTGAACTTGTCAAAAAATCCCATGTTCTTTACCTCCTTCGTCCTTATAAGATACCCTGTTTCTTTGGGTAAATCCTTAGAAAATAGTAGCATAATCGGTTCATTCTATCAATAGAATTATTGTCATTCGTGAAAGTGAAAATGTAATCCCGTTCAAAATGTACCCCGTGGTATTTTTCCGGCAACGGGTTGATTAAATCTGGTTACATCGATATACTGTAATCAGGTGATTTTCAGATCGATTTTGGAGGTGGCCTTAAGTTGCATTCTATTCGAACCAAATTCACTCTTACAGTTGTAAGTGTCATTATTATCACTTGTTCTGTATTTGGGATACCGGTATCGGAATGGATAAGGAATTCCTTCCCAGGATTTTTGACGCATTTTCTCAGGAGGACAGCAGCAACAAGAACAGATACGGCAGCACCGGGCTGGGTATGGCCATCCGTGCTCTGGACAGACCGGATGCCAAAACGATTCCCATTATCGCGTTGACAGCGAACGCCTTTGATGAAGATGTTCAGAGATCGCTGCAGGTCGGCATGAACGCACATCTCTCAAAACCCGTGGAACCGGATCATTTGTTTAAAACACTCGGAGAACTGATCTGGGAAGCGGAGAATCAATAGTATATTAGAATGAGGCTGGGCATAGTACCCACCATCATGCCAGAAGCCTCTATAAAGGATACATTTACTGTATCTAATTGATATTATACGAGGAGGAAGTAACAATGAGGATATTATGTCTTGATGATGAATATCTGGCGCTCCAGATGTTGGAAACCTGTGTACGGGAGATAAAGCCGGATGCAGAGGTGGAGGGCTTTGACGATCAGGACGAGCTCCTGGAATCAGCGGAGAAGGCCGGCTGCGATGTGGCATTTCTGGATATCCACATGCGCGGAATGACCGGCGTGGAAGTGGCAAAGCGCCTGAAGGAGATCAATCCGAAGATGAACATCATCTTTGTCACCGGTTTCTC
Organism: uncultured Lachnospiraceae bacterium; assembly: GCA_902760755.1. GTDB lineage: Bacteria > Bacillota > Clostridia > Lachnospirales > Lachnospiraceae > Eubacterium_Q. The sequence continues at coordinate 878 of CACWHK010000031.1, read as the reverse complement.
CGAATATAAGGGTGACGCCATGGATATGAAGGCCTCCGGCTATATCATGAAGCCGGTAACCAAGGAAGAGGTTGCCGAGGAGCTGAACAATCTCCGGTTCCCCATTGTTCCGAAGAAAAATGTGAAGCTGCGGATCCAGTGCTTCGGAAATTTTGACGTGTTCCTGCCGGACGGCGAGCATGTCCGCTTTGAGCGGTCCAAAGCAAAGGAGGTTTTCGCTTACCTTGTACATCGACACGGAAGTTCCTGTACGTTGCGGGAGATATTTGCCGCGATCTTTGAGGACGAACCGTATGAAAAGAAGCTGCAGAATCTGCTGCAGACCTACATTTACGCCATGGTGAAAAGTCTGAAGGAGATTGGCGCAGAGGATGTGATCGTGAGGAGCTACAATGCCCTGGCGGTGAATCCGGACCTTGTGGACTGCGACTTTTACCGGTTTAAGGAACTGGATCCCGGTGCAGTCAACGCCTATGAAAGCGAGTACATGAATCAGTATCCCTGGGCGGATTTTCTGTTTAACGATTACTAAAATATTAATTACCGTAATTTTGAGTAAAGAGCGGGCGGTCTGCCCGCTTTTTTATGTGTGCGATTTCAAAAAAATACATTTTTTGCATGCAGCATAAGAAAAGTAGACAATGTGAAAGTTTTACGTAAAATGGAGGGCCATCGCACTTTTTAAGTGCGACAGCCCCCTGTTATATGCGAGCTCTGATCAATTTACCTGTTCGTTATCATGTTTACTGCTTCATGTCCGTCGCTTTTTTTTATCACTTCAGGTATTGTTTACTCGCCCTTGATGGAGTCGCCGCGGTTCCAGAAGGATACTGCTGTGCCGGATCCGCACTTCTCTTCCCATTTTACCCAGTTGTTAA
>CACWHK010000030.1:26340-67766 GCA_902760755.1 uncultured Lachnospiraceae bacterium | reverse complement strand
CAGGGAAGCAGAGGCCATATCCTTTGACTATGGCCAAAGACACAAGAAGGAACTGGAATGCGCGGCAGCCATCTGCGAGAGACTTTCGGTAAAGCATACGATCCTGAACCTGCAGGAGCTGAACCAGCTGGCACCGAACTCTCTGACCCGGGCGGATATCCCCGTGGATACGGATGCACCGGAGGAGGGAACTCCGAACTCCTTCGTGGAGGGACGGAATCTGCTGTTCCTTACCTATGCGGCCATTTACGCGAAGACTCATGGGATGACGGACATCCTGACAGGGGTGTCCCAGAGTGATTTCTCCGGCTATCCGGACTGCAGGGATATCTTCATCAAGTCCCTGAACACCACACTGAATCTGGCCATGGAGTATGAGTTTGACATCATCACACCGCTGATGTGGATCGACAAGGAAGCGACCTGGGCTCTGGCGGATGAACTGGGCGGGTTTGAACTGGTGCGGGATATGACCCTCACCTGCTACAACGGGATCATCGGCGAGGGCTGCGGAAACTGCCCGGCCTGCAAACTGAGAAAGAGAGGGTATGACAACTATGTCGCAAAAAAACATGATCTTCATCGTGAATCCTAAGGCAGGAAAGAATCAGCTGAAGACGAAAATGGTGGAGGTCGTGGATGAGTTCTCCCGGGCCGGCTATCATGTGGAGGTGTACACCACCAAGTCCGCAGAGGATGCGGAGCAGCATATCTATGACGTGGGAGATCTGCATGATCTGATCGTCATTTCCGGCGGAGACGGCTCCATGGATAATGCAGTGACCGGGATCATGCGCCTGAAGGAGAAGACCGATAAGGTTCCTCCCCTCGGCTATATCCCCTGCGGTTCCACCAACGATTATGCAAAGAGCCTCTGTATCAGTCTGAAGCCGGAGATTGCAGCCCGGCAGATCGTGAAGGGTCATCCATGTCCGGTGGATATCGGACGTCTCGGAGATCACCATTTTATCTACGTGGCAGCCTTCGGACTCTTTACGAAGGCCTCCTATGACACACCCCGTAAGATGAAAGCGGTTCTCGGTCACGGCGCTTACATGATTTCGGCTGCAAAGGAGTTGACCAGCGTGAAGACCTACCGCCTGAAGGCGTCCTTCGACGGAAGGATCATCACCGGAGAGTTTATCTACGGACAGGTGACCAACTCCCGTTCCGTGGGGGGCTTCCGGGCAGTCGGACTTCGGGATATGTCCTTCCATGACGGGGAATTCGAGTGTGTATTCATCCGGAAGCCGAAGAATCCGGTGGAGCTGGAGCGGATCCTGCAGGCGGTTGTGACGAATAAGCCCGTGGAGGATTATATCGTCTATGAACGCGCTAAAACCGTGAAGGTGGAGGGAATCACCGAGATCCCATGGACCGTTGACGGAGAGTACGCCGGAGACATTAAGCAGGCCAGGGTGGATAATCTGCACAATGAGGTAACCCTGATGCTGGGAGACCTTACCACCTACGGAGATCCGAAGACGGAGAACCTGGTGCCTGCAAGTGTGAAGAAGGCACACCTTCTATCAAGGTAAAAAAACAATAATAGACAACATCCCTGCGACATTTCCATGCTTCTTTGGTATACTGAACCTATGACAACCGGAGACCGACAGAGAAGGACCTGAGGATATACCATGAATATTCAGGAGGTATTTGGGATGAGCATAGATCTTGGGATGATGCCGAAACTGGGGTTTGGACTCATGCGTCTGCCGGAGAAGGACGGCGTGATCGATCATGAGCGGGTTTGTGATATGGTTGACCGGTATATGAAGGCAGGTATGAACTACTTCGATACCGCTTACGTATATCACGGAGGTAAGTCGGAGGTTGCTGCACGGGAGGCTCTTGTGAAGCGCTATCCGAGAGACAGCTTTATGATCGCCACCAAGCTTCCGGCCTGGGAGATCCATAAGCCGGAGGATGTGGAACGGCTCTTCAATGAGCAGCTGGCGCGTGCAGGGGTAGAGTATTTTGACTTCTATCTGCTGCATTCCATCGAGGATGGGAATAACTATGATACCTATGTAAAGTATGACTGTTTCGACTGGTGCATGCAGCGGAAGGCGGAAGGAAAGATCCGGCACTTCGGATTCTCCTTCCACGGAAGTCCGGAGCTGCTTCGGGAGATTCTGGATCAGCATCCGGAGGTGGAGTTCGTGCAGATCCAGCTGAATTACCTGGATATGACGAATCCGGTGGTTCGCTCCGGAGAGCTGTACGAGATCCTGGCGGAGCGAAAGATCCCCATCATCATCATGGAGCCGGTGCGTGGCGGAATGCTTGCGAATATGCCACCGGAGATGGAGGCAAGGTTTAAGGAAAGACAACCGGAGAAGTCGATCGCTTCCTGGGCCCTTCGCTTCGCAGGTTCCCTTCCGGGAATTATGACGATCCTGTCCGGAATGTCCACGGAGGACCAGTTGGAGGATAATATCGGCACATTTACGGACTTTGAGCCTCTGGCCGAGGATGAAAAGACCATCGTCGAAGAGGTGGCTGCAGAGCTGCTCAGTGTACCGCAGATCGGTTGCACCGCCTGCAAGTACTGTGTGGACGGGTGCCCCATGAACATCATCATCCCGGATGTATTTCGGACCATCAATACCCTTCGAAGATATCCGGATGACTGGCGTTCCAAAAACTTTTATTCCGGACTGGCCAGCCGGAGCGGGAAGGCGTCCGACTGTATCAGCTGCGGCCAGTGCGAGCGGGTATGCCCGCAGCACCTTCCGATTCCGGAGCTGATGCAGGAAGCAGCGGAGATACTTGATAAATGACACTTTGAGATATGACATGATACCGGGAGAGATCAGCCGGGTCGGGTTGTATTGACAGACGGAGAGCATTGAAGAAATGAGTGAAAGAACGATCGACTTGGCTACTGAGGCTGACCGCGCTGAGATTCTGGCCCTCTATCACGCACAGATTGGACGGGAGTTCTGCCCCTGGACAGAGCATTATCCCTCGGATGAGGAGATCACCTTTGATCTTTCCCGTGACGCCCTGTTCGTCATGCGGGAGGATGACCGGATCATAGCGGCTGTTTCGATGGAGGAGGATCCGCAGGTGGATGCCCTCCCCTGCTGGACACCCGAGCTGCAGCCGGGAGGTGAGATCGCACGTGTGGCGGTTCATCCCGATTTCCAGAATCAGGGGATCGCCCGACAGATGGTGCAGTTCGGTCTGGACCGCCTGAAGGAGCGAGGGTTTAAGAGCTTTCACGGCATCGTAAACCGCATGAATGAGAAGGCTCTTCGTTCCTACGCAGTCTTCGGCTTCCGGAACGTGGGAGAGTGCGAGATGTACGACCAGCCCTTCTATTGCTTTGAAAAAGAATTGTAATATGGTACAATGGGTTTATGTGATGACCACATGAAAAACAGGACAAAAAAGAGGAGGTATTATTCAATGGATAAGTATAAGTGTGTATGTACCTACGAGTATGACCCGGCAGTGGGTGATCCGGATAACGGGATTGCTCCCGGAACAGCATTTGAGGATCTTCCGGATGATTGGAAGTGCCCGTTCTGTGGCGCCCCCAAGGCAGTATTCGAGAAGGCTGACTAGCAGATGATGGTTTTGGTTTTCTAAAGACAATCAACAGAAAAGTAACGCTTATGTCGAAAAAAACAACACTTGTGTAGCAAGTTGTTGTTTTTTTCTTTTGCGATGATACTATATGGCTATCGAGCGTAAGTAAAAACACCACAATAGTCTAGAAAATGTGTCGCTATATAGGATGATGTTACGAATAGGATAAGTAAAAATGCAAGAAGGAGATCAAGGAAATGAAAATGAGAAACTTATTTATGAAGAGTGCACTGTTATTGGTTTTGATCATTACCTTAGGTTTTTCCGGAAAATCTGAGGCATGGAGTGGATCCAAAAGTATGGGACCCTTCAGATGTACCGGCTCAGCATATACATTTTATGCACGGATAAATGGAGGAGCAACGCTAATAGGAACAATGCGGATTACTAAGCATTCGAACTATGTTGCTAATTATTTTATGGCAAGTATTTATTGTAATGCAACAGTGGCGGTAAGCGAAACCGAATTACCGGCTACAGCGGATTGGCCTTGCCATGCGGGGCCTGAAACACTTCAGGGTGGGGAGGGTATATCTGTTGCTCAGATGGCCAGTTCACCAAGTGACGCATACGGAAAAGGGGTTGTTCTGTATTGAGCAGGGATACAAATATGATAAAAAGAATAATAAAACGAAAAAGGATTATCTATTTGGTGCTGTTAGTAATGATGGGAGTGGTTTTGCTGACGTTAACAATTATAACAACAAAACTATTAAAAGAATATCCCCCAATTGCCACCTTTTATTCACCGGAGTTTTCAGTCCGTCAAACGGATGATGGCATGTATTTTGTTAAGAATTATAATTATGTGTATTATGTAGATATGGCTAGTGGATTGCAGGCTCCGCTATGTAGAAAGACAAATTGTCTACACAATGACTCTATGTGTGATGCGTTTGTTGAGGGAACTTTACCACCGGGATTGATGGTTTACGGGGATAAACTGTACATTACGGCATTAACAAATGATTTGGTTTATGATGAATCCGATTCCAGTTTTTCTGAAATGGGTTATTGCAGGGTTTATGAATCAGATCTGGATGGAGGAAACAGAAAAATCATATATGAGTCTGGGGTCGGGGGGATTCAATCCATGCTGGCATCTGGGGATAAACTATATATTTCGTCGACTGGACTAAAGGGTAAGGTAAAAGAGAATGGGACAGTTGATTCGGATGCGTATTTATATGTATATGATCTAAGGTGGGGGAAAATAAAGGAGTTAAGGATACTTGAGGGATCTCAAGAGAAAAATAAGCCGTATATTCGATTGATAAGCAATACAGGAGATCGAGTTTTGTTTTCGGAATCATATATGATGAGTGATGGCAATTACACATGTGATTTATATGAGATAATAGACGGATATTCTATTGAAAAAACAAGTGCGGAATCCATAAATGAATATAAGTATCCTCTGTTTGTAGAGAACAACAAGGAATACTATTATATCGAGATTTCACATGATGGAACAGAATCACTTTTGTTGATGGACAGTTCATTTCAGGTGAGAAAGAAAATCGTATCCGTGAATTATCCTGAATCCACATTAAGGTTGATAGATGGTGGATATATAATCATATTTAATACGGATTATAAAAAGTGTTTGTATGACTATAAACAAAAGAAACTTTATGTTGCAAAGACTTGCTTTCATGAAAATGGAAAGTATGTAAGTGACATAATATGCATAGATCAAGGAAATGATACCATTTACATAGATAAACACGACTATACCGGAATGAAGGAGAATGAAATTTATTATGAAGATATAAGCAATTATGGATTGGAGAAACTGACATCATTCCTTCAGGATTATTATTATGATTATGATGAATTGACAGATAATGAAAAAGGAGCAATCGATTGGGTTGATGTTTATTAAATACTGGGATTTATGAGGGAGAAAATTGGAACTGTTTTTGGATTGCGTTTCGAAACAATACCATAAAAGCCGGGCATTGGATAATGTGAGCATGCGGATGAGCGAGGGCATATATAGTTTTTTAGGTCCGAATGGAGCAGGAAAAACAACACTGATAAAACTGCTATCGGGCAATATTCGTCCAACATCGGGGGAAATAATGCTCGATGGAATGAATATTGATAAAGCAAGTAAGTGGTATAAGAGCAAGATTGGCTATATGCCTCAACAACAGGAATTTTATCCTTTTTTTTCGGGAAGAAGATTTCTTGAGTATATTGGGGGGTTGAAAGGAATCTCCAAAATGGATCTGTGCAGTAAGGTTGAAGAAATGGGAGAAAATGTGAATCTAAGCCCATTTTTAGATGACCGTATATCTACTTATTCCGGAGGAATGAAGCAAAGGCTTTTACTTGCTCAGGCGTTTTTAGGAGATCCTGATATTGTTTTGCTTGATGAGCCTACAACCGGATTAGACCCATTGGAAAGGATAAGAACAAGGAATCTGATCTCCAGATATTCTATGGGTAGAATAATAATAGTATCGACCCATGTTGTACAGGATATTGAGCTGGTTGCTGACATGATTGTATTCATGGATAAAGGAAAAATACGAAAAAGAATCAGATCTGAAACGAAGAATGATACAAAATGCCGTGCATATGAGATCATAATCCCTCCGGATAAGTATATAGAGTATTCAAAAAGATTCGTTGTCTCTCGTGTATATCGGAATGGAATGAATCTTCGGTTGAGAGTTTTGTCAGAAGTGGAAGTGAAGGATGGCCAGCCTGTCCCTTTGGAAATCGAAGATGTATACATGGAGTTATTTGGTAAAATGAATGTTAAAAAATGAATTGTTACAATTGGTTTGTCCCCAAAAGATATGGTTGATAATGGCGGTACTTCTAATTGGAAATGCTCTTCTTTTCTTAGTAGATTGCCTCAGAGATCCAATTGATCATTCAGATTACAAAAGAATAAAGAACGAAATAATTGAACAAACTATAACAAAGGAAACCATTGATGAACTAGAACAAAAGTCAGAATATGGAGCTGCTTATGATTACGTTTTACAGGAAGTTAGAATGGCGGATTCATATCGCTTCTATATAGACACTATTATAAAAGATGCAGAAGAACGGGTGAAATTAAAGGTTTATGAATCGGATTATGATCAGGTTGTTTTTCAAAAATCAATAAAGGATTACTGTTTGTTGATGGATACGAATCCTCAATTTGTTGGAGGGTATGGATTAGAAAAAGCCTTAAAGCATAAGGGCTGGTTCATATTTGTATGCTTATTTTTAACATGTATAGTCTATGATCGAATAATAAAAGAAAAGGAGAATGGCGTCAGAGAACTAACGAAAACAACTTATTACGGAGGACGGGAACTCGGTATTTGCAAATTGATCACAGTTTTCAGTTGTTGCCTGGTTTTCATAATAATAAACAATCTGTTAATAATATTTGAAGCTAATCTGCTATTTGGAAGCGTAAACATGGATGCACCAGTTCAATCACTTCTCATGTTCGGCAAAATAGGGAATAACCTATCAATTTGGCAGGTAGTATTATTCGTTATTCTTATTAAGAGTGTTGTTGCGGCTGTAATTATCGCTGTATTGTTACTTATTGCGGATAAATCCCAAAATACGCTTAGTTATTGCGTGGGATTTGTTTTATATCTGTTGATAAATGTTCTTTTTCAGAACACATCAATAATCAGAAACAGCTCTTTTTTTCAGTATAGTTCGTGCTTTATTGTGTTAGAAATAGAAAACCTATTTGATTACGGCTATGTGAGTGTACTTGGACATCCTGTTCTTAAATCTGCATGGTACAGTATAGTTCAACTTGTATGGTGCATATTGTTTTCATCCGCTTACATTATTGTTTTTGGCAAAACAGAGTTGAAGAACTACCGAATAAAACGACCTCGGATAAAAAAGAATAGGAAAACAAAAACGAGAAGTGTTTTTGCATTTGAATTAGTTAAGTGGACGTTTCATTACAAAGTGTTGTTCATGACGGTGGCACTTCTGGTGGTGACAGTTGTTTATTATAGTAATCAAAAAACGTGGTATTCCCTGGATGGTATGTATTATAAAAACTATATGATGAAGCTGAAGGGAATCTATACGGAAGAAAAAGAGAACTATATTCAAGGGGAAAAAGAACAGCTTTTACATTTGAGACAGAGATTAGATAATCTGTATGGGAGGCTAAATACTTCTAACGATTACAACACAAATGAAGAAATCCAGAAAGAAATAAGGGTAATACAAGAAAAATTGGAAGCTGAACATGCAATTATACTATGTGAAAGAAATGCCAATTATCTAAAGAAATTGGAGATAGAAAACAAAGGATTTGTTTATGAAAAGGGGTGGTATGAGCTTTTTGGGGCAGGAGACTTTAGAAACGATGTGGTTGATGGGCTGTTTTGCATAATTCCTATAATTGTTGGAATTGCGATGCTATGGACGCGAGATTATAGATATCGGATTGAAACTATTGAGCACGGGTTCTTGATGATAAGAAAAAAAATGCAATCTAGAATCATTTTAAGTGTTTTGTATGTATTTCTGGTCTTCACGGTAATAACTGTCAGCAGGGTGGTTTGGTGTGATTCGGAATACGGGCTTGATTCAAGTGAATTATCTGTTTTAAGTCTAATGAGGTTTTCGGGGGCTCATTATAGCATCACAATTCTTGAATACTATGGAATTGTCATTCTGATACGCTTACTTTCGTTGGCGCTTGTTTCAACTGTAGTTATCATTATCGGTGTATTGTTGAAAAATACATATGTTACAATTCTCGTATCTTCTGCAATCTTTATTATTCCATTTGTGTTGAATCTGGTGGGCATAGATTATTATATGAAGCCAATTGTTGCGATGTTTTCAGCTAATCTGTTATTACAATGATAGATTTAAAGGAGGACATATGGGTAAGCTATTAAGAAAGAATAAAGGATTCGTAGCAGGATTGCTCTTCCTGCTCATGGCAGCAACTCTGAATATGAGTCACTTTGACTCGGAAGCATGGAATACACCGACATATGGAACGTCTAATTCCGGATACCATCTCTACGTTAGAAAAACAACAGGGTCAACACTTCTTGGGATTATGTCGTTGACGCGTAATAGCGTGGGCGTTTACAACGATTTTACACCAAATGTCGTTTTTACATATACGGTAGAGGGATTTGTCGGAGAAACATCTTCTACTATAACAGCGCATTTGTCGGATTCTGCGTTATATCCTGGGCATGTGCTGCATGTTCAAAAGATTATAACTGACCATGTTCCTGTAAGTGTGTATGGCTATATGTCATTTCTTGAGTGAATGAGAACCAAGGGATTATGGAGATGAAGAGATTAACTATATTCATGTTGTTGCTGATTTTATTATGCGGGTGTTGTAATACTTCCTTTGAGACAAGCGAATATCCGGATAATACGAAGGCGGTTGATGCATTAATGGTTGATCCGTCTTATTATGCTTCAAATATAAATGGTACAAATGGCGTCAGTTGGAATGATATGTATTCGGTTAAAAACACCTCTCTTTCAATGGATATCTATTCCATGGTTTGTGATTCGGAAAGGGTCTTTCGAACTAAAGCAGAGGGTATTACTACAAATGATTTGGCGGGAATTCCGTCTTTGCTCTTGGGAGACTCCCTGACGGATTTGAAACGTATCATATCAGACGAGGATCCCGTATGGTTAAGGAAGGCTTGTACGGCATATCAATTCGTATTTCATCCAGAACGATTGCCATTGGTTACTGCAGAATATGATACCGGGAATCATTTCGTCGAAATACCCACCTGGGAGGAAGAGGACGCGTTTTTTTATCACACCTACTCAGGTACTATTGATAATTGTCGATATTATCTATTTTTAGGCTTTCGATCAGATTATGGAATTGCCAATATAGAACTGTGGCCTCTGAATCCAGGGGATCTGATTGGAAGAGAGGAATATAATATCATAAATTGGTACAGCACGGAATATGGAGGAAAAACTCTGGCAGATGGAAAAGAACTAAGGGATGAATTAAACAAGCATATCAATCAAACAAAAAGAGATGAAAAGAGCCTGAAGGAAATAGCATGTGGTGTGCTTCTTCCCGAGATCCATATTCATGTTTCCATAAATGATTTGACTCTTTCACGATACAGAGGAGCGTATGACCAGGTCTATTTTTTTTCCGAAGAGATAGGAAAAACAGATGAGTATGAACGTGCGATTGTAGATGGATATAAGGTCTATTTTAATAGCGCTCATGAAGAATATGGTATGCCTACTTGGTTGGATACGTATGAGACATTATCGGACATAAAGACGGGAAACTATGGATATTATATGATCCATGATTCTGGCATTATTTCATGCAGTCTGCAGCTTTCATATAGGTTTTCAGAGGATGCAATATCAACAAAAGTGTTGTCATTTGATCATTTGAAACTCAAATTTAGCTGTAGTATAGAGGAACAACTAAATGTCTCTATGGCAGGATGCAGTCCGTTGACATGTAATCAGGCTGTCTTAATGTATTATGCAACGATTCCCGATGATAAATCTGAAGAGGGCGGGATGGAATACATCCCTGTATGGAGGTATCAGATTTTGATTGATGGATGGAAACCGTACGCCGAGGTGATTCAGAATGCAGTTAGCGGTGAGATAATCTATATAGAATATGAGTAATTATTCGTTTTCAAGGAACAAAAGGAACTTCCTCCGGAATTCGTTATACTTTCGTTTGGAAAGATAAGTCTTTTTCTCAGGTATGTCCGTAAGGATTTCCGTCTGAGAAAAAGAAACAACGTGCTTCAGGTTAACTAAGGTTCCCTTGAAGGATTCGAAAAAACATCCCTCGGGCAATTGTGATTTCCATTCCTGATATGTCATGGAGCACGAAAAGGTTTCGGAAACAGTAGTTACTTCGGTATGCCGTTTTATTGCCTGAACGAAAAGAATATCATCCGATTCAACGTAGTAGCTATTGTTCTCTTTTGTAATCAGGATACGATTGTTAGGAGCAGACAACTTGATAATCGCAGATTTTAATCCGTGATTCAGCCGGTTTTGATTAATTGGCTTTGTCAGGTACCGATAAACACCGGCATCAAATGACTCGTCCAGATAGGTGTCGGAATAACCGGTAATGATAAAAACAAGGATTCTTTTGTTTCGTTGTTTTAATTCCTGCGATGCAACAAGACCGGATACCCCCGGCATTTCTATATCCAGAAAGGCCAGGTCATAGGACTCTTTTCTGAGTAGCATAGCATCGGCGGAGGGGTACGCTTTGATGGATGGCTCAGGAAGGGCCTCTTTCCTGAAAAACTCAAGGATCATTTTTCTTAACTGAATGATAAAGCTCTTATCATCGTCGCATATAACTATATTCATTCGTTTTCTCCCGTGTGAAATAACAGAATGATCGTATGAAACTCGTTCTCGTCCTTGTCGTAATGTGTTTCAATGACTCCATGATGTTTCGTTGTGACACGTTCTATGCTCTTCAGACCGAATCCATGGTGTAATCGGTCTTTTTTTGATGTTATGTATTCACCATCCGGTCCTTTTTCAGGTTCAGTATTACAGGTGTTGATCAGGTTAATATGCACGGATGTCGGAGACGGGCCTGTGCAGATTCGCAGATGGATGTGTGCATCAACACTTGAGGCTGCTGAATCCATGGCATTATCCAGAAGGTTGCAGAACAGGGATGTGATATCATCAGGTGTAAGGAAGGATAGATCGACGCCCTTAATATCTACGGAAAACTCCAGATGGCTTTCTCTTGCCATTGTCTGATATCGTGCAAGAAGAAGGTTCAGTGATTGGTTATTCGAGACAGGGACCGTTTCCGTTATTGCGGGAGCCTGAATCAGATGCTCAATCTGATCTGTTGCGGTTGCGTAGTCTTCCAGTTTTATTAAGGAGTGGATGCTTGTCAGGTGGTTTTTGATATCATGGATCAGTATTTTTTGATCCGTGTCCTGCTGTTCAAGCAGATAATTATAATTCCGTTCGTCTTCTTCCCGTTGCATATCACTGCGTAATCTGAGCAGGTCCGCCTGATGATTGCTTAGTAGTCCAAGGGTGATAATGACACCGATGGAGAGAGATATGATTGTAGCTTCAAGGATATAAAGCCATAGGATCTTGGAACTGTCCAGGGAGACTGAAAGACCCAGCGTCTGCAGAGATATCAGTGAAACCAGTGTGATGGTAGTGAAGGCAAGCGTAATCCGTTTGTATTTTGGTGTGAGTACGTTCAGTTTGTGCCAGCGTTTTAGTATACGCACAACCGCGAAGATTAATGTGTAGTGAATGACTCGAACTTCTACGGACGCGATAATATACTGTTTGGTCGTGCTGACAAAGGAAGTGTTGTCTTTAAACAGGAAAAAGGATAGATCCACCAGTTGTTCCGAAATCTCGATCATGATCAAATTGATCATGACATGAAGCAGAGCGTCGATGAATGGGCGTCGGATGAAGAATACGAGGAGGAAAACATATACCAGAAACATACAGAAAAGGTTCAAGAGAATATTCTCTCTGAGGTAGACAAAATAAAGCCCTGTATAGCATAATACGGTGGCAAGGATATCTTTTATCCGATGGTGTCGGTGAGGATATAGCGCAAACACATAAAAATACAGGCCGGCAGCTTCCAGTATATGATTAAGTATATACAAAAAAGTCATTTGTTCCGTTTCCTTCTTATTGTGTCTATGAGCAGTGCCGGATACTGAGAGATTCCAACCATGATAGTTGCCGATTTTGGGAAAGCTGTCCAATCGGAGCTTTTCATCCAATCGAAAGCATAGCAGATAATACTGATGATGACAAGTTGTTTTATGACAACCAGCTTGCAGTGCTTTCGCTCCTCTGTGGTCAGGAATCTCTTCGATGACATGACCGGACTGAACAGGATGAGCGAGAGTACAGCCAGGGGATATGAGAACCAGATCAGAATAATCGAGGCCTTGGAGGCTGCCAGAATCAGGAAAAGACCCTCTATGGTCAGACTGAATGGTATACAAAGCATTAGTGAGTTAAAATGAAACCCTCCCGTATATTTCCTGAGACATAAGAACGTGATGCCGAATAAGATGCTTTCACCAAAAACATGCAAACAACTCCCGATCACCAGAATGCTGATGAGGGGAGTGCTTGCATAGATGATATTGAAGGCGGCATACTGATAGAACCGGGTGTCATTCTCTGATATGGCACCATTCTTCAGCAGCCAATTAACAATCTTAAAAGAGATTCGTTCAATCATCATTCTTGATAAAATCCTTCATCCCTGCGGGAACGTCTGGTTCGAAGTAATGCGGGGTTGATGCCGCTTCTGCATTTAGTTTGATGTCCTTTCGAAGCCAACTGGCCACCTTTGTGGCAAGAAGCTCTTTCCTGGTTGTTGTTCCTCTTTCGTTCATGGTTATTCTCCTTCCTTGGTTGAAGTTGTTAGGTGGGGTGATTGTAACATGGTCCGGATGGGTTGAAAATGCTTTCGGACACAAGCGGTAAAATGATGGACATAAGCGGGATTTGAAAGAAGGGAAGCGCAGGATAGTGGTATCAATAGGAGTAGTTTCATTCAATTAGGACGATTAGAGCTACCACTAATAGTGATAGTTAGGTAAACCATGTAGTTCATTCACTTATAATTGTTTCTTATGTAAAATGGCTTTGTGGAAGCTAGAACTCATTTCGGTAATGTCGAAAGGAGAAGTTTGAATGGGCCATAGACATAGACAGTTGCCATGAATTGGCACCTGCTTTTTTACGCTATGCATCAGGGGGGGTCTTTTTAAAACGAGATTATCGGGTCCTAATAGATTATGATATGGCCTCTTTTTTTCCCGCTTGAAGCAATATTCGGTACGCTTGTGTCACAAGTGGTTGTTTTTGTCATGAGCATATGATTATATCGACCTAAGAACAAATGAAATTGTTACGAATCAGGTTGATTTAGCGGCAGATGTTTTCTAAATCATAAGGAAGGAGGGTACGTTTATGATAGACAGGAAGAAGACTGCTATAATTCTTACATTGTTCCTGGCTGGGCTATTATTAGCAATGCTATTGACGACAAATGCTTTGGCCGCATCTGACAAGGAAGGAACATGGGTTCAGTCTAAAAATGGTAAATGGTGGTATCGGTACTCAGACGGAACCTACCCGATCGGTGATTGGGAAGAGATTAACGGGAAGTGGTATCATTTTGATTCGAAGGGTTGGATGCAGACGGGCTGGATCAAGGATAACAATAATTGGTATTATCTGAACAAGAACGGTACCATGAAGACTGGCTGGATCAAATATAAGGATCAGTGGTATTATCTGAAAACCGACGGAACGATGAGAACCGGCTGGCAGAAGTATAAGGATAACTGGTATTTCTTCAATAAAGACGGAGTGATGCAGACGGGGCATATCTTCGTGCGAGGTGAAGAGTTCTTCATGGATACTGACGGGAGCTGTATGAATGCGGACGAAGATATTGAATTTATTCAAGAAGATGAATATTCATTCAGAAAGTACTATAGGGAAATAAGGACATCAGACTTTATGGTGCAAACTCCAAGCAACGGGCCTGTTACCCAAAATGAGTTATCCCTGGAAATGCTTCGGGAGCTGAATATTGATTATACTGATAGTTTTCTTAAGGGACTGGATGAGTCAAATGCAAAGAAAGGGTTTAAACGGATAGCGGAACCGCATATTTTTACTTATTATAACCCAGAAGACAGGTTCCCGGTGATTTTCGGAGTGATATATAGTAAAAATGTTTTCAATGAATCTGGAATCGGTGGAACAAATTATATTCGAATCTATCGTATGGATACCGGAGAGTTGTTTAAGGAGTACATATCTCCTCTGAAATAAGTCTTTACTGAACGGAGAGCGGGTGCCATGGATGATATGGCACCTGCTTTTTTGTCATCCCGATACTCAAAGAGAGAATCTGCTGCAGATAAAACAAACGATTCGATTAAATAATCTATACTATATGGAATATCCTTCTTGACAAAGTGCACTCATTGCGTATATGATATACACAAAAGAGAGGAGGGTATGTCTATGGAAAAAGTATTCGACAGTATCTTTAAGACGATGGTAACCAAAAATCCGAACCTTCTGATTCCGTTGATCAATGAAATGTTTGGGACGGAATATGCCCTGACATCGAGGGTTACTCTGTTAAACGACACCCATCAGACGGAAAAGGTCGAGGATGAGGAGATGGAGACGGAACGCGTTACGGATTCCTATATCCGTATATCCGGCAATAACTATCATATTGAGAGTCAGAGCAATCCGGACGGGTCTATTGTCCTACGAATGATTGAGTATGATTTTCATATTGCGTTGGATGAGGCACTTCGTAGTGGCTGTAATGTAATGAAGTTTCCGAGGTCTGCGGTGTTGTATCTGAGGCATACATCGAAAACACCGGATCAGGTATCACTCATCGTTGAGTTTTCTACAGGCGAGAGGGTGAAGTATGAGGTTCCGATCATTAAGGCAAAGAGGATTTCCAAGGATGAAATCATGAAAAAGAAATTGTATTTCCTGGTGCCGTACTATATAATGAGAGTTGAAGACGAGCCGTTGGAGCAGGTCATGGCGGATCTTTTGGAATTGATCAAGAGCATGAATCAGGCATATGAGAACGGGGAACTGACGAGTTACGATGTAGAGAGTGTATACAACCATATCGGAAGGCTGGTTCATACGGCGTATAACTCTGAGAAGATACGGAAAGGAGTTGAAGATGTAATGGGTGGACAGATTCTGTATACACATGCGGATGAACTTCTTGACCAGGGAAGAGAAGAAGGAAGAGAAGAAGGAAGAGAAGAAGGAAGAGAAGAAGGAAGAGAAGAAGGAAAGGATAATCTGGCCGAGTTGTTCCGCCGGCTTTTGGCAGATCAACGCGACGAAGATGTGAAACGTGCGTTGGAAGATGAGGCATATATGGATTCTCTTCTTGAAGAATACGGACTGGTGTTTGAAAAGAAGAACACGGATAATTAACGGGGTTTTGGCAGGAAAGACTGGTAGATATGAAGCAGGACGAGGATGTGGTGAATCAAATACTTGTTAACTACGGGGATGAAGAACTGATCATCAGCCTGAAGGACAAGGAAACAGGAGATTTTGATATCGCGAAGGCAGTTAAACTGCTCCGAATGCGGGAAGGGATGTCCAGAAAGGAGTTCTGTGAGTATACAGGGATTCCGTATCGGACACTTCAGGAATGGGAGCTGGGGCATCGGACAATCCCGCCATACCTTCTCCGTATGCTCGCGTATACACTCGCGTATCGAACGCTTCCTAAAAAGGAACAGAAGAGTTCGGGGAAAAAGAAAGAAAAATGATATCGCCGGGTAGGTATGGAGGAATCCAAACCTGCCCGGTTTGTTTTATACTTGAAGTGGAAAAAAAGAGAAAACTATGCTACACTATGGACTGAATGATTCTGAAAACAAGGAGGGAATTTAAGCCCCATGAGTGACAAGTATGTAAGCCCGCTGTCAGAGCGGTATGCAAGTAAGGAAATGCAGTATATCTTCTCCCCGGATAAGAAGTTCCGGACCTGGAGACGCCTTTGGATCGCGCTCGCTGAGACCGAGCAGGAGCTGGATCTTCGGGCAGAGGACGGAAGCCCCCGTATCACGGACGAGATGCTGGAGGAGCTGCGTGCCAATGCGGAGAATATCAATTATGATGTGGCTAAAGCGCGGGAGAAGGAAGTGCGTCATGATGTCATGTCTCATGTCTATGCTTACGGACAGCAGTGTCCGAAGGCGGCGGGGATCATCCATCTCGGAGCTACCAGCTGCTATGTCGGTGACAATACGGATGTGATCCTGATGACCGAGGCACTGCAGCTGGTGCGGAAGAAGCTGCTCAACGTTATGAATGAGCTGGCAAAGTTCGCGCTGAAATATAAGGATCTTCCGACTCTGGCTTTCACACATTTCCAGCCGGCACAGCCTACCACCGTGGGTAAGCGTGCAACCCTGTGGCTGCATGATCTCTATCTGGATCTTTGCGATGTGGAGTACATGATCAGTCAGCAGAAGCTTCTCGGTTCCAAGGGAACCACCGGAACCCAGGCCAGCTTCCTGGAGCTCTTCAACGGAGACCATGCAAAGGTTCGCCGTCTGGACCAGCGGATCGCAGAGAAGATGGGCTATTCGGGTGTGTATCCCGTATCCGGCCAGACCTACAGCCGGAAGGTGGATTCCCGCGTGCTGAACGTGCTGTCCGGTATCGCTCAGAGTGCTCATAAGTTCACCAATGATATCCGCCTCCTGCAGCACTTAAAGGAAATCGAAGAACCCTTTGAGAAGAACCAGATCGGTTCCTCTGCCATGGCATATAAGAGAAATCCCATGCGCTCCGAGCGGATCGCGTCCCTGGCAGATTATGTGATCAGTGACGCCCTGAACCCTGCCCTGGTGGCTTCAACCCAGTGGTTCGAGCGTACCCTGGATGACTCCGCAAATAAGCGTCTCTCCGTTCCGGAGGGCTTCCTTGCGGTAGACGGTATCCTGGATCTCTATCTCAACGTTGTGGACGGACTGGTCGTATATGACAAGGTGATCACAAGACGTTTCATGGAGGAGATCCCCTTCATGGCAACCGAGAATATCATGATGGATGCGGTAAAGGCCGGTGGTGACCGTCAGGAGCTGCACGAGAAGATCCGCACCTATTCCATGGAAGCGGGAAGACAGGTGAAGCAGGAAGGAAAACCCAACAACCTCCTGGAGCTGATCGCAGCAGATACTGCCTTTAATAAAACGCTGGATGAACTTCTGGCCATCATGGATCCGAAGCTTTATGTCGGTCGTGCTCCGCAGCAGACCGAAGAGTTTATCGCTGAAGTGATCCGTCCCATCCTGGATGAGAATGCAGATATCCTCGGCCTTACTGCTGAGATTAACGTCTAGCAGAACATTTACCCCGACGGTTCCGTAAAGCGGAGCCGTTGGGGTTTTGTCTTGTGAGGCCTGCAGGGCACCTGTCTGAAAAATGTATGGCAGAGTCACTTTAATGTCACTTTGACATGATATTCTCATCCACGGTCCTGCGTCGGCTCGTGCCTGCCGCGTGGGACCCGCAAAAATCCTTAATCATATGCCCCGGATTCCCGGGGATGGAAACCCGTTATCAAAGAACAAAAGGAAAGGCTGTATCATGGAAATCCTGCGAGTAGAACATTTGTGTAAGACATACGGTCACGGCGAGACAGAGGTCCGCGCGGTGGATGACGTCAGCTTCTCGGTGGAGAAGGGCGAGTTCCTCTGCATCATCGGAGCCTCCGGCAGCGGCAAATCTACGCTGCTGCATCTCCTTGGCGGTGTAGACCGTCCGACCTCCGGCAAGGTATATATCGACGGAGAGGATATCTATGCGCAGGATGATGATACCCTGGCAATCTTCCGGAGACGGCAGGTAGGACTGATCTATCAGTTCTATAACCTGATCCCGGTCCTTACCGCAGAGGAGAACATCACCCTTCCCTGTGATCTGGACGGGCGGGAGGTAGATCCGGAGAAGCTTCGTTCCCTGATCCACAGCCTCGGTCTGGAAGGCAGGGAGCATCATCTTCCGAGCCAGATGTCCGGCGGACAGCAGCAAAGAGTTGCCATAGGCCGGGCACTGATCAACCAGCCGGCCATCATCCTTGCAGATGAGCTGACCGGAAATCTGGACAAGAAAGCGAGCGATGAGATCATCGCTCTTTTGCAGCGCGCCAATAAGACCACAGGTCAGACCATCATCATGATCACCCACGATCTGGAGATCGCGGCACAGGCGGACCGTGTCATCACGATCCTGGACGGTCAGATCCGGAAGGATGTTAAGCGCGGATAAATAAGGGCTCGGAATAAGGGGATAGAGTTTTGAATATCACGAAGAAGTTTACAAAAAGGAATCTTGCCAGAAACCGGAGGCGGACCATCGTAACCTCGATCGGTGTCATGCTTTCCGCAGCACTGATCTGTACGGTCATCGGGATGGTCGCAACCTTCCGGAATTCCCTGATCGCGGATTATAAAGAGAATCAGGGGGACTATCATGTGCAGTACTATGATGTTCCTGCAGAGATGAGCGGGCTCATTCTGGACAATGCACATGTGGAGCTGGCCGGTATTCTTGCAAATGTCGGTTTTGAAGAGGTCAGTGACGATAATCGCGTCCGGTCCTATATCAATGTATCCGGCGGAAATGATACGCTGTTTACCCAGATGAATGTACGGCTTGTGGACGGACGTCTTCCGGAGACGGACACGGAGCTGGTGATCCCGGAAGCCTATGCGAAGCTTGCATCCGCACCGAAGATCGGGGATACCGTGACCCTGACTCTGGGAGACAGGACCTTGGCCTCCACGGGGGAGAAGCTCTCTCCGAAGCAGGCAGTCTTTGAAGAGGAGATCATCCGGGAAACAACCACAAGGACCTATCAGGTGGTGGGTGTGATCCGGGACCCGTCGAATATGGACGGTTACGCATCTCCCGCGTATCTTTGCCTCTTCCGGCAGAGCGACCTTCCCTCCGGGGATATGGATATCTTCGCCCGCTTTGATCAGCCGAAGGAATTTGTCTCCATCAATGATAATATCGACAACCTTCTCCGGGAGGCGGGATATGACGGATATCCGAATGTGAACATGCTGGTCCGTTATGAGGGCGGACTCAGTGATCAGACCTTCGATATGGTATTCGGGATCGGGGCAGTGATCTGTCTTATCATCGTCGGAACCAGTATCTTCGTAATCTCCAACAGCTTCCGAATCTCCGTTGAGGATAAAAAGACCCAGTTCGGTATGCTGGCCAGCGTCGGTGCCACCAAGCGGCAGATCCGGAATATCGTTCTCCGGGAGGGAGCATATATCTTCATGATCGGAACGGCTGCGGGCGTGGTTCTCGGAGCTCTCGTGATCTGGATCCTGGATCAGGTGGTGAACCTGCTTTTGGAGGATACCTTAAAGATCCGCATGATCTACACCCTTCCCTGGTGGGTGATCGCATTTACGGTGCTGCTTTCCGGAATCACGATCTTCTTTGCATCCGTCATTCCGGCCCATGCAGCCATGAAATATGCACCCATCGACATCATCCGCGGTAAGACCCGGGTGAAGGTTTATGAAGAGAAGCTGCAGCCCTCGAAGCAGGTGAGGCGCTTCTTCGGCGTCGGTGGCGTGATCGCGCAGAAGAACCTGCAGCGGAGCCGGAAGAAGTACCGGACCACCGTGGTGTCATTGGTGATCGGTATGGCTTCCTTTATCGGTATCTACAGCTTCGTGAATTACGGAAAGAAGCTGGTGGGAGAGGCCTATACCGAAATGGATTACAATCTGTCCGTCAGCCTGGATTCCAGCGGCGGAGTCGGCGAGAGTGTGATCAGTCAGTATGAAAATGATCCGGATTCAAAAAATATCCTTCAGACCCTCCGCCTTGAGGGAATGCGAAAGGATATGAACCGGATACGGAAGCTGCCGGGGGTGAAGCAGTCCTTTACGGCCATCGAGAGCACCGGACATCTGGAGGCGAAGACCTACGCAAGGGATCCGGAGGCCTGGGCTGCGGATGCGGCTGCCGACGAGTGGTATCCGGTGAGCGTCAACGTGATCCAGATGCCGGAATCCGATTTCCGGGAATACCTGAATTCTCTCGGGGTTTCCGCAGAGGATCTCCATACGGTGGGAATCCTGGCGGACCATATCGTTTACTCCATGGGGGACGGGGTGCGAAAGCACGAACGTCAGACGAATATCGAGGAGGATTCGACCGTTACATTTTCGTATCCCGTCAGTACGAAGAATCTGACGGATGAGGAGCTTGCAAGCGGTGAGGATGCCTGGGTCTACGCAGATGCCGAGGTTAAGATCCTGAAGACGGTGTACGAGGCGGATGATCTTCCCTTCGGTGTCGGCTCCGGCTTTGAGAAGTACGGAGGAACCATCCTCTTTGTCAGCGAGGGCTTTTTCAGGACCATGCCTGAGGATGCCACATTTATGCACATGATGATCGATTCCGAGGATCCGGAAGAGATGATCCAGCAGATCCGAAAGTTGCAGGAAAATGGTGAAATCGGCGAAACATTCGTGTATAATGAAGAGTCGGAGGCGAATCGTACCCGTCGTCTGATCCTGGTTGTGGAGATCTTCCTGTACGGCTTCATCATCGTTATCGTTCTGATCGGCGTGACAAATGTACTGAATACCGTGACGACCAATATGAACCTCCGCCAGCGGGAGTTTGCCATCCTGCAGTCTGTGGGAATGACCCGGAGGGAATTCTACCGGATGATCCGGGTGGAAGGGGTGCTGTACTCCCTGAAGTCGCTGGTGATCGGGCTGCCCCTCGGACTTCTGCTTTCGGTGGCAGTCTACGCGATGATCCGACACCAGTATGATTACGGATATGTATTTCCGTGGAAGGCAGTGCTGATCTCGGTCGTTGCGGTGATCATGATCGTCGGCTTCTGTATGTGGTCGGCCCTCCGGAGACAGCGGAAGCTGAATATCATAGAAACGATCAGGAGACAGACATACTAATCATTTGAATGGAGTTTATTATGAAGCTGAAATTACTTCTTGTTGAAGACAGTCCCATGATCATCCGGGGGTTGCAGTACACCCTGGAGCAGGCAGGCTATGAGGTGATCGTCTGCATGTCAAAGCGAATGGCGGATGACCGACTGGCCAAGACCCAGTTTGATGTTGCGGTGCTGGACGTGAATCTTCCGGACGGCAGCGGCTTCGACCTCTGCCGGCAGCTGAAGGAGGAGACGGATATCCCGGTGATCTTCCTTACGGCAAGAGACGAGGAGAGCGACGTGGTGATGGGCTTTGACCTGGGGGCGGATGACTATATCCTGAAGCCCTTCCGGAACCGGGAGCTGATCTCCCGGATCGAGAATGTACTCCGCAGGACCGGAAAGACCAAGAAGATCCTGAAGGTCGGAGATGTGGAAATCGACGTGGAGAGTGATCAGGTGACCGTGAAGGGACAGGTGGTGGAGTTCACACAGCTGGAGTATAAGATCCTGCTCATGCTGATGCAGAATGCGGGACAGACCCTGACCCGGGAGCAGATCCTGGACCGGATCTGGGATATTGCAGGAAACTTTGTAGAAGACAACACCTTAACGGTTTACATAAAACGAATCCGCCAGAAGCTGGGTTCTGCGGATATTATCCGTACCATCAAGGGAACGGGATATCGTGCGGAGGATCCGGCGGACCCCGAGAAGCTTGCAAAGGACAGTGATCTGGAGGACTGATCCCTTGAATAAAAACCGACCGCTGAACCGAAGAACTACCAGGATCCTGCTGGCAGTAGCCTCTGCGCTGCTGCTGGCAGTGATCTTGTTGTACGGAAATGTATGGCTCGTCTCCCGTCAGAAGGAGGTGGAGCGGCAGCAGATCACCGCGGTTGTGGGCGTGATGCGCGAGGAGCTGCCGGAGCTTTCGGACGCGGATATCATGAATCTGATGAAGGATCCCTCCGGACGTGAGAGTGCCATGAAGGCGGGGGAGGCCCTTCTTCGGAAGTACGGCTATGATGATGCCTTCTTTTCCGTGCAGGAAAAGCAGCTGATGTGGGAGCTGGTGCTATTCAACTCCCTGCTGATCTTTATTGCGGGCGTGATCTGTATCCTGCTCTACGGCCTGCACCGGCAGAGAGTACGCCGGGAGGTGCGGGAGCTGCAGCATTACTTCGACCAGCTGAATCACGGAAGCTATGATCTGGAACCGGGACAGACCACGGAAGGGGATCTGTCCAGACTGCAGAGTGATATCTTCAAGGTGACACAGCTGCTCCGGATCGCAGCGGAAAATGAGAAGGAGAAGAATGAAGAGCTGTCCCGCTGGCTGGCGGACATTTCGCACCAGCTGAAGACGCCGATTGCATCCATCCGTATCAATCTGGACAACATGCTGGATGATCCGGACATGCCGCCGGACCTGCAGAAGGAGTTCATGAAGGAATGCAGCATGCAGCTGGAGTGGATCTCTTCTCTGGTACAGACTCTGCTGAAGCTGGCAAGGATCGACGCCGGTACCGTGGAGTTAAAGAAGGAGGATATGGACCTTCTGGAGGTTGCCTGCGAGGCCCAGAAGAAACTGGGAATCGACCCGGGAAGTCTGGCTCCCGTGCCCATGACCGGAGATCCGGCATGGCAGCTGGAGGCGATCAGCAACATTCTGAAGAACTGTATCGAGCACTCCTCTGCAGGCTCGAAGGTGTATCTTTCCCTGCGGAACACAACAGTATTCAAGGAGCTTACCATCCGGGACACCGGAGAGGGGATCCCCGAGGAGGATCTGCCCCATATCTTCGAACGGTTCTACCGCGCGCAGAATGCGAAGCGGGAATCCGTGGGGATCGGACTGTCCCTGGCCTCCAGTGTTGTGGAGGCGGGAGGAGGCAAGATCATGGTCACCTCCGAACGGGGAAAGGGCACTACATTTACCATTCGGTACTTAGTCTGAAATGACGGATAATAAAAGCAAAAATAAACTGTTTACTTCTTAAGTGTGATAGGCTATAATGTCTAGGCAAGAGCCACCCTTCTTGCGGTGGCTCTAATTCTTTGCCCTGTGTCATGTATGGCAGAGCGAAGGATAGGATCCCTTATGTTTAATGGATTAAAGAAAGAGGAGAAACTATGGTTACAGCGATCGTAGGTGCAAATTGGGGAGATGAAGGTAAGGGCAAGATCACGGATATGCTTGCCGAGACCTCTGACATCATCATCCGGTTCCAGGGCGGAGCCAATGCGGGACATACCATCATCAACAACTATGGTAAGTTCGCACTGCACACCCTGCCGTCGGGTGTTTTCTATGACCATACCACCAGCATTATCGGAAACGGTGTGGCACTGGACATCCCGAAGCTTTTCCGTGAGATCAAGGACATCGAGGAGAAGGGGGTTCCGACCCCGCGGATCCTGGTATCTGACCGCGCACAGATGGTTATGCCCTATCATGTGCTGTTCGATACCTATGAGGAGGCACGCCTTGCAGGCAAGTCCTTCGGCTCCACCAAGTCCGGGATCGCTCCTTTCTATTCGGATAAATATGCAAAGATCGGCTTCCAGGTAAGCGAGCTCTTTGATGACGAGGCTTCCCTGAAGGATAAGATCAGTCGTGTGATCACACAGAAAAATGTTCTGCTTGAGCATCTCTATCATCAGCCGCTCCTTACCGTGGAGGATGTATATGCAACGCTGATGGAGTATAAGGAAATGGTGGCTCCTTACGTATGTGATGTATCCGCCTTCCTGTATGAGGCGATCAGGGAAGGAAAGAATATCCTGCTGGAGGGTCAGCTGGGTTCCATGAAGGATCCGGATCACGGAATCTACCCCATGGTTACTTCCTCCTCCACCCTGGCAGCTTATGGTGCCATCGGTGCGGGAATTCCGCCGTATGAGATAAAGAAGATCGTAACCGTAGTCAAGGCTTACTCCAGTGCCGTGGGTGCGGGAGAGTTCGTGAGCGAGATCTTCGGGCCTGAGGCAGATGAGCTTCGCGACCGCGGCGGTGACGGCGGAGAGTACGGTGCAACCACCGGACGCCCGAGACGTATGGGCTGGTTCGACTGTGTGGCAACCCGCTACGGCTGCCGGATCCAGGGCACCACGGATGTGGCATTTACGGTTCTGGATGTTCTCGGATATCTGGATGAGATCCCGGTATGCGTGGGCTACCAGATCGACGGCGTGGTAACAAAGGACTTCCCTGTAACCACGAAGCTGAAGAAGGCAAAGCCGGTATATGAGAAGCTTCCGGGCTGGAAGTCGGAGATCCGCGGCATCACAAAGTACGAGGATCTGCCGGAGAACTGCAGGAACTATATCGAGTTTATCGAGAAGGAGATCGGCTTCCCCATCACCATGGTTTCCAACGGACCGGGACGGCACGAGATCATTTACCGGAATAAATAACAGGAACACTGTATTATATGACTTTGGTGCAAAGAAGCACCTGTACCTCCACGGGGTGGAGTAGTACAGGTGCTTCTTCACATTTCAACGGTATGGTCTTTTATTCGGGTCAGTTTTTTGTATCCCTGCTGTCATCTGCAGCGGCATCCGCTTCCGCGGCGATCTCCGCCTCCAGATCCTTTACGGTGACGCGGGCCATCAGATGGCTGTAGATCGCATCACAGGCCTCCTTCTTGTAGGAGAAGGGGATCAGGTACTTCTTCCTGCCGGCCTTGATCAGGATCAGACTGTAGAGCAGTTCATTTTCGGGAACGATCAGGGAGACATCATCGATCTGGTCGTAGGTGTAGACCGTCTCCCCGCGGTGGTGCTTGATGGTAAGCTCCGTGTCGCCGAACTCGTAGTCGATATCGTACTTATCCTCCTCAAAGGTGTGGATGAAGAGGTAGATGCCATAGAAGGCGATCAGTGCGCCGAAGATCGCGCCGATAATGTGCTTGGCTGCCATCCCAGAAAAGAAGAGGTACAGCAGAAAGCCACCGAAGACGAAGAGGAAGACGCCGAGATACCGGAGCGTGTTCCTGCTCTTTCCATTTCGTTTTACATGATACCGGATCATAATATATCCCTTTCAGACTGCGGACGCGGCCGCAGGATTTGGCGAAATTCACCTGTATCAGTATAAGGGAATCCCGTGTGAAAAACAAGTGGGAATCTTCGGGCGGTTGTGTTATAATATCAAAGACTATGGACAAAAAAAGGCCAAGGGAGGAACAGAGTTGATAAAACTGATCGCAACCGATATCGACGGAACACTGGTACCGGATGGGACCGATAAGATCGATCCTTCGATCTATGAGGTGATCCGGGGTCTGAAGGCGCATGGGATCGCATTTGCCGGAGCCAGCGGACGCCAGTTCCTCAGCATGAAGAAGCTTTTTGATCCGGTATGGCAGGACATGTACTACATCACGGACAACGGAAGCATCCTTCGGGATGCCAGGACCATCTTCCAGAAGCATGTGATCCCCCGGGGACTTCTCTTCGAGCTGATCCGGGATGCAAAACGGCTTCCGGGCTGCGACATCATGCTGTGCGGTGAGGAGTGGGCCTACTGCGAGGAATACAGCGAGATGTTCTACTGGATGCGGGATTCCTATAAATACAACATCAAGGTGCTGGGAGACTTCGAAACACACCTCACGGATGATATCGTGAAGATGTCCATCTACCAGAAGGACCACGCAGAGGAGACGGTAAATGCATGGTTTACGCCGAAATGGCGGAACCAGTTTAAGATCGCATCCGCAGGAACCATGTGGATGGATATCGTGGAGCCGGATGCGGATAAGGGCAGCAGCCTGCGGGATCTGCAGATTCAGCTGGGCATTTCCAAGGAAGAGACCATGGCCTTCGGAGACAATCTGAATGATATAGGCATGCTGGAGGCGGCAGCGGAGAGCTACGCCATCGGAAGTGCCAGGGATGAAGTGAAGAGGGCTGCACGGCATGTGGCTCCGCCCCTCTCCCAGAACGGAGAGACACAGGTGCTGAAGGACCTCTTGAAACAACTGGATGAAAATAAGTTATCATAAAGGAGTTAAGATCATGAGCAAGATCGAAATGAAGACACCCTTAGTTGAGATGGACGGCGACGAGATGACGCGCATCCTCTGGCAGTACATCAAGGATGAGCTGCTGCTTCCCTTCGTGGACTTAAAGACCGAGTACTATGACCTGGGCCTTAAGCATCGCGATGAGACGGACGATCAGGTAACCGTGGAGTCCGCAGAGGCAACAAAGAAGTACGGTGTAGCCGTAAAGTGTGCAACCATCACGCCGAACGCAGCACGTGTGGAGGAGTACAACCTGAAGGAAATGTGGAAGAGCCCGAACGGTACCATCCGTGCGATCCTGGACGGTACGGTGTTCCGTGCACCCATTCAGGTGAAGGGGATCACCCCCTGCGTACGCAACTGGGAAGCACCCATCACCATTGCACGTCATGCTTACGGGGATGTATATAAGGCAAGTGAGATGAAGATCCCCGGACCCGGCAAGGTTGAGCTGGTCTACACCGCAGCCGACGGCTCCGAGGAAAGAGTTCTGGTGCATGACTTCAAGTCTGCCGGCGTGGTTCAGGGACAGCATAACCTGGTTCCCTCCATCGAGAGCTTTGCAAGAAGCTGCTTTACCTACGCGCTGGATACAAAGCAGACCCTCTGGTTTGCCACCAAGGACACCATTTCCAAAAAGTATGACCACACCTTCAAGGATGTGTTCCAGGAGATTTTTGACGCTGAGTATAAGGAGAAGTTCGACGCAGCAGGCATCGAGTACTTCTACACCCTGATCGACGATGCGGTAGCACGTGTCATGAAGTCCAAGGGCGGTTTTATCTGGGCCTGCAAGAACTACGACGGAGATGTTATGAGCGACATGCTGTCCTCCGCCTTCGGTTCCCTGGCCATGATGACCTCGGTTCTTGTGTCTCCGCAGGGCTTCTATGAGTATGAGGCGGCCCACGGAACCGTACAGCGCCATTATTATAAGCACCTGGCAGGTGAGGAAACCTCCACCAATCCGGTAGCTACCATCTTCGCATGGACCGGAGCTCTCCGGAAGAGAGGCGAGATGGACGGAACACCGGAGCTTGCCGCATTTGCGGATAAGCTGGAGAAGGCAACCCTTTCCACCATCGAGAGCGGTGTCATGACCAAGGATCTGGCGCTCATCACCGAGCTTACGGATGTGACCGTAAAGAACACGGAGGACTTCATCAAGGCCATCCGTGCAACACTGGAAGGAATTCTTTAATTTGAGTATCTGGGACGTACTGAAAACTGAACCGACCCGCGATACGGAGGCTCTGAAGAAGGCCTACCGCCGGCAGCTGGTCACTGTTCACCCGGAGGACGATCCGGAGGGCTTCCAGGCCCTCCGGGCGGCCTACGAGGAGGCCCTTCGTCTGGCTGAGCAGCCGGAGGAGACGGAGAGTAATGGGGATGAGACTGCAGCGGAAGCCTTTGACGAGAGTACACCCGAGGGGCGGATCCGGAAAACGATGCACGAACTGTATGCATCGTTTTTTCGGCGTGTTCAGGTTTCCGAGTGGGAGGCTCTCCTGGAGGATCCCTTCTTTACGTCCATCGATACTTCGGAAGAGGCGCTATACCTCATTCTGGACTTTCTTATGGAGCATTACATGCTGCCGCACCAGGTGTTCCGGCTTCTCTATGACCGCCTGAACCTAAATGACCAGAGGGAGGAGCTGATCGAGCACTATCCCTTCCGGTTCCTGGATTATATCTATGCAAATGCATTCTTCCCGGATGCCGTGGACTTTACGCTGTTCCGCGGTCCGGAGGATTATGACTATGACGGACTGATCAATCTGGCATCCGAGTTCTCCCATGCCAATAAGGCGGGAGATCTGGAGGCGCAAAGGAAGCTGCTGCCACGATTCGAGAACCTTCCGGTGACCAACCCGGATATCGATGTTCTGATCTGCCGGTATCTCTGGCAGGACGGACGAAGAGAAGAGGCTGAGGCCCGTCTTACCGAGCTGGAGGAAAGCTTCCCCCGGTCTCTCAATGTGATCGTTACCAAGGGTGATATTCTGCAGCATACCGACCGGCCGGAGGAGGCGGAGGTATACTACCGGAAGGCAGAACAGCTTCCGGGGGCGGATAAGTTCCTGCGCAGCCGGTTTGCAGAGCTGATGATCCGGAGAGGAGAGTATGAGAAGGCAAGAGATACCTTCTTTGATCTTCTGCAGGAGATGCCCTACGACAGTTATTTCCGGTCTGAGGTTCTGCAGGCCTGCGAGGGGATCATCCGCAGGAAGCGGGAGATCCTGCAGGCGGACTCCGGGAATATGAAGGCAAGAGTTGAGCTTGCGGCGGCTCATTACCAGAGCTATCAGTTTGAAGAGGCGATCCGTGTTCTGCAGGAGGTGAATCCTCCCGAGGATCCGGTGCTTCGTGCAGGCTACTATAATTATATGGGCAGGTCCCTTCTTTCCAGACACCGCTCTGCGGAGGCTCTTTCCGCCCTGCAGCAGTGGGTGGAGGCTATCCGGCAGATTCCCGAGGAGGATACCTCGGAGGATACCATCGCGGTGCGGAAGCGTGTGGGCTACGCCCTGACCCTGATCGGGGTTGCTTATATGCAGATGAAGCAGTTCGATCAGGCCAGAACCTATATCGAATCGGCGCTCACCCAGAAGCATGACGAGTATGTGGTGACCATGGAGGAGCACTGTGCGTTGGAGTATCTCTCCGGTAATTTCCAGGCGGGCATCGAGGCCTGTAAGGAGCTGGAGCGTAGATCGCCCCAGAACTTCCAGGCGTCCAATTACCGCGCAAAATGTGACCTGGAGCTGGGTCTTATCCAGAAGGCCATGGAAAATGCGGAGCGTGCCATCAGCATCTACCCGTACGTTCCGGAGCCTTACTACCTTCTGGCCAAGTGCTTCCTTCGGGTGAAGGCCTATGACGAGGTACGGCGTACGGCGGACCGTTACCGGGAGATCAACTCGGAGAGTGATACGGTGCAGCTGATCTATGCCCTTGCAGCCATGGAGCAGTCCGAGGACTGGGGAACCATGGAGCTGCATTTGCAGAAGATACTTCCGCATCTTACGGATGACACCTCCGACCTGGAGGAACGGGATGAGGCCTACCGTCTGATGGGAGAGATCTATACCGCCCGGAACAATGCGTCGGGTGCCATCGAGATGTACCGGGCCGCACAGAAGGAAAATCCCACAAGTCCCCTGCTGCATCAACGACTGGCACAGGTTTATAAGAAGATCGGCAGGTACGTGGAAGCACTTGCTGAGTATCAAAGTCAGGCAGCCTACGAGACGGATCACCGGAATCTTCTGAATCAGGCCTTCTGCTGCATGCAGCTGGGTCGACATACGGAGTGTCGGGATCTGCTTCTTACCGTGGCGGCGGAGTGGCCGGAGGAGAGGCTTGCCCTGCTGGTTGCGGGACGGATGCTGCTGGATGTACATTTCCCCGTGGATGCCCTGCAGGTACTGGAGCAGGCGCAGAAGCTGGCAGGTGACGCGGCGGAGAAGGAAGAGGTCCTGGTGCAGCAGCTGAAGGTGCTGATCGTCCTTCGGCAGTACCAGACGGCGCAGGAGCTGATCAAAAAGATGCTGGCAGCCGGGATGAACTCCCGGGAGGTTGTGATGGAGCAGATCGAGCTCCTTACCTGCGTGGGACAGTTCCGCTCGGCGGAGGAAACCATCCGTGCCTGGAAGTGGAGACCGGAGGAGAAGGCCCGGATGTACGACCTGCTCTGCAGAGTACGGTTTCAGGCCGGGGATCTGGAGGGCCTGTCCCAGCTGATCCGTGAGGTGTCCGGCTATGAGAGCCGGGGAATCCACGTGGCAACCGCCTATCAGTATGAGCTGCTGGGACATTTGCAGCTCTTAAAGAAGAAATATAAGGAAGCGGAACAGAACCTGCTTACCGCATCCAACCGGAAGCCGAACCTGAAGTACCGGTACCTGGGCTTTATGGCCGAGTGTGCGGCACGTCAGTTCAGCGGACGGAGCCGGGTGCAGCGGTATGTGGCAAGCCTGGAGCATACCTGGAATACCGTGGGAGAGCCCTGCGAGGCCAGGGTACGGCTGGCACAGGCCCTTCGGGCAGAGAAGGAATACGCCCGTGCCCATGAGGTTCTGGAGGAGGTGTTCATCCTGCTTCCCGAGAGTGTCGGACTGAACCGGGTTCTGTCCGAGGCCTATGAGGAGCTGGGGTGGCTGTATCTGGCCGAGAAGAAGAACGGCGAGGCACTCCTTGCCTTCCAGAAGGCGGATGACTCCAGAGGATATGATGCATCCCTGAAGAGCACCATCACCCAGCTGCAGAATAGATAAGAGGTTTGGAGCATGATAGTAGGAATTGATCTTGGCACCACGAACAGCCTGATCGCGTACCATGACGGAACGGACACGGTGGTGATCCCGAATCGTCTGGGGGAGGTCCTTACTCCCTCCGTGATCAGCGTGGATGCAAAGGGAGAAGTATATATCGGAAAGACGGCGGTGGAGCGTAGTGTGACCCATCCCCACGAGTCGGTTTCGGTGTTCAAGCGGAGCATGGGAACCGAGCGGGTCTTCCGGCTGGGAGAGCGGGAGTTTTCCGCAACCCAGCTGTCCAGTCTGGTGCTTTCCTCTCTGAAGGAGGATGCGGAGAGCTATCTGAAGACGAAGGTGGAGGAGGCCGTGATCAGTGTGCCGGCTTACTTCAATGACGCCCAGCGGCGGGCCACCAAGGAGGCAGGCGAGCTGGCCGGCTTTAAGGTGGAGCGGATCGTATCCGAGCCCACGGCAGCGGCCATTGCTTACGGCATCCATCAGAAGGATGCGGATTCCAAGTATCTGGTGTTTGATCTGGGGGGAGGCACCTTCGACGTGTCGATCCTGGAGCAGTTTGAGAATATCATGGAGGTCCGTGCCGTAGCGGGAGATAACTTCCTGGGCGGTGAGGACTTTACGGATGTGCTGATGCGGATGTTCCTTGCGGAGCATGCCATAGAGGATCGTTCCCTCTCGGAGAAGGAACAGGCGATCCTCCGGAAGGCTGCCGAGGCTACAAAGCTGCAGTTCTCGGAGAAGGATAAGGTCTCTATGAAATGTACTCTTGGCGGAAAGGAGTACGGGTCGGAAATCGGAATCGACGAGTACGAGCGTTCCTGCCAGGTGCTGCTGGCCAAGCTGAAGAAGCCCATCGAGAGATCCTTAAAGGACGCAAATGTACATCTTTCCGACATCGGAGAGGTGCTGCTGGTGGGCGGAGCCACGAAGCTTCCGATCCTCAGGCGGTTTGTGGGAAAGACCTTCGGACGGATCCCGAATACGGGGATCGATCCGGACCGCGTGGTTGCCATCGGAGCAGCGCTGCAGGGTGCCATGAAGGAGCGGTCCGAGGCCGTAAAGGAAATGATCCTTACGGA
Source organism: uncultured Lachnospiraceae bacterium (assembly GCA_902760755.1). Classification (GTDB taxonomy): domain Bacteria; phylum Bacillota; class Clostridia; order Lachnospirales; family Lachnospiraceae; genus Eubacterium_Q. Next base: position 36,244 of record CACWHK010000030.1, on the reverse strand, counting down.
TGTCTGCCCCTTTACTCTGGGGACGGAGATCTGCGTCACAAAGCCCGGCGGCGTGAAGGAGCCCGGACATTATCTTCCCATTATCGAGCGGAATACCGTGATCCCGGTCAGCCGGACTCACCGCGTCTACACCGCATCGGAAGGACAGACGGCTATTCGCGTGACGGTGCTGCAGGGAGAGAGCCGGATGGCCATGAACAACGTCCGTCTCGGAGAGCTGGAGATTCCGGTGCCCAAGGGACCGGAGGGTCAGGAGGCGGCGGATATTACATTTACGTATGATGTGAATTCGATCCTGGAGGTGATCGTCAAGGTGGTTTCCACTAAGGCGGAGAAACGGATCGTGATCCGAAACGAAGGAAATGAGATGACGGACGAGGAGATCGACAGGAGGCTGGATGCCCTGTCGTCCCTGAAGATCCCGCCGAGAGAGCAGGAGGAGAACCGGTATCTTATGGCCAGAGGCGACCGGATGTACGAGGAGGCGACGGGAGATACCCGTTCCCGGATCGAGTATCTGCTCCGGGAGTTCGAGTCCGTGATGGACGGACAGGACCCGGCGAAGATCAAGGAAGCCAGGGAGAAGCTGAAGGAACAGCTGGATACCATCGAGAAGGAAATGGACGAATAACAGAGCATTCAAATAGCATGACATTATGGGCCCTGGCCCTGTCATCCTGAGCGAAGCGGACGCAACAGCCCGGTGGGCTGTGTTCTGCGTCGAATCGACCAAGCGGAAGCGCGAAGGATCCCGCCACTTTGGAAAGTGACGGGATCCTTTTGTCATCTTATTATCTTTTATCAAGCGGAGTATAGGTCATCGGATGTGCCACGGACATGTAGGCCGGGCGGATGATCTTGTTGGTGCAGGTAAGCTCCTCGATCCGGTGTGCCGACCAGCCGGCTACACGCGCGATGGCGAAGAGCGGGGTGATGAACTCATCCGGAATGCCCATCATGTTGTAGGCAAATCCGCTGTAGAAATCAATGTTCGGAGAAACCGGCTTGTACATCTTCCGCTCCTGACGCATGAGGTCCGGTGCCAGACGGGCCACTGCCTGATGCAGCTTAAACTCGTCCATGCGTCCCTTCTCCTCGGCCAGACGCTCCGTGTAACGCTCCAGGATCTTGGCCCGGGGATCGGATATGGTGTAGATCGCATGTCCGATACCGTAGATCAGACCGGACTTGTCGAAGGCCTCCTTCCGAAGGATCTTCAGAAGATATGAGGAGATTTCCTCGTCATCATTCCAGTCGTGGATCTCCTTCTTCAGCTCGTCGAACATTTTCTTGGCCTTGATGTTGGCGCCGCCGTGCTTCGGTCCCTTCAGGGAGCAAAGAGATGCTGCGACGGAAGAGTAGGTGTCCGTGCCGGAGGAGGTTACCACGTGGGTGGTAAAGGTGGAGTTATTTCCGCCACCGTGCTCGGCATGGAGCACGAGAGCGATATCCAGAAGCTCGGCCTCCAGCGGTGTGAACTTCTTATCCTGCCGCAGGACGCGGAGCAGGTTCTCTGCCGTGGAAAGCTCCGGCTTCGGATTATGGATATAAAGACCGCGGTTCTGCATGTAGTGCCGGTACGCCAGATAGGAGTAGGCTGCGATCAGCGGTACATTTGCGATCAGCTTGATGGACTGACGGAGCACGTTGGGGATTGAGAGATCATCCGGGTTCCGGTCATAGGAGTTGAGCGCCAGGATGGAACGCGCCATGGCATTCATGATGTCCTTGTTGGGAGACTTAAGGACCATGTCCTCCAGGAAGTCCTCGGGCAGCCGTCTTGCATGGGAAAGCAGACGGTTCCAGTGATCCAGTTCATTTCGGTCCGGAAGGCTGCCGAAGAGCAGAAGATAGACGGTCTCCTCGTAGCCGAAACGCTTATCCTCGGAGAAGCCCTTTACCAGCTCCTCGATATTGATCCCGCGGTAGTAAAGCTCGCCCTCGATGGGAACGATCTTGCCGTCCACCTCCCGGGTTCCGTTGACCGTGGAGATCTCCGTAAGACCGGTGAGCACGCCCTTGCCGCTGGGCTCACGAAGGCCCTTCTTTACCTGATATACATCATAAAGCCCCGGATCGATCTGGTTATTCTCAACGCAAAGGTTCGCCAGCTTATGAATCTGTCGGCTTATCTCTCCTGCGCTTGCATATGACATAGTTCGTCCCTCCTTAAGATCGACGGCCGTCGGCCATCCAGTGTCTTCATCGGCTTTTCTATGGGAAGCCGCAGTCCCTGATACAATATCGGGTCGTATTTCGACCGTCGGATCGTTTCCATGGTTGCGCAGATCTTGTCTGCCATGCAGACCAGCGCTGCTTCCTTGCAGTTGGGAAAACGGGTGATGTTCAGAGGAAACATGTGCCGGAAGATGATCTGCTTCTCCGTCCGGTTCATGGGAAAATCCTTGCAGGCCGTGATCAGGGCTGTCCGCGCGTGATGATACCCGTGCAGCCGGTGCCACGCCTCATCGTCATGCCAGTCATACAGAAAGTAGTCATGCAAAAGAGCACCGCGCACCACGCTCCGAAGATCCAACCGCAGCCGGAACTTCTTCGCCAGATACACGCTCATGTACGCCACCGCCAGCGAATGCTCATAGCAGTCGATCTCACCGTGCTGTATATAGTTCACCTCGGACTGAAACGATTCCGCTACCAGAACATCCCGTCCCAGCCTCCGGATCACCGCCTTGATCCGCTTATCCTCACCAATCAGCATGCACAAAAAACTCCCCGTTCTCGAAAATGCACCTGTCATTATATCAAACTTATCCCCTATTGTGAAGAGCACATCTATCCCGGTTGACTCTACGGTACCAATTCTCGGTGCCCTAAGCCGATCCGAAGTGCCTTCCCACGACTCTGCTCGCGCACATTGCGGGTACCCCTAGCGGCACATAGGCTTCCCGCTGCGCGCCGTCACTAGCGCAACCAGCACCCATGCGTTTTAGTTGAATAAAGCGTTAAAGTCTGCTATAATACCATGGAATATGTCCAAAACACATGACTTAGTTTTTTATAGATCACAAGGAGGCAGAAATGGTAGAGAACGGAACCATAATGCAGTATTTTGAGTGGTACCTCCCCTCAGACGGCAAACTCTGGAAGCAGCTTTCCGAAGACGCCCCCAAGCTAAAAACAGCCGGGATCACAGGCGTCTGGCTTCCGCCTGCCTACAAAGGCGCCCTAGGCGCAGAGGACTCGGGCTACAGCGCATACGACCTGTACGATCTGGGCGAATTTCGCCAGAAGGGCAGCGTCCGCACCAAGTACGGAACAAAGAAGGATTATCTGGCAGCCATCGATGCGCTGCAGAAGAAGGGCATCAACGTCTATGCCGACGTGGTTCTGGATCATAAGATCGGAGCCGACGAGGTAGAAGCAGTTTCCGCCCAGGAATTCAATGAGAACAGCCGGTACCAGATGGTGGGAGAGAGCCGCGTCATCGGTGCTTGGACGAAGTTCACCTTCCCGGGACGGAAGGGCAAGTACTCCGACTTCACCTGGAACTGGAAGCACTTCGACGGGATCGACTGGGATCAGAACCGAGCAAAGCAGGCCATCTTCAAGTTCACCGGCAAGGAATGGAACGAAGATGTGGATAAGGAAAACCAGAACTACGACTATCTGATGGGAGCCGATATCGACTTCTCCAATCCGGAGGTGTTCGAAGAGGCAGTCCGCTGGGCCGTGTGGTATGTGAAGGAAACCGGCGTGGACGGCTTCCGTCTGGATGCATGTAAGCATATCCCGACAAGCTTCTACCGCGACTTCCTGACCAAGGTCCGCGAGCAGACCGGAAGAGAGCTCTTCTCCGTAGGAGAGTACTGGAACGGAAATGTGAATACCCTGATGGAGTACCTTGCAAAGATCAACAAGGAAGCCTCCCTCTTCGATATTCCGCTGCATAACAACTTCTACTACGCAGCAAAGGCAGAAGGCGCCTTTGACCTTCGCCGGATCTTCGACGGAACGCTGGTTCAGACAGATCCCATGCATGCGGTTACATTTGTGGATAATCATGATACACAGCCGGGACAGTCTCTGGAATCCTGGGTGGCAGACTGGTTCAAGCCTCTGGCTTACGCTCTGATCCTGCTCAGGAGGGACGGATACCCCTGCGTATTCTACGGAGATTACAACGGAATCCCGCACGATAAGATCAAGGGCAAGAAGCAACTTCTGGATAAGCTTCTGAAGGTGCGGAAGGCCAAGGCCTACGGCCCGCAGCATGACTACTTCGATGATCCGGACTGCATCGGCTGGACCAGAGAAGGAGACGAGGAACATCCGGATTCCGGACTGGCAGTGGTTCTTTCCGACGGACGTGGCGGAACCAAGCGGATGTATATCGGAAAGCAGTTCGCGGGAGCACATTTCTCGGATGTTACCGGAAATGCGAAGTATAACATTAAGATCGACCATGAAGGCTTTGGGGAGTTTTATGTAAACCGAGCTGCCGCAGCTGTCTGGGTACGTAAGGAGACAAAGCGGTAGGAAGGTTTCTGTCAGGGGGACGTAAAAAGATGGAGAAAACCATACGAACCGATTCGGTGGATGCATTTTTCGACGCAATCCTTTGCCTGGAGGGCAAGGAGGAACTGTATCAGTTCTTTGATGATGTATGCACGACAAATGAAGTGGTTTCCATCGCACAGCGGTTTGCAGTGGCAAAGATGCTGTACGAAGAGAAGACCTATATCGAGATCGCAAAGGAAACCGGCGCATCCACGGCAACGATCAGCCGCGTGAATCGTTCCATGATCCAGGGTAACGGAAGCTATGAACAGATCTTCGAGCGCCTCGGGATCGGGAAGAAGAAATAAAGGGGTGATTTGATCGGATGGACTCCGGTTCTGCGATACAGCTATGTATTCTGATCGTGCTGCTGATCCTGTCCGGCGTATTCTCGTCGGCGGAGACGGCACTCACGACCGTAAATCTGAATAAGCTTCGGGCGCTGGTGGATGAAGGCGGCCGAAAGGCCGGGAAGGCTGCGCGGGTTCTTTCCCTTCGGGAGGATCCCGCCCGGCTTCTTACCACGGTTCTGATCGGCAACAACATCGTGAACCTCTCGGCTTCGGCCCTGACCACGATCTTCGTAACGAAGGTGTTCGGAAACCGGATGATCGGAGTGGCAACGGGAATCCTTACATTTCTCGTGCTGCTCTTCGGAGAAATCGTGCCGAAGAACCTGGCGCAGAGGTACAGCCTGTCCCTCAGCCTGTTCTACGCCGTGCCGATCCGCGTGCTATCCATAGCACTTACCCCGCTGATCTGGTTTCTGAATATCATTTCCAGAGGGATCTTCTTCCTGCTTCGGATCGATCCGGACAAGAATCCGGACCAGATGACGGAGTCGGAGCTTCGCGCCATCGTGGATGTGAGCCACGAGGAGGGCGTCATCGAGAAGGAAGAGCAGAAGATGATCACAAATGTGGTGGACTTCGGTGACGCGGTGGCAAAGGACGTGATGATCCCCCGGACGGATATGGTCTGCGCCGAGGTGGATGCGGACTACAACGACCTCCTGAAGCTTCTGGAGGAAGAAACATTTTCCAGGCTTCCCGTCTACCGGGAGAGCCGGGATCATATCGTCGGGATCCTCCACGTAAAGGACCTGATCCTTTACTCGGAGAAGTACGGGCGAAATGCAGTGAAGGTAGAGAAGATCATGCGGAAGCCGGTCTACGTCTATGAGTACCAGCGGACCGCACAGATCTTTAAGGATATGAAGACCTCCTCCGCCACCATGTGTATCGTGCTGGATGAGTACGGGATCACGGCAGGCCTCATCACCATGGAGGACCTGATCGAGGAGATCGTCGGGGATATCCGGGACGAATATGATGAGGGTGAGGCAGAGTGGATCAAGACCGTTTCCGAGAATGTCTATGATGTGGACGGCTCCGTGAAGCTGGATGATCTTTCGGATGCCCTGGGCATCGAGCTGGAAAGTGAACACTATGATTCCGTGGGCGGGCTTGTGATCGAGCTTCTCGACCGGCTGCCGGACGCGGGAGATGAGGTGGAAAATGATACGGTGCACCTGAAGGTTACGGCGGTAGACCGGAACCGGGTGGAGCGCGTGACCGTTACGGTGAAGGAATCACCGGACGAAGAAGCCTCGGGGGACGAGGACTGACAAAGGAGACGTAAGGCAATGGATGAGCAACTCCTTCAACTGAAGCGGGAGATCCGTGAGATGATCCGCCTGGACTTTATTGTTCCGGAGGATATCCCGGAGATCGAACTCTATATGGATCAGGTGACGCAGTTCATGGATCAGCGTCTGGCCGGCAACAAGCGGGCGGAGGAGGATAAGATCCTCACCAAGACCATGATCAACAACTATACCAAGAACCGTCTGCTCCCGCCGCCGCGCAACAAGCGGTACTCAAAGGAGCATATCATCCTGCTGATCTACATTTATTATCTGAAAAATGTACTGCCCATCGGTGATATTCAGAAGATCCTTACACCCATGACCACGGATTGCTTTGATTCGGATAAGATGGGAGAGATATACAACGACATCTACGAGCTGGAGAAGCCGCAGTACTTCAATATCGAGGCCAGCACTGCGAAGGCGGCGGCACTGGTGGAACGAAAGTTCCCGCAGGAGGAGGACGCCTATCTGAATAAGATGGCTTTTATCTATCTGCTGGGGTATGACATGTTCAGCAAGAAGCGTCTGATCGAGAAGCTGATCGACGAGCTGCCGGAGGTGGACCCGAAGGCCGCGGCTGCGGAAGCGAAGGCTGAGAAGAAGGCAGAGAAGCGGGCAGAGAAGGCAAAGCGTGCCAGAAAGACTGCCGCAAAGCGTCCGGCCGCAGGAAGGACTGCATCGAAAGCGCAGACCACCGGGAAGAAGCCGGCAGCAAGAAAGACCACGGCCGGGAAACCTGCGGCTAAGAAGCCGGGAACCACAAGGAAGCCGGCTGCACCGAAAAAAAACGGGACCCCGAAGTAAAGCTTCGCGGGACCCTTATAAAAATACGCAATAGAAAGACAAGAGGAAGAAACAAGAATGATCAGTGCAAACAATGTATCCCTGCGTTTTGGAAAGAAAGCCCTGTTTGAGGATGTGAACATCACATTTTCGCCCGGGAACTGCTACGGTCTGATCGGTGCCAACGGTGCCGGCAAGTCCACGTTCCTGAAGATCCTTTCGGGGCAGCTGGAGACCACCAGCGGTGATATCACCATGGATCCCGGCGAGCGTCTTTCCATCCTGGAGCAGGACCACTTTAAGTATGACGCCTATAACGTACTGGACACGGTCATCATGGGCAACAAGCGCCTGTATGAGATCATGAAGGAAAAGGATGCCATCTATCTGAAGGAGGATTTCTCCGAGGAGGACGGAATCCGGGCTTCCGAGCTGGAGGCGGAGTTCGCGGAAATGGACGGCTGGAACGCAGAGGCGGACGCAGCATCCCTGCTGAACGGCCTCGGAGTTGATACGGAGTATCACTACGCGGATATGGCTACCCTGGATGACAATCTGAAGGTGAAGGTGCTGCTGGCACAGGCCCTGTTCGGAAATCCGGACAACCTGCTGCTCGACGAGCCCACCAACCACCTGGATCTGGATGCCATCGCATGGCTGGAGGACTTCCTGATCGACTTTGAGAATACGGTGATCGTGGTCAGCCATGACCGGTACTTCCTGAACCGTGTCTGCACCCATATCGCAGACCTGGACTACGGCAAGATCCAGATCTACGCCGGAAACTATGATTTCTGGTATGAGTCCAGTCAGCTGATGATCCGTCAGATGAAGGAGGCAAATAAGAAGAAGGAAGAGCAGATCAAGGAGTTGAAGGAATTCATCGCCCGGTTCTCCGCAAATGCTTCGAAGTCCAAGCAGGCAACCTCCCGGAAGAAGCTGCTGGATAAGATTCAGTTGGATGAGATCCGTCCCTCCAGCCGGAAGTATCCCTATATCGATTTTCGCCCGAAGCGTGATATCGGAAATGAGGTGCTGGAGGTGCATAACATCTCCAAGACCGTGGACGGCGTGAAGTTGCTGGATAACATCAGCTTTACCGTGGGAAGAGAAGATAAGATCGCCTTCGTCGGACCGAATGTACAGGCAACCACCATGCTCTTCAAGATCCTGGCCGGAGAGGAAGAGCCGGATGAGGGGAACTACAAGTGGGGGGTTACTACCTCCCAGGGTTACTTCCCCAAGGATAACACCAAGGAGTTTGACAATGACCTGATCATCGTGGACTGGCTGACCCAGTACTCCGATGAAAAGGATGCCACCTATGTCCGCGGTTTCCTGGGCCGTATGCTCTTTGCGGGAGATGACGGTATCAAGAAACTGAAGGTTCTCTCCGGAGGTGAACGCGTACGGTGCCTCTTCTCCAAGCTGATGATCATGGGAACCAACTGCCTCATCCTGGATGAGCCCACGAACCATCTGGACATGGAGTCCATCACCTCGCTGAACAATGCGCTGATCAAGTTCCCGGGCGTGGTTCTCTTCGCCTGTCAGGACCATCAGTTCATTCAGACCACGGCGAACCGTATCATCGAGCTTACGGCAACCGGCATGATCGATAAGCAGACCACCTACGATGAGTACCTGGCAAGTGATGAGCTGGCAAGAAAGCGTCAGATCATGAACATGGACCGTCCGGAAGACTGAATCGCAGGTTGAAGAAAGCGGTATGCTGCACGTATACGCTTATAGAATATGATGGGAGGCCCCGGCACTCCGACAGCAGATTCATGAAAATGTTCTGCTGTCGGAGCACCGGGGCCTCCCGCTTCTATTTATTGCTTTAGTTTTCCTGAGGCGGAAGCTCCAGTCCGAAGAGATAGCAGAGGAACCGCTCTGCATTGTATTTGTTGGTGTCTCCGGAGCCCGGGAATGCCATGTAGACCTTGTCCTCATAGCCGAGGCTCTTTGCAAATTCGGTGTCTGTGATGTCATAGGCGTAGAAGTATGAGGTACCTATATTATCCTTTGCATTCGCCTGATGCTCCCGCAGTGCAAGGACTGTGGTGGGAGAGATGACGGTTTCCGGATCCAGGATCAGGTTGCTGGCGCTGCAGAAGTCCAGGCCGTCCCGGTCCGTGATCACCACATCGAAGAAGTCGGTGCTGCAGAGTACCGGGAACTGGGTCAGGGAGTAGTCGTTGGAGTCATTGCTGTACTGCTGCTCGTAGGTCTCCAGACTGAAATGTACTTCCGTATCCAGCTTGATGGTCCCGACCTCGGAGGTGATGCGTCCGTCCGAGGACTTATAGTTCTTGTAATCGTTGAAGATCTCCTCCGTGACGATGGTCTTGTCGGGTACATTGATGGTGGAGATCGCAAGGATCACGGTTTTGGAGCTGTTCTTGATCCCGATGATCATAAGGATAAGGAGCAGGAGGCCTCCGACGATAAAGATGAGCGGCCATTTAAAATAAGAAAGCAGATATTCCACCTTCTGCATGCGGGCCATGCCTTCCATTTCCTTTTTGATCCGTTTCTTTCGTATGGCCCAGCGCTTACGGAAGGAGAGCTGGCTCATTTCCAGGTTATCCTCCCGGAAATCATCCTCCTCCTTCGGAGGGGCCTTCGTTTCGGTTTCCACGATCTGCCCTGCAACCGTCTTTACCGTGGTGGGGACGATCCTGCTGTCGTCCGGCTCCTGCGGAGCCGTTGCTGCAGCCTTCGGCTTATTTGAAGCGGTGTCCTTCGGCTTCCCGGCGGAAGAGGGCTTCTTTGGGTTCTTCTTGTTGTTATTTGCCATGATTACCTCAATAATTCGTCATTAAATATAGTGGGAATTACAGACTATGAGCAATCCCGTGGCCATTGTACCACGCTTTTGCTTCGCAAAACCGTGCCCGGATGACGCTGTCATCCGGGTCCGATGTTCGCTTCGCTTCATCGGGTATC
>CACWHK010000030.1:0-26315 GCA_902760755.1 uncultured Lachnospiraceae bacterium | reverse complement strand
CGGGTCCGATGTTCGCTTCGCTTCATCGGGTATCCCTCGCTGTGCTCGGGACCACGGGGCCCTCCCGCGTTTCACGCGGGCAATCCCGTGGCCATTGTATCACAGAAGATGAAATCATGCACAAAAAAATGAAAGAAAAAGGGCAAAAAAACAGAAAAAACTGTGACATGCAACAATTCCGAGCTTATTTTGTAACAGTTTTGTCAAATTTGTACATAAAAACCCGAAAAACTCAAAAAAAAGGTTGCATTATTGTTTATTATGTCCTATAATGACGATATGTCGCAGGAAAACTGCGATAAATACATTATGTTCGTGTGCCCGTTTAAAGGATTTCGGGCAACACGGTAGACGTCCGGAACGGATGTCAGAATGTTCCGACTTCATTTTGAAGGACGGAGTTAAGTATCTCGGGTACTTGATGATGGACGGTAAGAATGAGGAAGGTTCAGGACGACGGAAGGGAAGGAAGTCAAAACCACAATTAAAGGAGGGTTTTTTTGTGAAGAAGTTCAAAAAGGCACTTGCTCTTTCCATGACACTTGCTATGGGTCTTTCCATGGTAGCATGTGGCAGCGATAGCAGCAGTAGCACAACCGCAGACACCGCAGCTCCGGCTACAGAGACCAAGACCGAGGCTCAGACAGAGGCTCCGACAGAGGCTAAGACCGAGGCTCAGACCGAGGCTCCGGAGAACGCTATCAAGTCTCTTGATGGTAAGGTTTCTCTTACAACTGATGGTTGGGATGCATCCAAGAAGATCTATGCTTACTCTTGGGATGATGACTTCGGCAAGAAGATGGATGTAGTTCTTGAGAACCATCCTGAGCTGAAGGAGTACTATGAGTATGTAAACCTTGGTGTTGCTTCCGAGCAGTCTCTTGAGGCAATTGACGCTGCTTTCACATCTGACAAGTATCCGTCTCTTATCCCGGCTGATATCGGGTCTGCAAAGTACTGGACAGAGGATGACACAAAGACTCTGGACCTGCACACAATCGGTATTACCGATGATATGCTTGCTGATAACTATCAGTATGCAAAGGACTATGCTAACTTCAACGGCGAGCTGAAGGCAGTTACATGGCAGTCCACAGCTGGTTCTGTATTCTACAACCGTGCAATCGCTAAGGATGTATGGGGAACAGATGATCCGGCTGAGATCCAGAACAAGATCAAGGATTGGGATTCCTTCTTCGCTGCAGCTGATGAGCTGAAGGCAAAGGGATACAAGATCGTATCCGGTCCGAAGGATGTTTACTATGCAATCATCAACGCTCACACAGACAAGTGGGTAAATGTAGCAGCTGACGGTTCTGAGACATTCAAGCCGGATGCAACAATCACACAGTACATCGAGACAGCTAAGAAGCTGGCTGATGGCGGTTACACAAACATGACCGAGATGTGGGACGGCGGTTGGGCTGGTTCCATGGCTGACGGCGGCGACGTATTCTGCTACTTCGCATGCCCGTGGATGATCGGCGTATTCCAGGGCAATGGTGCTACCAATGGTTCTTGGGGCGCTTGCGTTGGTCCTCAGTCTTACTACTGGGGCGGTACCTACGTATCTGTAGGTAAGGATACTCCGAATCCGGAGCTTTGCGCATTCCTTCTGTACGAGCTGGCTTGCGATGCTGACATCAGTGTTCAGATCACAAACAAGACTGGTGATGCTACTTCTAACGCAGCAGCTAACGACAGACTGGTTAACGGCGGCGAGATCGCAGCTGACAACAACGGTGTTGCATTCCTTGGCGGACAGAACCCCTATGGTACATGGGCAGATGCAGCTAAGAACATTCAGCAGGGCGCTGTAACATATCAGGATAAGAACTACGAAGCATTCATCTCTGATGCTGCTAACGGTTATATCGCTGGTACTTACAAGAGCGTTGACGAAGCTCTTCAGTATGTAAAGGATAAGTCCAATACAGAGCTTGGTATTCCGGCTGAGTAAGCAAGCATAATACCTGTTTATTTCTGAATAAGAGATAGACGATTCGCACGCATCAGCACGGATGTGCTGGTGCGTGTGTTTTGAAAAAAAGAAAATAAGGGAGGAGGTTACCAATTGAAGAAGCAAAAAACTGTTGAACATGGCAAATATGGGGTTATTTTCATTATTCCGTTTTTCCTTGTATTCTTTGTATTTCAATTGTATCCGCTGATTACCACCTTCTCTAATTCCCTGGTTTATTCTGCAAAGAATGGTCGTAATATTGTAGAGGAGACCGGCTTCGGTAACTTCTCTAACTATGTATTCGGCAAGGCCGGAGATGCCGAGATCTGGAAGGCACTGGCTATCACTGCTGTCCTCTGGATTCTGAACTTTATTCCCCAGATCCTGCTTGCGCTGCTTCTGGCGGCATGGTTCACAGATGTTCGTTATCATCTGAAAGGAACCGGCATCTACAAGGTTATCATGTACATGCCGAATATCATTACAGCAGCAACCATCGCAGTCCTTTTCTATAGTATGTTTGAGGTGAACGGACCTCTGACACAGTTACTACGAAGTTGGGGCTTGGCGACGGACGTCGGAATCCTTCGTTCCGGTTGGGCTTCGCTGATCATTATCGCTTTTATCCAGTTCTGGATGTGGTATGGAAATACCATGATCATCCTGACCGCAGGTATCCTTGGTATCAACCCGTCGCTGTATGAAGCAGCCATGGTGGATGGTGCCAACTCAAAGCAGCAGTTCTTCAAGATCACACTGCCGCTGTTGAAGCCGATCCTGCAGTATACTCTTGTAACATCCGCTATTGGTGGTCTCCAGATGTACGATATCCCGCAGCTGTTTAACGACGGTGGACCGATCGTTAAGCTGAGCGGAGGAGCAACTGTTGACTCCACCACAACCGTTATGATGCTGATCAAGAAGTATACCACGGCAGGTCCTTCCCAGAACATGGGTCGTGCTGCAGCGTACTCTATCGTGCTGTTCTTTGTAACTATGGCTGTCAGCCTTATCTTCTATAAGGTGACGCAGGAAAAATCTAAGGACGGAAGGTAGGTGACGATATATGGATCAGGAAATCAAGGGCATTAACCGTAGAAAAATAGGACGATATATCGTCTGCATCATTCTCTGCTTCCTTTCGATCTTTCCGTTTTATATACTGATCGTAAACTCCACACTGAAGTCCTCTGACATTACCACAGGACTTAAGGTCATCCCGGGTGGCGAGTTCTTCACAAACTTCAAGAACCTGCTTGATTCCGGCGCAAAGACCAGTGGTGTGAACGTGCTTCAGGCTATGCTGAACTCCCTGATCGTAACCGTACCGGCTACGATCCTGCAGGTATATTTCGGCTCCCTGACAGCTTATGCGGTTACAGTATACAATTTCAAGGGAAAGAAATTCGTATGGGCATTCATTTACGCAATCATGATGATCCCGACTCAGGTATCAGTCGTTGGTTTCGTAAAGCTTTGCCAGAACATCGGTCTGTACGGAACATTCTGGCCTCTCATCATCCCGGCTATCGCCGGTCCGACGACTGTTTACTTTATGAAACAGTACATGGAGACAGGTCTTTCCGTCGAGATCGTGGAAGCAGCACGTATAGATGGTTCTTCCGAGTTCGCTACATTTAACAGAATCGTTCTTCCGCTTTTGAAGCCGGCTATGGCTACACAGGCGATCTTCGGTTTCGTAGGATCTTGGAACAACCTGTATACACCTTCTATCATCCTTGCTACTGAGCGTCAGAAGCAGACCATGCCGATGTACGTATCTTCTCTGAAGGCAAATGATAAGGACCGTGACTGGGGTCTGATCTACTGTGGACTTTTCACCACAGTTATCCCGATCCTCGTTATGTATTTCTTCTTATCAAAGTACATTATCGCTGGTGTTGCCCTCGGTGGTGTTAAGGAGTAAACTTCGAAGTCAGAAATCCTGTACTTGCTTTGCAGGTTGGATTTTGATATAATGAAGCACATTAGAGCAGAGACGAAAGTTAAGTCTTTCCGTCTCTGCTCTTTTAAGAGTCAGAAAGTGAGGAACGTTTCGCTATGGCAGAAAATGAACGCGGTTCCGGCCGGCAGAGAGAGTGGAAACTGAAAAAGGGTCTGGACGCATTCGGAAACATCTTCGGGATCAATATATGCTTCGTGATCGGCTGCCTTCCGGTGATCACCGTAGGTGCGTCGCTGGCAGCTGCTTACGCAACCTGTATCCGGCTGCAGGAGAATGAAGAGGAGACGGTTCTTTCCTGCTATATTCGTGAATTTAAGCGGAACTTTAAACAGGCGACCCTGGGCTGGCTGGCACTGCTGGTGATCGTGGCGGTGCTTCTGGCAGAGTGGATCCTGATCAATACCCAGACAGGAGCGCTTTCCCTCTTTTATACGATCGTTTTTTACCTGGAGCTTCTGTTCACGGTACTGGCACTTACTTACTTCTTCCCGCTGATCGCCAGGTTCAACACCACCGTGAAACAGGCGGCGAAGAACTCCATCCTGCTTTCGGTCGGTTACTTCTTCAGCTGTATCAAGATCGTTACGGCATGGGTGGCACCCATCGCATTTTCCATCATTTATCCGATCATCTTCCTGTACAGCTGGTATCTCTGGCTTCTGATCATCTTCGGAGCCATCATGTGGGGAACATCCCATACCATCCGCTTCGTCTTTAAGCAGAACCAGGAGGCTATCGAGCAGAGCGCGGAAGAGGCTGTCGAGGAGGCAAAGAAGAGAGCTGAGGAACGTCAGCAGCTGGAGGACGGCAGGAAGCTTCTGAAGGATGCTGAGAAGTCCCGCAGAGAGAAGGCAGCGGAAGCTGCGGAAGCTGCGGAGAAAGCGTCGGAAGAAGCAACGAAAGAGGCGCCGGATGAAACCCCGGAGGAGACACTGTCAGAGGCGTCTTCAGCCGGGAACGCAGCAGCAAAGAACAAAACAGCAAAAACCGAAGGGGCTTCGAAGGCACCGAAAAAGGGGACTTCTTCGGAGAAGAAAGCAGAGCCTTCGAAGGAAGGTAAGCAAAGGACCGGACAGTCCGGGAACAAGGGCGGCGGTCAGAATCGGAACAATCAGAACAATCAGAAAAAGAAGCAGCAGAACCGGTATTATCCGGCTGCAAATAAGACTAAAAACAAGAAAAAATGATCATCTGAAAGAACAGGGAGCGGATACGTCCTTTAGAGACGGTCTGCTCCCTGTTTGGTTGTAATTATTTGGTCGTATTTTGCTCCGAAAAAAAGTAGTTTCGGACCGGATGACGTATAACTTAATTGTAAGGCAGTTTAGGCCTGAAAAGGCGCAGATCGTAAGAAGGAAGGCGGGAAACCATGACCATACGCGAACGGTTTGAACAGGAAGAACACGAGAGGCTTTCACCCCATGCGGCCTTCAGTGATCAGTCCCGCGGAAGGGACCGGGCAGAGGAGGAGAGCGATATCCGTACGGTTTATCAGAGAGACCGTGACCGGATCATACACTGCAAGTCCTTTCGCCGGCTGAAGCATAAGACGCAGGTATTCCTGTCGCCTTACGGGGATCATTACAGAACACGCCTTACCCATACTCTGGAGGTTTCCCAGCTGGCGCGGACCATAGCGAAGGCGGTCCGGGCAAATGAGGATCTGACGGAGGCGATCGCCCTTGGCCATGATCTCGGACACACGCCCTTCGGACATGCGGGAGAGCGTGCGCTGACGAAGGCCTCGGGACAGCCCTTCCTGCACAGTGAGCAGAGTGCCCGGGTGGTGGAACGTCTGGAGAAGAACGGACGGGGACTGAACCTTACCTGGGAGGTACGGGACGGCTTCCGGAACCACCGGACCAGCGCAAAGCCTGCCACACTGGAGGGGGATATCGTCCGGGTATCCGATAAGATCGCCTATATCAATCATGATATCGATGACGGGATCCGTGCCGGGCTTCTGACGGAGGAGAGCCTTCCGAAGGAATGCACGGACATCCTGGGGCATAACACAAGAGACC
The DNA here is from genome assembly GCA_902760755.1 of uncultured Lachnospiraceae bacterium. Lineage (GTDB taxonomy): Bacteria > Bacillota > Clostridia > Lachnospirales > Lachnospiraceae > Eubacterium_Q. The sequence continues at coordinate 20,362 of CACWHK010000030.1, read as the reverse complement.
GGATCAACACCATTATTCTGGATACCGTGGAGCATACCCTGGATCAGCCGAGGGTCACCATGTCCGATCCGGTGGAGAAGGCCCTTCTTTCCCTTCGGAAGTTCATGTTCGAGGAGCTTTACCGGAATCCCATCGCCAAGGGTGAGGAGGGAAAGGCGGAAGAGGTGGTTGCCATGCTGTACCGGCACTATCTGGAGCGTCCGGAGGAGCTTCCGGCAGAGTTTACCCGCATGATCGATGAGGGAGAGCCAAAGGAAACCGTGGTCTGTGATTATATCGCAGGCATGACGGATAATTACGCGGTTCGAAAGTTTCAGGAGATATATATCCCTCACTCCTGGCAGAGGTTATAAACAGGAGGACATCTATGTACTATCCCGAAGAGGTGATCGAGGAGGTCCGTGCACGAAATGATATCGTGGATGTGATCTCTTCCTACGTAGGGTTAAAACGTGCGGGCAGCAACTATACCTGCTGCTGTCCGTTCCATAATGAGAAAACGCCCTCCTTCTCCGTCAGCCGGCAGAAGCAGATGTTCTACTGCTTCGGATGCCATGAGGGCGGAAATGTGATCAGCTTCATCATGAAGTATGAACACTTCACATTTCCGGAGGCCTTAAAGCTCCTGGCGGACCGGGTGGGATACCCGCTTCCCGAGATCGAGCCCTCGGAGGAGGAGAAGCAGCGTGCAAGCCGGAAGGTGCAGCTACGGGAGGTGAATACCTCCGCTGCGGCCTACTTCCACTACCTGCTGACTAAGACCCAGCGGGGGAAGCCGGGGTACGAGTACTTCCGGGAGAAGCGGAAGTTTACGGACGAAACCATAGCAAAGTTCAGTCTGGGGTTTGCGGATATCTACGCAGACGATCTGTATAAGTACCTGAAAAGCAAGGGGTACACCGATGAGATCATCCGGGATGCCGGACTGGTGGACTTTGATGAACGACACGGGCCCCATGACAAGTTTTGGAACCGGGTCATGGTACCGATCCTGGACATGAACGGCAAATGTATCGCCTTCGGCGGTCGGGTGCTGGGAGATGCAAAGCCCAAGTACCTGAACACCCGGGAGACGGAGCTCTTCGATAAGAGCCACAATCTGTTTGCCCTGTATCTGGCAAGAAGGAGCCACCGGCGGGGGATGATCCTCTGCGAGGGCTACATGGACGTGATCACGCAGCACCAGGCAGGGTTTGACAACGCTGTGGCATCGCTGGGAACGGCATTTACGCCGGGACAGGCCTCGCTGATCAAGCGGTTCACGAAGGAGGTCTACCTCGCATATGACAGTGATGATGCGGGAAGAAATGCGGCAAAGAAGGCCATACAGATCCTGCGGAGTCAGGGGATGTCACAGAGAGTGATCGATCTTTCACCCTACAAGGACCCGGATGAGTTCCTGGCGGCGGAAGGACCGGAGGCGTACGAGACGCGGATCCGGGATGCGATCCCCGGGCGTCTCTTTGAGATCCGGGAGATCCGGAAGCTGTATCGGCTGGGGGATCCGGAGGAGAAAACCGCATTTATCCGGGAGGCTGCCAGGACGCTGGCCGGAATCGAGGACACCACGGAACGGGCAAACTACTGCGACACGGTGGCAGAGGAGTACGGCCTGGATGTGAAGGTTCTCCGGCAGGAGGTAACGCGCTTCGGCATGGCGGGCATGAACGGCAGCAGGCCGGAGGCAAAGACCGGGGACAGGATACAGACAGAAAGTGCTTACCCGCAGGAGCAGACGCCTCCGTCCCGAAGCCGGAAGGAAGCTGCGGATGACAGTACCGAGCGACACCTGCTTACCTGGATGGTGAACCGGCCGGAGCTTTTTGACAAGCTGAAGAGTCTGGTTACCGAGGAGGACTTCACCGGACGGGTCCGGGAGGTTGCGGAGCAGCTCTTCCGGCAGTATCAGGATACGGGAACGGTGCAGCCTGCGGCAATCCTGAGCCGTTATGAGGAACCGGAGGATCAGAGAGTGATCGCCGGGATCCTCAGCAGTGAATTCCCATTTGAGACCGATCAGAGCGCTGCAGAGAAGGCTCTGACGGAGCTGGTGAGGAAGCTTAAGCTAAGCGGTGTGGACCGATCCCTCCGTCAGGGTGGCGGAAGTGCACTGGAGCTGGCAAGAAAGAAGAAAGAGATTCAGAAGATTCAGGTCCGTCTGTAGTAAGGAAGGCCTGTAAGTGAGATAAGGAAGGATAACAAAATGGCTACAAAGAAGAAAGCAGAAGCAGAGGCAGTGGTTGAGAAGGAAGAGAAGAAGCCGGTAAAGAAGGCTGCTGCCAAGAAGGAAGCGGAGAAGAAGGAGTCCGAGAAGAAGGAGCCTGAGAAGAAGGAGCCTGCAAAGAAGGCTGCCGCAAAGAAGGACGCGGAAAAGAAGGACGCGGAAAAAAAGGAAGCTCCGAAGGCTGAAGCTAAGAAGGCAGCTCCGAAGAAGGCAGAAGCCAAGAAGGAAGAAAAGAAGGAAGAGAAGAAGGAAGAAAAGCCGGAGGAAGCTAAGAAGGAATCTGCCCGGAAGAAGGAGTCCAGAAAGGCGGCTCAGGAGGAGCCTACCCCTGAGGATCTGGAGAAGGAGGCTGACCGCCTGCTGGCAGAGGCCGGAACTCTGGAGATGGAAGAGCTGGATCCGGGAGAAAGAGATGCACTTTCCGCTCTGGACGACCTGGATTTTGAGGATGAGAAGGCGAAGGCTGCCCGTAAGAAGGCAACGGATGAGCTGATGAACAATCCGGTCTTCAAGAAGAAGATGGACGAGCTCCTTGCCAAGGCACGGAAGGAAAAGAACGTCATCGAGGATATGGAGATCATCGATGCCTTCAAGGAGAACAGCGATCTTCTGACTCCCGTGGGCTTCTCTGCGATCCTGGAGTTCTTCGAGAACAACGGCGTGGATGTGCTTACCATCACGGAGGATGAGGATGAGCTTCCGGAGGACGATTTTGACTTCGCGCTGACTGATGACGAGGAGCTGGAGCAGATCGACCTGGAGCAGGTAGACCTCTCCGTACCTGAGGGTGTCAGCATCGAGGATCCGGTGCGTATGTACTTAAAGGAGATCGGTAAGGTTCCGCTTCTTTCCGCAGAGGATGAGATCGAGCTCGCAAAGCGGATGGAGGAAGGCGATGAGGAGGCGAAGAAGAAGCTGGCAGAAGCCAACCTCCGACTGGTTGTCAGCATCGCCAAGCGCTACGTGGGCCGTGGCATGCTGTTCCTGGATCTGATCCAGGAAGGAAACTTAGGCCTCATCAAGGCAGTTGAGAAGTTCGACTATCGGAAGGGCTACAAGTTCTCCACCTATGCAACCTGGTGGATCCGTCAGGCCATCACACGTGCCATCGCGGATCAGGCAAGAACCATCCGTATCCCGGTGCACATGGTAGAAACCATCAACAAGCTGATCCGTGTATCCCGTCAGCTGCTTCAGGAGCTGGGACGTGAGCCCGCACCGGAAGAGATCGCTGAGGAGATGGATATCTCCGTGGACCGTGTCCGTGAGATCCTGAAGATCTCCCAGGAGCCGGTATCTCTGGAGACTCCCATCGGTGAAGAGGAAGACAGTCATCTGGGTGACTTTATTCAGGACGAAAATGTACCGGTTCCCGCAGAGGCAGCTGCATTTACGCTTCTGAAGGAGCAGCTGGTGGAGGTTCTCGGAACCCTGACAGACCGTGAGCAGAAGGTGCTCCGGCTGAGATTCGGACTGGATGACGGACGTGCACGTACCCTTGAGGAAGTAGGTAAGGAATTCAATGTAACCCGTGAGCGTATCCGTCAGATCGAGGCAAAGGCGCTTCGGAAGCTGCGTCATCCTTCCAGAAGCAGAAAACTGAAAGAATTCCTGGAGTGATGCATATGAGAGAATTGGGGAAACGTTTGCAGACGATCGTGGACTATGTGAAGCCGGATCAGCGGGTTGCGGATGTGGGCTGTGATCATGCCTATGTCAGCATGGAGCTTGCTGAGAAGAAAAACTGTACCGTGATCGCCATGGACATCAATGAAGGACCTCTCTCCGTAGCAAAGGAAAACATTTACGGTCAGAGACTGGAGAAAAAGATCGAGACACGTCAGTCTGACGGACTGAAGGAGCTCGCGGCCGGAGAGGCTGACGCCATCGTGATCGCAGGCATGGGAGGACACCTGATCGCCGATATCCTGAAGGACGGGGCCGAGAAGCTCCGTCCCGGGATGCAGCTGGTGCTGTCACCTCACTCGGACCTTCGTCTGGTCCGTTATACCCTGCGGAAGCAGAGCATTTTTATCGATCATGAGACCTGCCTCACGGATGCGGGAAAATGGTATTTCGTACTGAACTGTTCCGTGGGCCTGAAGCTTCCGGGGGAGGTTCCGGACGAGGAGGCAAAGGCGAACATGATGTACGGAACCTGGCTTCCGGCACATCCGACGCAGGAGTTTTGGGACTATCTGAACTGGGAAGCAAAGGGTCTGGAGGAGCTGGTCGCTTCCCTCGCAAAGCAGAAAACTCCGGCTGCCCGTGCACGGCGCGGAAGCCTGGAGAAGCAGCTGCAGGAGAATCTGAGGCTGCAGGAGACCATGGGGGCCTTCCGAAAGGAATAGTCGGAAAGGATAGTTCAAAAAGGAGAAGGAATGAAGGAAATAACGGTTACGATCCTGGATGGGGAGGAGCGAAGAGAACTGAAGCTGGAGAGCGGAACACCGCTGCTCCGGCTGGTCAGTCAGGATCCGAGCTTCGGACAGATCGTGGTAGCCGCGAAGGTGAACGGACGTCTGGTGGAGCTTGGGTTTAAGCTTTATAAATCTGCAACGGTGGAGTTTGTCACAACGGCGAGCCCCATCGGTTACGATATGTACAAGAGAAGTCTGATCCTTCTGATGGTCCGGGCATACCATGAGGTATATCCGGAGAAGCGGATCCGTGTGCTGTATTCCCTGGGACAGGGATTCTTCTGCACGGTCAGTGATGCGGAGGACCGGATCATTGAGCCGGAGAGGGCAGAGCTGGAGGCCGTAAAGAAGGTGATGCGCCGTCTGGTGGAGGAGAAGCTCCCCATCGAGAAGAAGGTGCTGAAGACCAGCGAAGCCGTGAAACTCTTTACGGAGCGGGGCATGGTTCAGAAGGCAGAGCTCTTCCGGTACCGGAGAGCCTCCCGCGTAAACCTCTACACCCTGGACGGTTATGAGGATTATTTCTACGGCTATATGCTGCCCTCCACCGAGGGCCTGTCACGGTTTAATCTGATCGCCTTTGACGACGGATTCGTTCTGGTGGTTCCCCGCAGGAACAGTCTGGAAATGGACCGCGGCCATGGGGCTCCGGAGTCCCTCTACACAGCTCTCCGCGAGGCAGAGGACTGGGGGAACCAGCTGGGGCTTTCCGGCGTGGGACAGCTGAATACGGAGATCTGCAACGGACATCTGAATGATCTGATCCTGATCCAGGAAGCGGTGATGGAGAAGCAGATCGCGGATATCGCAGAGGATATCCATAAAATGAAGCGTAAGCTGGTGCTGATCGCAGGACCATCCTCTTCGGGTAAGACTACATTTTCCAACCGGCTTTCGGTGCAGCTGCGGGCGCATGGCCTGACACCGCACCCGATCGCCATGGATAACTTCTTTAAGGAGCGTGTGGATACACCCAGGGATGAAAACGGACAGTACGATTTCGAGTGCATCGGAGCCATGGATCTGGAGCTTTTCAACACCACCATGGAGCGGCTTCTGGAAGGGGAAGAGGTGAAGATGCCGCGGTTTGACTTCACCCTCGGAGAGAAGAAGTTTGACGGAAGAACCCTGAAGCTGACACCCGATGACGTGCTTGTGGTGGAAGGGATTCACGCCCTGAATCCGGCGTCGACCTATGCCCTTCCCTCGGATTCCAGCTATAAGATCTATATCAGTGCACTGACGCAGCTGAACCTGGATGAGCATAACCGGATCTCCACCTCGGATACCCGTCTGCTCCGGCGGATCGTGCGGGATAACCGTACCCGCGGGAACAATGCGGCGAATACCATCCGCATGTGGGAATCGGTGCGAAGAGGTGAGGAGAAGAATATCTTCCCCTATCAGGGTGAGGCGGATGCGCTGTTTAATTCGGCGCTGATCTATGAGCTTCCGGCCATTAAGATCTTCGCGGAGCCCCTGCTCTTTACGGTAAGTGAGGATAGCGAGGAGTACTACGAAGCAAAGCGTCTGCTGAAGTTCCTGGATTATTTCCTGGGAATCGATTCCAGCACGGTTCCGACGAATTCCCTGCTTCGGGAGTTTATCGGCGGAGGATGCTTCGAGATATAAAAGAAAAACGCCGATCGGGTCGGCGCTTTCGGGAAATCCTGATTTTAGTCGAGCAGAACGATAAGCCGGGTTATGTCGTTGGGTGATCATCTATCTAGACCGTATGTTACCATACGGCTCAAGCAACCTACCATGAGCAGAGCGGGCAGCCCTATAGCTCAAACTTGGTCTTGCTTCGGATGGGGTTTACAGAGCCTGTCCTGTTACCAGAACAGCGGTGAGCTCTTACCTCGCCATTTCACCCTTACCGGCCGGGGCCGGCGGTATATTTCTGTTGCACTTTCCCGGGAGTCGCCTCCGCCGGACGTTATCCGGCATCCTGCCCTGTGAAGCCCGGACTTTCCTCACCCGGCGTACCTTGCGCCCGCGGAATCTCCCTAAGGAAACCTCACGAACGAGGCATGGCCGGCCGCGATCACCTGTCCTGCTCGACAGGATGTAGTGTAGCACATGAACTAAGAAGAGTCAAATGCAGAACAAAGGAGGAGAAAACTTATGGAACTTTCAACCTGTATTAAGGAGAGACGAAGTGTACGCCGTTTCACGGAGGAGAAGGTAGACCATGCAACCATAGAGAAGATCATAGATCTTGCGCGGTTTGCACCGTCCTGGAAGAATACCCAGACCACACGGTACTATGTGATCGAGAATGCGGACATGATCAAGGCCATCTGCGATGATGCAGTGCTGGGCTTTGAAGGCAACCAGAAGACCCTGTCCAAGGCACAGCAGCTGGTTGTGATCGCAACCGTGAATAAGCGCTGCGGCTACGAGCGTGACGGCTCCTTCACCACCTCCAAGGAGGACCGGTGGGAGATGTTCGACGCAGGCATCGCATCCCAGACCTTCTCTCTGGCAGCACACGACCTGGGGGTTGGAAGTGTTATGATGGGAATCTTTGATGAGGAGAAGATCGCGAAGATCATCGATCTTCCGGAGGGACAGAGCGTGTCCTGCCTCCTGGCCATCGGCTATCCGAAGTTCACTCCGGATCCGGTTCCCCGGAAGGAAGTGGCAGATCTTCTGCAGTATCGCGAATAAAAGGAGTCACATTTGAAACGAATCTTTATCGCCGAGAAACCCAGTGTCGCGCAGCAGTTTGCGACGGCACTGGGCATTCGCGGTGCCAAACAAAACGGCTATATCGAATCGGGAGATGATATCGTCACCTGGTGCGTCGGGCATCTGGTCACCATGAGCTATCCGGAGGAGTATGATGCTGCACTGAAGAAGTGGAGCATGGATACCATTCCCTTTATCCCGGAGCAGTTCAGGTATGAGATCATTCCTGCGGTAGCCAAGCAGTTTAATATCGTTAAGGAGCTTCTGAACCGGGAGGATGTGGAGTCCATCTACGTCTGCACCGACTCCGGACGGGAGGGAGAGTATATCTACCGTCTGGTGGATCAGATGGCAGAGGTACCGGATACGAAGAAGAAGTACCGGGTATGGATCGATTCCCAGACGGACGAAGAGATCCTGCGCGGCATCCGGGAAGCGAAGCCGCTTTCCGAGTATGATTCCCTGTCGGATGCAGCCTATCTTCGGGCCAAGGAAGATTATCTGATGGGGATCAATTTCTCCAGAGCCCTTTCCCTGAAATATGCATGGAAGGTGAAGGATTATCTCGGCATGGACCGGTGCGTGATCGCGGTCGGGCGTGTCATGACCTGCGTTCTCGGCATGATCGTGGAACGGGAGCGGAGCATCCGTTCCTTCACGCCCACTCCCTTCTACCGGGTGCTGGCAGCGGTGGGGAAGAAGCCGGAGGAAGCGGACAATACAACCCTCTTCGAAGCAGAGTGGCGTGCGGTTCCGGGAAGTAAATATGAGAACAGTCCGGACCTTTATAAGGAGAACGGATTCCGCGAGGAGAAGAAGGCGAAGGAGCTGGTAGCGTATCTGGATGAACCGCTCCCCGTAACCCTGAAGGTAGAGAAGCTGACGAAGAAGACGGAGAAGAAGAATCCGCCCCTTCTTTATAACCTGGCGGAGCTGCAGAATGATTGTTCCCGTATCTTTAAGATCAATCCGTCCCAGACTCTGGAGATCGTCCAGGAGCTGTATGAAAAGAAAATGGTGACGTATCCGAGAACGGATGCCCGTGTGCTGTCCACTGCCGTTGCAAAGGAGATCGATAAGAACCTGCGCGGACTCGGAAGCTACCCGGAGCTTGGCGGGTACGCAAACTATGTGGTGCAGCAGGGCGGACATAAGGGGATCGCAAAGTCCCGGTATGTAAATGATAAGCAGATCACGGATCACTACGCCATCATTCCCACGGGACAGAATGTGGGACAGGCAGCATCCCTGCCCCATGTGAAGGCAGGGGTTTATGACCTGATCGTAAGGCGGTTCCTTTCCATCTTCTATCCGCCGGCAGAGTATCAGAAGGTGGCCATCGAGCTGATGCGGCACGAGGAGCATTTCTTTGCAAACTTCCGAAGCCTTGTGAAGCCCGGATACCTGGTGATCGCAGACCGGAATTACGGAAAGAAGAAGGAGAAGGCGGAAGCGGAGGAGACCGGTGCAAAGCCCGAAGAAGGAAAGGGCTCAGCCGAGGATTCCAATGAAAAAACACTGGATCCGGAGGAGGCTGCACGTCTGGTGGAAGGCCTTCGGAAGGGAAGCATTCTTTCCTGCAATGGCTTCGTCATCAAGGAGGGCGAGACCACACCGCCGAAGCGTTACGCATCCGGTACGCTGATCCTTGCCATGGAAAATGCAGGACAGCTGATCGAGGATGAGGAACTGCGGGAGCAGATCAAGGGCGCCGGCATAGGCACCTCCGCAACGCGGGATGCCATCATCAGCAAGCTTGTGAAGAATGAATATATCGCACTGAATCAGAAGACGCAGATCATAACACCCACATTCCTTGGAGAGATCATTTACGACTGTGTGCTTTACTCCATCCGCGGACTGCTCCGCGCAGACCTTACTGCCAGCTGGGAGAAGGGACTTGCGGGAGTTGCGGACGGAAGCATTACGGCGGATGAGTACATGACGAAGATGTCCGATTACGTATCGAAGTATACGAATTACGTGAAGGGACTTTCCAATCAGAATCAGATCACGCGCGTCTTTGATCAGACGAAGCCATACTATACATCAGCAAAATCAAAAGCAAAGAAACAGGCAAACGGAGGAAAGAAATGAACGAGCATTTACTGGAAGTAAAGAACATGTATGACCTGACACACACCATGGCAGCGCCGCTGCTGGAATCCGTGCAGTATCCCTGGGAGGTTCTGCCGAAGCTGGGAGACTTTATCCGTCAGCTGGGACCCACCCTCGGACCGGAGTATAAGAAGCGGGGAGAGGATGTATGGGTGCATGAATCCGCAACGGTTTTTGACAGCGCATACATTCACGGGCCGGCCATCATCGGACCGAATACGGAGGTGCGTCAGTGCGCATTCATCCGAGGAAATGCACTGGTGGGTGCGGACTGTGTTGTCGGTAATTCCACGGAATTAAAGAACGTGATCCTCTTTGATCACGTGCAGGTTCCGCACTACAATTACGTGGGAGATTCCGTGCTCGGATACTATTCCCACATGGGAGCAGGCTCCATCACATCCAATGTAAAATCCGACAAAACCCTTGTGGTTGTTAAGGGAAGCGGAGAATACGGTGATATCGAGATCGCAACCGGACTGAAGAAATTCGGTGCCATGCTGGGAGATCATGTGGAGGTCGGATGCAACAGTGTACTGAATCCCGGTAGTGTGATCGGACGTTACACAAACATCTATCCGCTGTCTCCGATCCGCGGTTACATCCCGGAATCCAGCATCGTGAAGACCGGAAATGTAATCGTTACCAAAATCGGAGAGAAAAAAGTGTAAACGTTTTCACTCCCGAGAAACCGTGAAATAAATTGTGCAATTTGTTTTATATGGAGATTGTTTTTCTTTCATTCATGGTCAATAAAGAGAAAATGCAAGAAACCGTTGCAAAAACAGAATAATCGTTTTACAATCACTTACGTGAACTGATAAAACAGACGGAAGAACTTTGCTAGTTGTGTAAAACGATTTTATCTCATGGAGGGAAAAACGAAATGGCAGTAAAGAAGGCAAGCGTAAAGGATCTTGCAGAGAAGGCAGCAGCAGTTAAGAAGGTGGCTGAGGCTAAGGCTGAGGAAGCTAAGGCAAAGGTTGCTGAGGTAAAGGTAGACGCAGCTGCAAAGAAGGAAGAAGTAAAGAAGGAAGCAGCACCGGCTAAGGCTCCTGCAAAGAAGGCTCCGGCTAAGAAGGCAGCAGCTCCGAAGAAGGCAGCTCCGGCAAAGAAGGAAGCAGCTCCGAAGGCAGCAGCTAAGAAGGAGGCAGCTCCGAAGGCAGCAGCTAAGAAGGCAGCTCCGGCAAAGAAGGAAGCAGCTCCGAAGGCAGCTCCGGCTAAGAAGGCAGCAGCTCCGAAGGTTGAGCTTTTCGTAGAGTATCAGGGTGGAAGCCAGAAGGTAGATGACCTGGTAGCAAAGGCGAAGGAAGTTTCCGGTAAGAAGAGCGTTAAGGTTCTTAACGTATACTATCAGCCGGAGAACAACATCGTTTACTTCACAGCTGACGGCGCTGAGGGAAGCTTCAATCTGTAAGCCTCACGCATACTGAGAATATAGGATTTAAGAAAACCCCGTATGGCATACCATGCGGGGTTCTCTTGTTGTATCTGTATGTTTTTATTTACTCTTCCGGCCCGGTCACACCGCGGAGCTCGATCTTCGGAGAGCCCTTCTTCCGGACATAATCTCCGGTGATGGTAACGCGTCCGATAGCCTTGTCCCGGGGGATCTGATACATGATATCCAGCATGAACTCCTCGATGATGGACCGGAGAGCTCTGGCACCGGTCTTCCGTTTTGCGGCTTCCTCCGCGATGGCTTCGTACGCGGACTCGTCGAAGCGAAGGTCTACCTCGTCCATCCGGAGCAGCTTCTGATACTGCTTGATGATGGCATTCTGCGGTTCCCGGAGGATCTTCACGTACATATCCTGATCCAGCTGATCCAGCGGACAGAGGATGGGAAGACGTCCCAGGAACTCGGGGATCATACCGAACTCCCGGAGGTCTTCCATGGTTACATGGGTAAGCAGCTTCGGATCATTTGTATAGGTGTCCCGGAGCTCCGCGCCGAATCCGATAGAGGACTGTGCGGTAAGCCTTGCGGTCACGATCTTCTCCAGATCGGGAAATGCACCGCCGCAGATAAAGAGGATATTCGTCGTATCCATGCGAGCTACGGGAGTCATGGCATTCTTGCTTCCGGAGCCTACGGGAACCTCCACAACAGATCCCTCCAGCAGCTTCAACAGTCCCTGCTGAACCGCTTCACCGCTTACATCCCGGGAACGGGTTTCCTGCTTCTTTGCGATCTTGTCGATCTCGTCGATAAAGACGATTCCCTTCTCGGCACGCTCCACATCATTTCCGGCAGCCGTAAGAAGCTTGGAGAGAACGCTCTCCACGTCATCACCGATATAACCCGCCTCAGTAAGGGAGGTTGCATCCGTGATGGCAAGGGGAACATCCAGAAGCTTTGCGATGGTCTTCACGGTGTAGGTTTTACCGGAACCGGTGGGACCGATCATCAGGATATTGGACTTCTCGATCTCCACACCGTCATCCCCGGGCTCCGAGAGGATCCGCTTGTAGTGGTTGTACACGGCCACGGAGATCAGCTTCTTCGCATGCTCCTGTCCCACCACGTGCTGATCCAGACGCGCCTTGATCTCGTGGGGCGCGGGGATATCCTTTAAGGTAAGGACCTTCGGCTCCTCTGCACCCTTCTCCTTCTTTGCGTCGGGCGAGGACTTCCTTTTCTTTACCTTCTGTGAATCCGGAATATCATCATTCGGCATGAACTGGTTCATGTTATCGAAGCCCGGCATATTTGACATATCAAAGAAACGGATGGGACTGTGAGAGATGGAATCAAAGGCCTTGTTGAGACAGTCGGGACAGATATAGACACCGTTGACGAAGCTCACCAGCTTGCCGGTTTCGCTTTCGGGACGGCGGCACATATAACAGTATTTTTCAAACTCATCATTATCGTTTTTGTTGTTTGGATCTTTCGGATCTGACATAAGTTTTTCCTTTCTTTTCATAAAGGTGATGAAACGATTATAACAGAGCGGACAGGGAAATGCAAAACCATCCATGTTGAAACACATGGAAGAATGTGTTACAATGTCCCGCATGAAGAAAGATATCTACAAGAAAAAAAGAAAGAAACTGGGGAAAGCCGGGTTTACGAAGATCATCGCGCACCGTGGTGCATCTTATCTGGCAGAGCATGAGAATACTCTGGAATCCTTCCGGCTGGCTATCGAGATTCAGGCGGACATGGTGGAATTCGATGTACGCTGCACCAGTGATAAGAAGCTTGTGGTGATCCATGACAGCACCTACAACGACATGCCGGTTTCCTATCAGACCTATGCGGAAATGAACCGCCGGGCTGCGGAGGAGGGCTTCCATATCCCCACCTTCGAGGAGGTGGTGCGTCTCTGTGCCGGAAAGATCTTCATGGATATCGAAGTGAAGGCTTCGGGCTATGAAAAGGAACTGGTGCATATCCTGCATAAGTACTGCAAGTACGACGAGTATTCCGTAAAGTCCTTCTTCGATCCGGTGGTGTACCGGGTGAAGAAGCTGGACCCGCGGATCACAACCGGTCTTTTGGTGGGGAAGGATCATCCGGGCCTTATCGGACGGATGAAGGAGATCTATCCCATCCGGCGTCTTCGTGCGGCCAACTGTGATTTTGTGGCGCCCTTCTGGGTTTTCTCCAGCCGGGGCTTCGTATGGCGGATGCATAGAAAGGGGTATCCTGTCTACGTCTGGACCGTAAATACGGGAGGACTGACCAGGAAGCTGATCCGACGCGGCGTGGACGGTGTCATCACCGATAAGCCGGACATGGGGCTTACATCAAGAAATGAGGTATATGGCAGATGAAGAAGAGGATCCTGGCATATCTGGACTATATCGATCAACTCCTTGCAAGTGAGGAGGAGAGGGACTGGGAGAAGGAAGCAAAGCTGCATCTTACCCAGATCAGCTTCTTTGCCCATGAGCGGCTGGTGCACCTTCTGGTATTCATTCTCGTGGCCATCTGTACGGTCATGTGCATCCTTGCCTTCGTGATCAGCAACGCCATCATGCTGCTCCCGCTGATCGGCCTTCTTTTCGTGCTTCTGGTACCTTACTGCATGCACTATTATCTGCTGGAAAACAGCGTGCAGCGGATGTATCAGCAATATGACGAAATGATCGGAAAAAGAGGCCCTTATTTCTCTATGAAGAAGGGTTGACAAGAGAGCCCGTTTTCCCGCATAATAACGGTGGGTGTTACAAAAGAAAACGATGTGAGAGGGTTGCGTCCGGGGTTACGGGCGCATTTTCTCGTTTTTTGACATCTAGTGTCCGTGAAAATGCAAAACGCAAAATCTATGGATTCGGAGAAACATTCGCGTGAGTAAGAAACGTAAGGGAAAACCGCATACATCCACGCCGCGTCCCCAGGGTGCGAAGCCGACGGTACAGAGTGTGCCGGAAGCTGTCGTGTCGGAAGTGACCGAGCCGGTAGTGACTATGCCGGAAGCGGTTCAACCGGTAGCAGTACCGGAGGTGGTTGCGCCGGAAGAAACACCGGTAGCAGCTGTACCGGAAGTTACTCCGGAACCGACAGTAACGGAAGAACCTGCACCTTCCCGCAGTCCCATCCGCGAGCTCTTAAAGGAGCATTCCTTCTATGCACCCCGTGCATCCGAGGAGACGGACTGGGAAGAGGACGAAGAGGCGGAGGAAGAGGAGTACAACCGCGCAAGCGTGAACCGTCTGAAGAAGGCCATCCTCGTGGCACTGCTTCTGATGTTCCTCATCCCCACGGTGATCTGTCTTATCCTCCTTACCAAGATGCACAGCATGGAGAAGGAGATCGAGCAGCTCCGGGAGGATATTAAGAGCAAGGCAGAGCGACAGGTTCTGGCAGAGCAGCAGGCATCGAAGACCACACTGGAGGCAGATGTAGAGGCCCAGTTGGAACGTGATAAGAAGGGAGACGTGAACGTCCTTCATCAGGCAGGAGGCAGCGCAAAGGCAGCCACCGCTGACACCGAGGCGGATACGGAAGAGACTACGGAGACAGATGAGATCGACCCCGCAACCGTTCCGGAGGAGAAGAGAGTTTATCTTACCTTTGATGATGGTCCGTCGGATGACGTGGATGCCATCCTGGATGTTCTGAAAGAGAAAAATGTGAAAGCCACATTTTTCATGGTGATAGATGATAAGAGCAAGCAGGCAGCCATCCGCCGGATGGCAGCGGAGGGACACACCCTCGGGATCCACTCCGTAAGTCATGTGTATAGTGAGATCTACGCTGACCTGGACAGCTTTAAGCAGGATGTGGAAACCGTGCATGACCTGCTCTATGATATGACCGGACAGGACGTGAAGCTTTACCGCTTCCCGGGCGGAAGCAGCAACCGGGTATCGGATGTTCCGGTGGAGGATTGTATCGAGTATCTGGAGGAAGCAGGCTATACCTACTTTGACTGGAATGCTTCCAACGGAGATTCGTCGGGCTCCGGCTACACGGCGGAGCAGCTGGAGGATAACGTTCTCAGGTATGTGCATAACAATTCCGGGGCGACGGTGGTGCTGATGCATGACTTTACGGGATGCCCGGCAACGGCAGAGTCCCTGCCGCATCTGATCGACACCCTGCGGGAGGAGGGATATGTCCTTCTTCCCATCGATGAGAATACGACTCCGGTACACCATAGAAAGACCGCGAAGGAGAAGGCTGCGGAGGCAGAAGCTGAGCAGGCAGCTCTGGAGAAGGCAAGACGGGAGCGGGCGGAGCTGGAAGGCGCAGGGTCCGATCCGGAGGAGACGGAGGATTAATGAAAGACGAATCCGGCAGCAGTATTTCGTCCGGACGTTGATGGAGACAGTATGGATTACAGAGAAGCTCTATCTTACATAGAAAGCAAAAACAGCCTCGGGATCGTCCCGGGGCTGGATGTGATTTTGGCGCTTCTGGAGGGGCTCGGAAACCCGGAGAGAAGCATTCCCGCCATGCATATCGCAGGGACCAACGGGAAGGGGACCATTATGGCCTATATCGAGCAGGTGCTGCTGAAAGCGGGCCTCTTGGTGGGACGGTACCTCTCTCCGGCAGTTACGGACTACCGCGAGAAGTGGCAGGTAAACGGCCGGATGGTATCGGAGGAGGATGTGGCAGCCTGCATGGAGGAGGTCCGCGAGATGGCAGAGTCTCTTCCCCAGAGCCCCACGGCCTTTGAGATCGAAACAGCACTGGCCTTTGTACTGTTTCGGAAGAAGAAATGTGACATCATGCTGATCGAGTGCGGCATGGGGGGACGACTGGATGCCACCAACGTGATCCCTTCCAAGGTCGTGGATATCCTGGCTTCCGTCAGCATGGACCATATGCAGTTCCTCGGGGATACCCGGGAGAAGATCCTCTACGAGAAGCTGGGGATCGTACAGCCGGGAGATGTGCTGGTAACCGCACCCCTGGATGATACGCTCCGAAGTGCCCTGGAACGCTTTCCCTTCCCTGCAGGTGCGGGAGAAGAAAATGCGGTTGCATGGACGGAAGCAAAGCGGAGTGAGCTTCGGATCCTTCGGGAGGAGCTTGGGGGGACCGACTTCCTGTACCGGGGAGAAAGCTTTCATATCCGCATGGTGGGAGATGTGGCGGTGGAGAATGCCATCACAGCCATTCGGGCACTGGAAGCATACAATGCAAGAGCGGAGCAGTTTGGTCTTCCGGTTCTTTCCGGTGATTTGATCCGCAACGGACTTGCAGCCACGGAGTGGCAGGGGCGCTTTACGGTCTTTGATACGGATCCGGTGATGATCGTGGACGGAGCCCATAACCGGGATGCATGGAACCGCCTCGCTCTTTCGCTGAAGCGGTTTTACGGAGAAAGAAGGATCACCTTCGTGCTGGGGGTACTGGCGGATAAGGAAGTGGATTCCATGATCGAAACCCTGATCCCCATGGCAAAGCAGGTGATCACCTTTACACCGGACAGCCCCCGGGCCCTGGCGGGAGAGGAGTTGAAAAACCGGATCCGCAACTACCGGGATATCACCGTAAGCTTTGAGACTTCGGCCCTTTCCGCTGCCCAAAGAGCCCTGCGGGAAGCCTCCAAGGAGGATGTGATCGTGGCCTGCGGGTCCCTTACCTTCCTGGGTGAGCTGCTCCTCAACCGGAGCCGTCTGGAGATGGACCGGGTGGAACGGATCCTGGGTGATACATTTTACAAAAAACAGATCAAGAAGATCTATGAATCGGAATATGACCGCGAGTTCTGCAGGCATGGCTTCGGACATGCGGTTTCCGTGGCCAGGATCGCCTATATCCTGGCGCTGGAGGAGCAGCTGAAGATCCGGAAGGATACGGTCTATGCAGCGGCACTGCTGCATGATATCGGCCGTTATACGCCGGAGGAGCAGGAAATGTCTCACCATGAGGCAGGGGCTGCCGTGGCGGCAGATGTACTGCGACGGGCCGGCTACACGGAGGAAGAGTGTGACCGGATCTGCGACGCCATCCGCGCCCATAAGGAGCTGCCCTATGGTTCCGGAGACCTGATGGGAATCCTGTACCGGGCGGATAAGCTTTCCAGAAACTGCTTCCTCTGCGATGCAAGGGAAGACTGTTACTGGCCGGAGGAACGAAAGAACCGAACGATCCTTTGTTAAGGGATCGAAGAGAGGAGATACAGCGAATGGACGTAATAGAGATTAAGAATCTGAAGATCTACGCCTATCACGGGGTATTTGACGAAGAGAAGGAGACCGGACAGTTTTTCCTGGTCTCTGCGAAGCTGTATCTTGACTTAAAACCCTCCTCCATGTCGGACGATCTCCTGAAGACCGTCAGCTATGATGAAGTGGCGCACACCATCGAGCGTGTGGTAACGGAGGAGAAGTGGAACCTGATCGAAGCCGTGGCGGAGGCCGTGGCATCCGAGATCCTTCAATCCTACCCGAAGGTACGCTCGGTAGAGATCCGGGTGGATAAGCCGGAAGCACCCATCGGACTTGCATTTGAGACCGTATCCACCACTATCCTGCGTGGAAGACACACGGCGTATCTCGGGATCGGATCGAACCTGGGAGACCGGAAGGCATATCTGGACCAGGCCGTGGAGCAGCTGGGGAAGGACCCCTTCATCCGCGTGATCCGGGTATCCTCTTATATCGAAACAGAGCCCTACGGACCGGTGGAGCAGCCGGACTTCCTGAACGGAGCCGTAGAGCTGGAAACCCTTTACTCCCCGCAGGAGCTGCTTTCCGTGCTGCATGATATCGAGCAGGAGGCAGGCAGAAAGCGGATCGTACACTGGGGTCCGCGGACTCTGGACCTGGATATCCTGCTGTACGATGATGCTGTGATCCGTGAGGAAGGACTTTTGATCCCCCATGTGGAAATGGAGCACCGCCTCTTTGTGCTGGAGCCGCTGGCAGAGATCGCACCCCATACGGTGCATCCGCTGCTTCGAAGAACCGTAAGTCAGCTTCTGGAGGAATTAAAGAAGCAGGATCCGGAGGTTCCGCCCTTCGACATTTCCGGGTATCTTTTCACGGAGGAGCTGGAGAAGGAAGGGAAGCGTATCTGCTACGCAGGAGTACCGGGGGCTTATGCGGAGGCAGCAGCACTGAAATATTTCGGCGAGGATGCCGATCTTATGAATGTGAAAACCTTCGATGACGTGGCAGCGGCTGTGGCATCCGGAGCAGCAGACTACGGTGTGCTTCCGGTGGAGAACAGCTCCGCAGGCTTCGTCAGCGGGAATTATGATATCATCCGGAACGCCGGCATCTCTATCGTGGATGAGGTGGTTCTGGAGATCGAGCACGCCCTTCTGGGACTTCCGAACGCCATGCTGTCGGATATTAAGAAGGTTTATTCCCATAACCAGGGACTCATGCAGTGCAAGGAGTTTATCGAGAATCATCAGTTCAGCACCGAGGGCACCAGCAACACGGCTGTGGCTGCCAAGAAGGTGATGGAGGGTAAGGATGTGACCCGCGGGGCCATCGCCAGCGAGCGTGCCGCAGAGCTCTACAACCTGAAGGTTCTGGCACGCCGGATCAACTTCACCCGGGACAACGCCACCCGTTTCGTGATCATCACGAAGGAGAAGCAGGCACTGACCGGTTCGGATTCCGTGATCATCTGCTTCATCGCGCCCCACCGTGTGGGTTCGCTCTATCAGATCATGGGGATCATCAACAAGAACTCCATCAATATGACACGGATCGAATCCCGTCCGTCCCTGAAGAAGAAGTGGGAGTACAGCTTCTATGTCAGCTTCGAAGGGAAGCTTACGGACCGGAACGTGCTGAAGGCCCTGGCAGAGATCCGTTACGAGGCGGAGGACCTGACGGTACTCGGTACATTTTCCTCGTAGAAAAAGGACTTGACAGAACCGCAGGAAGTATGATAACCTATTCCCTGCGTAAAAAAAGAAGAGTTTCCACTCTCACCTTGGACTGCAAATGCGCGGCCGGGTTTGATATCGCAAAGGATCGGAATGCGGGGAAAGTGCCGCACTCTTTTCCTGCGTATTTGAAAGTGGACTCTTAAGGTGATCCACTTTTTTTCATGTATGGAGGGTACAACCATCGAATATTTAATTAACGAACAGATCAGAGACAAGGAAGTACGCGTGATCGGTGCGGAGGGCGGACAGCTCGGAGTGATGTCTGTTAAGGAAGCTCTTCAGATTGCCGAAGAAGCGGGCATGGATCTTGTGCGCGTTTCTCCGAATGCTAAGCCACCGGTATGCAAGATCATCGACTACGGCAAGTTCCGTTACGAGATGACCCGTAAGGAGAAGGATGCGAAGAAGAAGCAGCGCATCGTTGAGATCAAGGAGGTCCGCCTCTCCCCGAATATCGAGGAGAATGACCTGAATACCAAGGTGGGACAGGCACGCAAGTTTCTGGAGAAGGGAAACCGCGTGAAGGTAACACTGCGCTTCCGTGGGCGTGAGCTTGCCTATGTGAATCAGAGCAAGCGGATCCTGGAAGACTTTGCGGAGAAGTTATCCGACATCTCCGTGATCGACAAGCCGGCAAAGTTTGAGGGACGGAGCATGACCATGTTCCTTTCCGAGAAGAAGTAATACCTAAGCATAGAGTACGTTTTAAGGAGGAAAAAGAAATGCCGAAGTTAAAGACAAAGAGGGCAGCTGCAAAGCGCTTCACAAAGACAGGAACAGGAAAGCTTAAGAGAAATAAAGCTTACAAGAGCCATATCCTTACAAAGAAGAGCACCAAGCGTAAGAGAAACCTGCGTAAGGCAACCATGATGGACAAGACAAACAGCAAGGTAATGAAGAAGATCCTGCCGTATATGTAATCGGCGGTACATTTGTTAGGAGGATAAGAACATGGCAAGAATCAAGGGTGGCATGAATGCCAAGAAGAAGCATAACAGAACACTGAAGGCTGCAAAGGGATACGTGGGAGCACGTTCCAAGCAGTATCGTGTAGCTAAGCAGTCCGTAATGCGTGCAGAGGCTACTGCATTCGCAGGACGTCGTGAGAAGAAGAGAGATTTCCGCAAGCTGTGGATCGCTCGTATCAATGCAGCAGCTCGTCAGAATGATATCTCTTACAGCCAGCTGATGCATGGTCTGAAGACTGCAGGTATCGATATGAACCGTAAGATGCTGGCAGAGCTGGCAGTCAGCGATGCAGAGGGATTTGCAAAGCTTGCTGAGGCAGCAAAGGCAGCCCTCGCATAAGCGAAGCACGATTATCGATTGTAGATATTTTGTTTGCGGCGGATTTGCATCCGCCGCAAAACAAAATGTTGACATATGCGATGCATTGTGGTAGGATATCATTTGCGTCAAGCAAGCGGGAGTGCTGGAATTGGCAGACAGGCTAGACTAAGGATCTAGTGGTGGAAACGTCGTGTGGGTTCAAGTCCCATCTCCCGCACAAATAAAGAGAGGCTTTGCACGAGAGTGCAAGCCTCTCTTTTTTGTGCGGGAGAGACCTTGAACCCAGGGTTCAAGGTCTC
>CACWHK010000029.1 GCA_902760755.1 uncultured Lachnospiraceae bacterium | reverse complement strand
TTGCTCCTGCGATCATGGTGACGATGAGAAGGAGGAGCAGCAGTACATTTACGACAATGTTGATGATCCGGTAGGTGCCTGCATCACCATACAGGTCCGAATCCCTCATGAAGACCAGCATGTACCAGCCGTTTTGCATGGAGGAGTAGGTGACGGTGATATCCTCGCCGTCGATGGTTGTCTTGATGTAGCCCTCGCTCCGGGAGGTCTTTTTGATCTTCTCCATGGCGGAGGCATACTCCGGAAGTGCCACGGTCAGTGACTTTCCTGCACAGCCGGGATCGTTGTAGCCGACGATCAGGCCTTCCGTGGTGACGATTATGGCCTTGCTTTCTTCGCCACCAACCATCCGGCGGATATATTCCTCCGAGTTTTCCAGAAGAACATCGATCGCAACTACGGTTTCACCGTCCTCCAGAGCAACGGAGAGGGTGTAACAGTACTCTCCGGTGATGCCGTCCGGGTAGGGATCGGTCAGGTAGGTTTTGCCCTTCCGCGCGATGGCTCCCAGGTACCAGGCCTGCTCGGAGTAACGAAAGCCATCCGGGAGTTCGTAGTCCGGGAGAGATATCCAGGCTTTCCCGGCTGCATAGATACGGAAGACCAGACCGTTGGTCTGGATCTTCATTTTATCGTTCCGCTCTTTGATAAAGTCATCCAGTGCGCTGCCTGATCCGCTGGTGTAGAGCTCCTTATCCACCTCGTGAGAGAGCTCCAGCAGAAGCTTTTCTTCCTCCAGGTAGGCATCCTCGTAATCATTTCGTATGATCTCCAGGCGGTTCAGAGCGCGCTGCTCCACCTGGCTCAGCATCATGGAATTGATCAGTCGCGTATTCATGAAGATGATCCCTGCAAAGATCACGATCAGGAAGATCAACATGATGAGATCTGATTTTCTGACGTTCTTTTTCATACCCCTTCTCCCAGATTCCTTTTTCTACCTGTGACGCTTTTCGGTTTCTGGGGACTCCTCCCAGGCAATCTTTTCCGCATCGAAGCGGATGACGGTCTTCTCGTAATGATCCGATTCCTTCCAGGCGTTCCGGATCCGCGCGAAGACGGACTCGGCGTACTCCTCAGACAGCTCCGGCAGAAGCAGGACGTACTGGTTCTTGCGGTTCTGCATCATGAGGTCGCTCTTTCGGAGGGAGTGGAAGATCACGTCACCGAACTCCTCGGACATCCGGTCAAATGTGGCCACGTCCAGTGCCGGATCCTTCTTCTGCAGAGTGATCAGTGCCATATAAGCCACGCTGTGATAGCTGCGGATGTAACGGAGCACGAAACGGTATACCACGCCGAAGGTGTCCTGCTCCAGACGCAGCATGGTGTCGGATACATTTCGCTCGGAGAGAACCTCGCGGATCCGGTGCAGCTCATCGATGGATGCGATGGCTTCTTCCTTCGGTCTTGCAAGCTCCTCGCGGAAGAAGGCTATCCCGTGCTTTCCGTTCTTCTTTACGTTGTAGAGGGCCTTGTCAGCCTTCTGGGTAAGTGTATCGTAATTCCGGCCCTGGTTCGGAACGAAGACGCCGCCGAAGGAGACGCCCAGAGGGATCTGCATATCTTCTCCCATCAGTTCCTTTGCCATCTCCACGATCTGGCGGTTCACCCGTTCCGCCATTTCCGTCAGGATCTTTTCATCGGTAACCTCCTTCAGGAAGAGCATGAACTCATCCCCGCCCACGCGGCAGCGTACATCCTTTGCTTCCGTGTTGCTGCAGAGGATCTCCGCAAAGCCCTTCAGTACATGGTCACCCATGTCGTGGCCGTAGAGGTCATTTACCAGCTTGAAGCTGTCCAGATCCACCATCATCAGGACACCGGTCTCCTTGGCGCAGGCATCCCCCAGAACCCGGGCGGAGCTGGCCTTGTTCAGAAGTCCGGTCAGCTTATCGATGGAAGCCTCCTCCGTGAGAGCGCTGATCTGCTCCACATTTGCCATGATATTCTCTACGCGGCGCAGCAGGACATCCGGGCGGAAGGGCTTGCGGATGAAGTCATCGGCACCCAGGTCGAAGCCCTTGCCCTCCACATCCTCGGTATTGTCTGCGGTCATATACATGATCCGTACGGAATCTCCGTACTTCTCCTGCAGGATCTTATACATATCGAAGCCGTTCATTTCCGGCATCAGAAGGTCGGAAAGGATCAGGTCCGGGCGTTCCCGGTCGTAGATCTCCAGTGCCTCTTTACCGGAATTGGCAAGGACCACCTCATAATTCTTGGAAAGAATCCTGCGCGCGATCATGCGCATCATTTCTTCATCATCGACAACAAGTATTTTTCTCATACGAAACCCCCTCAGATTCGATTGTTTTCTACTGAAAACCCCATGTCCCTATTCTATCATCATACACGGATCATGTCCAATCCTTCGGAGGAAAAGCCTGCATGTTTTGCAGGGGAAATGTGGATATATTTTTGAGAATCCCTCTTTACAATATCGAACAGGTGTTCTATAATAAAACTGCGAGGTACGTGTTATGGAAGAGGACAGACTGTGTGAAAATCGAGTGGATGTGATCTGTCAGCACAGCAGGACCGGAGAGGTGATCCCCCTCCGGCTTCGGGTATGCGATGAAGAGGGAGAGCTGCATGCCTATACCATCAAGGGATACAAGGATCTGTCCGGCCGCGGGGCCTATACCACCACGGACGGGATCTACGTGACGGACCGGATGCTGGTCTACGAGTGCCGGATCCAGGTTCTCGGGCGGATCCGCACGGTGCGTCTTTACTATGATCAGGTGCGGAACCTCTGGGCCATGCGTTCCTGAAGATTGTGAAAGAAATGCTTGACTTTTTAACTGAAATGGCTATACTTCTAAATATAGAAAAGACTTTGGTCCGACATATTTTATTATTTTAAGAAGCAAGGGCGTTTCGATCTTATGGTCGAAGTGCCCTTTTCTGTTGTATGGCCCGATGTCCTCGCCTGCGGAAGCGGGTGCGGGCAGGGGGTATCAGCCGTTGAAAAGGAGGTTTTCATGAAGAAGTACATTTTCGTGACAGGCGGAGTGGTGTCCGGACTGGGCAAAGGGATCACGGCAGCATCGCTGGGACGTCTTCTGAAGGCGCGTGGGCTGAAGGTGGCGGCACAAAAGCTGGATCCGTATATCAACGTGGATCCCGGTACCATGAGTCCCTATCAGCACGGAGAGGTGTTCGTGACCGAGGACGGTGCGGAGACGGACCTGGACCTGGGACACTACGAGCGTTTTATCGACGAGAATCTGAACCGCTTCTCGAATCTTACCTCCGGCAAGGTGTACTGGAACGTTCTGAACAAGGAGCGAAGAGGAGAGTATCTTGGCTCCACGGTGCAGGTGATCCCGCATATCACCAATGAGATCAAGGAATTCGTCTACCGCGTGGGCCACGAGACCGACGCGGACGTTGTGATTACGGAGATCGGAGGAACCATCGGTGATATCGAGTCCCAGCCGTTCCTGGAGGCGGTACGTCAGATCTCTCTGGAGGTGGGACGTCAGAACAGCCTCTTCATCCATGTGACACTGGTACCTTACCTGCACGGCTCCGACGAGCATAAGTCCAAGCCGACCCAGCACTCCGTAAAGGAGCTGCAGGGCATGGGAATCAATCCGAATATCATCGTCCTTCGCTGCGATGAACCGCTGGAGGAGGAGATCTTCCGTAAGATCTCCCTCTTCTGTAACGTAAAGGAGGACTGCGTGATCGAGAACCGCACGCTGCCGAATCTCTACGAAGCGCCGCTGATGCTGGAGGAGGCGAAGTTCTCCGAGGTGGTCTGCCGGGAGCTGGAGATCGACGCACCGGAGCCGGATCTGACCGAGTGGAAGGCGCTGGTAGGAAATATCGCCAGCCGGAACCGGGATGTCACCATAGGCCTGGTGGGAAAGTACGTGCAGCTGCATGACGCGTACCTCTCTGTGGCCGAGGCCCTGAACCACTCTGGCTTCGCGTTGAATACCCATGTGACCATCAAATGGATCGACTCCGAGGAGATTACCCATGAAAACTATCAGGAGAAGCTGACAGGGCTTGCGGGAATCATCGTGCCGGGCGGCTTCGGCGGACGGGGGATCGAGGGTATGATCCTTACGGCCAGGTATGCGCGGGAGACGAAGACTCCCTACTTCGGCATATGCCTCGGCATGCAGATCGCCGTGATCGAATATGCAAGAAATGTAGCCGGGATCGCGGATGCAAACTCCGGTGAGTTCAATGAGATCTGCAAGAACAAGGTAATCGACTTCATGCCCGGACAGTCGGATTCCATCGACAAGGGCGGAACCCTGCGTCTTGGTGCATATCCCTGCTGTATCCGGCCGGGAACCCTGATGGAGACCTGCTACGGCAAGGCGGAGATCTCCGAGCGGCATAGACACAGATACGAGTTTAACAATGAGTATCGTGAGAAGCTGTCGGAGGCAGGTCTTACCATCTCCGGACTCTCTCCGGACGGAGACCTGGTGGAGACCGTGGAGATCGAGGATCATCCCTTCTTCCTGGGTGTGCAGTTCCATCCGGAATTCAAGTCCCGTCCGAACCGTCCGCATCCGATCTTCCGGAAATTCGTGGAGACAGCGATTGCGCGAACTACAAGCAATGCGTAGACAGAGCGGATGAATCTGCCGATAGCAAAACAAGAAAGGATACGGCATGAAAATAGACAGGGTTATCCCGGATAACAAACTCCATGAGGAATGTGGCCTGATCGGCATCTACGCACCCTCCGCTTACCCGGTGGCGCGGGATGTTTACTACGGGCTCTACGCCCTGCAGCACCGGGGACAGGAAAGCTGCGGGATCGTGGTGAATGAGGATGGCGTCTTTCATTCAAAGAAGGACCTGGGACAGGTAAGTCAGGTCTTTTCGGAAGAGGAGCTGGCCGGACTTCCGGAGGGAACCATGGCTGTCGGTCATGTACGCTACGGAACCACCGGGGCAAACAACCGGAACAACTGTCAGCCCATGGAGGTGAATCACCAGAAGGGGAAGATGGCGCTTGCCCATAACGGAAATATCAGCAACGCCTATGAGCTTCGGACAGAGTTGGAGCTTTCCGGTGCGATCTTTCACTCCACCTCGGATACGGAGATCATTGCCTATATCGTAACCCGGGAGCGTCTGAAGACCCCCTCCATCGAGGAGGCAGTGCTCTCAGCCATGAAATACCTGGAGGGTGCATATTCCATCGCAGTGATGTCTGCGGCAAAGCTGGTGATCGCAAGAGATCCTCACGGATTCCGACCGCTCTGCTACGGGCAGAAGGAGGACGGAACCTACGTTGCGGCCTCGGAGACCTGCGCGCTGGAAGCGGTGGGAGCACATTTTGTAAGAAACGTGGAGCCGGGAGAGCTGATCGTTTTCTCGGAGAATGGTGTGGAGTCCAGAACAGAGCTCTGCGGGACGAAGCCGCGCAGCACCTGTATCTTCGAGTACATCTACTTCGCGCGGCCGGACTCCGTGATCGATGGGATCTCCGTCCATGCAGCCCGTCTGAAGGCGGGTGAGATCCTGGCGCGGAACTATCCGGTGATCGCGGATGTAGTGGTAGGCGTTCCGGACTCCGGACTGGATGCGGCTCTCGGCTATTCGCACTATTCGGGGATTCCCTACGGGATCGGATTTATCAAGAATAAGTATATCGGAAGAACCTTCATCTCCCCGTCGCAGAACGAGCGGAACAGCGGGGTTCGCATCAAGCTGAATCCGCTGAAGGAGACCGTGAACGGAAAGAGGGTTGTGCTGGTGGATGATTCCATCGTCCGCGGAACCACAAGCCGCCGCATCGTACGGCTGCTTCGGGAGGCAGGTGCGAAGGAGATCCATGTCCGGATCTCATCGCCGCCATTTGTCAGCCCCTGCTACTATGGCACGGATATAGATACGAAGGAGAACCTGGTGGCCTGCAATTACTCCCTGACGGAGATCAAAGAGATGATCGGGGCAGATTCCCTGGGATACCTTCCCTTCGATTCCCTCTCCGAACTGGTGGGTCACACCGGCTACTGCCACGCCTGCTTCAGCGGGCAGTATGCTACACGGGTTCCCGAGGTTGTAAGTAAGGAGCGCTTCGAGAAGCGGCTCTCCGAATTATAAGACTCCCCTGCCCGCACCCGGCAAAGCCGGGAGCCACCCCTGCGGGCCAGGCATAAATGTGCGGCGGCTCCGGAATGTTCCGAAGCCGCCGTTTTCATATGTCAGGATTCTACATAAGCGCTGATCTCGTTATAAGGGCCCAGCGTCCTTTAACATCGATCATGTATATTCCTCCTTATATGCTTGCCTTCGACGCCTCCAGCGCTGCGATCACCTTGTCGCACCATGCGTCAAACTCCGGATCCTCCACCTGACACTCCGGGTGGGAGAGCACATAGTCCAGTGCAATTCGGACGCCCTGATCGAAGCGAACGGTGGTCTGCATGGTGGGAACGGCCCGCTTCAGCTTCCGGTTGTCGAACACGACGGTAACCGACTTGTCTCCGGTGAGACTTCCCTCGAAGTCATAGCCGTACTTGTCACCGACTGCGGATAGATACTCGGATGCCACATGGTAAGCCTTCAGCTCCACACCCAGCGCATCCGCGATGGTCTGATAGATCTGATCCCAGGTGAGAGACTCGTCTCCCGTGATCTGGAAGGCCTCGCCGATGGCGTGGGGATTGCCCATAAGCCCCGTATAGCCGATGGCAAAATCCTTATTAAATGTAACAGTCCAGAGGGAGGATCCGTCGCCCTGAATGATCACCGGCTTTCCCTCCATCATACGCTTGATCACCTGGAAGAAGCCGTTCTTGCCGTGAACGCCGAGAGGTACATTTCTCTCGTCATAGGTATGGCTCGGACGGACGATGGTCACGGGGAAGCCTTCCTCGCGATACTTCTTCATCAGGAACTCCTCGCATGCGATCTTGTTCCGGGAGTACTCCCAGTGCGGGTTCGCAAGGGTGGTTCCCTCGGTGATGATATAGCCTGCCGCAGGCTTATGGTAGGCGGAAGCGGTGCTGATGAAGATATACTGCTTCGTCTTTCCCTTAAAGAGGCGGTAGTCACGCTCCACGGCATCCACATGGAATGCGATGAATTCGCTCACAACGTCGAACTGCATTCCTTCCAGCTTCTTTGCAACATCGGCTTCGTCATAGATATCTGCAACGATCCGCTTCACGCCCTCCGGAAGCACATCATCCCGGTTTCCGCGGTTAAGAACCCATACCTCCCAAAGCGGATCCTCTGCCAGCCGCTTCACAATGGCGGTACTGATGGTGCCGGTTCCTCCGATAAATAAAGCCTTCATGCTCCACCTCCTGTTATTGCAGTCGCTTGGTTAACGCCGCCGGGAGGCGACATCGATTCGATTATATAATGCATAATAGATGAATAACAGGAACTTTTTATTGAATTTTGCCCGTTTTTTGCTAATATAAAAGTGTGAAAAATACGCGCTACGATTCCAGGGAAATAATTGAATATGCAGCTCTTTCAGGTATCTCCATCACCTACGAAAATGCGCCGACGCATTTTCCGCCGCACTGGCACAGTGCAGCGGAGTTCACCGTGATCCTCAAGGGTCACTGCAGGTATCGGATCGGAGATACTGTTTGTCGTGCCTCGAAGGGAGATATCGTACTGATCTGGCCCCGGGTACTGCACGAGGTGATCACCACGCCGAAGGACGGATCGGTATTCATCCAGTTTTCACCGACGCTCCTGGAGCAGAATCTGGACCTGGTGGCCATTTACAGACTTATGACCCGCTGTTCCATCATTCAGGCAGAGAAGGAGCCGGAGATCACGGCGGCCATCGCAGAGAAGGTTGACAAAATCCGGGAGATTTTCGAAAACCGGGATCATCTCAGCGAGACCAAGTGCAAGGTTCTGATCTACGAGATCCTGCTTCTTATCGGAGAGTATGTCCTTCGGGAACGGGGGGAAGAGTTCGGCGAGGATGATCTGACGGGCCAGGCCTGGTCCTATATCCGGAACATCTGTAACGTGATCGCGGAGCGTTCGTCGGAGAAGCTGACGGAGAAGGATGTGGCAGCTGCCGTGGGACTGAGCCCCTATTACTTCTCGAAGCTGTTCCGGAAGTATATGCAGACCTCCTTCCCCGGCTATCTTGCAGGCATCCGCGTCCGGACGGCTATCCGGCTGCTGGCGGATAAGAATCTCTCCGTCACGGACTGCGCGTTTCAGTCGGGATTCCAATCCACGACTACATTTAATAAAACGTTCCGGGAGATCACGGGCTACTCCCCGCGGGAGTACCGGAAGCTGAATGCGGGAAGCTAGGAGGAGCCGGAAATGAGCGAAGCAACGGTAATACTGAAGAAGGGCGAGGGCCGTACCATCAAGGCGGGCGGAGCCTGGATCTATGATAATGAGATAGACCGGATCGTGGGAGACGTGACGGACGGAGAGCTGGTACGGGTGGAGGATTTCGACGGCTACCCCATGGGGAGCGGTTTCATCAACCGGCAGTCGAAGATTACCATCCGAATGATGACCAGAGACCCGGAAGCGGTGATCGATGATGCATTTCTCTACCATCGGGTGAAGGCTGCGTGGGAGTACCGGAAGGCGGTGATCGATACCTCCTCCTGCCGCGTGATCTTCGGAGAAGCGGATTTCCTGCCGGGGCTTGTGGTGGATAAATATGAAGACGTGCTGGTGGTGGAATCCCTGGCACTTGGGATCGACCGGATGAAGCCGCGTATCCTGCAGGATCTCGTGGAGGTTCTTGCCGGTGACGGCGTACGGATCCGCGCCATCTTCGAGCGGAGCGACGCGAAGATCCGGGTGAAGGAGGGCCTGCCCCGGGCGAAGGGACTTCTGTGGATGGATCCCGGAGAAGGAACGAGTTTTGCGGAAGGGTGGATGACCGCTGCAGTCGATGGCAGTTCAGAGGCCGCCGACATGGGAACGAAAGGGTTCGATCCGAGAATAGAGATCGTCGAAAACGGCGTAAAATACATGGTGGATGTGGAGAACGGACAGAAGACCGGCTTCTTCCTGGATCAGAAGGGAAACCGCATGGCCATGCAGTCTCTGGTGCACCGCATGAAGGGGGCGGGCGAGACCGTACGGGTGCTGGACTGCTTTACCCACACCGGTTCCTTTGCCCTGAACTGCGGCCTTGGCGGGGCGGACTCGGTTCTCGGCCTCGACATCTCTGAGCTTGCCGTAGCACAGGCAACGGAAAATGCAGCACTGAACGGCCTTTCGGACCGCGTGACATTTAAAGAAGCAGATGTGCTGGACCTGCTTCCGAAGCTGATCGATGCGGGGGAGAAGTATGATGTGGTGATCCTGGATCCTCCGGCCTTCACGAAGACCAGAGACAAGGTGAAGCAGGCCATGAAGGGCTACCGCGAGATCAACATCCGCGGCATGAAGCTGACGCGACATGAGGGCTACTTTGCCACCTGCTCCTGCTCTCATTTCATGGATTACGAAACCTTTACCACAGTGATCGCCCAGGCGGCCCGCGCAGCTCATGTGCGCCTCCGCCAGATCGAATACCGCACCCAGGCAGCGGATCACCCGATCCTCTGGTCCGGCGACGAAGCGGGATATTATCTGAAATTCTATATCTTCCAGGTACTGGAGGAGAGATAGGATATAATATGGGAATACAGGATTATGTAATACAAAACTTCATACTGCTTATCGTATGCGTCGGAATTCTTACCATCACCATGTATGATGTGTACCTTAATCGGACAACCATCCGTATACTGCGTGCCATACTTGCTGTGGTGATCGTTCTCAGTATATGTGATTATGTAGAGGCCTGGGCCGGAAATCTGGATCACAGGACGGTTCTTCGGGTTTTCCTTTCCGTTATGGGATACTCGCTGCGTCCGATCGCGATCATGCTTGCGATCTTTATGATCTATCATCGGGTCAACTTTATCCTTTTGATCCCGGCCATACTGAATACCCTGGTTTACTGTACTGCATTCTTCAGTACCCTGGCTTTTTCTTTCTCTGAAGAGAATTCCTTTGTTCGCGGACCACTGGGCTATACCTTTATTGCAACCAGTCTGATCTATGTGGGGATTCTTTGCTACGCCTTGTTCCATGCCTTTGAAAGCGGGCACGGACACGAATGGCTTTTGGTTCTTTATTTCTTCTCCACGGCCATTCTTACGGTGATCCTGACCCTGTTCTTCAATGTCGATGGTCTGTTCAATCTGACATTCCTGTTCGGCATTATCCTGTATTATCTTCATCTTTATATCCAGCAGACGAAGCTGGATGCACTGACAGGGCTCTTCAATCGTCAGGTATTTTACACGGACATAAAGAAGTGCGGTTCTTCCATAACCGGTATCGTTTCCATCGATATGAACTGCCTGAAGGTTCTGAATGATACCATGGGACATCAGGCCGGAGACACCGCACTGAAAACCCTTTCGATGTGTTTTTTAAAGAATTCCGGTTCCAGAAACATGATCTACCGTATCGGCGGGGATGAATTCGTGATCTTCTGTATCCGGCAGAAGGAAGAGGAAATGCAGAAGCTGGTTGAGAATCTGAGAAGAGCCGTCGCCGAAACAGAGTATTCCTGTTCCTTTGGTCTTTCTGTCGGAACGGATGTCGAAGAAATGTTGAAGGAATCCGACAGGCTCATGTACGAAGAGAAGGCCCGGTTCAAAGCAAAGGCTGCCGGGGAAGAGATGTCCGGTGGAGATACACGAACGAAGTGAGGGATGCCAGGCTTCCTTTTTGCCGAGCTGGATGCCGGTGCGGTGAATGCGTACTCCAATGAGTATATGAGCCAGTATTCCTAGGCGGAATTCATGTTTGATGATGATTATGAATAGAAAAACAGGCAGGTAAGAGACTTGGATAAGAGACAGTTGTTTGAGACTACACGGCCGGCGAAGGCGCTGGCAATCATGGCACTTCCCACGGTGGCCAGTCAGATCATTATTCTTATATATAACCTGGCGGACACCTGGTTTATCGGCAGGACGGATAATCCCTATATGGTGGGGGCATCCAATCTGGCGCTTACGGTATATCTTGTGGCGGCTTCACTGGCAAATGTATTCGGTGTCGGCGGAGGCAGCCTGATGGCGCGCCTGATCGGAGAGAAGGACATGGATAACGCAAGGAAGGTGGCATCCTACAGCGTCACCGTCTCCATGTATGCAGCACTGGCTTTCTCCCTGCTTACGCTGATCCTCATGTCACCGCTGCTCCGGCTGCTCGGGGCAAGTGACAATACGATGGAGTACGGAAAGCAGTACCTGCTTACCACGGTGGTTCTCGGCGGGGTCCCGACAGTGCTCTCCATGAGCATGCCGCAGATGCTCCGAAATGCAGGCTACGCCAAGGAAGCGGGAATTGGAGTTGCCCTGGGAAGCATCCTGAATGTACTTCTGGATCCTCTTTTTATGTTTGTGATCCTTCCGGAGGGGAAGGAGGTCCTGGGTGCCGGGATCGCCACGATGCTCTCGAACTATTGCTCACTCATTTATTTCCTCTTTGTTTTCCGAAGGGTTCGAAACGAGAGTGTGCTTCGGTTCACGGTGAAGCGGGAGCGGATCGAAGGCGTGTTTAAGAAGTCCCTCTATTCCGTGGGAATTCCCGCGGCCGTCGCTGTCTTTCTCTTTGACCTTGTGACAATCGTGATCAACCGGCTTGCCGTCGGTTACGGGGAGGAGCACCTGGCAGCCATGGGTATCGTGCTGAAGGTGGAGCGGATCCCGATCAATATCGGACTGGGAATCTGTCTTGGTATGGTTCCCCTGATCGCTTATAACTACGGCTCCGGAGACAGGAAGAGGATGGCCGACATTTCCCGGATCTCATTTCAGACGATCCTCATTTTCGCGACGCTTTGTACGGTGATCTTCCGG
Source organism: uncultured Lachnospiraceae bacterium (assembly GCA_902760755.1). Classification (GTDB taxonomy): domain Bacteria; phylum Bacillota; class Clostridia; order Lachnospirales; family Lachnospiraceae; genus Eubacterium_Q. The sequence goes on along the minus strand of CACWHK010000029.1, from coordinate 17,531 downwards.
ATCTTTGCCGGACAGATCGTCGGGGCCTTCATAGACAATGAGGAGACGGTCCGGCTGGGAACCGGCTTTCTAGAGGGACGGTGCTACGCGCTGCCATTCATGCTGATCGGATATTTCTTTGTGAATTACATGAATGCAGTCGATCAGGGGAAGGTATCCTTCTTTCTGGCAATCCTGCGACATCTGATCCTGATCATTCCGATCCTGTTCCTTATGAACTCTCTGTTCGGGCTGGAGGGTCTTACCTGGTCGCAGCTTGTGGCAGATGCCCTGAATGTGATCATAGCGACTGTGGTATTCTTCAGGGTGAAAACGAAGATCATGGCCTGAAAGGGCTATTGACGAAAAATCCGGAATAAAACGAATCAAAAATGGCTGGAAACCCCCGTGTTTTTCAGCCGTTTTTTATGGTAAGAGAAGTTCTTTTGTGGTAAAATGGCGTTAGGTTTCTTTCTGTTTGGAATGCTGGGTGTTTTATGGTGGGTTGGCGGCTACTGGATCAGCAAGAGCGGCGTATGGAGCTATAAGCCCCGCGGAAGCTGGCACAAGACAAAGAAGGGCTGGTGGTACGGTGATACCTCCGGCTGGTATGCAAAGAATGAAAAGATAAAGATCGACGGCAAGTGGTATACCTTCGATAAGGAAGGATACCTGGTATCGAAATAACGGACGACAGGGGCAGTTACAGAGTTGAACAGTGATCGTATCCTAATGAAAAAGTATAAGCAGTACCTGATGCCATCCATCCTGACTTCACTGGCACTGGCGCTGAATGAATTCGTAGACTGCATGCTGGTCTCGAATCTGCTGGGAAGCGATGCACTGGCGGTTGCAAATCTGGGTTGCCCCGTAATCCTTCTGATCGCGGCTTTCTCGGTGCTCTTTGGTGCCGGCGGCTCCATCCTCTATGCGATCCTGCTGGGGAAATGGGACCGCTCCACGGCAGGAAGGGTCTTTAGGATTGCCCTGATCCTGGCAGCGGTGACCGGGGTTCTCTTCTTTGGGATCGGAATCCTTCTGAAGGGTCCCGTGTCCGATATTCTCTGTGCGGATGAGGCCCTGAGGCCCACCTTTCAGTCCTACTACCGGGTGCTTCTTTACTCTGCACCGGTACTGATGCTGACACTGACCTTCGTATCCTTTCTTCCGCCTGCGGGAGCTCCCGTGATCGCAACCATCGTAAATATCGTTGCAAACGGAGTCAACCTGGTGATGGACATCGTGTATATCAAGGTGTTCGGCATGGATGTGGAGGGCGCAGGGTATGCGACCATCACCGGATATCTGGTGGGATTTATCGTCATGATCGTCCTGATGCGGATCCGGAAGGTGAATCCCATGTGTGATGTGAAGGCGGAAGGTGCTTCGGAATGGGAAGGACCAAAGGAGTCCCTCCGGCTGGCCGGAAGGATCGTTGTACAGGGAACACCCGTTGCGATCCTGCAGGTCTGCTTTGCCATAAAATATGCCTTCAGTAACAGTCTGGCGGCAGTCTATGGCGGTCGGGACGGCGTGGTGGCCTTCTCCCTCTGTCTGCAGACCTTCTCTATCGCCTCCGTGTTCCTGCTGGGAGTTGCGGATACGGCACAGCCGCTTCTGGCCATGCTCTACGGGCAGAAGGACTATAAGGGGGAGCGGGAGGTGCTCAGGCGTTCCTTCCTGCTGCAGCTGATCTTTGCCATAGGACTGGTCCTGCTCTTTGAGCTGGCACCCCGGGCCATCGCCGGCATGTACGGTGTCACGGATCCGGAGGTGCTCCGAATCGGAAAGGTGGGGATCCGGATCTTTGCACTGACATATCTGCCCCGGGGGATCGGCATCCAGTTCATGCGCTTCTTCCAGGTGGAGCAGAGGAGGGCGTATGCATTTATTATCAGTCTGATGGACGGACTGCTTGTGCTTCCGGCAGGGATCATCCTCTGCGGAGCATTTGAACTAAACGGCGTCTATGCGGCGTATCCCGTTGCTGCATTTGTTATGCTGGCAGTGATCCTGGTGGTGAACTTTAAGATCTACCGGAAGAATCCGGAGGCTTATGTCGGACTTTCTCTTGTACGGGAGGATATCCAGAGCCTCGGGACGAACTCCTTTACCATCACGGATGCTGCGGAGGATATCTCCAGAGCCAGCGAGCAGATGATCGACTTTTGCACGGAGAAGGGCATGCCACCGAAGCAGGCCTTCCGCGTGGGGCTTCTGATCGAGGAAATGGCGGTTTACACGAAGCAGCACCGGACGGACGAAGGGGATATCGATATCACTCTGCGGCTGACGGAGGATGAGGTTACCATCAACTTCCGAAGCATAGGAAAACCCTTCGATCCCACAAAGAACAAGGAAGGTGACATCCCGGAGAATATGATGATGCTTCAGACCATGGCATCCGGGATCACCTACGATTATATTATGGGTATGAACAGTACCCGGATACTGATTGAGAGGAGCTAGAGTAACTTGAAGATCGCATATTACAGCACCGGGGGGATCGATCCGGCATCTCCCTATTCCTCCAGACATTTCCTCTTTCCGAGGAAGGCGGAGGAGTGGGACTGGCTGGCGGAGCACCGGGAAGAGGACAGCATAGCGGTATACTGTACCGGGTCCGCAACCCATATGATCGATATCGCCGGTGGTGAGCTTTTGGAAACCTCCGGGCGGGTTCCATATCATATCCTTCCGACTGAGACCCCGGTGGAAGCCTTTGCAGACCGGATGGCGGAGGACGGCGTGGAGGTGGCCATCGCCTACAGCCTGCCGGATGTAACCTTTGACTGGTATCCCGTGCGGGATGCGCTGGTGGGTGAGGCCCTCCGGAGGAAGGGTGTCCGCGTGATCGCACACCCGGCGAAGTCCGCAGAGGACTGTCTGGAGAAGATGACCTTCCAGAAGTTCTTAAAGGAGAACGGTTTCCTCTATGCCGAGGGAATCTACGTGCATAGCGGCATGTTCTACGCGGACCGGCGGATCGACCGGATCCGGAACAATGTCTATCAGGAGTATATCCGGAGCCGGCTTGAGACCCTGAAGTATCCCGTGATCATGAAGGAAGCTGCGGGCAGCGGCTCGGTGGGTCTGCAGGTCGCAGCCACACCGGAGGAAGCCTTCCGGAAGCTTCTGGCCATGGATGGGGGCTCGGATATCATGGTGGAAGAGAAGCTGGAGGGCGAGAGCTTCGGGATCGAGCTCTACGGTGATCCCGAGGGCTACCATGTGTCGGATCCGATCCTCTTCTCCACGGGAGAGGACGGGGTGACGGACCCCTTTAACAGCATCAAATACGGCCCGATCCATGATGCAGCGCATCATGTGGAGGGGCTGAAGGAGGAAATGAAACGGCTGGGACGCCTGCTGGGGCTTTCCGGGATCGCGGAGATGGATCTGATCTTCAGTGACGGAAAGTGGTATATCCTGGAGGTGAATCCGAGATTCTCCCTGCTCTCGGAGCCGGTAGGAATCATGGAGGGGTGGAACCCCTTCGAACCCCTGGCGGAGACGGCACTTCCTCCCGGGGAGCGACATTTCCGGAAGGAGGAGAAGCGTAGTACGGTGCTTGACTTTAAGTCCGGGGCCTTCCCGGATGAAAGGATCCGGGAGATCCGGGAGAGGTTCCCTGCGGTCCGTCATGTGATGCGGTTCCTGTACGGACTGCCGGGAGGCGGAGAGGTGAGCTACTGTGACTGGGTTCTCTCGGGAGAAAACGGAACGACGGTCCTTTGCGAGCTTAGGGCTCTGAAGGCGGAGTATCCGGAGGTGGTGAGTGATGCCGTTCTCCGGAATGCAGAACAGTTGATCCGAAAATATACGGAGGAAGAGGTTTAAATGAACAGAGGAAAAAGAAGACCCATCAAGTCGAAGATGCGGCTGCTGATCCTGCTGGTTTCGCTGATCGCACTATTCGTCATGGGTGTGGCCGCCATGGTCTCCATGATGTATCTACGTTCGAAAAGTAAGCAGGCGCTGATCTCACAGATGGAGAATAACCTGAGGAATACGGTGTCCGGTCGTTCGGACCTTGTGGATTCCTGGCTGGTAAGATACTCGGAAAATGTGGATACATTTGCTGACTTCATCCACGATCTTTATACCCACCCGGATATGGTGAAGGACATGACGCCTCCGCCGACTTCCGCGGATAACAAGGGAATCCTTACCATGCAGCCTGCCCTGATCTCGGAGGATATTAAGGAGGAGGATATTAAGGAGGAGCGTGCCCTGCTGGGAAACCTCCGCATGATCTTCTATCCGATCATGATCGAGAACGAGGGGATCATCACCAGTGCCTATATCGCCACGGAGCGGGGGCTTACCATGGCCTATGATACTCAGTCGGACATCAAGGTGCCCTACCCCTACTTTAACGCCTGGGAAACCAGCTGGTACCAGCTGGCGAAGGAGGCAGGGAAGACGGTGTTCACGGATGTATATCTGGACTCCTTCGGACGGGGCCTTACCATTACCTGCGTGGCTCCCTTCTATGAGGCAGACGGCTCCTTCGCCGGTGTTGTAGGTATGGATATCCTTATCCAGGATCTGTATCAGAATGCGATCTCCATGAATATGGATTCCAACTACTACGCCATGCTGGTGGATAAAAAGGGTACCGTAATCTCTCCGAGTGCGGACGCCGATGCTCTGGAGAAGCAGGAGGGGATCGATAGCAAGATCATTTCCGGAATCATGTCCGGCGCAACGGATGTTGCCATCAGCGAGACGGATGTATACTTCGCTTATTCCACGGTAAAGAGTACGGACTGGAAGTTCTGTATCCGCATCCCGGAAGCCGTGGTTCTGGAACCTGTGACGGACATGGATGCCAGCATCCGGATCACGTTCCTTTTGTTCATAGCCATCTATCTTTTGGCGACACTGGCAATCCTGGTTGTATCGAAGCGGCTGTCCGAGTCCGTGACCAGTCCCATCGTTGCTCTGGGTGAGGATGCGAAGCAGATCTCCGAAGGGAACCTGGAACACCGGGCTGTTCCTACCACAAACGACGAGATCGGTGACCTGGCGGAAAGCTTCAACACCATGGCCAGCGAGCTGAAGGATTATATCGAAAACCTGACCCGCGTCACTGCGGAGAAGGAGAGGATCGGAGCGGAGTTAAATGTCGCTACCCAGATCCAGGCGGACATGCTTCCGCGGATCTACCCGGCATTTCCGGATTACAAGGAGTTCGATATCTACGCAACCATGGATCCTGCCAAGGAGGTGGGAGGAGACTTCTACGACTACTTCCTGATCGATGATTCCCATCTGGGACTGGTCATGGCAGACGTCAGTGGCAAGGGAGTTCCGGCAGCGCTCTTCATGGTGATCGCAAAGACCCTCATCAAGAACCGGGCGCAGATGGGCGGTACGCCCTCCGAGATCCTGGCCTATGTAAATGATCAGCTCTGTGACGGAAATGAAGCACAGCTCTTCGTCACCGTCTGGTTTGCGATTCTGGACATCAACACCGGCAAGGGTATCGCGGCCAATGCGGGACACGAGCATCCGGTGATCAAGCGGGCAGACGGCAAGTACGAGCTGGTGGTTTACAGACACTCGCCGGCTATCGCAACTCTGGAGGGAATGACCTACCGGCAGCATGAATTCGAGCTGCATCCGGGAGATAAGTTCTTCGTTTACACCGATGGTGTTCCGGAGGCTACGAATGCAGAGAACAAGCTCTTCGGAACGGATCGTATGCTTGCGGCCCTGAACCGGGATCCGGAAGCTGATCTGCATCAGCTGCTGGCGAATGTTCGCAGGGAGATCGACGACTTCGTGCAGGATGCACCGCAGTTCGATGACATCACCATGCTGGGATTTGAGTTTATCGGAAGTGATCCGAAGTAGAGGAGGATCCCATGGGGTTAAGGTTTGTACGAGTAGGGGGTTCATATGAGTGATAAGGCCAGAGAGGTGATCGGGGTCCATGACCTGGATATTACCTTCCGGATGGCAACAGGGAACGTCCACGCCATACGCGGCGTGGACTTCCAGCTGAAGGAAAATGAAGTGCTTGCCCTGGTCGGGGAGTCCGGCTGTGGCAAGAGTATTACTGTGAAATCAATTATGGGGATCCTCCCGGAGAATGCTGTCATTAACTCCGGGGAGATCCTTTTTTATGGCAAAGATGACTCGGAGGAGCCGGTGGATCTTTTGCAAAAAAAGTTCTCCTGGAGGCAGAAGAACATCAACGGCTCGCGGATCTCCATGATCTTTCAGGATCCCATGACGTCCCTGAATCCCACCATGACCATAGGCGCGCAGCTGATCACGGCCATCCGGAATCATGAGGACGTATCGAGGAAGGAGGCCTATGCCCGGTCAGTGGAGCTGCTCCGGGAGGTGGGGATCACGGATCCCGAGCGGACCATGGGACAGTATCCGCACCAGCTCTCCGGCGGTATGCGGCAGAGGATCGTGATCGCCATCGCTCTTTCCTGCAATCCGGAGATCCTGATCTGCGACGAGCCCACCACGGCGCTGGATGTAACCATCCAGAACCGGATCCTGGAGCTGATCCAGCGGATCCAGCGGTCCCGGGGCATCTCCGTTATCTTCATCACCCATAATCTGGGGGTGGTAGCGAAGATCGCGGATTATGTGGGCGTCATGTATGCGGGGAAGATCATCGAGTACGGAACGGTCTTCGACATTTTCTATGATCCGAGGCACCCCTACACTTGGGGACTTCTCTCGGCCATTCCGGAGATCGCGGACGAGAAGGGAGAGCTTTACTCCATCCCCGGAACCCCGCCGAATCTGGCGAAGGAGATCGTGGGCGATGCATTTGCGCCCAGAAATCCTTATGCACTGGCCATCGACTTCAAGGCAGAGCCTCCGCTTTACAAGCTGTCCGGAACCCACTATGTGGCGTCCTGGCTGGCGGACGAGCGTGCACCGAAGATCGAGATGCCGAAGGAACTGAAGGACCGGATCCAGCACATGAAGCAGGAGGGCAGAGAGTATGTCGGAAGAAAGGCGTAAGAAGGAGGGCTCGGTGCTTCTCTCCGTGGACGATCTCTGCATGTATTTCGATGCAAAGGGACGTCGGGTCAAGGCATCCGAGTATATCACATTTCAGATCCGGGCAGGGGAAACCTACGGCCTGGTGGGGGAGTCCGGCAGCGGAAAGTCCACCATAGGCAAATGTATCATCGGACTGAACAGGGCAACCTCCGGCTCCATCACCTTCAACGGGGAGGAGCTGACCGGGATCAGAAACCGGAAGGAATATAACGCGAAGATGAAGGATATCCAGATGATCTTCCAGGATCCCATGTCCTCTCTTAATCCGAAGCATACGGTGGGAGAGATCATCCGGGAAGCCCTTGTGATCCAGAAGCTTGGGAAGAACCGGGAGGAGCAGGAGGAAATCGTGGCGGAGATCCTGAAGAAGGTGGGAATCCCCGTGGAGTACCGGAACCGGTACCCGAAGGACTTCTCCGGCGGGCAGCGGCAGCGGATCGGGATCGCCCGGGCGCTGGTGGTAAACCCGAAGCTGATCATAGCAGATGAGTGTATCGCTGCCCTGGATGCCTCCGTGCAGGCACAGATCGTGAATATGCTCCGGAATATCAAAGAGGAGACAGGCACGTCCTTCCTCTTTATTTCCCATGACCTTACCATGGTGCGGTACCTGTCCGACCGGATCGGAGTGCTGCATCTGGGCTACCTTCTGGAGGAGGGAGAACCGGAGGAGCTCTTTACGAATCCGGTGCACCCCTATACCAGAAGCCTGCTTGCAGCCATCCCGCGGATGAATCCGGTGATCCAGCCGGACCGCGTTGACCCTTACGATTACGGAACCTCCGGCATCGACTATGCGCTGGGAACCTGGCACATGCTTTCGGAGACACACCGGGTACGGTGCACGGATGCGGAGCTCTCCATGTGGATGCCCCGGGGGGCGTCGTACGGCGCGGGAGAAGCCTATGACAGCAACGAGGAAGCCGGAGCAGAAGCTGCTGAGGAGACACCGGTCACAGGGAATAAGCCGAATGTCCTTACCCGGCTTAGAAAGGAGCGGACATGAAGAAAAGAATATCACTCTTTCTTGCAGTGTTGCTTCTGATCGGGATGCTGGGAGGATGTAAAAAGACATCAGATCAGGAGCAGGAGGTGAGTATCGCACTTGCCGCGGCTCCGGTTACCATAGATCCGCAGCTGATGGCGGATACGAACGCAGGCTTCGTCGGCTCCTTCTTCACCGCAGGGCTCTTCGGCTACAATGCGGAGCGGGAGCTTATACCGGTTCTGGCCGAGAGCTTTGATGTTTCGGAGGACGGAAAGACCTACACCTTCCATCTGAAGGAAGGACTGAAATGGAGCGACGGCCGTCCGCTGACCGCCGCAGATTTTGTCTTTGGATTTCAGCGACTGGCGGACCCGGATGTGGGAAGCAATTCGGTCTATCTTCTGACGGACAGCTGTACCATCAAAAATGCGTTGGAGGTGACTTCGGGACAGATGCCGGTCAGTGAACTGGGGGTCTCTGCACCGGATGACAAAACCTTCGTGGTGGAGCTGGAGATTCCGTGCCCCTACTTCACCGCCCTGGTCACCATGTCCAACTTCACCCCCTGCAATGAGGATTTCTATCATTCGGCGGGGGATGACTATGCAAACAGCGATACCACCATACTTTCCTGCGGACCCTATATCCTGGACCGGTATGAGCCTCTGGCCATGCAGATCCATCTCACGAAGAACCCATACTTTGTGGACGAGGAGGATATCACGGTCACGGGAATCAATCTGCAGGTGGTTGCAAATGCACAGCAGGGGCTGATGAGCTATGAAGCGGGCTATATGGATATGGTCATGGTGTCCGGAGAGCTGGCAGAGCTGGCGGAGGGAGATCCTGAGCTGATAAGCTTTTCGACGGCATGCATGTTTTACCTGAATCTGAATGTGAGAACTTGTCCGGCTCTTGCAAATCAGAATATCCGTATGGCAATCCAGAAGAGTATCGACCGGGATGATATCGTGAAGAATCTTATGCGGACCGGCTATGGCCCGTTGGAGCGTGTGAGTCCTCCGGGATATTACAGACAGTCGGACGGAAGTGATTTCTCCGGGGATGAGAAGCAATATGCGGAGCAGGCATCCTATGACCCCGGAAAGGCCGGGGAATACTGGCAGAAGGGCCTCAGTGAACTTGGTGTTTCGAGCATCACCCTGAACCTCTCTGCTTCCTCCGGAGCAAACAGCATTCTGGAGGCAATCAAGTCCCAGCTGGAGAAGAACCTTCCGGGGCTTACCATAGAACTTAAGCTCCTGACAGCGAAGGAAGCCAATTCGGCCAGACTCAAGGGCGGATATGACATGCTCTACACCGGCTGGGTGGCTGACTATGCGGATCCCACCGCCTTCCTGGCACTGTTTATCTCCACGGAGAGCAAGGAAGGCTATAACAATCCGGAGTATGACGCACTATACGAGAAGATTCAGAACACCATAGGAGTACAGGATTCGTTCGAACGGGATGAGCTGATGCATAAGGCTGAGGACATGCTGATGAATGACGCTGCCCTGATCCCGCTCTACACCAAGGGAGATGCGTACCTGATCCGAAAGTCGGTTCAGGGGTTCCAGATCACTCCCACGGGGGTGGGCTGCATCCTGACAGGTCTTTCTAAGGAGGTGGAGTGATGGGAAGATATATCGCGAAACGTCTGATTATTTCCGTGATCACCCTCTTTGTGATCCTCCTCGTCCTGTTTCTTCTGCTGCAGTTCATGCCCGGGTCACCGTTCAATGACGAGAAGCTTTCGCCGGACCAGGTGGCACAGCTGAAGGAAAAGTACGGACTGGATAAGCCGGTGATCATTCAGTTCTTTAACTATCTCGGAAATATGCTGAGAGGGGATCTTGGGGTCAGCTACTCGCTGTCACCCAACACTCCGATCACGGAGCTTCTGGCAAACCGGTTCCCCATCACCATGAAGATCGGTTTCTTCAGCATGGTTCTGGGAACCCTGGCGGGCCTGTTGCTGGGCTTCCTGACTGCATTTTTTAAGAGCAGGATCTTAAAGTTTTTCTACAACCTGCTGACACTGCTGGGGATCGCAATCCCCTCGTACCTCTTCGCCATGTGCTTCTCTTATTTCCTCGGATATAAGAGTGCGCTGTTCCCGCTGCTCTATGACTTCCGGGCACCGGTAGCCTCCTCGGTCATGCCGGTGGTGGCCATGAGCCTCGGAGTTATGGCCGTGATCGCGCGGTTTGCCAAGGCGGAGGCAAGCGACGTGATGAAGTCCGACTACGTGCTTCTGGCCCGGTGCCAGGGGCTGTCCAACCGGACCATCATCCTGAAGTATATCCTGAAGAACTCACTGATGCCCGTCATCACCGTGATGGCAGGCCTGCTGGTGGGACTTCTCACCGGCTCCCTGGTGATCGAGCAGATGTTCTCGATCCCCGGCGTCGGCGGACTTCTGACCAACGCCATCAGCGCCAATGACTACAGTGTGGTGATCGCACTCAGCTTCGTCTACTCAGCCATCTATATCGTGGTGATGCTGATCCTGGACATTTTGTACTGCGTGATCGATCCGAGAGTTCGTCTCGGTGGGAAACCGGAATAGGAAGGGGGTGGAAGGACTATGGCAAAAACAGCAGTTGTTGAAAAAAGTATAACTGAATATGTTCCGCAGCAGGAGGACTTCGTCCTCGCTCCCGCGGAGCAAAGGAGCAGCACTGCAGCGGAAGCTGTCGGCGGTGTGAAGCATGAAACACTGAAGCGCTTCTTTGCGCAGAAGTCAGCTGTGGCCGGTGTTGTGATCCTGGGGCTTCTGATCCTCCTTGCCATCATCGGACCGTATCTTTCCGGACACGCCTATGATGCGCAGGACCTTTCCCGGGCAAATATGGCACCCCGGGTTCCGGGCCTTGCATCCATGGGGATCCTGGACGGCTCCGAGAATATGGCGAAAACCACAGGAAGCGAAAAGATAAACAAATATGAGGACCTGGGGATTACGGATACCTACTATCTCTTCGGTACGGATACTCTGGGAAGAGATATGTTCTCCCGGTGCTTTATGGGACTTCGGATCTCCCTCATCATCGCCCTTCTGGCCACGGTGATCAATCTGATCATAGGCATGAATTACGGGATCATCTCCGGATACTTCGGCGGGATGACGGATATCATCATGCAGCGGGTGATCGACGTGATCGGAAGTATCCCCACCCTGGTTGTGGTAACGCTTCTGATGCTGGTGCTGGAGCCCGGCATGGGTTCCATCATCCTGGCGCTGATGCTCTCCGGATGGATCAGCATGAGCCTGATCGCAAGAGCCGAGGTCCTGAAGGTGAAGGAGCTGGAGTATGTACAGGCAGCCCGCACCATGGGCGCAGGTCACGGACACATCATCTTCCGTGAGATCGTTCCCAACATTCTGGGGAAGCTGGTAACGCAGATCATGCTCAGCATCCCGGCAGCGGTATTCCTGGAGGCATTCCTTTCCTTCGTGGGCCTGGGTATGCCCGCAGGCACCTGTTCCCTGGGAACGCTGCTTTCCGACGGCTTCCAGAATGCTTTGCTGCATCCCTATAAGCTGCTTCCCGCAGCTATCATCATGATCCTTCTCATGGTGGGCTGTCATCTGGTGGCAGAGGGTCTGAAGAAGGCGACGGAGTAAGGATATCGGATGGACATTTCCGCTCTAATGTGGTAAAATCAACCGTTAAGAACGTTGATCATGAGGGGAATCTGAAGGTGTACGCAAGAAGGACGACAAGGCATATAGGAAGGATCGCAGGGTGGGCAGTGCTGCTTATCCTTGCGGTCCTTTTGCTGCTTCCCGGGATCGTACATGCGGAAGAAACGGACACTGTGACCGTCGATGCGACCGCACCTGACTCGAAGGCCTCGGATGGATCGGGCAAGGTGGTCCGGGTCGGATGGTATGAGTCCAAGTTCCATCAGACGGATGCCTACGGAAGAAAGTCCGGCTACGGCTATGAATACCAGCGGAAGGTGGCAGCCTACACCGGCTGGACCTACGAATATGTGGAGGGCAGCTGGCCGGAGCTCTTTGAGAAGCTGAAGAAGGGCGAGATCGATCTTCTAAGCGATGTTTCCTACACGGAGGAGCGTGCGAAGAGCATCCTGTACTCCTCCCTGACCATGGGCACCGAGTCCTACTATGTCTTTACGGGGCTTAACAACACGGCCATCGTGGACGATAACATCAATTCCCTGAAGGGGAAGAAGGTGGGAGTGGATAAGGGCAGCTTCCAGAAGGATCTCTTCAATGACTGGCTGAAGGTCCACAGTATCCGGGTGGATCTGATCGAGCTGTCGGAGTCCCAGGACACCACCATGGAGAAGCTTCGGAGCGGAGAGCTGGATGCCTACGTCATGCTGGACTCCTTCGGAGATCCGGAGGTCCTCCGACCTCTCTGGAAGATCGGTTCCTCGGATTTCTACTTTGCAGTGAATAAGGATCGTCCGGATCTTATGACAGAGCTGGACGGAGCCATGAATCAGATCCAGAACGAGAATGCCAATTACCATCAGCGGCTGTATGAGAAGTATCTGAAGGGCTCGGGAACGAACATATACCTCAGCGAGGACGAGCTGGAGTGGCTGTCCGCTCACGGGAAGATCCGTGTGGCATATCAGGACGGGTATCTTGCCTTCTGCGCCAAGGATGAGAAGACCGGAGAGCTGACCGGTGCACTGAAGGATTATCTGGCGTATGCCTCCACGGTGATGGAGAATGCCACCATCGAATTTGAGCCGGTGGCCTACGCTTCGGCATCGGACGCCATAGCGGCGCTCAACGCGGGCGAGGTGGACTGCATGTTCCCGGCAAACCTTACGGACTATGACGGGGAGCGGGCCGGTGTGGTCATGACCCCGGCGCTGATGACCACGGAAATGGATGCGGTGGTCCGGGAGGATGAGAAGAAGGAATTCATCAAGAAAAAGATCTTGACCGTTGCGGTCAACGAGGGCAATACCAACTATGAGATGTTCCTGAAGGATCATTTCCCGCTCTGGCAGGTGAAGTACTTTAAAGATACACCTGCGGGACTGGATGCGGTGGCTGCAGGCGAAGCAGACTGCGTGATCATCAGTAATTACCGCTTTAACAACATTTCCAAGCAGTGCGAGAAGCTGCATCTGGATACGGTATATACCGGCGTGGATATGGATTACTGCTTTGCCGTAAATGAAGGGCAGGGGCAGCTTTACTCCATCCTTACGAAGATCACCGATGATGTACCGAAGGCAACGGTCAACACGGCTCTTACGTACTACTCCACAGAGGACGTAAAGACCACCTTCTGGGAATACGTTCTGGACCACCTGCTTTTAGTGCTGCTGATCATCGCAGCCATCGTGGTACTGGTCCTGGTACTGATCATCCGGGGACTGTACCTGGAGAAGAAGGCCAGTGCGGAGCATGAACTGGTGGATCAGCTGAACCGCAAGGTTTACGTGGATGCACTGACCAACGTCCGGAACAAGGGTGCCTTCAACAACTTCCTGAAGAAGCTGGAGGAGCGCAGAAAGAAGGGCGCGGAGTATGCCATCGGCATGCTGGACTGCGACAACCTGAAGCATATCAATGACCATTTCGGGCATGATAAGGGTGATATCTATCTGAAGAACGCCAGCCGTCTCATCTGCCACGTGTTCAGCCACAGTCCGGTGTTCCGGCTGGGTGGTGACGAGTTCGCGGTGGTGCTGGAGAATGAGGATTACCGGAACATGGAGGGCCTGATCAAGTCCTTCCACAGACGTCGGAAGGAAATCTGCAATCTGGCTGAGAATGAGTGGGATGAGGTGCATATCTCCCTGGGTATCGCGGAGTACGATCCGGAGCAGGATAAGAAGGTGGATGACACCGTGCGGCGTGCCGATAAGATCATGTACGAGAATAAACGTAAAGGGAAGGGACTTCTGTAGAACTAATACACAGAGAAAGAGCGGATGTAAGCCCATGGGAATGAGCTGACATCCATAGATACACAGAGAAAGAGCGGATGTAAGCCCATGAAAATGTGCTTACATCCGCTCTTTCTCTGTGTTATGCGATCTCGAAGGTTCCGTCCTCGGCGGAGTCTTCTCCTTCCTCAATCTCTTCCCCGGTATCTTCTTCCTCCTCGATCAGCACTCCGTCGGATCCGAAGGTGTACTCGACACCGTCAATCTCCATGGTGACACCGGCTACCATGGCACCGTCATCCAGGTAGTACCACTGACCTTCGTACTTCCGCCATCCGGTCTGCATCACGCCACCCTTGGAGAAGTAGTACCAGCTGCCGGAAAGCTTACGCCAGCCCGTGACCATGGCACCGCCTGCGAAGTAGTACCAGTTACCGTTGATGCTCCGCCAGCCTGTAACCATGGCACCGTTCTTTGCCATGTAGTACCATTTGCCGTCATACTGCTTCCAGCCCACGTGCATCTGTCCGCTGTTTCGGAAGTAGTACCATTTGCCGGAAAGCTTCTTCCAGCCCGTCGCCATGGTTCCGTCCTCGTCCAGATAGTACCAGCTGCCGTTATACTTCACCCATTCGTTCACGACGTAGGAGCCTTCCCAGTAGGAGAAGTGCCAGCCGTCGGAATCCTTCGTCCAGGTACCGGTCTGCTCCTTCGGCAGGAAGTGATAGCCCTTGTCGAAGCTGTGGCGGCTGCCCAGCACGTTATCACCCTCGATCATGTAGTTCCAGCCGATCCGGGTGTAGCTGGCCCAGTTGCCCTCTGCGGTGTAGAGGTAGTTCCCGTCACGCTTCAGGACCACGAACCAGTGGCCGGAATTCGTGCTGGTGAGATGGATCACATCCCCGGCACGGATCTGACTGGGATCCGAGTAAGAATCCTTGCTGGTCAGGGCATCGATGCCGTAGCAGTACTTTACAAAATCTGCTGCGTAGGACGCACAGCCCGAGGCACCGGACTTGGAGATCTTCGTATGCTGGGCCAGGGGCCAGTATACATCATCCGTAAACTCAGGGTCGCTGATGAAGGCATCAAACTTACTGTTCCCCGTGGATTCCGGCTGATCCCATTCATCCCATGCATAGGAATCCGCTGTCCAGAGGGTGACTGCCAGGAAGGCGGCCAGCACCAGCGCTGCAAGTCGGGTGAAAATATGTTTCTTTGTTTTCATACACAGAAACCTCCGTTTCATGATCTGATTTACATAATTGCTGTCCACTATTGTAGCATCAATTCCGGATTTTTACAAACCGTAAGTCCGGGACGTTGAGTAGAATAAAATAGACATGATTCCATTGATTTCGTCATGAATTATGTTAGAATCAAAATTAGGTGGAAATCAGGAATGAGGATCGACGGAACCTGGTACTATCTCAAAGCAAACGGCGAAATGGCTGCAGGTGAGTATTGGAGAGGTTACTGGTTGAATAAGAAGGGGGTAGCAACATGCTGATCAAAACAAGTGTAACTGAGGTACAGGTCTACCGGGCAGGAGCTACGGTGATGCGTACGGGAAAAGCACCGCTTACGGCAGGAAGAAATGTGCTGTACATCGCGGGTATGACGCAGAGTGCGGATTCCGGAAGCTTCCGTCTCAAGTTCCCGGGGAAGGTCCGGGCCATCAACCTGCAGGTTGTGGGGATCGATGATCTGAAGGAGGATGTGACGAAGGAGTCGGAGAAGGTTAAGAAGGATATCGCGGATCTGGAGTATCAGATCGAGACCAACCGGCTGATGCTGAAGCTCAGGCAGCAGAATGCAAACTGCTCCGGGCGGAAGAATGTGACGCTGGAGGAGCAGGAGCGGATGATGGAAGCGCTTCCGGAGCAGCTCCTTTCGATCCACCGGGAGATCGACCGGCTGGAGGAAGAGAAGAAGAAACTGGAGGAGAATCTGGAGGATATCGAGAAGGACGAGGATCAGCCCGTGATCCTGGCGGAGCTGCAGGCCGAGGAGGCCGGAGAGGTTCCCTTCATCCTGCAGTATCAGGAGCAGGCCAGCTTCTGGGCTCCGAAGTATGAGGTGCAGTATACGGATGACAGAAGTCCGCTGGAGGTCCGCATGAAGGCGGAGATCGTGCAGCGGTCCGGCGAGGACTGGAAGCAGGTGAAAGTATCCCTCTATACCGGTAATCCCTCGGCATCCAATGAGATTCCAACCATGTCTTCCCTGCAGCTGACTCTGGTGGAACCGCCGAAGCTTCGCACCCGTGCCAAGGGTGTGGGCATGATGGCCATGCGGGCAGCGGAGGATGGCTGTGCGATCGATGAGGAGTGCGTGGAGGATGCAGCGTTTGGTGCTGCACCAAGTGCCATGATGATGAACAGTCTGAAGATGGAAGCCGCAGAGATGTCGGAGGAGGAGACCATGAAGGCCTTCCTGCTGCCGAATGCCCGGGACATCATCAGTGATACGGAGGGGAATATTGCAGACCTGCAGTCCTTTACGGTAAAGGCAAACTACCATGTGCTGACTATCCCGTCAGTGGATACACACAGCTACCTTACCGCAGAGATCAAGGCAGCGGACTGGCCGCTTCCGCCTGCGGATGCAGCCATCTATCTCGGGGATACGTTTGCGGGCAACGTCTATGTGGATCCGACGCAGGATACGGACCTGCTCACCCTGTCTCTCGGACAGGACGAGCGTCTCACCGTGAGCAGGACCGAGAAGCCGAAGCAGCGGCAGGATGCGTTCCTGAAGAACGAGCGAAGAGAAGTGAGCGCGACGGAGATCCGTATCGTGAACACCTCCTCCGAGGCCGTAAAGGTGCTGGTGAAGGACCAGGTTCCGGTTTCCACGGATAAGGCAATCGAGGTCGAGGTATCAAATATCTCCGACGGAATCCGGGACGAGGAGAGTGGAGAGGTATGCTGGGAGCTTTCGGCAGAGCCCGACACTCCGGTATCCCTGCAGATCGAGTACAAGGTGTCCTGGCCGAAGGATAAGCAGCTGCATACGCGGCGCACGGCCATGCGCACCAAGCACCGCTTCTGCCCGAACTGCGGATGCGTCGTAACCGGAAAGTTCTGTCCGGAGTGCGGAAGTGCGGTTCCGGCGAATGAGAAGTAGAAATAAAGAAAAATAAGAAGAAGCCGGAGGCGGAAGTGATACATCCATGCTCATATCCGGAACCCTGATGGCGATCCTAAGCTCCCTCTTCTTTATGGCGGACACCCTGTCACGGTTGGTGGGGTCCTATACCACGAGGAGGATACATTTCCTGACGCTAAGCTATAATCGGAATGCGATGGAGGTTAGGTAGCACCCATGGGAGGAAGCTATGACATACGAACAACAGGAATGGGCCCACGTGAAGGGCGAATTGAAGGATTCCCTGGTGGAGCTGGGGTTCCCTGCAGAGCTGGGAGACGAGATCGCGAAGAATCTCGGCAGTCCGAAGGCCATGTGGCGGATGATCTCGTATCTGGACAAGGTGAAGCCGGAGCAGATCGAGCTGGTGGTGGATGAGATGCTGGCCATCCGCGCGGAGATCGAAGCCTGGAGAAACAAGAAAGCCAGCGAAGAGGCGAATGCCCGGTACAACGAAATGTTAAACCGTTAGGAGGAAGGGTAC